>NZ_JBMDJR010000014.1:0-136589 GCF_057809295.1 Pseudomonas sp. FG35 | reverse complement strand
CCCCCCCCCCCCCCCCCCCCCCCCCCCCCCCCCCCCCCCCCCCCCCCCCCCCCCAAAGACAAAGGGGACAGATCTATTTCTCGTTCAAAAAAATAATACCACCCCCTTTTTATACATCTTCCCTTTTATACATGGAAAAAAATCAATTAATATGAGAACAAAACTTAAACACGAACTCCAACCCCTCCGAGTACCAAATGGATGGACAATCACAATCAACAACCTTTACGAGGTTGACCTCACCCCCGAAACTGCAGAATGGTTTAGTAGCTCAGTTTTACTAGGTGGTGCACGACAAACTACGGGACACTGCTTTGACTCCAGAGTTGAACCAGAAGGAGATCCATCGGGAGAGTTTGTAATTGAATTCCTAACGGTCAAGTACGACAACAAAGGGAACCCTTTAAAAAATTCTGAGACATTCCTAGGGGAATTCAAAACAAAAAACAAGATCGAATTTATTAAAAAAATCGAAGATTTTATGCTTGAAGCATAAACCAAAATTTATTCTTCGCTGAAAAAAATAAATCCGCCCCCCTTTCAACCCCTTTTATACATTACGTTCTTGAAGACAATCCCACCACCTTCCCCTTTTCACATACAGCTTAATAAAAAATGATTTCCCTTTCTAGAATATTAAAACCAGAGGATACAGATTTATTTTTTCGTTAAAGGAAATAAATCCACCCCCTTTTCAAAATCCGCTCGAGGAAAAAATGACAGGACATAAATGTATTCCAAGAAGTGTATGGAACGGGATCGACGGAACAGGCTACAACAACATTGCGCAAGAGCTAGAGTCCGAAAACCATTCACTAAGAAAATGGATTTCATTATACGCCATCTAAAAATACCACTTTACCAATGATCCGCATCAATATTACAAATTTATCCACCAATCAAAAAATTTCCGATATGCATTAGTAATATTTACAATCCCCACCGAAACACTTGAAACAAGCGATGGAGTGGACGACCGAGACATTAGTATCGTAAAAATAGAAACCATGAACTCTGAAGCGGAAATCAACGCCCTTCTTGCAAACCTCAACATAGACCCAGAACTGTTCACCACGCCATGGCGTTGTCAATATCCGCTCTAGTAGCCAAACTGCAATCAGAGGGGTTTCCCACTGTCGTTAAAACTGATGAAGCCACCAATGCAAGAGTAGAAATATTGCTAACAGACTTAGAGTCTCGCATAGCACTCAAAGAATTGATCGAAAAATATTTAAAAGGAAGAGATCCCGATTACGACCGCTTGATCGAAATAGTCCAAGATCCAACGCGTCAGGTCCCGGTCAGGGGAGTGCTGGAAAACATTCGACGATACAATAATTCTCAGTGCACGCATGAAGAACTGAAACTGATCAACGACCTTTTATACATATATGGGTGAGACGGCCAGACTGGTAGTGCTCACTTTTCACAACTAGCAACCCTTACGACTCCGTTAATCCTTTGAAACGTGGAAGTGAGCTTTAAAGATGATGATAGTACTTGACGGCTTAACCATTTCATCAGAGCAAGAGTTTCATGAAAAAATAGCCATTGCTTTTTCAGTGACGGATTCTTATGGAAACAACCTCAATGCTTTATGGGACCTACTCAGCGCCGGCGTGGAGCGCCCAATAGATTTAATATGGAAAGATTCTGAATCCTCTCAAAAAGACATGGGAGATTTGTTCAGCAAAATAATTAAAATTTTTGAACGCACAAAGCAACAGGATGTGAACCTTGGACTGGAGGAAAAATTTAACTACTATCTAACTAGAAAGCCAAAGCAAACGACCAAAATTGACAAATTTATTCTTCATCGAAGAAAATAAACCTACCCTTTTTCACCAGTCAATTTTTAATGACAAAAAAATCGTCTCACTTACGGAAAAATCAATGTTAGAAAACAATAAAACAATAGAAATTAATGGAGAGGACGCCCTTGAGGTTATAGCGGAAATTGAATTTATCTTGATTTCGCTGCACAAAATTGGAAGCTACTATTGCGACATGCCTGTCAACGATTATCAAAAAGCGACTACCGATTTTATTGACAACGAGAAGATGACTCAAAGACTTGCGAAGGTGAGAAAAATCATCTCTACAAAATTTGATTCAACCCTCGAAGAGGATGACATGGACGATATTGAGCGTCATATGGAAGGAATCCAATTTTGGAAGCCTTAGACAACCTTTCTCTGCTATTCCAATAATTCGGGATTAACTCTAAAAGCCATTGGGCATTTTTTTAGATTTTTAATTCAAAGAAAAACCTCATCAAAAACCCTCCCACTAACAAACTCATGAAAATCACAATATCGCGCATCGTTAAAATCCACACAGAAAAGACCCTTGTTGAATTCTCCACCCCTTACGGAGAAGGTCTTTCAAGCTTATTCACTCTAGAGGCAATAGAACACCGTTCCTATGACGTCGAAATAAATATTGATGATGATTTTTATTGGGGTAAAAACATCTTCACCTCGATGAGCAACACACCCTCAACTCGCCATGAAGCCGAAAAAACCTATATAACAGCAGAGCTTATCTCTATTACCGAAGATGGATGCGGGTCGCTAAAATTTGGCAATTCCATCATCCTCATCTCACTAAAAAACGAAAATAAAGATCTTATTTTTCCGAGTTTTGTTGAGATCTCAGCTATTCAAATCACCCTTTACCCAAACAACACCTGAGCAATGTTCAAAAAGCACATCCGCCCCCCTTGGAGATCACTAAATGAACACAAGCAAAATCGTCACTCTCGGAGCCAAAATAACTCTCGATGACATTTCTCAGCTTGATCAAACACTCGACATCTCGCTCGAAATAGAAAACTTGAAGGAAGACCTTTTTCAAGCAACCTTCCCATGCGGCCAAATACTCGATATCGGATGGTATCCAGAATTCAGCACATACGGTTCCTTTGTAATCTCTCTAATCTGCAATCAAGACTGGCAAAATCCGACTCATTGTGAAAAAGCCAAAAACTGGGAAGAGTTCAAAATCGCGCTAGAGAACATATTGAAAAATCTGGAAAGCTAGTATCAATAAACGCTTCCGATATACGGAGTAAACCAACTGGCCAAAACAACATCACCGCTATCCCCCCTCAATCATCCCCTCCAAAACCTCATACTTAACCACCACCCGATTCCCATACAACCGCTCCCTCTCCACCAACGCCCCCACCTGCCCCTTCTCCCTCACCTCCCGCCAAATCTCATTCTCGCGATACACCCGCTCCCCCTCCCGCACAAACCGATGCCCCACTTCAAACACGTGATACCGATAAGCCCGCTCCCGATCACACAACAATTCCCCCTCCAACTGCGTCTCCCCGACCTTCAACTTCAGCTGAAAGCTGCGATCCGTCGGGTTGTGCAGTACCAGGTCGATGTAGTTGTAGAAGATCGCCGCGCCGGAGCCGAATGGCAGGACGCGGCCGTCGTCCGGGAAGGGGTCGAAGCTGTGGTTGGCGCGTTCGATGACGACCAGAGGTGAGTGAATGGCCATCCAGTGGATGAGGTTGCTGAGTTGGCAGATGCCGCCGCCGATGCCGGTGCGGGCTTCGCCGAATGAGAGTTCCATGCCTTCGACGTAGCCGCGTTCGCGGGTCGGGCGGCCGACGAGGCGGCAGAAGGAGAAATATTCGCCGGGGGCGATGGTGACGCCGTCGATGGCGGCGACGGCAAGTTTGAGGTTGATGACTTTGTTGTGTTGCAGCGCGAGGTCGGATTCGCCGAGTTTGCGGATCAGTTTTGAGGTGTGTTTGAGGTAGCGGTAAGGCAGGCGCTCGGACGTCGTGGCAGGCCGCGCGTAGCGTTTGCTCGAGCAGTGCCAGGCAATGTGGCGAAACAGTCTTTTTTGCCACACGCGCAGCCAGTAAAGGGTCGGGTGGTAGAGGGAAAGTGGTTTCATCCTTGGCGAACGGCGCGGGCCGTTGTCTTCCTTGAACTTGAAAGGGCGGCGCATCTTACCGTGGAACCGCGCTGTGTCGCCAAGCGCCTCGCCGGTGTCGCAAGCCGTAACAAGTCGCCCGGCCTGGGCGCTCGGAAATTAAGCTTGAACTAAGGTTACGTCCCTACCATCCGGGCCACAAAGCAGCGGTTCTGTGTGCTGATTGCCGTCAGCAGAACCCTTCAACTTGAAGTGAGCCCGGACCATGAGTGCGATCGATTCCACCTCTAAACAACTGCCCGCCTTCAGTCTTGTATTGGTCAATTACAAGACGCCGGAAATAACCCGGATGTGCCTGGAGTTTCTCCAGCAATACGTCAAGGATCATCAAATTCCGGTGTGGGTGGTGGACAACGATTCCGCCGATGAAAGCCTGATCTACTTGCGGTCTCTGGACTGGATCAACTTGATCGAGCGCCCTTCACCCGGCAAGGAAGCGGGGCATATTGCTCATGGCAAGGCACTTGATCTGGCACTTGCGAAAGTTGAAACCGATTACCTGTTTTTGCTGCACACCGACACTTTCGTTTTTGACAGTACTGTCTTTTCGATGATGATGAATGAGTGCATGCAATCTTTGGATACAGCGGCGGTCGGTTGCGTCGAACAATTGGATCGCGGCGTCCTTAGAGACACCTGGCGTTTGTCTTCGCGTTATTTCAAACACTATTTCCGCCGGGCAAAACAGCACTTGGGGTTGCCCTCCCGAGATCCAAAACCCTACCGGGAAACTCACCTGAAAAGCTTCTGCACCTTGTGGAATGCACGGCTGATCAAGGCTCACGGGCTGCATTTTTCGATGGACGACCGGGTCCCGGGATACACGCTGCAGGATCGTTTAAGCAGCCTTGGCTACGGCATCAAATGCCTCTCGCCGCGGACGATCTTCCGCTACCTGGATCACATCCAGGCCGGCACCGTGGCCGCGATCGGTGGATACGGCAAACAGCACCGCCGCACCACCATGTATCAGGAAACGCTCAAGCGCCTTCAGTTACAACAGCGCATGCGACCCGCCAAATCGTAAGACAATAAAAAAGGGCGACTTCAAAGTCGCCCTTTCTGCATCTGAATTCTTTGGCCTCCACTCCGAGGAGGTGTTCGCCCAGTGTAATGGCCTGGCAATCCATGCACCGGTAAAGAGCCCTGACACTGGGCGAACGCGAAGGATTTTAATGGAAATTGGCGGATATGTCGTCCTGCTTCAACATGAAATTTATGTACTGAAAAGTTAAAGAAAATATTCGTCGATATTTCCCGACAAACTTTCTGACATCACCACCTCGAATACTTCATATGACTGCTCTCATACAATTACTTGTACAAGAACAGCCATTCTGTAGAGTCAATACTCAACTTTCATGCTGACTGGTCACTTTTAATACATCGGTATAAGTGACCACCACACTCTGCCCGACTTTCAGATTTTTCAGTTTGGCCTGAATCTCAGGCTTTTCGACGTTGAGGGTTTTCGACTGGCCTGAAGGGTTTTCCAGGGTGACCTGGTTTGTCGCCAAATCAATTTTGGTGATTTTCAACTGGACCTGAACCTGGCGGAATGCCTCGCCACCGGGGTTGCTGCTGCCCACGGCGTTGCGCAGCTCGCCAGTACGCTCGGTGGAGCCAGGCAGACCTTTATCCACGTCGGTATCCAGATAAGCGGCCACAGAGCGGGTTACTTCGATCTGAACCAGATCGCCCACTTTCAAATTACCGAGGTTTTTCGCCTTGTCGCTGAGCTGAATGTGCACTTGGCGACCTTCCGCGCCTTCAAGGACCACTTGATGATTGGCCGGGTCAACCGCCAGCACTTTGGTGGTGACACGGTCGGCCTCGACAGCGGCCGACAGCGGGATATCGGCGGCCGTCGCCGAAAGGCTGGCAGCAGAAAGGACGGTAGCAAGTGCTATGGCGTGCGTCAGTGCTTGGAGCTTCATAAGCGATACGTTCCCTGTGATGGATGGCAGCACCCATCGCCAACGTGGTCAGCGACGGATGTGCCAGTGAGCATAGACGCCCTTCAGGGTTTGTTCCGCGATCGTTGCGCAGTGTCCTGCGCCGTGGACTCGCCACTGGCGGTGCCTTTCCCGGAGCTCTGCCGCTGTTTGGGATCGGTGGGACGTAGCGCGTCGTTGTCGCGCTCGGTTTCACCCGGCGGACGAGGTTCGTCAGGGTGTTCGCTATCAGGGACAGTGTTCATGCCGGGCCTCCTCAGGCTTCAGGGTCGTCGAGTTCCCGCGCAACGTTCACGGCGGGTGCGTCCTTGTGCAGGTCATCGGCCTTGGCTCTGAGGATCTGCCACTGCTCAAGATCGATGGCACCTTGGCCGAGCAAATCGTCAGCAATGCGCTGCAGATCGAAGTAATGGGCATCCGGGGATTGTTGCCAGTACGTCTGATCGTCAAACATCTGCTGCCAGGTCGTCAGGTCTGGAGATTTCAGTTCCTCGCTCATGGATCGGATCCTCGGCCATGTTTCTCGGTAGAGGGAGCATCCTCGACAGAGTTCCAATCGATCCATTCGCACGCATGGCGCGCGAAATCAGTACCCGGTCATCTCCAGATAGCCCTGCCCGCCCCGATTGCCGCTCAGGCGCACCGGCCCTTCCCAATACGGAATGCGCAGGTTCATCCAGGCATCGGGGTTGATTGCATCGAGGGTGATCTGCAGATTTTTTTGCGGAATCTCGATCGACCAACGCACCGGCATCGAACGGCCGGCGACCTTCGCAGTGCCTTGCGGGGTCAGCTTGATCTGCTCGGCGTGCAGGGTTTCGGTCTGGCCATCGGCGGCAATCCACGTGCCGGTCAGGTACGGCGCCCCTTCCTTCTGGCGCATGCGGTACAGCATGACGTGTTCGCCGCTGTCCAGATGCAGGGAAAACCAGTCCCAGCCCGTCTGGTTGGCGGTCAGCGGCTGGCTGCTCCATTCGCGGTCGAGCCAGGCCGGGCCGTTGACGGTGTAGGTCTGGCCGTCGATCTGCAGGGTTCCGCTGGCCTGGAAAAACGGCTGGCTGTAGTAATACGACGCCTGGCCCTGTTCGGATTTCTGACTGAAACCCTTGTCGCCCTGCAGCACCAGCGGGCGGCTGGAGGTCAGGCGCAGTTGGTAGCTGAAATTTTTGTCCATTGCGCTGAGTTGCATGTCGCTCAGCGGATCGCTCGCCTGACTGACGAAACGCCAGTCATCGATCCACGCCTCGAACGGCGCCGCACGCACCCCGGCCTGCCCGACGCCGCCACGGGCATAACGCTCGGCGGCGTGGTGGACGCTGGCCGAGGTCACTGCCGCGTGCCCGAGCCAGATCGTCTGGTTGGCCCAGCCCGGCTGCTGCGGCGAGGCGTTCAGGGCGCTGCGGAATAACGTCCACTGCACGCCGAAATCGTTGCCCTGCGCATCCTTGAGATTGGCCGTCACGTACCACCATTCGATGCGAAAGCCGTCATGGGCGCCGTGATCCGCCGGGAAGCTGAACACCCGCCCCGGCACCACTGGCGTAAACGCCTGTGCCTGAGCGCCCATGCCGGCGAAACCCTTCTGCTCCGCTGTGGGGTTGTCGCAACCACCGAGCAACAACGCCAAAAACACCAGCGCAAACCTAGTCCTCATGAGCAAACGTCCTCAGCAAGTCCGCCGGTTGCGTGCGGTACAGCGAATACAGCGGCCACGCCGAGGCCAGCAAGGTCGCCAGCAGCGCCAGCCCCATCAGTTGCAGCAACTGCCATGGAAACACCCGCAGCGGCAGACGCCAACCAAAGGCCTGCACGTTGATCACCGCGTCCAGACACCACGCCAGACCGATGCCCAGCGGCAAGGCCAACACCAGCGTCAGCAGCGCCAACAGCCAGGTTTGGCCGAGGTTGAGCAGCATCAATTGTCGTCGCGTCACGCCCAAAGCCCACAACGGTGCGAGCTGACCGAGACGGCTCTGGCTCTGGGTCAGCAGGCTGATGAACAGCGCCACGCCGGCGACGGCCAACGTCAGGCTATTCAGCGCGGCGGTCGCGGCGAAGGTGCGTTCGAAGACTTGCACCGACCAGCCCTTGAGCCGCGCCTGATCGACGATCCGGCTGTCATCAAGCTGGAAGCGTGCCTGCAAGGCCGTGAGCAGCGCCGGGATGTTCGGCGGGTCGATGCGCAGGTTGAAGCGGTTCGGCGTCAGTTGCGGCCAGCCGCGCAACAGGTGGTTGCTGTTGACCAGCACATGGCCCTTGGGATTGCCGTAGTCGGCGTAGATGCCGACGATGCGCGGCGACCACGACCCGCCCGGCGTGGGGATTGTCAGGTGATCGCCCGACGTCACTTTCAAGCGACGCGCCAGTTGTTCACTGAGCATCACCGCATCGTCCTTGGCCAGCGCCGCCCACGGGTCGTCTCCTCGAGATTCGAGCAACGGCCAGTGCTGGCGATAGTGCGGATGATCGATGATGCCGAACACGTCCGCTGGCCAGCCTTGCAGCGTCACCGAAACCTGCCAGTTGGGCATGATCGCGGTGACGCTCGGTTGCTGTTTGAGCCAGGTGGACAGCTCTCGCGCCTGCGCCGGGTTGCTCGGGTTCAGGTAGAGCTCGGCGGTGAGCCGTTGTTCGAGCCAGTCGTTGAAGGTCTGGCGGAAACCGGCGGTCATGCTGCCGGCGCCGATGTTCGCCGCCATCGCCAGCAGCAACGCCATCAACGCCAGGCTCAGCGCCGGCAATTGCTGGCGGCAGTCGGCGAGAAACCACTGCCCGAGCACCGAGCGGCTGCGCCCGAGCAAACCGTTGAGCAGCGCACTGAGCAACACCGGCAACGCCAGCGCGGCGCCGAGCAACAGCCCCGCCATCAACACAAACCCACTGGTCAGGCTGTTGCCCCATACCAGCGCGGCCAACGCAATCACTGCACACACGCCGGCCACCCAACCCTGACGCCGCAACCAGCGCGCATGTTGCTGATGCCAGGCCTGAGGATCCGCCACCGCCAGCAACGGCAGTCGCGCCGCCCGCAGCAGACTGTTGGCCCCGGCCAGCAACGCACCTAACAGGCTCAAACCGATGCCGCTGAACCACCACCACGGACTCAGACGCAACTGCCCCGCCACTTCCGCGCCGTACAGACCGCGCAGGCTGGCGGCGACATCCGGCAACAGCACGCTCGCCAGCCAATAACCGCTGACCACGCCGAACACCCCGCCGATCAACGCCAACGCGCCGAGCTCGACGATCAGACAAGCGATCAACATTCGCGCACTGACCCCGCAGGCCCTCAAGGTGCGCAGCAATCCCCGGCGTTGTTCAAGCGCCAGACCGATGGCCGCGTGGACGATGAACAAACCGACAATGAACGAGAGAAACCCGAGCGCATCGAGGTTGAGGTGGAAGCTTTCGGTCAGACGCGCAAGGTTGTTTTCCTCGCCACTGCTTTTGAGCTGCAACTGGCCTTTGAACGCGGCCGGGACGTCGGCGTGAAAATCCTTCGGCAGCAGCAGACGCGACAGTTGCTCGGGTTGTTCGAGCACGCGCTGAGCGACGCCGATGTCCACCAACAGCACGCCGGGGGCCATGTCGGTTTGCGCCCGCAGCGGCGGCAGCGTCTGGCCGGTTTCGGTGGCCGGGGTCGCGCCCTCGGCGAGGTTCAGCGCCCGCAAGGTCTCGGGAGAAATCCAGGTGCTGCCCGGGGGGGTGAAGAATTCGACGACGCGTTCAATCGGCATCGCCTGCCCGGCCACCGCGCTATCACCGGGTAAAGACACCGGTTCGATGCCCATCAACTGCAGGCGCTGGTTTTCGTGGCCCTTGAGACTCAGGCGTCCTTGCAGCATCGGCGACACCGGCCAGCCTTGTCGCCGCAGGTCGATGAACCATTGTTGCGGGAAAGTCGCACCGTTCGGCGTGCTCAGACTGGCCTGGGGTTCGCCGCCAATCAACTGGCTGGCCCGGGCGTAACTGTCCCGCGCCTGACTGTTGAGGGCTTCGACTCCGGTCAACAGGCTGGTGGCCAGCCACAGCCCGGTCAGCACACTGAAAAACTGCACCGGATGGCGCCGCCAGTGACTGAGCAGCGCCATCAGCGCGTGGCGGAAAACCTTCACGTCAACCGACCGCTGGACAGCACCACGCGCTCCGCCAGCCGCGCCGCCACGCGCTGACTGTGGGTAACCATCAGCAAGGTGGTGGGTGTGTCGTCGAGCAATTCCAGCAACAGTCGCAACACTTCGTCGCTGGTGGCTTCGTCGAGGCTGCCGGTGGGCTCGTCGGCCAGCAGCAGTTTCGGTTGCGCGGCCAGCGCCCGACCGAGCGCAACCCGCTGTTGCTGACCGCCGGAAAGTTGTTCGGGATAGCGCTTGAGCAATTCGCTCAGCCCCAGACGCTGCACCAGATGATGCTGCCAGCGCGGGTCATGCCGCCCGGCCAGACGCGCCTGAAACGACAGATTGTCTTCGATGCGCAGGCTGCCGATCAGGTTGTACTGCTGGAACACCAGACCGATTTCGATGCGCCGCCAGTTGGCCAGTTGCGCCTCGTTCATCCGGTCCAGCCGATGTTCGCCGCTGCTGATGCTGCCGCTGTCGACTTTGTCGAGCCCGGCGATCAGGTGCAGCAGCGTGCTCTTGCCGCTGCCCGACTCGCCCATCAGCGCCAGGCTGCTGCCGGGCTTGAGCGTCAGGTCGATGCCTTGCAACACCGGCAACGGGCCTTGTGGGGTGAGGTAGCTTTTGAAGACGTTGTGAACCTGGAGCATGCCGCCATCCGATCGATCCGTGTCGGCCAAGGATAGCGGATACCGGCGCGTTACTGACCCACCGCCACACTCGTCGGCGCTTCACCCGGCGTCACGATGCTGTTCAGGTCGATGTGTTTCCACTCGGGTTTGGCCCCCAGCCGCGCGTTGAAGCGGTAGTTGAAGGTGAATGCATCCGCCGTCGCCACGCTCAGCGGTTTGCCGTACACCGCTTCGATTTCCGGCAGGTCGTAGCCCATCAACTGCAACAGGGTCGGAAAAATGTTGTAGTGACTGGAGCGATCCTTGTTCACCGCCAGTTGCGCCGACCAGTCGAGCGTCTGCAACTGCTCGCCCTGAATCACCACCAGCGGCACCAGCCCTTCTTCTTCCACCGGATCGCCGCCGCAGTGAGTGTTGAGTCCCGGATTGCCGCGTTCGTGCAGATCCTGGCCGTGGTCGGAGGTGTAGATCAGCAGCGCGTTGTTCAGATTGGCCTGAGCAAACACCCGCGCGAAGAACTCGCCGACATTCCACAGCACGGTGTTTTTGTAGGCATTGCGATACAGCGCCCAGTCATCCGGCTGGCCGTTGAAGCCGGTACGCTCACCGGTGTCGGCGACTTCCGTGAACTGCCCGCGGGGCAAGGTCGGACGGTAGGCCATGAAGGCGTCCGGGTATTTGTCGTGCACCGGGAAATGCGCGCCGACCTTGTTGATCAACACCAGCTCCGGCTTGCCGTCGTTGAGCAGTTCGATCAGCTTGGCGGCGGCGGCCATGTCGCGGTCGCGCACGCTGGTCTGATCGAATTGCACGAATTCGTCGATGTCCTTCTTCTCGGCATCGTTCATCAGGTTCTGCAGATTGCCGCCGGTGCGCTGAGCGTCGATGTACACGGTGCGCAGGCCGGCCTTTTTCGCGTACTGCCAGATCGACGGCAGCGTGCTGTTGATGCGCATGTAGTCGGCGCGGGTGCCGCCGTAACGCAGGGTGATGTTGGTGTCGGCGCTGCAATTGGCGATGGACGCCGCGTAGCCGTAATTGAAAATGTCGACGCCCGGGCGGGCCTGCTTGAGGTTGCTGTGCACGCCGAACGGCGCGTTGATGTCCAGGTAATTGCCGGAAATGCTCTCGTCGATGATCAGCACGATGTCGTGGCCGACCGCCGGGCCATTGCGCGCCAGGGTCACCGGCTCACGCGGGCCGACAGTGTTGTGCAACGCTTCGTAGCCGAACAGGTTCAGATAGGCCAGCGGCGTGTACATGATCGGCAGGCCGCGCGCGCCCTCGCCGGCCCGCACGAACAACACCGCGCTGAGCAGCAACACACCGCAGAGCGGCGCAGCGATCCGCAAGGCATTGGGAACAGTGATCGCGTGCCGTGGCTTGAGACCGATCCCGAACAACAGCAGCAGGCCGTTGAGCAGCCCGTGAATGATCGCCCCCCGATACTGATACGCCGCTTCCTGAATGAAACCGCCGGAGTACACCAGCGAGACAAAACTGCTATAGGTCAGGTAATCGGCGGTCACCCTCGTATAAACATCGAAGAACACCGCCGAAACAAACAGGGTTAATGCGAACAAATGCCGAATGAAAGTCTGACGTATATAGGCCGTTAGTAATAACGCGAAAGTCAGCGTCAAAAACATCGCGCCAAAAAGAAGTACTGCCAGACCAATACCCATCGCACTTAAGCGGTCAAGGTAATATTCGGAATAAAGCAATAGATAAATAATTAAAAGCAGTTCTTTCAGATATCGAAACATGGCGATTCCGGATGTGTCCGACGAGGCATTGTCAAGGGTTTGTCGGTCAAAACCTGACACTAGCACCGGGCCATTAAAGCGCAAGAAATGTCGGACATAATCAAAAAGCGTCAAAAAACTGTTGACTCAAATCTGACACACCCAAGTCGTTAAAACCCTTGAATTTCGCGGCTTACGACCGTTTATCGTTTTCTTCGGAATGTGAAAAACCCGTCAAGAACGGGACAAATCCATCTACAGCAAGCACTTGATGGCCTTTCGCCCCCAAAAATGGGGGTGTTATACCCTTGCAACATGTCATTTTGCTGACACGCTTTCCCCACGCTGCGCTATACCCCTTTTGACAGTTCATTTTCGATCTTCCATCACCGTCTTACGAGGCACGCCAATATGGACGTGAGCGTATTTGGTACGGGCTATGTTGGCCTGATACAAGCAGCCGCACTTGCCGATGTCGGACATCGCGTATTGTGCGTCGATATTGACCCGAACAAGATTAAACAACTGCAACAGGCAGTACCGCCTATTAGCGAACCGGGTCTTTCGGCAACTTTGGAAGAAAACATCAAGGCCGGGCGTTTGTTGTTCAGCACCCAGGCCAGCGATGCGGTGGAACATGCCGGACTGATCTTCATCGCCGTGGGCACGCCGGCCGACGAAGACGGCTCCGCCGACCTCAGCCATGTGCTCAACGTGGCGCGGCAGATCGCAAGCTGCATGGAGGACGATCGGACGCTGATCATCAAATCCACGGTGCCGGTCGGCACGGCGGATCAGGTGCTGCACACCGCTGAAGAAGAACTGCAGCGTCGCGGCAAAAACGGTCTGGCGGTGCGGGTGGTGTCCAACCCCGAGTTTCTCAAGGAAGGCAGCGCCCTCGCCGACTGCATGCGTCCGGACAGGATCATTGTCGGCACTCTGGACCCTGAAGCCCGGGAGCAGATGAGCGAGCTGTACGCACCGTTCTGCCGCAACCACGAAAAACTGATGTTCATGGACAACCGCAGCGCCGAGCTGACCAAGTACGCGGCCAACGCGATGCTCGCCACCCGCATCAGCTTCATGAACGAGCTGGCCAACCTCACCGAACTGCTCGGCGCCGACATCGAAGCGGTGCGCAAAGGCATCGGCTCCGATCCGCGCATCGGCTATCACTTCATCTACCCGGGCTGCGGCTTCGGTGGCTCGTGCTTTCCCAAGGACCTGCGCGCCCTGCTGCACACCGCTGAACACAACGGCATGCCGCTGAAACTGCTGCGCAGCGTCACCGACGTCAACGACGCGCAACGGCACATCCTGTTCAGCAAACTCAGGGCGCAATTTCCTCAAGGCCTGGCCGGCAAGTCCATCGCGATCTGGGGCCTGGCGTTCAAGCCGAATACCGATGACATGCGTGAAGCCCCGAGTCGTTACCTGATGGAAGCGCTGTGGGCCGAAGGCGCCAGCGTGCAGGCCTACGATCCGGAAGCGATGTCCGAGTGCCGGCGCATTTACGGTTACCGCAACGACCTGCACCTGTGTGCCACCCGCGACGACACCCTGGAAGATGCCGATGCACTAGTGATCTGCACCGAGTGGAAAAACTTTCGTGTGGTGGACTTTGAACTGCTCGCCGAGAAGCTGCGCGCGAAGGTCATCGTCGACGGGCGCAACCTTTACAACCCGGAACAAGTGGCGGCCGCCGGCCTGCATTACAGCGGTATCGGTCTGCGCCACATCGCGCCCGACGAGGGGCGACCATGAACTTCCTGTTACCCACTGCCTATCGCCCACGCGCCGCTCGCGGCTGACCACCAGCGGAGGACTCCATGACTGGACATGAGAAAGGTGTACCGATCCAACAATTGGTGCGTGACAAACGCATGGATCCGGAACAGCGAATGCGCCTGGACGCGGCAATCCATCGCCAGGGCCAGGGCTGGATGACCGGTCGCGACGGCGGTCGGCCGTGGCAACTGTCGCGCACCAATCGAGTGGTCGCCTGTCTCGGCGCACTCATGATTCTGCTGATGATTTCGCCGCTGCTGATCGGTCTGGCGCTGGTCATCAAATTCACCAGCCAGGGCCCGGTGATGTTCGTGCAGAAGCGCACCGGTTATCGCGGGCGCAAGTTCGGCATGTACAAGTTCCGGACCATGGTCGCCAACGCCGAAGAGCTCAAGGAGTCGCTGCGCCACCTGAACAAGCACGGTGCCGACGCCATCGACTTCAAGATCGACCAGGACCCGCGCATCACCCGGATCGGCGGTTTTTTGCGGCGTACCAGCCTCGACGAATTACCTAACCTGATCAACGTGGTGACCGGCGACATGCGCCTGGTCGGCCCTCGCCCGACTTCGTTCAACGCCTACCGCTACAAGGACAGTCACCTCGCCCGTCTGGCGATCTACCCGGGCATGACCGGGCTGTGGCAGATCTCCGGACGCAGCAATATCGACTTCGACCAGCGCGTTGAGTTGGACCTCAGCTACATCGCCGAGCAGAGCCTTCTGCTTGATCTGAAGATTCTGTTGAAAACCCCCTTCAAAGTATTCAGCGGCCACGGAGCAAGCTAATGGACGGTTCAACCAACAAAAGCCTGAGCATCGCCAGCCCCAGCGAGTCGAACCTGACCTCGACCGTGCTGGACCTGGATCTGCGGATCCTGTTCCTGACCGCCGCCAACCCCGGCGCCGGCACCACCACCAGCGCCCTGGCGCTGGCCAGTCAACTGGCGCAAATGAGCAGCGGCCAGGTGCTGTACGTCGACGCCAGCCAGTCGGCGAGCAACCTCACCCAGCAACTGAACCTGAGCAAGGAGCGCGGCCTGCGCGACCTGCTGTTCAACCCGGACAACCCGCCGCTGCTGCAGGACTGCGTGGTGCAGGTGTCGAGCCTGCCGTTTCATGTGCTGCCCAATGGTCGTCCGATCCGCACTACAGAACACCTGACTGCCGAGCGTCTGAGCCCGCTGCTGGATCAACTGGGCGCTCAGTACCGCTTTGTGGTGATCGACGGCGACGCGGTGTATTCGGCCGCCGACACGCTGGTCATCAGCACCCAGGTCGACGGTGTGGTGTTCGTGGTACGCGCCGAAGACACCCGCTGGGAAGTCGCGCAAGCAGCCGTGCAACGGTTGACCCAGGCCGGAGCCAAAGTGGTCGGCAGCGTGTTCAACCGGCGCAAGTACTACATGCCCAAATGGCTCTACAAAAACCTGTAAGCAAACGCGAGGGATGACGCCATGAACGCCAAGATACTGGTTCTGCTGATGCTGCCGCTTGCAGGTTGCTCGAGCACTTCCGAAACCCAGAACATGCCGGTGAATATTCTCACCGCCACCCCGGCCAACGCTCAGGCCACCGACATGCCGAAGATCGAGCAGACCTTGCGCCCGCAGGATGTGCTGGACGTGATCTTCCACATCAGCACCAGCGGCTCGGACGCTTACCGCGTGCAGTCGGGTGACCAGATCGGGCTGAACTTCACCGCCGCCAGCCAGCTCAACGGCAACCAGTTGGTGCTGCCGGACGGCACCATCGAACTGCCGGGCGCCAACACCTCGGTGAAAATCGCCGGGCTGACCAGCGAAGAAGCACGCCAGGAAATCCAGCGCGCCTACCAGCGCAAACAACTGTTCCAGCCCAACCGCAATCAGTTGACGGTGCAGATCATCAGCCCGCTGACCAACGAGCAGAACCTGAAAAGCGCCCTCAACCACCCGGCCACCGGCATGAGCCGCGAAATCACGGTCGGCACCGACGGCTACGCCAGCTTCCCGGAAATCGGCGCGGTGCCGCTGCAAGGCATGACCGTCAACCAGCTCGAAGCGTTCCTCAACAAGAAGTACGCGCAACTGCCAGGAAGGATGACCGTGGACGTGCTGCTCAAATCCACCGCCGGCAATGAAATCTACGTGCTGGGCGAGGTCGGCCAGCCGGGTTCCTACCCGATCCGCCGGCCGGTGTCGGTGCTGGAGGCGCTGACCCTGGCGCGCGGCACCAACGTCAAGGCGCGGCTCGATTCGGTGGTGATCATGCGCCGCAACGGCAATCAGGTGCAGGCCGTGCGCTACGACGTCGAGAAAGCATTGTCGGGCGAGGCGCCGCAAATCGCCTATCTGCAACCGGACGACATGCTGTACGTGCCGAAAACCAAGCTGGCCAGCGCTGGCGAACTCGCCCGGCAACTGGCCGACGTGGTGCTGTTCCAGGGCGTGGGCTTCAGCTTCGGCTACCGCGTCGACAACAAAGACAGCAACAACAACTGACTCTCAGGTGACCGATCATGAATCCAAAGGAAAACTACCTGCATGAGTTCTTCAGGATCTTCTTCGCCAACAAGCAACTGGTGAAGCGAGTGTTCCTGATCTTTGCGGTGATCGCGCTGGTGCTGCCGCTGCTGCTCAAACAGAGCTTCGATATCACCGCTCAGGTGATCGTGCAGTCGAAAAAACTGTCGCAGGGCGACGCCACCACGTCGCTCACCGTGGACAACGCCACCTTCATTCCGCCGTCGCTGGCGGACATGGAGACCGAGAGCAATATCCTGCGTTCGCCGGCGCTGATCCGGCAGACCATCAGCGAACTGCGTGACAAGGGCGAATACACCCCGTCGCCCGGGATGTTCAACAAACTGGTGAGCGAGCCGTTCAAGCGCTACATCAGCTCGCCGCTGCGCCAGTACGTGATCAACCCGGTGCGTAACGCCCTGGGGCTTGAGACCGATCCGGTGCGTGACACCGCGCTCGATGCGCTGACCCAGCAAGCCATCGACAGCCTGAAAATCGAGACCCTGCCCGGCTCCAACGTGATCTCGATCGTCTACAGCTTCCCCGACCCGCATCAAGGCACGACTTTCGTCGCTGCCCTGTTGCAGAACTACCTGGTGAGCCGTCAGGCGCTGCAATCGATCGATTTGCCGCAGTCCTTCTACGAAACCAAGAAGCATCTCTATCAGGTGCGCCTCGATGGACTGGAAGGCAATCGTCAGGCGCTGCTGGAAAGCGTCGGCGCGTCGGATCCGAAGGAGGAAATCACCTTCCGCCTCAACGCGATCAACACCGAAGAGCAGGCGCTGAACCTGTATCGTGACCGCCTGCTGCAGAGCCAGCGCTGGCTCGAATACCTCAAGACCGCGCTGGCCGCTGCCAGTAACAGCAAACTCAACGACTACACCTTCCCCTACACCTTCACCACCACCGTCGACAACGTGGCGTTCGAGGATCGGGAAATCAAACAGATGGGCGAGCAACTGACCACCCAGGTCAGCCGCTACATGAACGATCTGGCGGTGTTCCAGCCCGGCAGTGAACCGATGCTGCTGACCCGCGAGCAGATTGCCCGCACCCGTCAGCAGTTCCTCAAGGTGGTGAGCAACCGCATCCAGGAACGCACTAACGATCTGGCGGTGGTCCAGCAGGTGATCGATCAGAAAACCGCGCGCATCGCCGAGTTCAAGAACCGCATCCACGAGTTGCAGCAAACCCAGAGCAAGCTGCGGCAGATGGACACCGAAATCGATGCCCTGCACGCCGCGTTCTCGACCTACGCCCAGCGTTTTGCGGAAAGCAGCACCACCCGCTCGCTGAGCGATGACCTGTCCAACGCCCGGGTGTTGAGCCCGCCGTTCGAGCCGACCGAAGCGGCGTTCCCCAAACCGATGCTGATCATTCCGTTCGGGTTGTTCACCGGTCTGCTGCTGGCAATTGCACTGGTCTACGTGCGTGAGTTCTTCGACCACCGCTTCAAACACCCGGCGCAAATCAGCCACGAGCTGGGCCTGCCGGTGCTGCTGGTGATCAACGACCAGAACGCGCAGCCGAGCAACCCGCACAAGAACTGGACCGTGCCGAGCTTCGTACACTGGGTGCGCAATTGAACACGCCGTCCGCCCCGAACGCCGCCCTGCCGATCATGCATTTGCTCAGCAGCGGTGGCTTCTACGGGGCCGAGCGCATGTTGCTCGATCATTGCCTGGCGACGCCGGGGCAGCACCAGGTGCTGTTCCTCGATGCGCCGCCGGAACTGATCGCGCGCTTTCGCGAGGCCGGCGTCGACGCACAAGGCTGCGCAGGGCTCGCTGCCCTGCTGCGGCACTTGCGTCAGCGGCGCGGTGAACAGCCGTTGATCAACACCCACAATTTCAAAGGCCTGTTGTTCGGCTGGGTCGGCGCCACGCTGTTGCGCCTGCCGCTGGTGATCACTCAACACGGTTTCACCCCGCGCAGCCGCAAGCAGAAGTTCTACACCTGGCTGAGTCTGCAACTGTGCCGCACGGCGTCGGTGGATCGAGTGGTGTGCGTCGCCGAGAGCATCGCGGTGTTGCACCGTCAGGCCAGCGTACGTGCGGAAAAGTTGCAGGTGATCCCCAACGGATTGCCGGCAGCCGCCGCGCTGCTTTCCGATGCGCCAAGACAACGCTGGCTCGCCGGCTACGTCGGGCGCCTGAGCAGTGAGAAAGGCCCGGATCTGTTTCTCGACGCGCTGATCCCGCTGTGTCACCAGCACCCGCAACTCGACGCGGTAATGCTCGGCGACGGCCCGGAACGCGAAGACTTGCAGGCACGGATCGACGCCGCCGGTTTGCAGCAGCGCATCCGCTTGCCGGGTTACCAGACCGACATGCGGCACTGGTGGCAGCAACTGGATGCGCTGGTGATCAGCTCGCGCACCGAAGGCACACCGATGATTCTGCTGGAAGCGATGCAGGCCGGGGTGCCGGTGGTGGCATTCGGCGTCGGCGGAATTCCTGATGTACTGGAGAACCGCCACAACGGCTTGCTCGCTGCCCCGACCGACAGCGCCGCCCTCGCCCGTCAGCTCGACACCTTGCTGTCCGAGCCCGGACTGGCACGGCAACTGCGCGATAACGCAAAACGCACGCAACAGGACCGCTACGACCTCAAGGCCCTGGCCGAACGCTGGTCGCAGCTGTACATCCGCACGGCACGGGAGGCACGCGCATGATTTTCCCGCTCTCGATCGTCAGTCTGCTGGGGCTGGCCTGCATTGCTCTGCTGGCCAGTCCCTGGCCCTACCTCGCGCCGGGTGCAGTGCTCGGTCTGGTGGGGTTCGCGGTGTTGTACCGCAAACCGACCTGGGGCCTGCTCGGCATTGCCGCCCTGGTACCGTTCGAGGGTTTCTTCAAGGACAGTTCGCTGTCCGGCAGCAAACTGATCGGTGCTTCGCTGGCCCTGATCCTGATGCTGCAACTGGCGATGCACCAGATCCCTTCGGATCGCCTGCGCAGCAATATCTGGCGCTTTCTGATCGCCTTCATGGTTCTGTACTTTCTGAGTCTATTGAACACCGATGACATGGGCATGTCGCTCGGTCATCTGCGGGAAATCAGCGTCGGCCTGATTCTGTTCGTCATCACGCTGCTGATCGGCCGCGAGCTGAACCTCGACCTGTTCGCCCGGCTGGTGACCCTGGCGGTCAGCACGACCTGCGCCATGGCCATGTTCTCCACCAAATTCCAGGATCAGGGCCGCGCCGCCGGCCTGCTCGAAGACCCCAACGCTTTCGCCCTGCTCATCGCGTTCGCCATTCCGCTGGGGCTGCTGCTGGTGATCCGCAGCCCGAACCTGTTGCATCGGCTGTTCTGGGGCGGTTGCTGCCTGCTGTTGCTCGGCGGCATGACCAAGACCGAATCGCGCTCCGGGCTCGTGGTGCTGGCCTTGAGTCTGGTGATCGGTTGCTGGCACTACCGTGCGCAACTGGCACGGATTCGTCCGCGTCATCTGGGCTTTGCCATGCTCGGCGCGGCGATCGTGATTCCGCTGGCGATCTATGCGATGCCTGCCGGTTACATCGCCCGTATCCAGTCGCTCAGCGTATTGAGCGCCGGCGCCAAGGGGCACAACGACGAATCCCTCGGCCGCCGCGCTTCGTACATCGTGGTCGGCGGCCAGATGATCCGCGAGAACCCGCTGCTCGGCTCCGGCCCCGGCACCTTCCCGCTGCACTACGCCACCACCGGTTACGCCAAAGCGTTTTCCGCCAACCGCAAGATCGGCGACCTGTATCGCCGGGCGCATAACACCTACCTGGAAATCTTCAGTGAGCTGGGGGTTCCTGCCGGCCTGATGTTCGTCGGCATGCTCGCGCTGGGCCTGTACAACCTGATGCGCGCACGCAAGGAATGGATGCTGCGGCGCAACTGGCAACAGGCAGATCTGATGACCCACCTGGGGGTGAGTTTTCTGTCGCTGACGCTGTTCCTGATGTTCCTCAGCGCGCCGAACCAGAAATACCTGTGGATCATGCTCGCCATGACCAGCGTCTTGCGCCTGAAAGCCGAGCAGGCACCGCTGACGGAGAGCAGGACATGAGCCGGATCAGCATCGTCATCCCGATGTACAACGAGGCCCGGCACATTGGCCGCACCTTGCTGGCCGCGCAAAAAGCGGCGCACGCGGCGGATGTCGAGTGTGAACTGATCGTAGTGGACAACGGATCGAGTGACGAAGGACCGCAGATTGCCCGGCAGTTCGGCGCCCATGTGCTGGTGATGCCAGGCCTGCTGATCGGTGCGCTGCGCAATCGCGGCACAGCCATTGCCACCGGGGAATGGCTGGCGTTCATCGATGCCGACATCGAAATGCCGGAAGACTGGTTGCGTCCATTGTTCGACATCGAAGCCAGCGGCCAGGCCGACGTCTTCGGTCTCGATCTGCACACCCCCGCCGCCGCGCCGTGGTACGCCGCTGCCTGGCAGCACCGGACCTTGCGCCCGACCACCCACACCAGCCATGTCGTCGACTGGCTGCCCAGCGCCAACCTGCTGATGCGCCGGCGCTGGTTCGACAAGGTCGGCGGTTTCAACGAAACCCTGCGCACGGGCGAGGACAAGGAGTTCACCTTGCGCCTGCGCGAGCACGGCGCGCGACTGCTCTCGATCAATGAAAGCGTGGCTCTGCACTGGGGCTACGAAATGAACTGGCGCGAGTGGATGGGCAAGGAACTGTGGCGCCAGGGCAGTCACCTGCAACTGCTGCGCAGCCATGGTTTCAGCCTGCGCCTGTTGCGGTTTCCGATGCTGTCGATCTTCGTCTGGATTCTCGATTTCCTGGCGATATCCGCCCTGCTCGACGGTTTCCCCCATCACGCCGCGATCATGGTGATGCTCACGCTGGTGCCGGGGCTGGTGCTCAGCGTGCGTCAGAGCGCCAAGCACCGCAACGTCTGCCTGACCCTGCAACTGTGGGGTCTGCACTGGGTGCGCCTGCACCTGGCGGGCGCGGCGTTCATTCTCAGTCTGTGTCATTGGAACGCCAGGAGGCCTGCCCGTGGCTGAATTCATTTTCTGGATGTGCCTGCTGCTGCCGGCGTACGCCTATGTCGGCTATCCACTGCTGCTGACGCTGCTAGCGCCACTGTTTCCGGCGTGGCGCCACAGCCCGGCCCCGCCGCTGAACGTCAGCATCGTCATTGCCGCCCACAATGAAGCACGGCACATCGAACACAAGCTGCGCTCGCTGCTGTCCCAGGATTATCAGCCGGCGACCCTGCAAATCATTCTGGCCAGCGACGGTTCCACCGACGCCACCGTGGCCTGCGCACACAAGGTCGTCGACCCGCGAATCACCGTGCTCGACCTGCCCCGCCAGGGCAAAGCCGCCACGCTGAATGCCGGCGCGGCCCTGGCCACGGGCGACATTCTGGTGTTCACCGACGCTGATAACCAATGGTCGCGGGAAACCCTCGGCTACCTGCTGGCGCCGCTGAGCGATCCGCAGGTCGGCGCCTGCGCCGGGCACATGGTGATTCCGGTCACCGGTGGCGGACTGAGCATCGGCGACAGCCTTTATCGGCACTACGAGGGCTGGTTGCGCCGGGTCGAGAACCGTACCGGCTGCATGGTCTCCGCCGACGGCGCCCTGCTCGCCCTGCGCCGCGAACTGTTCGAGAACGTGCCGGCCGAGGTCAATGACGACTTTTTCATCAGCACCTGCG
Organism: Pseudomonas sp. FG35; assembly: GCF_057809295.1. Classification (NCBI taxonomy): domain Bacteria; kingdom Pseudomonadati; phylum Pseudomonadota; class Gammaproteobacteria; order Pseudomonadales; family Pseudomonadaceae; genus Pseudomonas; species Pseudomonas sp. FG35. The sequence goes on along the minus strand of NZ_JBMDJR010000014.1, from coordinate 114,226 downwards.
CGCCAGTGAAATTCAAACGCATCGTCTACGTGCCCGAAGCGCAAGTGATCGACCACGGCGTCGACGAAGCGGACAAGCAATTCCGCCGGCGCCAGCGGGTCACGGTCGGCGGCCTGCAAAGCCTGGCGCAACGCAGTGAACTGCTTAATCCGTTCAAGCATGGGCTGTATTCGATTGCGTTGATCAGCCACAAGCTGATCCGCCGTCTGGCGCCGATCCTGTTGCTGCCGCTGCTGCTGAGCAATTTCTGGCTGTGGGAAGACCACGGTTTCTATCGCCTGAGCCTGATCGCGCAACTGATCGGCTACGCCATTGCGATTGCCGGTCTGCTGGATTCGCAGCACCGCTTGCCCAAGCCGTTCCGCCTCGCGGCGTTCCTGCTGGTGACACTGGCGGGCATGAGCATCGGCCTGTGGCAGTTCCTGCGCGGCCAGCGTTATGCCCAGTGGAACCCTGACCAAAACCGTTGAGAGGGATCGAGCCATGGCGATCAAACAACTGATTAAACGCACCAGCGGCTGGCTCTATCTAAACTCGTCCGTGGGACGCAACCAGTTGCAAGGCGCAGGTGTGATCCTGATGTTGCACCGCGTGTTGTCCAATGATCGCGCCGCCGACCTGCCGCACCGTAACGAACTGTGCGTCGGTCCCAAGGCTTTCGAACACTTGCTGGTGTGGCTGCGCAAGCATTTCGATTGCGTGCCGCTGATGGAAATCCTGCAACCCAATGCCTTGCGCACCGAGCGTCCGCAAGTGGCGCTGACCTTCGACGACGGCTGGCGCGACAACGCCGCCAACGCCTTCCCGCTGCTGCAGAAACATCAGGTGCCGGCGAGCATTTTCCTCTCCACCGATTTCATCGGCAGTCGTCAGCGTTTCTGGTGGGAAAGCCTCGGCGAAACCCTGTGGGGCAGCCATGGCGAAAAGGCCCGCACGCACCTGATCGAATGCCTGCGATCGATCGGCCAGCCGCTGCCAGTACTGCTGGACGACATCGATGTCGATCGCCGCAGCCTGACCCTGTTGCACTACCTGCAAAGCCTCAAGGCACTCGAGCCGCAGATGCTCGAACGCCTGACCGACGATTGCCCGCAAGAGGCGCTGCCTCAGGCACTGGACTGGCACCAGGTGCGGGCAATGGAGGCCTCGGGACTGGTGCGTTTCGGTCCTCACGGCGCCAGCCACGCGATCCTCACCGGCCTGGACGATGTGCGTCTGGGCGAAGAACTCAGCCGCAGCCGCGATGCCCTGAACAACGGCTGCAACCGGCCGTTGCCGGTGTATTGCTATCCCAACGGGGACAACGATGAGCGTGTGCGCGAACAGGTTGCCAATCACGATTACCCGTTCGCCCTCGGCACCGGCACCGGCCTCTATCGCGGCACAGGCGATCCGCTGAACCTGCCGCGATTCGGAGTCAGTCAGCGTACCGCGCGCAATCCGGAACTGCTGTCGTGGCGGATCTATCGCGGGGCGCGGCCATGAGCCGAGGCAGTTACCTCAAGCACCTGGCGCTGAGCATGGGCACCAAATTGGCGATGATCGCCCTGCGCCTGCTGAGGAATGTGCTGCTGGCGCGAATTCTCGGGCCCAGTGAGCGCGGGCTGTTCGCCCTGCTCAGCACTTTGCCGGACCTGATCAGCGCGGCCACCAGCGGCGGTTTGAACTCCGCTGTTGGCTATCAAGCGGCCAAGCAACGGCCGATGGGCTTGTTGCTCGCGCAAGTGCTGGTGTTCGGCTGTTTGCTGGCGGGGCTGCTGACCTTGCTCGTGGTGGCGCTGGTGCGCGAGTTCGGCAGTAAATTGGATGTGACGATGCAACTCGGTCTGCTGGCGTGGCTGTTGCTGCTGGCGGTGCCGTTGACCGTGCTCAAAAGCGGTCTGCTGACCTTGCACAATGCGTCCGGCGGTGTGGTCGCGTTCAATGCCTTGCGGCTGGTGGAATCCCTGGCGCCGCTGTTGCTGTTTCTCGCGTTGTTCTGGATGTGGAAAGAAGCGGCCCTTGAAGCGGCGCTGATCAGTTGGCTGGCCGGCATCAGTCTGGTGGTATTGGTCGGCTGGCTGTGGCTCAAACGCGCGCAGCCGTTGCAGCTGCAATGGGATCGCGCCAGCCAGAACGAACTGCTGCGCTTCAGTGCGCGCAGCCATCCGGATCTGCTGTTCCAGCAAGTGATCCTGCGTTCCGATTACCTGTTCATTGGCGCCCTGCTCGGCAGCACAGCCCTGGGGCATTACGCGATGGCCAGCGCCGCCGCCGAGCTGCTGCTGATCGTCCCGGAAGCGGTGACCACGCCGCTGATGAAACGCCTGCTGCAACAGGACGAAGGCATGGACAAGGTCACCCCGCTGGCCCTGCGCCTGACCGCCACGGTGATGCTCGGCGCCTGCCTGACCATGGCCGTGATCGGCGAATGGCTGATCGTCACCCTGTTCGGCGTCGCCTACCAACCGGCGTATCCGGCGCTGCTGGCGTTGCTGCCGGGGCTGCTGGGCCTGTGTTATGCCAGCATCCTGCGCCTGGACCTGATCGGCAAGAACCGCCCCGGCACGGTGTCGCTGCTGATGGGGCTCGGTGCGCTGCTCAATCTTGCGCTGAACCTGCTGCTGATTCCGGCCTACGGCATCGTCGGTGCAGCGGCAGCGTCGTCGATTGCCTATCTGGCGGTGACCGTGGCGATGCTGGTGTTGTACTGCCGATTGAGCGGCGTGGCGTTCTGGCAAACCCTGATCATTCTGCCCAGCGACCTCACGCCGATGTGGCTGATGTTGCAGCGTTGTTTTTTACAACGGAAGTCAGCATGAAAGGCCTGGCCCTGCTGTTCGGTCTCGGCCTGTCGCTGGACGCCTTCGCGGCGTCGATGCGCTGGGGCGACATTCGCGACGGCAGCCTGTACCTGCAAGCAGATCGCCCCGACACGGTGACCGTGCGCTGGGCGCCGGCGTGGCAGGCGGAGGCCAACGAAGAGCACATTTTCCTGCTCGACGGCCGGGGCCAACTGCAGGGCGAGCGCTTCATCAAGGCCAGTGAAACCCGTGGCAGTCAGAGCTGGCCATTGGCGCCGGGGGCCGCGAGTTATCAGCTGGAAATCCCCGGCTACAGCTTCCGCAGTTACCGGGTCGAACACGACGAAAACACCGTGGCCCTGTTCGCCCCGGCCAAGGTGCATTTCAGTGCGGAAACCCATAACGGCGATGAACTGTATTTCAAGGTCGCCGCCGGTGAGCACGCGATCTTGGCGGGCAAGTTTCACGGCGGGGTCAGCGCCCTGCAAGCGCAGCGGGTCGGTGACGGGCAGCCCCTGACACTGGCGCTGAAACCCTATCGCGCCTATTGGCAGTTCGATCAGGTGGCGTTGCCGGTCAACGAACGCGAGCAGGTCTGGCGCCTGCGTCTGCAAGGCAGCGGCAAAGCGGCGTTCTGGCTCGACGGCACGGCCAATCTGTTTGCACAGACCCCGCAACAGCTCAAACCGCTGCGTGAAGACGACGGCCAGACGCGCCTGACCCTGCACGACAAAGTCCTCGGCCGCACCCCGGATCTGGGCATCGCCCTGCCCTACGTGATGCCGCCGCCTGCCAGTCATCCGCTGCTCGATGCGCTGAAACCGACGGCCGCCAGTTACTACAGTTTTGTCGACGTGACGGCGAGACAACCGCACTTCGAAGATGCGTTTCGCCAGGTCTATCAGGATCGCTTCGGCATTCGCCAGGACATCACCTTGCTCGCCGGCAGTCAGCGTCAGGCCGATCTGCGCGCCGACGTGCAAAGCAACAACGGCCTCGACGCATGGCTCGCCAGCACCCGTGCGCTGGGCGGCAAAGGCACGCACTACATCGGGTTCGCCGACGAGCCCAACCTGAATTATTCGAGTTACGAGCAATACCGTTCGATCTTCACCAGCATGGCCCGGCAAGTGCGCAGCGACCCGGCCAATGCCAAGGCCGGCGTGCGTATCGCGATGCCGGCCAGTTCGCGATTGGTCAACGGCCCGTTCGCCGACAACGCCGCGAACAAGCGTGGCATCGACTGGGCCCGACGCCTGCTCGGTGAAGCCGCCGATCAGGTCGATGCGCTGGCCTGGCACGAATGGATGATTCGCGACCTGCTCGCCACTCGCGTATACCGCGACAGCGTGCGTCGGGCGGCGGATCTGGTCGGTCTCGACGCCAAGGGTCAACCGCGCAAAGCCTTGCTGCTGGACCAGACCAACCTGTCCAGCGGCTCGAGCCTGAGCCCCTACGATCAGGAAACCCATTTCACTTCGCTGTGGTGGGCCTCGGTGGTGATCAACGCCTCCCAGGACGGTTTGTTGACCATGCTCAACTGGTTTCAGGCCGCCGACGAGCCGCAGTACCCCAAAGGCATGTTGCGGGTGCTGGGCGATGACCGCTTCGAGTTGAAACCGGTGGGCCTGGCTCAGCAGTTCATCCAGCAGCACTGGCTGCACAAGGTGTTGTGGCTGGAGAACGATGCGTTCGAAGTCGATGTGCTGGCGATGGCCGGCGACGATCAGCGCGGGCTGCTCGGCGTGAACAAGGGCACGCGCTTGCAGCATGTCGATCTGGCGGGAGCCAAATGCCCGCTAAGCGGCGGCGCACTGCGCTATTTCGGCGCCGACAACCGCAGCCGCGACGCGCCTTTTCGCTGTCAGGACGGCCGCGTGCGATTCGAACTGCCGGGACAGACCCTGTTTGCCCTGCGCTGGAGCGCCTCATGACCGCCCCGTTGATGTCCGGCCGCGCTGGCCTGTGCCGCGCGATGACTCGTCATCAGGAGCCACGACCATGAATGTTTTGCAAAAAATCCGCGATCACATCAAACACAAAGGCCTGCGGGCCACCTTGGCCAAGGTGTGGAAGCACTACGTCTTTTCTCATCAGGAACTGCTGTGGATGGAGCGCGACCTTGTCAGTCCGGTGCCACCCCACAGCCTCAAGCCCTACCCGCCACTGCGGGTGGTGAAGATCACCCCGGACAACGTCAGCGCCTTCGCCCGCCACTTCGGCGACCGCGTCGGCACCATGGCGGAGCTTGCCCGGGAACATCACACCGGGCACATGCACCTGGACGATCAGGGCCATGCGGTGGCCTTCATCTGGGGCACCGCTCAAGACTATTTCGACCGGCACTACTACGGCTGCCTGTTCCCGGTGAAACCCGGTGAGTTCTTCGAATTCGGCGGCGAACTGACCCGTGCCTACTGGGGCACCGAACTGTCGGTGGACCTGCAACTGGAACTGTGGAAAGCCATGGCCGCCCAAGGCTGCGACAAGGTCGTCGACGTCTGTGAGTTCCACAACATCCCGGCGCTCAAGCTGCATCTGCGCATGGGCTATACCGAACAGGGCCGGATCATGAATGTGTATGAGTTGTTCGGTCGCTGGCGCTTCTATCGCGAAACCCGCTACAGCGGCTCGCGCCTGGACGCGTTGCGCAAACCTTCCCGTCCACCTGTCACAGCAACGGCGACCTGAGCCTATGGCGCAATTCGAATGGCGCACCTCGTTGTGCGCACCCGACTTCCCGGCGGCGGCCTATGAAGCGCTGCGCCTGCGGGTGACGGATCACACGCCGTTCAACAGCCTCGACTGGCTGGGTGCGGCAGAGCAGACGCTCGACACGCACGACCGCCTGCACATTTTGCTGGGTTGGGAAGCGGACGAATTGCGCCTGTGCCTGCCGCTGGTGACAAGCCGTGAACGGTTTTTCGGATTGCCATTTCGGGTGATGCATCACCTGGGTTATCCGCTGGCCGATCGCCTGGCGTTGTTATCACAGCTGAACGCCAACGACATGCGCCAAGCCCTGCGGCTGATTCGCCAGCGAGTGCCCCACGCCCTGCTGCAACTCAATGAAATCACCGAGCCGGTCGGTGCCGAAAGCATGCTCACCGAATGGATGGCCCACAGCTCCACCGGCGAACGTCGCTTGAGCTGCCGGGTGCCGGTCCACCTGATCAGCGACGCCGACCGCCAGGAAGTCTCGGGCGACCCGCGCTACAAACTGCGCCGGGCGCGCAAGCGTATTGCCGCGTGCGGCGCCGAACTCCGGCGGATCACGCCCGACGCGACCAGCATGGGCCCGTTGCTGCAGGTCATCAGCGAAGTCGAAGCGGTGAGTTGGAAAGGTGACGAAGGCGTCGGGATCTTTGCCAGCGAGCGCAGCCGCCGTTGCATGGAAAACGCTTTCACCGCCCTCGCCGCTTCGGATCGGGTGCGCGTGGTGATGCTGGAACTGGACGGGCGTTGCATCAGCTATCGGCTCGGCCTGTTCGAACAGGGCCGGCTCTACGATTACAACCTCGCCTTCCTGCCGCAATACGCCGACCTTGGCAGCGGCCGGGTGTTGCTGGAGGAATGGATTCGCTGGGGACTGGACGACAACTGGCGCTGGATCGATGCCTCGCGGGTCAGCCTGGAAAACTCCAGCCATCAACTGCACGAACGCATGACCGGGCAACTGGAACACTGGCGCTGGAGCTTCTACTCCTGGCGCCTGAGCGGGCTGCTGCTGGGACTGGGGCTGCGCGTCTGGCACCGGCTCAAGCCTGGGTTGCAACAATGGCGGGCGAAGCGTGCGGCGGCCAGAGCGGCGGTCATTGCGACACCTGTGATCAACCCCACCAAGGAGGGCGAACATGCCTCGCCAAGTCATAGTCAACGCTGACGATTTCGGCCTCAGTCCGAACGAAAACGCGGTGATCCTCGGCGCGTTCCAGGCCGGGGTCATCAGCTCCGCCACCGCCATGGCCAACATGCCGGCGTTCGAAGCGGCCTGCGCCATGGCCCGGCTGCCGCTGCTGGAAGGCCGGATCGGCCTGCACTTCAACCTGACCTACGGTCGGCCCTTGAGCCGGGCCATTCTCCAGCGTCGCACCTTCTGCGACAGCCACGGCGTGTTCGACCTCAACCTGCCTCGCCACAGCTTGTGGCTGGGCCGGGAAGACCGCGAGGCGGTGCAGGAAGAATTGCAGGCGCAGTGGCAGCGCTGCGTCGATCACGGCGTGCGTCCCAGCCACCTCGATTCGCATCAGCACGTGCACAACATCTGGCCGATCGGCGAGATCGTCGCGCGCTTCGCTGCCCACCAAGGCGTGCCCGTGCGCCTGGCGCGCAACCTGGGGCAAAACCTCAGCCTGCCCAAACGTGTGTTCAAAGGCTTGCTCAACCGTCGTTTACAGGGACTGGCCGGGGTCACTGCCGATTACGTCTGCACCCCGGTGGACCTGCGCAACGCCCCCGCGCCGACCGACGGCGTGCTGGAAATCGTCGCCCATCCGAACCAGCTCGGGGCGGATTTCGGTGATGCCTATCTGCAACCCGGAGAGTCCCTGAGCCGCGTGCTAGAGCTGCGGCTGGCGGGGGTTCCACGGGTTTCCTATGCCGATCTGAACAAGGAATTTCTACGCGGTGCCGAGGCACTCTGAACCGTTACACAACTTGCAATACATTCAAAGCTGGCGCTTTGACATGAACTTGCAGGGCTGATCTATACCCACAAAAGCGTCATCCACAACACCCGGGCTCCGGCCTCGGAGGGCATCATGAGCGTCATTGAAAAGCTGCGTGAACGTATCAAGCAAAAAGGCCTGGGCCGCACCTTCGGCACGTTGTGGAAACGCTACGTGTTCTTCCATTGGGAACTGTTGTGGATGGAGCGCGACCTGGTCAGCCCGGTACCGCCGCACAAGCTGCGCCCCTACGACGGTCTACGCAAAGTCGACATCACCGCACAGAATGCCGGCGCGTTTGCCAAACACTTCGGTGACCGGGTGCAGACCATGGCCGAACTGGCCGACGAGGGCCACACCGGGCACATGTACCTGGACGCCGACGGCCATGCGGTCGGGTTCATCTGGGGCAGCACTCGTGACTACCACGACCGCCACTATTACGGCTGCACCTTCCCGGTCAAACCCGGCGAGTTCTTCGAGTTCGGCGGTGAAATGATTCGCGCCTACTTCGGCAGCAGCCTGTCGGTGGACGTGCAGGTCGCCCTCTGGGAAGCCATGGCCGCCCAGGGCTGCAACAAGGTGGTCGACGTGTGCGAAACCCACAACATCCCGGCGCTGAAACTGCACATCCGCATGGGCTATCACGAACAGGGCCGCGTCACCCACGTCTATTGCCTGTTCGGCAAATGGCGGTTCTTCCGTGAAACCCGCTACGAAGGCTCACGCCTTGACCCGCTGCGCAAACCGGGACGGCCGGTGGTGACGGCGGCTGCGCAGGCTTAAAGGTTCACCGCAGCACTGTGGGAGCTATCGGAGACGATAGCTCCTACGTAATCTGAGACTACTTGCCTACACATGCAGACGACACATCCAAGGCCGATACCAGAACCGGCTGACTGCTCGGCCGTATCCAAATGGATACAGTCGAGCCATGAACTATTTCGTGCAACAAACATCCGTGTTCGAGACCTGGCATGCCTCTATTCGAGATCTCCGTGCCAAGGTTGCTATTGCCCGTCGCATAGATCGTGCATCAGCAGGTAATCTAGGCGACATTAAACCCGTAGGTGATGGTGTGTCGGAAATGCGCGTTGATGTCGGCGCCGGGTATCGGGTCTACTTCACGATGCGTAACGGTGTAGTTATCGTTTTGCTGGCCGGCGGCGACAAATCCTCACAAAGCGCGGACATCAGACGTGCAAAAAACATGGCAAAGGAGGTTTAACCATGAGCCAGACTTTGACAGCTTTTGATATGGCAGCTCTGCTGGACAGTGATGAAGCCATCAGTGAATACCTATCCCAAGTGTTGGCCGACGGAGACAACGAGGAGTTTCTTCGTGCGATCGGTTATGTCGTCAAGGCGCGGGGCATGACGCAGGTCGCGAAGGATTCGGGCATGGGTCGCGAAAGTCTGTACAAGGCTTTCGCACCAGGAGCCAAGCCTCGCTTCGACACGGTACTTAAAGTCATTCATGCCCTTGGCATCGATCTGTGCGCGCAACCGGGACATGTGCTGAATCACTCCACGTCCTGAAACCTGCGCTACTCAGCGCTTCACCCCCACCCACGTAAAACACATCGGCATCTGCGCCTCGCGGTTCTGGTACTGGTCATAGACTTCTTCCCGGTTCGAGTGCGGGTATTCCTTGAAGTGCGAGATGTTCAGGCCGGCCTCGAGGGCGGCGGTGAAGATTGCGCCGAGGGTGTGCACGAACCAGTAGGACTTCGCCGCCGGCTGTTCGACCTTGCCGACGTAGACGATCGGGTCCTCCTGCACGAACGGTTCTTCGCGGAAATACGAGCTGGCGAGGCGAAACGGGTCTTCGGCCTCGGGGTCGACCATTTCCAGGAACGGGTGGGTCTCGTAGATCACAAGTTGTCCGCCCGGTTTGAGGGTCGAGGCGACGTGGCGGAAGAATTCGCCGATGTCGGGCATCCAGCCAAAGACGCCGATGGTGATCAGCGCGACGTCGAAACGGGCGCGCAGCGATTCGGGCAAATGATGAATATCGGCTTCGATGAACTCGGCGTTGTGCGGCGAACGCTTGTTCAGTTCGCGGGCCTGTTCGAGAAACGCGCTCGACTGATCGATGCCGATCACGCTCCGTGCGCCGAGGGCGAACAGTGACAGGCTTTCGCGACCGTTGTTGCAACACAGCTGCACAACGTCTTTACCATCGACACCGACCTGCTCGAGCAAGCCGCGAAGGGTGTCGTCGAGGCAGGAAAAATCGGCCTGCGCAACTTCGGTCAGCAAGGCCTGCCACTCGGCAGAGTCCTGGTGATGACGGGCGGAATCATTCCACGCCTGTCGATTGCTCTCGACGGCATTTCTATGGTTTGGCACTTCCATGGCGCACTCCGGGCGATGCTCACGATTGAGCGGTCCGAGTCTAGTTCAGCCTCGCGCAACAGGTTGTTGCGAACTTGTAAGCCGACAGCGCCTGCACCAACGCCTGCAACGCGGGCAGCTATAGTTAATAGCCTTGGGGAAATCCGCTTCCACAGGTGCTGCCATGGGAATGTTCAATCGACTGCTGTTGTCCGCCTGTCTGCTCGCCGCCGCCCAGGCGCAGGCGCTGGACAGCAATTTCAACTACTACGGGGCGGACCAGCCCTTTGCCCACCCTGCTCCACCGTCGCTGTCGGCCCAGCCGCCCCGGCCGTTCGATGACACGCCGCCGCAGGATTTCATCGTTATCCCGGATCGCCATGTATTCCAGGACTCGCAACTGCCGACCGTGGCCGATGCGACGGTACGGGTGTTTATCCGCACCTACGATGCCGAGCGCGGCATTTACGTCAACGACGAGGTGCTGGACCCGACGTGCGTGCTGGAATGCCTCGGCTCGCCGAATCCACGCAGCACCGCCGTTTACCACTGACGCTTGTCCGGGCGCGCCAGGCCGAGCTTTTCGATGCGGTAGCGCAGCATGTCGCGGCTCAGGCCCAGCAGGCGCGCCGATTTGGTGACGTTCCAGTCGGTCTTGTCGAGCATCTTGCGCACCATGTCGCGTTCGACTTCCGGCAGGTTCATCGATTCGGTGTTGCTCGCCGGGCGCGGTTCGAAGTGCGTGTGCGGCACCTCGTGCTGATGTTGCGGTGGCAGCTCATCGCACAGGCTCATGCACACGTTCAGTTGATGAGCGGCGATGGTGTCGTTTGGCGCCAGCAGCACGGTCTGTTCAAGCATGTTGCGCAACTCCCGCACGTTGCCCGGCCAGGTGTAACTGAGCAGCAGCTCTTCGGCCTGATCGCTGAAATGCAGGTTCGGTTTGCCGTAACGCTTGCCGTGACTGGCGAGGAAGTGCCGGGCCAGCAGCAGGATGTCTTCGCCACGGGCGTACAAGCGCGGGACCTTGATCGAGATGATCCGCAGCCGGAAAAACAGATCGCGGCGGAACTTGCCCTGCTGGACCATTTGCTCAAGGTTGCAATTGGTGGCGCTGATCACCCGCAGGTTGACCTTGCGCTCCTTCACCGAACCGACCCGCCGAATGGTGCGATCCTCCAGCAATTTCAGCAGCTTGGCCTGGAGCACCAGATCCATTTCACCGATTTCATCGAGAAACAGCGTGCCGCCATCAGCGGCTTCCACCAGCCCGACCCGGCGGTCCTTGGCATCGGTGAACGCGCCTTTCTCGTGACCGAACAGCTCCGACTCCACCAGGTTGGCCGGAATCGACGCGCAGTTGAATTCAATGAACGGGCCTTTGCTGCGCGCGCCGTCGAAATGCAGCGCACGGGCGACCAGTTCCTTGCCGGTACCGGTTTCGCCCTCCACCAGCACCGGCGGCAGATCACCGTTGGTCATGCGCCGCTCGGCGTCGAGCAACTGACCGATGGTGTTCTTCAAATGCAGCATCGGCGCCGATTCGCCGATCAGCGCCTGTACTCCGGATTTCTGCGCCTCACGCTCCTGATAGAACGACAGCGTGCGCTCCATCCGTTCGGTGGCCAGGGCCTTGTCCAGCAGCAGTTTGAGTTCCGGCAGCGCGACCGGTTTGGTGACGTAATGAAAGGCGCCCTCCTTCATCGCGACCACCGCGTCTTCGACGTTGCCGTAACCGGTCATCATGATCACTTTCAGGTCCGGCGCGCTGATGCGCAGCTTCTGGATCAGATCGTGACCGCTCATGCCCGGCAGCGAGTTGTCGGTCAGGACGATGTCCGGCATGAAGCTTTCCAGTTGCCCCAGCGCGTCCTCGGCCGAGTGGCAGACCGTCACCTCGAAGTCCTTGCGCTCCAGGTAGGTCTGAATATTCTCGGCCAGCAGTTCGTCATCCTCGACCAGCAGAATGCTGTGTTCCATATTCCCCTCCCGATGCCACTCTAAAGTTGAGACTGACGCGGGTTCCTTCCTGCTCCCGGCTGGTCAGGACGACCGAACCCTGAAACCGCTCCATGATTCGCTTGACCAGCGCGAGGCCGACCCCGAGGCCGCCCTGCTTGGTGGTGAAAAACGGTTTGAACACCAGTTGTTGCTGCTGCGCGCTCATGCCTTTGCCGGTGTCGCTCAGGGTCATGCGCACCTGACCGGTCTGCGCCGTTTCAATCTCGACACTGAGTACGCCGCCTCTGGGCATCGCTTCCAGGGCATTGGCAAACAGGCTATTGAGAATTTGCGTGAGCAGCACCTGTTGACTGACCACCGGCGGGCAATCTTGTGGTGCGAATCGCACTTCGACGCCATTGCGCCGGATCAACGCGTCAAACGCCCCCAGGGTGTCCTCGACCGCCGCCAGCAGGTCCACCGCCTCGCCGTCGTCACTCATCGGGCGCAACGACACCAGCAGTTCGCGAACCCAGCGCGACATGCGGTCGACCTGGCTGATGATGTCGCCGATGTTGCGCTGTGCGCCCGGGCTGGCAATTTCCTGGGCCAGTTCGGCGCTGGAACGAATGGTCGCCAGCGGGTTGCGCAGGCTGTGGGCCACCGCCGAAGACATCTCGCCCAGAGCGACAAAGGTTTCATTGCTGATCAGTTGCTGCTGCTGGCTCTGCAGCAGCGTCGAGGCGCGCCGCACGATCCAGAACAAGCCGAGGTAAATCGCCGCGCCGCCGAGGATCGTCGCAGCCCAGATCGAGGCGAACCCTCGGTCGATACGGTCGACCAGATCCGCCGGTTCCTTGTAGATCTCGACCATGGCGACCACTTTGCTTTTGTCGGCGTTGAACATCGGAATGTAGTTTTCGATGAACAGGTATTTGGGTTCGCGAGACAGCCGCTGCTCGGGTTTTTCATCGTCGATCTTGTGATAACTGGAAGACACCGGGACTTTCATCTCGAACGACTCATCCAGCTCGTCGTCGTCTTCGAACTTGACGTTGATCAGTTCGGGGTTGGTCGACCAGATGACCGTGCGGTCCAGGGCGTACACCGTGGCCAGCAGAACATCCGGCAAGTGTTCGACATGATCGAGAAACTCGGCACGGGCCATTGCATGGGACAGCGGATCGACGTCGGGGTAGTTCCCGTCCTGGCGCGAGTCGAGCATCTCGCCCATGGTCCGTTGCGGCGTGATGTTGGCATGGCGCATTTCCGCATCGCCGATGGCCTGCACGAATTGCGCGGTGAGCAGCGCATCGCGCTCCACGCTTTCGGTGACCACGAAGCGCGTGGAGATATACCCCAGCCCCAGCGCCACGGCCGCGATGATGAAAAAACTGGCCAGCGAAAACCAGCGCAGCAGATTGAACTGCCCGCCCCAGCTCTTGATGGCCGCCAGCGCGAGGTTCGGTGCCGATGTTTTCTGTTCTTCCAGTCGTTGCATGGGGATGCCCTGGCGTTCTGGTATCGAGCCGGTTACAGCCGCCCTCTCTCGAATGAGTGTAGGTGGCAATGACCGTGACACACGGTTCAATGATGCTATTTAGCCGCTACTGCATTCGACTCACCGTTTCGCTGGCAGAAGCCGGTTTTACTGGCGTCAATGCCCCGTCGGCCAAGGGCTGCACGGACGGATGCTGACGCTCGGTTTCGGCACTCAGAAAGTCGATGATCGACTGCGCCGAGGCCTCGTCCAGGCGCAGATTGGGCATCGGGATACGCTCGTATTGCTCATACAGTTGCACTGCGATCGGGTCTTTCTCCGCCAGCACACGATCCGGTTCGCGGATCCAGCGATTGAGCCAGGCCGCGTCGCGCTGACGGGTCACACCGATCAGGTCCGGGCCGATGTTGCGCATGCCGATGCCTTCGCCATCCTGCGGGCCGAGGCTGTGACAGGAAGCGCAGCGGGTGCGGAACAGCTCTTCGCCATTGCTCGGCGGACGAATCTGCGGGGCATCGGCATAGCTTTCTTCGCTGCTGGCCTGCTTCCAGTTCTGCAGCGTGTTGGCGAGTTGGTCGGCGAGGATCCACGGGTTCTCGAACGGCGAGGCTTTCATCCAGCGCCCGGTGCTCTGGTTACCGACGATCAGGCTCAGGTTGTGATCCTTGGTGCGGCCGTTGTCGACGCCTTCGATAAACAGCCCGAGCTTCTTGCGCAGCTCGGTGACGTCTTCGAACTCGCCGGTGAGAAATTTCCAGCCGGGGCCGACCTTGAAGCGTTGCGCATAAGCTTTGAGCACTGCGGGGGTGTCGCTCAGCGGATCGATGGTGATCGAGTAGAAAAAGATGTCTTTCCCGACCCGGTCCCCCAGCAGTTTCTGCACCTGGCGCAGGCGCGCGGTTTCCAGTGGGCAGGAGTCGCTGCACGAGGTGAAGATGAAATTGATCACCACCACCTTGTCTTTGATCAGGTCATCGAAAAAACGCACCTGCCGACCGTCCTGGTCGGTCAGCAGGGTGTTGGGGAAATAGTCGCCACCCCACGGGGTGGCGGATTCACTGGCGCCTTCGGGCTGCGCCTGATGGGCGATGAGCACCTGGCTGCCGAGCAGGCAGGTGACCAGCACCAGAATCAGGTGCATGCCCAGGGCGCGGGAGCGCGGCGTTGGCAGGTTCATGTCGGCTCCCTCCCGTTTCATGGTTTCACGGTCACTTGCGGGCCGAAGCCGTCGCCGGTGCGGAAGGTTGGCAGCGCGGCGGAGTTGACGTAGCGCACGCCATCCCAGCTAGGCAGCGGTGTCGGCATCAACTGCAGTTGCCCGGGTTTCTCGAGGTCCCAACGCAGCAGCATCGAGTTGTCCTCATGCTGGGTGTTGTGACAGTGCTCCATGTAGGTCCCAGCAAACTCGCGGAAGTTGATCGCCATCTCGACGTTGTCCAGCCCGTCGGCCTCCGAACCGATCCGGTAGACGTCCTTGCGCGCCCATTTTTCCCACTCAGGCGGGGCCTTGCCGCCACGGCTGAGGATGATCCCCTCCTCGAAGTGCACGTGTACCGGATGGCTCCAGCCCGTGCCGCCGGCCTTGATGTTCCACACTTCCAGGGTGCCGATGCCGCTGACTCCGGCGTCGGTCGGGCCGCTGGCCAGTTTGGTCGAGGCATTCAACCGGCGTGGGTCCATGTGGAAGCCGAAACCGCTATCGGTCTTGATCGTCCACGGCGCTTCATCGGTGCCGTCGGCGCGACCGAAGGTGAAGGTCCGGTGCAGCGCCTTGGCCAGCAATGCCTTGTCGGCAGCGTTGTCGCGGTGGATCTTCAGCGGAATCATCACCATGCCTTCGGCCTTGCCCGGTTTGGCCGGTTCGTAGGCTGCCGGGTTCATCGACAGATCCTGGCCGGTATAAGCCTTGACGTTGAGTTGCAGGACCTTGCCTACCACCGGGTCACCCCGATCCCATTGCGGACCCTTGCTGGTCTGTTTGATGACTGCCAGGTATTTCTCCGACAGCACGTCGGCCAGCGGGATCACTTCTTTCGGGCCCTTGCCGTCGTCCTGGGCTTGCAGGTTGACGAAGAACAGCTTGTCGCCCGGTTTGATGCCGTTTTTCGCAAAGTTGACGATGATGTCGAACCGCTCGGCGATGCCCTGGGTCGGCAGAATCGCGTTGTGGTTCTGCTTGTCGCCGTCGGCATCCAGGTCCATCGTGCCGTCGAACGGTACGCTGTGTTCCATGATGTTGCCGTCGTTGGCGATCATGTGGAACGGCACCCGGCTGTACGACACACCGGAGTTTCTCGGCCCCTGGAACTCACCACTGGTGCCTTTGACTTCACGCACCAGGGCGAGCTTGAAGTAGCGCGACACCGAACCATTGAGGAGGCGGAAGCGATAACTGCGCGCCCGCACGTCGAGGGTCGGTTTCCATTGCCAGTTGACCAGCACCTGATCGCCGATGAAGCCGTCGGTGTTGAACGGGTTGAACCACAACTGGCCCTGCTGATCCCAGGCCTTGTCGGCGAACACCAGATTGACGTCGTAGTCGCGGTTGCCCCACGGCAAGGCGCTGCCGCTGGGGAAACGCAGGTTGACGCCGTCGTTCACCGATTCGTTGCCACGGTCCAAGGCGCTGTAGTAGTTCATCATCGCCGCGTTGCCCTTGTAGACGTTCTGCGCGGTGAAATCGAGCATGTGGTCGTGGAACCAGTGGGTGCTCATGGTTTCGCGCCAGTCGCCACGAATCCTGATGGTTCCGTGGTCGCAGGTCTTTTTCGCAGGTTGCAGGTCGTTGACCCACAGGGTTTCCCCCGGTGCGCAGGGGAATGCGGCGCGTGGATCTTCGGCCTTGGTGTTGATGCTGTCGTAGCCGGCGAGCTGGATCGGCCAGCGATAGTCGTAAAACTGGCCGGGGAAGAAGAACGCGTTGGCATAACCGTCGCTTTCTGCTGGCGCATGGCCGTTGTGCTCGTGGGTGGTGATGGTGTGCAGACCGAAACCGCGGTTGGCCGACGGGTCGATCGGCAAACCGTTGTAGTGCCGCATCAGCACCGGTTGGCCGTAGCGCACCATCAACAGTTTCGGCGGCAGCGTGCCGTCGAAGGTCCACACCGAGTTGTGGTCCTGCACCGGCATCGCCGGGTGGAACCGTGGGTCGACACCCTTGGCCGTGCCATCGGTCGCCGGCACGCCCGCGACGTTGTGGTACAGACCGCCGGGGCCGAATTCGCCGACCGCGTAACCGTGCATCTGCCGACTGTCACGCAGACCACCGTTCAGCCGCGCACCGGTCTGCACGGTCTTGTAGGCGACTTGCGGGTAGAACTCGTTCCAGCGCTGATGAGCCCAGCCTTTTCCCGGTGGCCGGCCTTCGGCGGAGGAACCGATGTGACGGTTGAGAAACAGTTCGATCTGCGCCTGCCAAGGGTTGCGGTCAACCGTGTTGGCATACTGGCTCGGAAATGGCGTGAGCCCCGGTTGACGCAAAAACGCATCCAGCGCCGTGCCGGGAGGCGCGCTGCGGGCGATGTTGTTCGGGTCTTGCGCCGGCGCCGGGCCGATGGCGGCCGGCGGGAAACTCAACGGCGCGGCCGGTGTGGTCGGGTCGAGTTTTTCCGGGCCGAACTCTTCGAACAGCACCAGTTGCTGAGTGAACGGCTGGGCACCGTACAGCGGGCTTGGCTTGCCGTTGGTGGGGTAATTGAAACTGGTCTGGACGGTGGGCGGCAGGATGTTTTCCATGCGCGTCGTGTTGCGCGTGCCTTTGACCCCGTCAGGCAGATCGAAGGAGTCTAAGTTGGCCTCGGGCATCGTCAGGATTGCATTGAGCGCGCCAGCGCGGTCTTCGGGCTCGTCGTAATAGGCCGACGGGTCGGACGCTTCCGGCTGATTCTCGTCGTCGATCGGGCTCGCTCGGACCCCGGTCATCTGGCCAAGGGCCAACATCAGGAAGACGCTCAGTGGCGTCAACAGGAACAGCTTTTTGGGGTCACGCATTGCTTTGTCCATCATCAGCCGCCTCATCTAAGGAAGGGGTGATGGTGTTTTGCAATTAACTCGCCAAAAAATCATTTCCAGTTGTTACAGGGGCTTGCGAGTGCTGTTGCATGCCCCACTCCCCGGTGACTGGGGCCTGACACCCACTGCTGGGGAGAAGTTCACCCCAATTTACTGAATGAGTTGAAACGCCAGACGAACGGTGGTGCCCTTGCCTTCCCGGCTGTCGAGGCTTACGCCTCCGCCGAAGCGCTCCATGATCCGTTTGACCAGCACCAGCCCCACGCCGAGGCCGCCCTGTTTGGTGGTGAAGAACGGCCGGAACGCCATGCTGCGCTGCTCTTCGCTCATGCCTTTGCCGGTGTCGCTGAGCATGACGCTCACGCCACGGCTGTCGCTCGGTTCGAGGGTGATGGTCAGTGTGCCGCCCTTGTCCATCGCTTCCAGCGCGTTGGCCAGCAGGCTGTTGAGGATTTGTGTGAGCTGCACCGGATGGCTCAGCACCATCGGCGTCTGCTGAGGTTGAAACACCACGTGCACGCCAGCCTTGGCAATCTGCTGCTCGAAAGCCATCAGGCTGTCGTGCAGCGCCGCCACCAGGTTCACCGGTTCCGGGTCGTCATTGAGCGGTCGCAGCGATTGCAGCAGTTCGCGCACCCACTTCGACATGCGATCCACCTGGCCGATGATGTCCTTGATGTTCTTCTGTGCCGGCCCGGCGTCGAATTCCAGGGCCAGCTCGGCGCTCGAGCGAATGGTCGCCAGCGGGTTGCGCAGACTGTGGGCCACCGCCGAAGACATCTCGCCCAGCGCAACAAAGGTTTCGTTGGCGATCAGTTGTTTTTGCTGGGCCGCCAGCAGAATCGCCGCCCGGCGCACGATCCAGTACAACCCCAGATAAATCAGCCCGCCGCCCAGCGCGGTGGCCAGCCAGATCAGCGCCAGACCGCGCTCCATGCGGGCGATCAGGTCCTTGGGCTCCTTATAGATCTCGACCATCGCCGTGACGTTCTTGCCCTCGGCGTCGAACAGTGGAATGTAGTTTTCAATGAAGATGTATTCCGGCGGCACCACGAACTTCTGTTCTTCACGGCCCTTGTCTACGTTGTGGTAACTCGCCGACACCGGGATCCTTTGCTCGAACGCCCGGTCAAGATCTTCGTCGGCATGAATGCGGGTGTTGACCAGCGCCGGGTTGGTCGACCAGATCACGGTACGATCCGGCGCATAAACGTTGGCGAGAATCACATCCGGCAAATGCTCGATGTGATCAAGAAACTCACCTCTGGCGCTGGCCCGGGCCTGCGGGTCGACATCGGGAAAATCGTTGTCCTGACGAGGGTCGAGCAACTCGCCCATGGTGCGGATATTGGGAATCGAGACGTGGCGCACTTCCGCCGACGCGATGGCCTGAATGAACTGCGCGGTCAGCAAGGCATCGCGCTGCACGCTTTCTTCGATCACGAACCGTGTCGACACCGCCCCGAGCGCCACCGCCACGGTGCCGATCACCGCCATGCTGATCAATGAAAACCAGCGCAACAGGTTGAACGGCTGCTTGCGCGAGTTCAGCCGCTGGCTGCCCTCCTCGACCGGTAGCGATTGTGACTGCATGTTCATGGCGGCGACTTCCCGATACGTCCCTATAGGGTTATAGCCCACGGTTGGGTGTTTGCCCGGATGCGGGGGGTGAACGGCCCCACACTCAGCCGATTTCCCGGTCAGGCGAAAACCGCCAGGCGTTCATGCCCCCACAATCCCCAATGCTGGGGACAGTCGCCCTATCCGGACGTTCGCCCTCTTCCCGCGTGTCCAGCTTCCAGCCCTTGCGCCACGGGCCTTTGCGGTCGGTTGGCCGGTCGTTGGTATGGAAGTTGTAAAGCCCTCTGCAACTGACCCATCCCCAAGGGGCAGGTACTTTGATAGAGGGATTAACTCATGCACCCTTTACTGTCCAAAACCGCGACCGTCCTGGTCGTGAGCGCCTTGGCCCAGGGCATTGCCCAGGCCGCTCTGTTCGCCGTCGACCCGGGTCCCTACACACCGGCCAATGGCGGTTTCGCCAGCTGGTATCAGGACACCCACGGTCGCACCCTGGATCTGTGCCTGTCCAAAGCACTCAGCTCACGCGTGCCGAGCACCCCGGGCGCCCCGTCTTACATGTGCTCGCTGCTGCCGACCCCCGGCGTGTTCGATGACACGCAACCGCTCGTATTCCCCACCAACTTCCCCGATGAAGCCTTCTGGTTCACTGGCGATACCTCCATCGTCGATGCGGCACGCGGCATCAATCTGACTTACGTCAGCGCCGTCGAAGCTGCCTTTGCCGCCGGTGATCCGGTGGAGGGCGACCAGATCAGCTTCGCGCGGATCCGCATCCGGGTCGATGTGCCCACCGCCGGCACCTACGTCATCACCCACCCCTACGGCGTCGATGTGTTCACCGTCGACACCCCCGGCCGGCGCGCGATCAACATGACCCGCGACATCGGCATCGGCACCCCGCAAACCTACGACGGCGCGCTCAAGGGTGACATCGGCCCGTTCCTGCGCAGCGTCAACGGGCCGTACACCGAGACCAACCCGTTGACCGGTGCGGCCGAGCAGTTCGTGGGCGATCCGAACCTCAATGAGGCCGTAACCGGCAGCCCGTTCAACACCAACTTCGTACGCATCGAAGGCCCCGGTGGCATCGACCTGCGCAGCACGACTTTCGCCGTGTCCGGCAAGTTGTCGACAGTGGTGCGGCCAACGCCTTTGATCACTGAGCGCAGCACCTACTCGCGCAAGCCCGGTGAAAGCGCACCAGTGGCCCAACAAGACGTGTTCGTCAAAGCCCCGCCGGCACCGGGCACCGCGGCCATCACCAGCAGCACGCCCGTGGTGAACATGAAAGAAGCCGACAGCACCGGCAGCTGGTATGCGCAATCGGCGGTCAACCCGACTTTGCCGGCCGTGTTGCAAGTGACCGCCGACAACCACCTGGCGATCGCCACCAGCTCGCCGACCACCCTGCCCATGACCCTGACCGACCTGGTGGTGATCCAGCGCGCCGAGTACAGCCTCAGTTCCGGGCAATTGACCGTGGTGGCCACGACCAGTGACGAAACCTCGCCACCGGTGCTCACCGCCACCTCCGACACCGGCGCCGCTATCGGTGCGCTGGGTGGCGACGGTGCGGAGAAAACCCTGGCCACCGGGATCACGCCGATACCACCGGCCAAGGTTCGGGTGACGTCGTCCAACGGCGGCAGCGATACCGAAGAAGTGGTCATCGTGCAATGAACGCTCACATGCCCAGATCCGCATCAGGAGGCATCATGAACAAGTGGCCACGCTTCGCGCTCAACGCGCTCGGGCTGACAATCTCGCTGACCGGCAGTGCGTTCGCGCAACTGGCCGCCGTCGATCCCGGCCCCTACACCTTCGCCACCGGGAAATTCCCGATGTGGTATCAGGACAACAATCAACTGTCGATGGAGCTCTGCCAGTCGCGCGCCGCCAGTTCGCGGGTGCCGGTCAGCACCCCGCCGGCGTACATGTGCACCCTGCTGCCGGAACCGGGCGTGTTCGATGACACCCTGCCGATGGTGTTCCCGGACAACTGGCCGCCGGAAGCTTTCTGGTTCCTGGCGGAAACCGCGATCCCCAACAACGGCGCCGGTTTCGGCGTGGATGCCTACGTGGCGGGGATCGAAGCGGCGTTCGCCTCGGGGAATCCGGTGGATGGCGATCAGCAAAGCTTCGCGCGGATCCGCATCCGGGTGAACGTCCCGGTGGCCGGCACCTACACCATCACCCACCCGTACGGCGTTGAAACCGTCAACGTCACCACCCCTGGCCGGCGGGCGATCAACATCACCAAAGACATCGGCATCGGTGCGCCGGGCAACTTCAGTGGCGCGCTCAACGGTGCCATCGGACCGTTCCTGCGCAGCATCAACGGCCCGTACACCGAAGTGAACCCGGACACCGGCGGCATCGAAACTTTCGTCGGCGACCCGAACCTCACCGAAGCGGTGACCGGCAGCCCGTTCAACACCAACTTCCTGCGGATCGACGGTCCGTCGGGTGTTGGCTCGATTCAGACCAACCTGTTCACCGTCGCCGGCAAGGTCCTCGACAATCGTCAGCAAACCCACGTCGCCGTCGACCGCGCCACCTATCGCCGTACCTCGGCCGGTGTGCGCGCCGAAGTGTTTGCCAAGGCCGACAGCAGCTCGACCCTGTGCTTCCGCGAAACGGTAGCGCTGCTGCCCGGCCCGCCGCCGACGCCTTGCGAGACCAGTCTGCTGGGTGACAACAACGGGCTGTTCTTCGGCCAGCGCCTGGGCACCGGCACCTTGCCGTCGGTGGTGGTCGTGACCGCCACCAACCCGGCCGGCACGACCCGTCCGACTGCCGTCTCGGCCAAACTCACCGACGTGGTGAAAATCCAGACCGCCCGCTACAGTTGGGCCAGCCACAGCCTGCTGATCGAAGCCACCTCGACCGATGAAGTTGCGGTGCCGGACATGGTTGCGCAGGGCTACGGACGCCTGTCGAAAACCGGCACGCTGCAAAAAATCACCGTGGCCGACCTGACCCAGCCACCCGCCACCGTCACGGTGAAATCCGCCGCCGGCGGCAGCGACACCGAGCCAGTCGTAGTGGTCGGTGCAGCACCGGACACCGGTGAGAACCAGGCGCCACTGTCCGTCGCCGACACCGGCAGCACCAGCTTCGGCGTGCCGATCACCCTCAGCCTGTTGACCAACGACAGTGACCCCGACGGCAATGTGCCGCTGAGCATCACTGCCCTGACTCAACCGGCAGCCGGCCAAGGCACCGTGGCCCTGAACGGCACCACGTCGGTGGTCTACACCCCGCCAGCCGTGGTCAATACTCCGCTGACCACCACCTTCACCTACAAGGCCCAGGACAACAAAGGCCTGGCCTCGGTGAACCCGGCCACGGTAACGATCAGCGTCGCGCCGAACCGGCCACCGACCGCCGTTGCCGACAGTGTCGCCACCCTCGGTGTCGCGATCCCGATCAACGTCCTGGCCAACGACACCGATCCGGAGGGCAATGTGCCGCTGGGCGTCGCCAGCCTGACCCAACCGCCGGCAGGACGCGGCACGGTAAGCACGGACGGCACGGTGATCACCTACACCCCACCGGCCACCGTGACCACGGCCTTCACCACGACCTTCACCTACATCGCCCGGGACAGCTTCGGCGCCCAGTCGACGCCGGCGACCGTCACGGTGCAAGTGTCGCCACGGCCAGCGGCGGAAACCTTCACGATCACCACTTCGACCGTGCAGGCCCGTTCCGGCGGCCGCTTCAACTGGGACTTCGCCGGTACCTCGTCGGTGACCACCGGCAACACCATCACCGTGCAGGTCACCACCCCGACCGGGCTGGTAACGCTGGGCACCACCACGGTACCGGTGACCGGACGCTGGCGGCTGACGCTGAACAACACGCTGGTCGTGCCATCAGCCAACCCGACCGCCACGATCCGCTCGTCCCAGGGCACCGTGCGAACGGTGTCGGTGACCACGCTCTGAGCCAGTGCCCCGCCTGCTTTCGGGCAGGCGGGGCAACGCTCAACGGTTAACGCCCGAGAGGATATTTGCCATGAACACGCCGACCGCCGCCCTGCTTTGCCTGCTCGCCCTGTGCGTCAGTGCGGGCGTGCGCGCCGACGACCTGATGGAAAACGACGACCTGGCGCCCAACAGCGCCGATCTCGGCGAACTGCCGCCCCCCGTGGGCCAGCAAGCCCTGATCGACCAGAACGGCCAGGTCAACCTCGCCCTGCTCTCGCAGAACGGTCAGTCGCTGCTGGGCAAGATCGTGCAGTCGGGCAGCAATCAGGAGGCGTACATCCTGCAACAAGGCAGCGACCTGATGGCCTTGATCACGCAAAACGGCTCCGGCAACGCCGCGTCCATCACGCAAACCGGCAGCCACAACCGTGCGCAGATTTCGCAAAACGGCAACAACAACGACGCCAGCATCGAGCAGGCCGGCACGGGGCTGCAAAGCGCCGTGAGCCAGTCGGGCAACGGCATGAGCGTTTCGGTCAAGCAATATCGCTAAGCACTGCAATCATCGGAGAGTTCATCATGTTCAAACTGACGCCCCTCACCGCCGCCATCCTGGTCATGATCAGTGCCCAGGCCATGGCCGACGACAGCCTTTCCACCCAGAGCCAGTTCGGTACGGCCAACATCGCTGATGTGAAGCAGACCCAGGCCCCGTTCAGCACCGCGACCCAGACCCAACTGGGCCAGGGCAACAACGCCGCCGCCGTGCAGGACACCGCCACCAGCGTCATCACCCAGGACGCGGTCGGCGATTACAACGCCGGTTACGCCGAGCAGCTTTTCGAAGACAACAGCACCATCACCCAACAACAGACCGGTGCCTTCAACACCGCCCACGCCAGCCAGTCCCTCGGCTTCGGCGCCGGCAACCAGGCCCTGCAACAACAGCAAGGCACCGGCAACTTCTCGTTCGTCTACCAGGACTCGCAGAACGGCAGCGAAGGCAAGACCTTCCAGTTCGGCGACAGCAACGAAGCCAACATCGAGCAACTGTACGAAGGCACCGGCAACAGCTCGGTGATCACCCAGTACGGCACCGCCAACTACGGCACCGCCGAACAAGTGCTGCACAACGGCGGCCAGATCGGCATCAACCAGGCCGGCGAAGGCAACTACGCCTACGGCGACCAGCGCAACGGCACCGGCGGCACCATCACCATCAACCAGTTCGGCAACCTCAACGGCACCGAAATCTGGCAAGACTCGCAACTGGCCAGCCAGGCCACCGTCAACCAGTACGGCGACAGCAACGAAACCGTGGTCGACCAGAGCTTCGGCGAAAACAACACCGCCGCCGTCACCCAGGTCGGCAACACCAACGCCATCTATGCCGACCAGTTCGAATCGGTCAACTCGACCCTGGCCCTGTATCAAGTCGGCAACGGCAACGTGCACTTCACCTACCAGAACGGCGACAGCCACACCCTCAACGCCACCTCGGTGGGCAACGACAACAAGGTCTACGCCAGCAACTGGAAAGGCCCGCAACATGGCGGCCAGTTCGGCAGCAACCAGCGCGCCACGGTCAATCAGACCGGCAACGGCAACATCGCCAGCTTCACCCAGGACGGCATCGGCCAGATCATGACCACCAATCAGACCGGCACTGGCAACAAAACCACGGTCAGCCAGGCGGATTCCTACAACGAGCTGTACTTCGATCAGAACGGCAGCGACAACATCCTCATCGCCGACCAACGCGGCACCACCAACCTGGTGCAGGGCTCATCGAACGGCTCGGGCAACAGCGCCGAATTCGATCAATCCGGCACCGGCAACCAGGCTTACACCGCGCAGCTGTATGGCAGCGACAACATGATCACCGTCAAACAGGCTGACACCATGAACGTGGCGTATGTAACCCAGGGCGGCACCGGGAACATTGCCAATGTGGATCAGAGCGGGATGACGCAGACCGCGAATATTCAGCAGTTCGGGTCGGCTAACCAGGCGACGGTTTTGCAGCAGTAAGTGTTGGGTGTTGGAAAACCGCGATCTTGAGGTCGCGGTTTTTTTTGCGCTGACGCTTGAGTGGCGTCCTACGGAAAACGGAACGTTTTCAGAAATTCGGGGAGTTTTCTGACGAATTCTGGCGGTTGGCCGTCGGAAGTGCAGGCTCTAGGATTTGCCGGGACAACTTGATCCCCATGGAGCTTGGCCCACATGCAATTCATCCAGACAGCGACGACAGCGATTCCGTTACCGAATAGACTTCCAGGCACCAAACCCGGAGGTTCCATGATCGACCCGTCTTTGATCGACCCACTGTGCCCGGTTGTTTCGGATCTTGGTCCTGAGGAGCAGGCTGCGAGTTATGACCGTTGGTTTCGGGCCGAAGTACAGGCTTCTCTCGATGATCCGCGTCCGAATATTTCGCATGACCAGGTGATGGCTGAGATACATGCCTTGCTCAAGGCAAAAGACAATGGTTTCGAGGTCGATTGAGTGGAGGCCCGAAGCACGGGCCAAGCTGATGCTAATTATCGACTTCATAACAGAAAGACATCCGAGAGCAGCCAGAGAGCTCGTCAGGGCGATTGGAAAAGCTGCATCCAACCTTCTGGAACATCCTCGCCTCTATCGAACCGGTCGGATCCCGAGCACTCGAGAAGCTGTTGTACATTCGAGTTATCTGATCATCTATCGGGTAACTGATCGAATAGAAATCGTGAACGTACTGCACACGCGTCAGGAGTACCCGCGACGTCGTTTTTTCTAGTACGTTGCTCGCTCCGTTCCAAACAAAAACCGCGCTCCTGTCAGGGATCGCGGTTTTTTCGTATTGCCGCTGCGAGAGCCTCACCCCGCCTCATGCTTTCTTCGTTTGTCCTCCATCAGGGCCGACATATCAGCCATCACCTGCTCATTCGGAATGCTGGGTCGTGGGTCATCGATTGAAGCCTGTATTTTGGCAATCAACCAGCGGTCGTAGCTGGCGGCCTGCTCTTCGCTTTCGAAGTCTGAAATGATTGGGGAGATCAGGGGATCCATGGTGACTCCAGTTCGAATGTGAAAAACGCGACCCATTACTGGGCCGCGTTTTTTTATTGGGGATGTGCTGGATCAGCCCTTCAGTTCGACGTGATCCAAGGCCTGATTCACGGCCAGTTCACCCAGCATGAGGATCTGTGCAATGCCCAGGGCGGTCTTGCGGTGGGCCGGGTCGAGGGTGGCGGCGAAGTTGTTTAGCATTTCGCTGGCAGAGCCCAGGGATTCGCTGGCGTTGGCGAGCAGGGATTCGGTGTTGTAGGCCGGGTTGGCGAGGTACATCCGCGCGGGTTCGTTGACGCTGCCCATGATGTGGGCGCCGGGGCAGAGGTAATGATCGAGCGCGCGTTCGGCGGCTTCGTGGAGTTTTCTGGAGGTGGTGGAGGTGTATGGGGAGGTTGGGTCGGTTTCGGGGTTGGCTTGGGTTTCGGGTGGGTTGGGTGTTGGTTTCTTCATGATTTTTTACCCTGTATGACGGTTATAGCTGGCCCTATTCGGTTTCCAAGCGAATAGGTGGCAGCTGTACGCAGGCTGGAAACCCGGGACAGAGCAACCCGGCAGACACGAGGTCTCCTACGCACAGCCGCCATAACAAAGTGCACACCATGAGGGTGCGCAGGATACGTTATGAATGGCGCTTGTGCGCTCTGTTGTTACGCGGGTTTCCATGCCCGATCGCTGAATTGGCAGCGACCGAAACAGGCTAGAGCCCGCGCTTCCGACGTACAACCTGAAAACCTTGTGGGAAGGTTCGGTGTATTCAGACACGTTTTTAAACAGACTTCAGGACGCTGGCCCTCACCCCAGCCCTCTCCCGGGGGGAGAGGGAGCCGACCGAGTTGTTCATTCGAGTTACATCGACCTGAACCATCGAGTTGAACTCAAGCTTTCAAAACAAAAAATCAAAACCAAACCCATCTACACATTCTTGCGCCCCCACCAAACCAAACAACGAACCCCACCTACACAATCTGCGCCCACACCAAACCAAACAATGAGCGTTAGCTCGAGTACCGCTCTTGACGTGCCGGCCCCATCGGAAGGCTGAGTGGAGGGATTCATCCGGGGGTGGGAGCGAAGCGACAGTTTGGCGAAGCCAAACACATCGAGAGGAGGTGCAGCGAAGCAAACCGGAGGCGATGCCCCCGGATGAATCCCGGAGCGAAGGAACCCCGAGCCCCAGCGAGGGGCCGAACGCCGGGGCCCAGACCTTTGCTTCCTTTGGGGCGTTTGCCAAAGGGAGTCGCCGTAAGGGCGAAACCATAAGAAGCCGTTACCGCAGCAACGGATATGTACCCAAAACAACCAAAGAACCTGGTCGGCCCAAAGGCCGCCAAGTTCACTCAGCCTCCGGATCAATCTTGTTCTGAGTCAGGTACCGATTCAAAACATCATCCTGCCCAGGGGTAGAAGCATCCCCCGCCACCTGCCACAACCGCCGCTCAATCCCCTGCGCCACCATATGCCCCACCGCCGCCTCAATTGCCGAAAGCACACACAACTGCGCCGGCTCATTGGTCGTATACCCGACCTCAGCCTCAAGCAACTTCTTGAACTCGATAAACTTGAAAATCCCCGCACTGCGCGCCACCGAATAAATCGTCTTGCTGGTCATCACATTCGCCAACACCTGCCCGCTACGCACATCCACCGCACGCAAATTCACCGTCACCTGATCCACCCGGTACTCACGGGACAGATCAATCCCCAGATACCGCGCCCCTTCCCCACCGCTGCGCACGTTGGTGTCGTAAGCGATGATCCCGCCCTCTAGCATCATGTTCGCCGCCTGCAACGGTGGCAGCTCACCCTGGATGTTCACCGGCGTATTCGGTTTCTTCTGCGAAGCGCGAATGATCTTGCGTTCAGTCAGCAGGTTCTGCAGCCCTTCACGTTCCAGCACCACAAACCAGCCGCTGGCCTGCATGGCGTCCATCAACATCGACGCCGCGCCCTGGGTGACGCTGGTGGAAAACGAACTGGCCGGGGTCGGTTTGTACTGCCCGGTCTGGTCACGGAAGCCGTACACCACCGCCATCAGCCGGCCCTTGGGTCGCGGCATTTTCAGCAAGTCGTAGTAGGTCGAGGCCCTGGGGGTCAGGGTCGGGGTATCGGTGTCCTGCTCGGCCGGCATCGGCTCGCGCAGACTGCACCCTTGTAATGCTGCCAACATCAGCCCTAGCGCAATTATTTTTTTCATGTCCATCTCTCCCCGGAACCGTCATCCCGTCATGGGTTGAGGCCGTTCACCTGAATTTCGGAAACTTCGCCGCTCGCTCGGTCGGTCACCTCGATCGTGAGGGCCCCCGAGTCATCAACGACGTTGACGATAAAAGCGTCGGTGGACAGGCTCCCCGTGTTGCCGGTGGAGATGTTGTCCAGCAGTTGCCCCAGCAACCGTGACTGCAATTGGCTGGTGAAACGTTCGAGCGCCGAAGTACCGGCCACCGTCGAGCGTTTCTTGAGATCCGGATCGTCGTGGTCGTTTTGTGCCTGGGCGTTGTTGAGCAACCAGGTGCCGTTGAGCGGGTTGCCGCCGAACGACGGGTTGACCGGCGTGTAGACCAGTTCGGTGGCCTGGACGGCAGCGGCGCTGGCAAGCCCGATCAACAACCCCGAGATCCAGAATCCGCTGCGCCGTGAGAACGTTGTCGTGTTCATAGTTCGTCCTTCTCA
The DNA here is from genome assembly GCF_057809295.1 of Pseudomonas sp. FG35. Classification (NCBI taxonomy): domain Bacteria; kingdom Pseudomonadati; phylum Pseudomonadota; class Gammaproteobacteria; order Pseudomonadales; family Pseudomonadaceae; genus Pseudomonas; species Pseudomonas sp. FG35. Next base: position 85,746 of record NZ_JBMDJR010000014.1, on the reverse strand, counting down.
AGGTCGGTGGTGTCCTGCAACAAGGCTTCCAGCTTGCGCCGGACGACCTCCAGTCGAACCGAGTCGGCGGCCTCGTAGGCCTCGTCCTTCAGTTCCACGGTGTTCGGCGGCAGGAAGCGCCGATACACCAGGCGTTGTTGATACTCGACGGTCACAAGGCTCCCCCAGCGCGCGTCGGGGCGCTCGCGCACCACCAGGTTGAAATCCATGCGGCTGGTGTCGCGCAGGCGCTCGCTGAACGAGTAGTAAAAGTCGTGGCCGATGTGCGAGATCGTGTCGTCGACGATGAAGCCCATCATTTCGTCTTCTTCGCTGGCACTGGCGAAAGACGCCACGGCCGCGAGGATCAACGCGCACCACACATGGCGGCTCATGGCTGCAACGCCTGTGGCAATGCCGACTGGCCCTTCGCCGGGCCGTTGGTGCCATCGAGAAAGGCTTTTTCAGCCACGAACTGCCAGTCCGAATAACGCTGCATGCCTTCGAAATCCGACCACTGCGACGGGAAGTCCGCCTGCTTCAACGGCACCTCGGTGGAGGCACTGTTGATGCCGGTGATGCGTCCGTCGAAACCCCGTTGCAGTGCCCATTCGCCGCCGCCGATCGGGTCCGGATACAGCTGACGCAAATGGTGGCGGGCTTCCGGAAAACGTTCGTCCTGCAACAGGTCGACCAGCTCTTTCGGGTACTGCGCCAGGCCCGGCGAACTACGGTAGTAGCTGCGCAGCGCCTGGGCGTACTGGGTGCCGACCCACAGCAATTGCTTCTCGCGATCGCGGCGCGACGCGGTCGACCACAACTCGCCGGCACTGGCCAGGCCCATGCCCATGATCACGATCAGGAACAGCACGCCCAGGTAGGTGAACCCACCCTGCTCCGCGTGCTTACCACTCGGAATACTGGCTGCCATCACGCGCCCTCCCGGTAGCTCCGCTCTTGATGTCGGCGACGCCGCCCGCCACACCGTCCGGTGGTGCGATCAGCACCCATTGGTCATTGCGTTCGGTGATCGGGTCCAGCGGCGCGTTGCGCAGGTAACGCATCTCCACCAGTTGCTCGATGGAGTCGGGATAGCGCCCGGTGTCGCCGTAGTAGTGATCGAGCGCCTCGCGCATGGCCGACAGGCTCTGGTGCAACGTGGTCTCTTTCGAGGCCTCGAGGCTGTTGAAGTAGCGTGGCAAGGCGATGGTCATCAGGGTCGCGATGATCGCCATCACCACCATCAGCTCGAGCAAGGTAAACCCCTTTTCCCGGCGCATGAGAGTCACCACTCGCGGTACGCGATGCCGTTGAGGCCACGGCCCCTGGCGAGGGAGTAGACGTCGAACACGTCCTCGCCATCGCGCGGGTTCTGGGCCGAACTGTTGTAGGCCCGCAGGCCCCAACCGCCGTTGTCGTCACGTTTGGCCGGCACCAGCGGATCCCGCGGTATCCGGCGCAGAAAGTAGAACTTCGCCCCCTTGGCACTGCGCACGTCGCGCACGCCTTCGACCAGCACTTTCAGGTTCGGCGGATAGCCGCTGCTGTTCAGGGATTTCTCGATGTAGCCGGCATCGAAGGCACGCTTGTAGGCGTCGATGCCATCGCGAATCTGATACAGCGCGGTGCGCAGTTCCTGCTCCTTGCCACGCCGTACCAGGGTCTCGGTCAGCGGCGCGGCCATGCCGGCCAGCAGGCCGATCAGGGCCAGCGTCACCACGACTTCGATCAAGGTAAAACCGCGTTGGGAGGCGTTCATGATCAAGGCTTCTCGACGGTTACACGGGTGGTGGCCACGGCCGCTTCACCGACTGCACGAGGCTGCGCGGCAGGCGTCGGCATCGAGTAACTCTGCGAACGGTCCGGCGCCTGGATGTGCATGCTGGTTTCGGTGCCGGTGGGGAATTCCATGTCCGACGGGCTCTGGTACGGCAGGTTGCGCACGATCCGTGGGGTGATCGAGAGCACCAGTTCCGATTTGCCGATGGTGTCCTTGTTGCTGCCGAACAACCGACCCAGACCCGGAATGTCGCCGAGGCCCGGAATCTTGTTGCCGGTGGCGCCGTGGTCGTTGCGCATCAGGCCGGCGAGGATCTGGGTTTCGCCGTCATGCAGACGCAGCGAAGTCTGGGCGTTGCGGGTGTCGACCTGCACCGGAATCGTCCCCTGGCGGGTCGGTTCCAGCGGCGTGGCGTTACTCACTTCCAGAGCGATCTTGATCGCCACTTCGTTGTTCAGGTGCACGGTCGGCTGCACTTCGAGCTTCAGACCGACGTCGAGGTAGGTCACGCTTTCAGTGATCACCGGGCCTTGAGTGGATGGCACTGAGGTGGCGCTGATGATCGGTACGCGCTGACCGATATGGATGCGCGCCTGTTCGCGGTTGCTGACGCGGATCACCGGGCTGGCCAGGGTGTTGATGTCGTTGTCCTGGGCGTTGATCTTGGCTTGCGGCGAAGGCGCGATTGAGATGCGGCTGGAGTTGATGCCTTTGAGCTGATCAAGAATGCTCACCGCCGAACCGTCACTGTTGACCACGCCGAAGGTGTTTGGCCATTGCAGACCCAGATCGAGAATGCGCTGAGTGGCCACTTCCATCACTTCCACTTCCAGCACCACTTCGGGGTTGGACTGGTCTTGCGATTGCAGGAGTTTCTCGGCCATGCGCACGGCGTCTTCGGTGTCGCGCATGGTCAGGGTGTTCAGGCGTTCGTCGACGAACACGTCACGGGTCTTGAGCATGGTCTTGATCATGTTCAGCGCGGTGTTGGCGTCGATGCTGGTCAGATAGAAGGTGCGCATCACCAGCTCTTGGTAATCCTTGAGCTTCTGCGGCGAGTCCGGAAAGATCAGCAAGGTGTTTTCGTTCACCACTTTCTGGTGCAGCTGGTTCTGTTGCAGCAGCAGTTGCACGGCGTCTTCGATGCGCACGTCACGCACGAAGATCGTGGCTTTCATGTCCGGACGCAGGTCCTTGTCGAAGATGAAATTCAGGCCGGCAACCTGCGACAGCACTTCGAAAATGGTCTTGAGGTTGGCGTCGCGAAATTCCAGGGTCACCGGGCGATCAAGCCGGGTGCGCAGTTGCGGGTACTGGATCACGTTGCGGCTCTGCACCAGACGGATGTTGCCTTGCAGCTCCAGCGCGCCGTCGTTTTTCGGGTCGAGTTCAAGGATCTGTTTGACCTGACGGTCGGCGCCGTAGATGTCGCCCCGGCGCAGGTCGCCACGGGCCAGCTCAAGTTTCTCATCCATGCTGCGCAGGTAGTCGAGCTGGCGCAGGGCATCCTGGGCGCGGCGGTTGTTCGGCTCGATGGTCAGCACCCGGCTGTAGGCGGTGCGGGCCGAGGCGAAGTCGCGGCGGGCGCGGTCGGTGTCGCCGGAGGTCAGCAGCGCGGTGATCGCCTTGGCCCGGCCGCTGTTGAGCAGCAGGTGCAGCTCGGTGTCGCGCGGATTTTCCCGCAAGCCTTCCTCGATCCGGGCCAGGCCCGCCTCGTACTGCCCCTGATCGATCAGGTCGGCGGCTTCCTTGTTGGCGACCTGCGCGGAACTGCACGCGGCCAGCCCGGCACACAGGCCGAGGCTCATCAGCAAACGGGATCTGTTCATTGCGTACTCCCCACAGACAAGGTCTGCGACAAATGCAAAGGCAGGTAGACCAGGCTCAGTTCCACATCGGAAATCGCCGCAATCTTCCAGGTGTCGTCGATCACATCCCCGCTGCGCACGACGTAGATTTTCTCGCCGTCCTGCAAGAACACCTGCAGGTCGCTGCGGTCATGCAGCCTGCCGACGAACTGAAACGGCACCGGTGGCAGGCTCGGGGCTTGCACCACCGGGGTCGGGTTGATCGCTTGTTCGGTGACCGTCGCCAGAGTCGGCGCGGCCTTCCAGGATTTGCTCGCAAACAGGTCGCCGGCCGGGCTCAGGTCCTTGATCGGCGCCGCATTCGCCTTGGCGCTGCTGGCGGGCAAGGCGCCACGGGCGCTGGCTTTCGCCGGGCTGGCCACGGCGACTTCGGTCGAATCCGCCTCGTCGCTCGGCGAGAAATATTCCGGCAACCAGGCCAGCGCCGCCGCCACGCCGAAGAACGCCACCCAGCCGGTTATGCGTTTGGTGTCCATCACGACCTCGACAGGTAGAGGGTCATACGGATCCGGCCGCTGAGGTCGGTGTCGGCAATCTTCTTGCGTTGAAACTCGACGTCTTCCACCACCACCGCCGGCAACTGGCCGAGCAAGGCGTGCAGGAAACGGCGCAGCTGCGGATAGCTGCCGCGCACCGGCAACAGGATCTGGTAGCGCGCCAGATGGGTCTTGGGATCGACGCCGAGGGCGTATTCACCGCGCGCCAGGGTGATGTGCTCCTGCGCGGCCAACGCGTAGATGCGGTCGATGGCGACGGTGGCTTGCGGCTGGGCCGGCAGCTTGTTACGGAAATCATCCAGCTGACGTTGCGGCACCACGGGCGGGGCGATGCTGCCGTCTTCGACCTTGGCCAGGTACTCGGTGGCTTCCTGGGTCTGCTGGCTGAGCTGTTGCAGCGATTGCCAGCCCGGCAGCAAACCGCCGAGTGCCCAGGCCAGCGTGACCAGCAGCAGCGCGAGACCGGCCAGGCCCGGTACGCCGAGGCCTTGCAGGTATTCGTGAACGATCAGTCTAGGGATTCGCATCGCCTATCTCCCAGGTCGCCGACAGGTTGAATTGCACCGGTTGCTCCGGCGATTTGACGACGATTTCGTGGCTCAGCAGCGACACGTCGGACAGCTCGTCACTGGCCTCCAGCCGTTTGTGGAAATCCAGCATCGCTTGCAGATCGCGGGCTTCGGCGCTGATCCGCACCTGGCCCTTGCGCGCATCCGGGGTCAGGGTCAGCAAGGCGATGTCGTCGCGCGGCATGGCTTCGAGCATGGCGAACAGGCGTTCCCAGGGGCGGCGCAGTTGCTGCGAGACCTTGCGCATTTCAGCAAGGTTCTGCGCCTGCTCGCGGGTTTCCGCCGGGCTCAGCGTTGTCTTGCTGCCGCTGTCGCCGGTGAGCTGGCGCTGGGTGTGCTGCAAGTGACCTTGCTGTTGTTCGGCCTGATCGCCGAGGTGCTGCTGCACGCCGAAGCACACCAGCGCGAGCAATACACCGCCGCCGAGCAGGCTCCAGCCCAACGGGCCGGAACGCGGACGAGGCTGGAAGTCGAGGTTCAAGGCGCGCATGTCAGGCCACCGCCCGGGACATGACGTACAAGGCGTCACGCACGGTCATCGAGTCGTCTTCGAGGGTGCGCAGGTGCACCCCCGCCACATCCGGTTGCGCATCGAGGCGCGCCGGGGCGTGCAGATAAACGTTGAAGGCGCGTTCGCTGGTGGAGGCTTGCAGTTGCCGTTCACGACCGATCAGCGCGCTGAGTGCCGCGTCGCTGTCGCTGCCGCCCACCGAACGCACCGACGACCAGCGCCCTTCCCTTGCCAGCAGCAACACGCTGCGTTGCGGTTCGGCGACGATGAACAGGAAGTCGCCGGCGTCGAGGCTTTTGTCGAAGCGGTTGAACGCGGTCATCAGGTACGGCTGCACCGAACGCAGGCGCAGGCCGCGACCGCTGACCAGCGTGCGCAGGCGTTCCAGCAAGTCCTGCGGCAAGGCACTGGCGATCCGGTCATGCCCGGCCGGCTCGGCCGACAACACCAGACTCCACGGTTGGGTCGGGGCGCCGAACAGGTCTTCGAAGCACAGTTGGGCGAAGCCGCGCAGTTCGTCAGGGCTGCTGATCTGCTCGCTCCACGGCACCAGACAGAAGCGGCTGAAGTGGCCGGAGATCACCACGCTCAGCTCGGCACCGGCACGGGTGTGTTCGCCGAGCAGACGGTCGAGGGTGTCCAGCGCCACCGCGTAGCTCTGAAAGCCTTCGTCGATGTAGCCGACGCTGCCCAGCCACAGGGTGTCGCTGCCCCGGCGCTGACCGAGGCCGACACCGCTGGCGCCGAGCACGGCGATAAATTGATCACGCGATAAAAGTGACACGATTGATCTCCTCCAGCGTGGTCCGACCGTGCTCCACCAGCTCCAGCGCCGATTCGCGCAACAGGCGCAAACCACGGGCGCAGGCCAGGGCTTTGATCTGGGTGATGGGTTGGCGCTCGACGATCATCTGCCGCAGTTCGTCGTCCAGGTGCAGCAGTTCGGCAATCGCCGTGCGTCCGCGATAGCCGCTGCCCCGGCAGTGGCCGCAGCCCTTGCCGTGGACGAAGTGGTAGTGATCGACTTTCTGTGGGTCGAGGCCCGAGGCGCGCAGCTCTTCATCGCTCGGGTTGACCGGCGTGCTGCAACTGCTGCACACCAGCCGGATCAGGCGCTGGGCGAGAATCGCGTTGAGCGCCGAGACCAGGCTGTAGGGGTCGATTTCCATTTGGGTAAAACGACCGATCACGTCGAACACGTTGTTGGCGTGGATGGTGGTGAACACCAGGTGACCGGTGAGCGCCGATTGCACGGCGATCTGTGCGGTGTCCGGGTCGCGGATCTCGCCGACCATGATCTTGTCCGGGTCGTGACGCAGGATCGAGCGCAGGCCACGGGCGAAGGTCAGGCCTTTTTTCTCGTTGACCGGGATTTGCAGCACGCCGGGCAGCTGATATTCCACCGGGTCTTCGATGGTGATGATCTTGTCCACGCCGTGGTTGATCTCGGTGATCATCGCGTACAGCGTGGTGGTCTTGCCGCTGCCGGTGGGGCCGGTCACCAGCACCATGCCGTAGGGTTCGGCGGCCAGGCGACGCAGTTGGCGCAGGGTTTCGTCTTCAAAGCCCAGCGCTTGCAGTTGCACGCCGCAGACCTTGTCGGCCAGGTCCTGTTTGTCCAGCACCCGCAGCACCGCGTCTTCACCGAAGATGCTCGGCATGATCGACACCCGGAAGTCGATCTGCCGACCGCTGATGCCGATCTTGAAGCGACCGTCCTGGGGCACGCGTTTTTCGCCGATGTCCAGTTCGGCCATGACCTTGACCCGCGAGATCACCTGCTCGGCGAACTCGCTGCCCTGGATCTTGCCGATGTTGTTCAGCACGCCGTCGATCCGGTACTTGATCACCAGCCCCTGGCCGGTGGTGCCGAGGTGGATGTCGCTGGCGTGCATTTTCAGCGCGTCGTAGAGGGTCGAGTTGACCAGTTTCACCACCACGCTCGAGTCTTCGCTGATGCTGGTCAGCGACAGGCTTTGCAGGGTGTCGGTCTCGCTGCCGGCGTCAGCCTGAGCATTGAGCGATTCGACCGCGTGGAAGCTTTCTTCGTGGCGGGCCAGATAGGCCTTGAGGTCATCGGCGTGCACCAGATACAGCGGCGCGCCGTGCAGGCATTCGTCGATCCAGGCCAGGCGCGCGGTGTCGAAGGGGTCGGCGAACACGCCGATGACTTCGTCGTTGTGGCGCAGCAGGATGAATTCACGTTTGAGGCATTGCGCGAGGGTGACCCGGTCGAACACCGGGCTCGCCAGAAACAGCGTGTCGGTGTCGAGCACCGGGTAATGCAGGGTGGCGCCGAGGCTGGCAATGAACGGCATCGGCGCCAGTTCACAGAGCACGGCCAGTGCATCGAGCACCCGTTCCCCGGACGTGCTGGCCCGTGCCCGGGCCTGGGCCAGTTGCTCACTGGAAAAGCGTGGCGGGGTCTGTGCCTCCTGTGGAGGGTTGACCGACAGCGGTTCGACGACAACGGACAGACGATCCATGGCTTGCTCTCCAACACCCGGGGCTTGAGGCCCTGACGGCGCGGGAGGCGAATTCGGCGAGTGCCGGAACGTCTATCGCGCCATTACTCCCCGGTGAGCATTTGATCGTCGTCCGGTGCCATGACCTCCGACCGGTTTCGTCGGCGGTCCGCCAGCACCCAACTGCCATCGTACAACTGCAACGGGAAGCTCTCGGTCCTGCTCTGGCGTCGTTCGACAAAGCCTTCGGATGGGCTCGCACCGGGTTTCGCTTCGCGCTGGATCCCCAGAAGGTCGCAGACAGCTCGGGCCAGTTCCGCCAAAGGAAACGGTTTGAACAGGATGTGACTGACCCCCAGTTGCCGCGCCCGCTCACAGACTTCAGCGGTCGGGTGACCCGTTATCAGCACGAAATGACACGTCCTGTTCTGGCGGACCGCGTCGAGCACCTCGAACCCTTCCATATCGGGCAAGCGGTAATCGAACACCAGCACGTCGGGGGCGAAAGTCTCGGCCAGGCCGATTCCCTCTGCGCCGTCATGTGCAATCCGGACTTCCAGCCCTTGCGCCGACAGATAATCCTGAAGGTTCTGTGCAAGCAGCTGTTCGTCTTCGACAACCAGTACTTTGTTAACCAAGGTGGACTCCCTGAAACCTCAAGTGCCGGCAATTGAAATTCAATGACCCGAACCTGCTGGAGTGCGCCTCACAAGAGGTAACGCACACTTCATGCCAGGCTGAATGCCGGTAATTTTTTGTCTTCATGTCCTTGAATTGAATGGAAATGCCCGCTCGTCCCGGTACCCCGTTCCCCAGAAACGGGGAAGCACCTGAATGGGCATCGAAGCCATTCCCCACTATTGGGGGGGAACCTTCAGTCGTCGTCAATTCGTTCGATCCTGTTCTCTGCCCGTAATTGCGCGAGCACCTGACGACGAGCCTGGGTCTGTTGCTGTCGGGCGAGGTACGCCCTGACTGTTTCCAGCCCTTGCTCCTCTGGGACATCGGCCGCCTCCTTGTGGTTCTCGACAAAAATCAAATGCCAGCCGAACGGTGTGCGCACCGCCTCGCTGACTTCACCAGGCTTGAGGGCAAACGCTGCCGTTTCGAAGGCCGGCACCATCTGCCCACGGGCGAAATACCCCAGGTCCCCGCCCTGGCTGGCGGTGACATCTTCCGATCCCGATTGCGCGACGCTAGCAAAGGTTTGCCCCCCTGCGATAGCCGCACGCATCTGCATCAAGCGTAGTCGCGCCGCTTCAACCGTGGCGGCATCGGCATCGCCGGCAACCTTGATCAGAATGTGCCGGGCCTGGACCTGCTCCGGTGCGGCCATTTCAGCGCGGTGTTGTGCAAAAAACGCCCGCACCGTCTGCTCGTCCGGGGCCTGGACTTGGGTCAGTTCGGCAAACATCCGCTGCGCCGCCAGTTCGCGGTGGGTGTACTCGGTGAACGAGGCCTCATCGAAACCGGCGTCCTGCAAACGCTGGAGGAATTTCTCGGTGCCTCCAATGGCGGTGCGAGTCCGTTCGACCTGTTCGCGCACGGCTTGCTCATCGATCTTCACCCCACGCTTGCGCGATTCCTGCCAGAGCAATTCCTTGTCGATCAGCGTGTCCAGCGCGGCCTGACGCAGTTGTTTATAGGCCTTGGGGTTGCGGATGCTCGCCACGGCGCGGCCCTGATCTTCCAGGTACTCGGCGAAAAAACGTTCCAGGCGAAACTCGGAAATCGCCTCGCCGTTGACCCGGGCGGCCACCGGCTCATTGTTTGCCATTCCCACCGACAACCAGCCTGTCAGCAGCCAACACAGGGTTTTGAGCTTCATGATCAGGGCCTCCGGTCAGGGCGTGGCAATAATCGGTTTGTAGGGAGCGACCAGATAAAAACGCTGGTCGGGCAAGTCAACGGTGACCACGTGCGCCCCGCTCAGGCCCAATCGTCGGCCGGGGCCGAAGCTCAGGCGCGGGGTCAGGCCGGTGTCGAAGTCATGCAGGCCTTCGAGCGCCGCCACCAGTTTTTCGCGGCTGGCGTCGCGGCCGGCCTGCTTCATGCCTTCGCTGAACAACAGCATCGAGGCGTAGGCGCCGACTTGCAGCACCGCGTGCTGGGCGCCGAGGCCTTGATGCTCGCGCAACAGCGTCAGGGCCATGCGCCCGGCCTGGGTCCAGTCGCTGGGCACGAACGGATACGCCAGAAACACCCGCCGGGAAAAACCCTCCGGCACTTGCAGCAGATCCCCCGCCACTTGGCTCGACGCAGCAAACAGGTACGGCACCTGCCCGGCATTCTGCAATCCGGCCGCCAGCCGACTGAAACCTCCGCCGCTACCGAGGTAGAACACTGAGCGCGAGCCCAGCGGCAAGCTGTCCGCCGCCGGGTCGTAGGCCTGCAGATGGACTTTTTCCCAGCCGTGTTCCTGCAGATAGCGGCCGAGGGTCTGCGCCGCCAGCACCTGCGCCGGGTCATCGGGATAGGCAATCAGCGTCGGCCCTTGCAGCACTCGCAAACTGGCGGTGGCGTAGTCGGCCAATGCGATCAGTTGCTCACGCAGGCCCGGCAGCGGTTCGAAAATCTGTGGGCTGGCCTGCACCGGGCCGAGCAACGACAGGGCCCCGATCAGCGGCACGCCGGACTGCTCCAGACGCGGCGCCAGTTCGCTGTCCAGCGCCGGGGCCAGCGGCGCGATCAGGGCAAAGACTTGCTCTTCCTCGATCAGCCGTTGCAGGGCCTGTTCGGCGCTGGCGCGATCCGGGCCGGGATCGGCCACGGTCAGGCGCAACTGCCGACCGTGAATGCCACCGGCCTGATTGATCCGCGCCACACTGCCGTTGAGCACCGCCGCGATGGTGGCGCCCTCCTCGGCCAGCGGCCCCTGGCTGGGCAGCAAGGTGCCCAAGTGCAAGGTCTGGTCATCGAGCCCCGGATCGCGGTCATCGGCCAGGCGTTTGAGGTAAGCCGTGAGATTGCGCTGATCCTTCATCGACAGCAGGAAGCGCGGCATGCTCGGGTCAAGGCGATTGTTACCGGGGTCGCGGCCCTGCTGAATCACCCGCGCCAGACTGCTGTCGGTGTAGGCCGGGTAGTTGCGCCCGTTGACCTGTTGCTGACCGTGGATGCTGGTCAGCCGCGACCAGTTCAGTTCCGGCGGACGCACCCCGCCCTCGGGCCGGCCGAGACCGTCGGCGCCGTGGCAGTTGGCGCACGGCAGGCTGGTGGCCGGCAGCAACACATCCGCCGCCCCGACCCGCGCCATGATCGGCTCGCCGCTGGCGGACAGGCCTTCGCGGTACAGACGCTTGCCGGCGCTTTCCTCATCGGTCAGCGGCAACGCGGCCGCGCCGAGGCTGACGCCAGCGAGCAGGATCAGGGCGAGGACGCGGCCGAGGTTCATGGCGCGGACTCAGCGGCCGGCCACGGGCATTGTCAGCAGCTGCAAGCGCTGGGCAATGGCGGCGGCCGGGGCGTCGGGACGGATTTTGCTCCAGCGTTTGTTGGCCACATCGCCGACGATCAACTGGGTCGAGTGCTGCTCGGGCGTCGGCACGATCTGACCGATGCGGCCCAGCACCAGGTCCATCTGCGCCTTGTCGCCGGTAAGGAAAAGCCAGTGAGGGTCATCGGCACCCTGCTTCAAGGTGTAAGCCTTGAGCACCGCCGGCGTGTCGCGCAGCGGATCACTGGTAAGGGAAATGAAGGTGATGCCGTCGGCCTTGTCGCCCAGCAGCTCACGGACTTCCTTGAGCTTGCGAGTGATCAGCGGGCAGGCGTCATTGCAACTGGTGAAAATCACATTGAGCAGCACCACGCGGTTGTGCAGCGCATCGCTGTAGAAACGCTGGACGTCGCCGTGCTGGTCGAGCAACGGGGTGTCGGTGAACCAGGTTTTCGCGTCGTGGGTGCCTTTGGCCGGTGCGGGCGCAGCGCTGGCCGGTGCCGGTGTGGGCTGTTCGTGGCCTTCGTGAGCCAGGGCCATGGCGCTGAAAATCCAGAAACACACCGTCAGGGTGAGCCAGTCCAGGGTTCTCATGGCTGTTGCTCCATGGCAATCGCGGTGTGTTTGGCGTGGGTGCGCAGGCCGCTGAGTTTCTCGACTTCCTTGGCCAGCAATGCCGGGTCGGTGAAGCCGTAATAGCGCGTCCAGTGGCGACTGTTGCCGTCACCGACGAGGATCAGCGGCTGGTGATTCTTGAAGTCGCCGCTGAAACTGCCCAGACCCTTGAGCGTGGCGCTGATCGATTGCGGCGAACCGGTCAGCCAGCTCCAGCCGGGGCCTTTCTGGAAGGTGCGGGCGTAATCCTGCAAGCGTTTCGGGTCGTCGCGCTGCGGGTCAATGCTGATCGACACCAGTTGCACTTCGGTGCCGACCCGGGCACCGAGCTGTTTCTGCACCTTGCCCATGATCGACGAGACCACCGGGCAGACCGTGGTGCAACTGGTGTAGATGAAACTCATGACCACGATTTTGTTGTGCACCAGATCCTGCTCCAGGTGCACGGTCTTGCCGTTCTGGTCAAGCAGCGGCACGTCGGCGAATTTGACCTGGGCGTGTTCCTGGCTGTTGGCGGCCGGTGCGGTGTGGCCGGCATGCTCGTCCGCCGAGTGGGCGCTGGCCTGCTGGATACCGACGGCCAACAGGCACAGGGTCAGCAGGCCACGGGATGCAAATCGGTTCATGGTCGTTTCCTCGTCACTGAGTCTGGCCGGGCAGCACCCGGACACTGGCAAAGGTCTTGTCGTCGAAACCGGCGCCCAGCGAGGCCGCGCGCACGTGCAGGTACCAGGCGCCGCTGCGGTCGAGGGTCACCGGTGCTTCGTACACGCCGTCGGCGACTTCCAGTGCCGCCACTTCACGGGGCCGGGAAGTCGGCGCGAGGAAGTAGCGCAACTGCACGTCGGTCACGCCGCTGCGTTGGGTCTTCTGTTTGCCTTGGACGATGCGGAACCGCACCACGTAGGGGTCGTTGAGGGCCACGGCGGTCTTGTCCAGCAGGAACTCGACTTTTGCCGCCCCCAGGTGTTTTTCCGGCGCGCCGTCGGACGCTACCTGGGCGGTGAAGCAATGAATGATGTTCGGCTGGTTGAGCAGGAACGCCACGTCGAAGCGCCCCGCCGCTGGCAGCTTGACCCGGGCGCTGTAGAGCCCCGGCGACACTTCGCGCAGGCTGCGGTCGATCACCAGCGCGGCGCGGGCGATTTGCCCCCGGTTGGGGTAACCGGACATCGGCGCGTTCATGCCTTCGGCGTAGAAATAGGTGGTGTTGTCCACCGGGTTGACCACGAACACCGCGTTGTCATCGCGCGATACCGCAAGGCTTGACGCCAGCGGCAAATCCCCGGCCAGCCGTGGCGGCTGCGGCCCGGCTTCGAAACCCTGAGTAATCGGCTGACGCCCTTCGCCCAGCGAAGACAGGTTGATCATGGTGACTTTCGGCGAGGCCAGTCCGCGCACGTAGGCATAGGCCTGGGTGAACACCACTTGATAGGGTTCGGCTGAAACCTCCAGGTCATGGATCGCCGAATCGTTGGCCGCGTCGATGACTGTGGCGCGGTTTTCCACCGTGTTCAGCACCACGCCAAAACGGCCGTCGGCGCTGAAGTCCATCGGGCCGAGGCCCTGTTGCAGCTTGATCACCCGGCGTACGGCGCGGCTGTTGCTGTCGATCACGGTGACGGTGCCGTCCTTGCCATCGGCCACGTACACCGCGCCGGACAACGGCGAATACGCCACCGACAACGGGCTGGAGCCGGTCTTGATCTGTTGCAGCAGGCTCAGGCTGGCGACGTCGATGACGCTCAGGGTGCCGTCGTCGCGGTTGCTGACGAAGGCGAAACGGCTGTCCTTGCTGAAGGTGATTTCGTGGTGGCCGCGACCGGTCGCCAGGTGTTTCAGCGGCTTGAGACTCTGGGTATCGATCACCGTGACCCCGGATTCTTCAGCCTTGCTCGCGTTGTTGCCGACCCACAGCAGGCGCTCGTCCGGTTGCAGGGCGACCCGCACCGGTTGGCTGCCGGCGGCCACCGAGTCGATGACCTTGAATTGCTCGCTGTCGATCACCGCCACTTCCCCCGCCGTCGGCATCGACACGAAGACCTTTTTGTTGTCCTTGGGCGTGACCCAGTCCATCGGCGATTGCTTGAGTTCGATCCGCGCCAGGGTGCTGGTAATGCCGCCGACCGAGACGGACGGATCAACCACCGAAACACTGGCATCGCGGTTCATCACCAGCAGGAAATAGCTGTTGAGGTCGAGCAGCGGCCGCGCGCCGATGTTGGACTTGAGGAACGTGCCGACCCGCGACTTGCAGCTCTGGTCACGGCCCTGGGCCTGATCGGCGGCAAGGGCTTGCGGATCGATCCACGCCCCCGGCGCCACACCGGACAACGGCTGGCCGGAGGCGCCGTCGGTGACGCGAAACTGCACGTCGGCAAACTCGCCCTCACGCAGCTGGCCGTCGCTGGCCAGCGGCTTCAGATCGAAGGCGATCGATACGCCGTCGCGGGTCAGCACCTGCCCGGCGCCGGTTTGCGCCAGGGCAATCTCGCTCAGCGTGAGCAGCGCGCCGGCCATCGCCAGCAGGCAGACGCCGATGATGTTGATGATCCTGTTCATGTCGCTCTCCCCTACAAATCCTGTCCCTACCTGTGGGAGCGGGTTCACCGGTTCCCACAGGTCGCGCATTGGCACCTACTGAGCAGGCGGCGCCGGCTCCGGCTCATTGGTCACCCGCAGCAATCCCCACAGCCCCGAGGTGTTGCCATAGGCGGCGTAATCGCGGAACAGGTAGTCCCCCGGTATCGCGTTGCTGCCCCCGGCGCTCGGGATCATGAAGCTGAAGTGCGCCGCCGGCAGGATGCTTTCGTGAGCGCCGATGTACATCGACATCGGGTTGTAGCCGAAGCGCACCGAACCCACGCCCGGCGTGCCCATCGGGTAGCCACCGGTGTCGCTCTTCTCGGCCTGGAACGGGTTGAGCGACCAGACGTGTCCGTCGAGCTGGAACGTCGTGCCGCGACTGCCGCCGCTCGGCATCAGGATGTGCGTGCGGAACGGCTGACCCGGCTTGGCATACAGCACCGGCGTCTGCGGATCGCCGCCCACCAGCGCATTGCTGTAGGCCATGTGCGCGTTGGTCATGTCGCCGTAACCCGCGCCATCGGCATGGCCGAACGGCGCATCCGGAGCGAGGCCGAAGCGATACCACAGCGGTTCGGTCTTGTAGTTGATGGCCATGCTCGAGTTGTCCTGCGGATCGGTCGGCACACCGAAGCCCTCGGCAGCGATGCCTTCGACCGGCCGGCCATTGGCCCAGCGGGTGTTCAGCGCCTTGTGCCAGACCATCGCAAAGTCGCGGTAAGTCGTCTGCCCCGGTGCGGTGACCGTGGCGTTGACCTTGCGCGCATCGTCGACCCAGGTCGCGCCGATCGGCAGGATGCTCATCGCCCCACCCAGACCTTTTTGCGGTTGCTTGATCACATCTGCCGGGGTGAAGTTCAGGCCTCCGAACTCCACGGCCGTGGCGTTGATGTTGTCGACACTGCGGCCCAGTTGCGTGACCGGTTTGCCTTCACGCTCCAGGTGCCCGGCGTAGTACTGATAGGTACGGGTCGGGTAGGCGCCGCTGCTGCCAACCCGTGGTGGCACGGTCTGGGTCGGGTTGGCGCCGACGTTGGTGCCGTCGGATTTGGTGATGTCGTAGGCCAGCAGCTGGGCGTGCAACCCCACGTGGCTGGATGGCCGCATCAGGTTGTTGCTGAAGGTGGTCGAGCCCAGGCCGCTGTTGCGGTCGCGCTTGACCATGCCTTGCATCACCGCAGTCTGGGTCAGGTCCGGCATCACGCTCGGCAGACGGTTTTCCAGGGTGATGTTGATGCAGTCCCCGGCCGCTGCGCGCAGCACCAGCGGTTCGACCGGAATGCCGGGTTTGAGCTTGCCGCTGACCGGATCGAGGTCGGATTTGCGCACGTACAGGATCGCCGTCGGATCATGCAGCGGCCCGCTCTGACCACCAATGGTGATGGTCTCGCCGTCTTCCGGATCAGTGACCGTGACCTGCGGGATGCTCACCGTGCGCGAGTTCAGCACCAGGGTGCCGCCCGCCGGATTCAGCGGCCCGCCGACATGCTGACCGAGCCCGGCCGAATCGCCGATGCTCAGGCCCAGCGAATTGCCGAGGATGTCGTTGGCCAGCGCCGCCACCACTTCATAGTTGCGCTGCACCGTCGGCCGGGTGCCGATGCCGTTGGGGTTGGCGCTGATCCGTGGGCAACTGCCTTCGAACGCCACGGTGTTGCGCATGCCGGCCGGATTCGGGTTGTTGGGGATGGCGAACAAGTCATTGCGTTTGGCCGTGTAGTTGCGCATCACGCCCCAGATCCCGCTCCAGTAGCCTTCGATCGAAGCGTCCATCGAGTACAGATAGTCACCGGTGGTCGCCGCAGAGCTGGACAGCATCGACACCGGTGCGATGAAGCCCATCTGTTCGGAGATGCCGATCATCTGCGAGGCACGCCAGCCCGAGTTGGAGCTGTTGCCGAAACCGGAACCGCTCTGCAGCCACTTCACGCCGTGCAGGGTGACGTTGTGCTCTTCCTCGTGGCCGCCGGCATGCACCCGCAGACGCACGTTGTCGCCGGTGTAGGTGCGCAGCATCGGGGTGAACGGATCGCCCGGTTCGCTGCCACCCTTGTTGATGTGCGGCGGGAACAGCGTGGTGCCGCCGGTCGGGCCGGTGGCAGCCGTCACCAGGTTCGGCGCCAGGTTCATCGCCGGGATCGCCCGGTCCGTACGGCTTTGCATGGCATAGGCCAGATCGCCGCCGAGGCCGTCGGCCTGCATGCCGCGCTTGCCGTCCGGACCGACCTTGTTCGGGTCGTAGACCCGCAGGGCCAGCGGCTCGTTGCGATAGTTGACGACGAACATGCCCGGATCATCCACGGAGATCGCTTGCGGGCAAGGCCGGCTCGGGCAGCCCGGCACCTGACCGCCCTGCACTTCCAATACGCCTTCGAGCAGAGTGCTGGCGTTGTTGCGCACCGGCGGGTTGATCGCGTAGCGGAAGCTGTCGGCGGTGGCCGGGAAGGCTTGCGGATTCGGCACGCCGTTGGGGCCGGCGCCCACGTACACACCGGCTTCATACGCGTGTTGGAAGTCGCTGTATTCGAGGAAGAACTCACGGAAGCTGTCGTTCTTGCCGTCGCCGTCGAGGTCGCCGGTGTTGATCACCGCCTGCCACGAGGTCGGCCCGCCGTCCTGGCGCGCGCCGCTGTACAGAGGCTCGCCGGTTTCGGCGTGGAACCAGGTGGAACCGGCCGGTTCCGCCAGCACCGTGGCATACAGCCCGATCTGCTGGTGAGTCGATGGGCCGAGGTGGTCGTGGGTGAAGATGGTGCCCAGCCCACGATCCACGCCCTTGGCGTTGACCACCGGGTCGACGAACCAGCGTTGCATGGCCGTGCGCGCGCCCATCCAGTCACTGCGCCCGAACTGACCGAAGAACGGATGCGCCTTGGCTTTCGGGCACGCCTGGGTGCCGTCGCGCGGATCGCTGCCTGCGCACTGGTTGAATTCGCGGATCGCGTGAATGCGTTCCTGAACAGCACCGGGCGAGAGCACGCCGTCCTCGTAGTTCCAGCCGTTGGAAGAACCGTCGGCAGCCGTCAGGTCCCACTTCGGCAGGTGAATGTGCTGGCCGATCACGTCGGTCGGCGTGCGCACCTGATAGTCGTCCATCTCGTAGGTGGCGGGCACCAGGTTGGTTTGCTGGTATTGCACGCAGTCGAAGGTGTTCATGCGCATCACCAGCGGCTCTGGCGGACGCTGCTTGGTGATCACCGGCCAGGCGTCTTCCCACAACGCCAGAATCCGGGCTTGCGGGAAGTGATAACCGACCTTGTTGTAGACCGCATCGAACTGGATGTTGGCGGCCTTGTAGATCCGTGGCCGGTCGGCGGTGAAGGTCGAGGCGCCGACGAAAGACATGCCGTCCAGCCGGTCGCCGCTGGCGAATTCACCGCTGCCGGCGCTGCTGGTCAGGCGCTTTTGCCGGTCGTCCATGCACGGTTCGTAGTACGGCGCGCCGGCCATCGGCAAGGCGCCGTTGGTGCGGAAGGCCTTGGCCACGATCTGATTGCCGGGCAGCAAGGCAAAGCTTGGGTGATCCTTTTTCGCGTGGAACGCCATCGCCGCCTGTTCCACTTCGGTGCCCTCTTCGGGCAGGTAAATCGGTTTGGCGCGGGTGACTTCCTTGGAGAAGTCCAGCGAGGTGGTCACGGTGTGCGCCGCGCCTCCGGCCGCCACCCCGTCGAGGGCGTGACGCTGCAAGCCGCCATCCCAGCCGCCGGACTGATTCGGGTCAAGGTTGGCCCACAGCGCTTTGCCGCTGGCTTTCAAGGATTGCGCGGTGGCCGCGTCGAGCATGTCCAGCGGTGGGGTTGGCGGACGCTGACCCACCGAACTTTCCATGCCGCCGATCCAGAACGGATAGCCAGGGTTTTTCAGGCTGCCGTCGGCGTTGCGGTTGGCTTCGCTGCGATCGACCAGTGCCAGCGAACCGATGGCTTGCGATTCACCGTTACCACCGTGGTGTTCGCCGTCGTCATCGCCCTCATCGTCGTCATCGTTACCGGCGACCAGGGTTTCGCCGATTTTCGGCACCACCACCACTTTGCCCGGCATCGGCGCCATGGCTTTGCCGGGCAGCGGCACGACGGCAGGAATGGGCGTGCCGGCAATGATCTCGCCATCCGGCAAGGCCCGTGCACCGGCGGCCGGTTTACCGCTGCGCAGTGCGTAAGGTTCGCTGTGATAACCATCGGCACCCTGTTGCGAGACTTCCAGCCGGGTGCCTTCCTCGAACACATCGTGCACCCGCCACATCGACCACATGCCCTGGGCGAAATGCGGGTAGAAGTGGCAGTGATAGATCGCATCACCGGCCACCCGGTTGCGGTTGCCGGAGCCGCCGTTGGCGATTTCGTAGGTATAGCCGGCGCCCGGACCGATGCCTTGGGCATCGACGTAATCGGAGTTGTCGTCGTTGGGGTTGAACAGCCACTGATGGCCGTGCAGGTGGAAAATGTGCTGCTCGTGGCCGTTGTGGGTATTGCGGAATTTGACGAAGTCACCGATGTAGCTGTGGTTGACGTTCGACGGCTCCGACGGATACAGGGCCATGGTGGCCTTGACGCCGACCTGATCGGCGCTCGGTGTCTGGCCGGGGGCGATGTTCTCGAGCCCGGTGTTGGCCGGCACGTCCACCAGCATCGCCACGTCGCCGACGGTGTGCGAGCTGAGGAAGAATTCTTCGTAGGCGCACGACAGGCAGTCGTGCATCGGCCCCACGCCGAGGCGGTTGGCGACCACTTCAGCGCCCATGCCGCCGGAACCGTAGTTGATCATGAACGAGTCGCGGGTCGGCTCCAGCACATGGGCCATGACCGGGTCGGCCCAGTAGGCGGGGAATGCCTGGGTGGCAGCGGTTTCGTCCTGGAACTGCGAAGCGAAATCGCGAAACGGCTCGAGGCGGTTGGGGATCGCCGGGTTACGTTTGCCCACCGATTCCAGCGGATAGGTGCTGGGCGCAAAACTGCCATCGGCGTTGCTGCCCATGACAATTGCATCGCTTTCGCTGGAGATGATTTCGTTGCCGTCGACCATGCTGATGATCGGCGTGCCGGCCTTGCCTTCACGCAGCCACGGTTCGCGCTGCGGGTAGCGGGCCTGGTAATCGACGATCGGGTGACCGGCCGGTGTGCGGCCGGTGGTGGCCAGACGCATTTCTTCTTCGGTGAGGGTATTGCGATAGGTGCGTCCCGACTTCGGCACCACCACGACCTGACCGAACAGGCCATTGGCGGTGTTGCCGGCCGCGCCTTCCCCGCCGAATGTCGCACCACGGCTGCTGACGGCAAACGCCCCTTCGCGCTCGGCGTACAGCACGTACGAACGGCTCGCGCCCGGCGGCACCAGGGTGTTGGCGTTACGCCCGGTGTAGGAGGAAATGTCGTCGATACTGTTCACCGCTTGCAGGCCGTTGACCTGGAAGCCGACATGGCGGTCGGCGACCTGCTCGTCGACCTTGAAGGCATCGGCGCCACCGGGGTTCACGGTGCCCTCCTCGCCTTCAGGCCCTTCGAAATGCTTGTTCGGGTTGGCCTGGTAATCGAGCAGGTTCTGCAGGTTGATCGTCAGGCAATCACCGGCGGCCACCCGCAGCACCAGCGGCCGTGGACGCTTGTCCGCACGCAGCGACACCTTCCCCGGCACCGCGCTGCCGCCATAGGCCAGCGAGACATCGTGCTCATCGACCACATCACGGCGCAGGGCGTACATCATGCCGTTGGCATTTTGCGCACCGAGGCGGTTGAACATCAGCGGTTGATCGAAGGCGACCACATTGGCCACCAGATTGCGCTCGCAGCGCACGGCGGCGCTGGCCAGTTCGACACTGAGCATCGAGACCAGCAACAGCAGCCAGTTCAACAGGGGCGGAGCGTGGTGAATGCCAACCATGATCGGAAACCTCGTAGTGGGTGCTCACAGGGAACGATTCTCGATAAACCCCTTGGAGCAATCCGCGTGCCACAAAAAATGTCGTTCCAACTCAAACGGTTACACAGGTCACTTGAGAATCCGGGGGATATTCCCCACCCGTTTCCCCACTTTTCCGGGCCCTCGGGTTTGCCCCGAAAGTGGGGAAACCGGGGACATCCTTTACAACGGTGCATCCACCGCCAGCCCCTGCAGGCGCCGGTACTGACGCAGCACGCTCGGGACATAGCGCTGGGTTTCGGCGAACGGAGGAATCACCCGGCCGCGGCTGAGCACCGCGTCAGGCCCGGCGTTGTAGGCCGCTACGGCCAGGGCGATGTCGTTGTCGAACAGGGTCATCAGGCGCTTGAGGTATTTGGCCCCGCCCTGGATGTTGGCCTTGGGGTCGTAGACATCTTTCACCCCCAGCTCGCGGGCGGTGTCGGGCATCAATTGCATCAGTCCGCCGGCGCCCTTGGGCGAGGTGGCACCGGGGTTGTAATTGGATTCGGACTTGATCACCGCGTGCAGCAAAGCCTCGGGCAGGTGATTGGCGCTGGCCGCCGCTGACACCAGCTCGGCGTAGGGCTGGTTGGCGATCAATTGCGGTTGCCGGTCAAGGCTGACCAGCGGCGCATCGGACTCGCGAATCACCCGCTCGTAAGTGCGTCCGGGACGGTGGACGTTGGACAGCACGTAGCTGCCCTTGGCGTCCATGGAAACGAAGACATCGGCTTGCGCGACACCGACCGACAGCACGCAGCCGAGCAGTCCTGCAGTGAATGAATGGATCATTGGGCCTCCCCTGACAGGCCCCGAAAAATTGGGGGAAATGCCCCACTGACCCGTCGTTGATCAGCCGTACGCAAGCACTGTGCCGACTCTGGAAAAGCCCGTAATACAAGGGCTCCAGCCCGACAGCCGAATTTATCGGAGGCTGAGCATGGCAATTGCATAAGCCCTTGTGGCAACACGGCTGCCACTCACGGGAGGTCATCATGAAGCTGCAATTTCGTCCGCGTGCCCAACGCGGTTTCACCCTGCTCGAATTGCTCGTGGTGCTGGTGGTGCTCGGCCTGTTGGCCGGGATCGTCGCGCCCAAATATTTCGCCCAGCTGGGGCGTTCCGAGGTGAAGGTCGCCAAGGCGCAGATCGAAGGCCTGAGCAAGGCGCTGGATCTCTATCGACTGGAGGTCGGCCACTACCCGTCCACCGAACAGGGCTTGCAGGCGCTGGTGACCGCACCGAGCGACGAAGCCAAATGGACCGGCCCGTACTTGCAGAAAAAACTGCCGCAGGATCCGTGGGGGCGTAACTACACCTACCGCTATCCCGGCGAAAACAGCGAGTACGACCTGCTCTCGATGGGCAAGGACGGCCAGCCCGGCGGCGAAGGCGAAAACGCCGAAGTCACCAACTGGCAATAAGCGGAGCTCACGGCATGCGATTTCAACTCAAAGCAGTGGGCAAGGCCGGGGTGGTGTCGCTGAGCGTCGAGGCGCCCGGCCAGAGCGAAGCGCGGCGCATCGCCGAGGATCAGGGCTTGCGTGTGGTCAGCCTGCACGCCGAGAGGCACTGGCGTTCGTTGCGCCTGAGCAAGCGAGAAACCTTCAACCTGGTGCTGTTCAGCCAGGAACTGACTACCCTGCTCAACGCCGGCCTGCCGCTGATCGATGCGCTGGAGAGCCTGGCCGAAAAAGAAACCGCCCCCGCCGCCCGCAAAACCTTGAGTGAGCTGGTGCGGCTGCTGTACGAGGGCAAATCGTTCTCCCAGGCGCTCGGCCAGTTGTCGGCGGTGTTCCCGCCGTTGTACGTGGCGCTGGTACAGTCCAGCGAGAAGACCGGCGCGGTCGGCGATGCGCTGGGCCGTTACGTGAGCTATCGCCAGCGCATGGACGAGGTGCGGCAGAAGATCGTCAGCGCTTCGATCTACCCGCTGCTGTTGCTGGTGGTCGGCGGTGGCGTGGTGCTGTTTCTGATGGGCTATGTGGTGCCGCGCTTCAGCCTGGTGTTCGAAGGACTGGGCTCGAACCTGCCGTGGCTGTCGCAGATCCTGATGAGCAGCGGCATGTTTTTGCATGCGCATCAGGGTGAGTTTTTCGGCCTGTTGGCGACAATCGTCATCGCCCTCGCCGTGCTGCAGAAACAACCGGCGTTTCGCCGTGGGCTGGATCGGCTGGTGGAGAAACTGCCTGCCGTGCACCAGCGGATTTTCATGTATGAGCTGGCACGGTTTTACCGGTCACTGGGGATTCTGCTGCAAGGCGGAATTCCGCTGGTGACCGCCATGGGCATGGTGCGTGGCCTGCTCACCGTGGCCTCGCGAGCTCGGCTGGACCAGGCCTGCGAGCGGGTGCGCGAGGGGCAATCGTTGTCCACTGCCCTTGAGCTCAACCGGCTGGTGACGCCCGTGTCCCTGCGCCTGCTGCGCGCTGGCGAGCAGTCCGGCAACCTCGGGCAAATGATGGAACGCAGCGCCGATTTCTACGACGAGGAAATCAGCCGCTGGATCGAGTGGTTCGTGAGGTTGTTCGAACCGCTGCTCATGACTTTCATCGGCCTGTTGATCGGGGTGATCGTAATCCTGATGTACATCCCGATCTTCGAACTGGCTTCGAGTATCCACTGACCTCGGGAACGGGTCGGATCACACGCAACAAGCCACATCCACGTTCCCAATCAAGACAACAAAGACGGAGAACGATATGCACATTCAAAAGCTCGTGCTCGCAATGGCCATCGGCGCAGTCCTGTCGGCGTCTACCGTACTGATTCCGGACAACCTGTCCGGGGTATCGAGTGTTCAGGCCAAGGAAGGGGGAAGTGGTGGTGGAGGAAGCGGCGGGGGGGGCGGCGGCGGTGGTAACGGTGGGGGTGGCGGCGGTAATGGAGGGGGCGGTAGCGGAGGCGGTGGTGGCGGTAATGGAGGCGGCGGCAGCGGTGGCGGTGGTGGCGGTAATGGAGGCGGCGGCAGCGGTGGCAATGGTGGTGGTCACGGCGGCAGCGGCAGTGGCGGCAACAGCGGCAGTGGCGGCGGTGGCAACAGTGGCCACAGCGGCAGTGACCACGGCTCGGGCCATTCCGGCAACACGGCGTCATCGGGCCGCAGCGGCACGCATTCTGAACCCGGCGACGACCATGGTGTACATCGGGCCGGAGAGGTCGGCGATGACCATGGCGTGCATCGCGCTGGTGAAATCGGCGATGACCATGGTGTACACCGCACTGGTGAAGTCGGCGATGACCATGGCGTACATCGTGCCGGTGAAATCGGTGATGACCATGGCCTGCATGCAGCCGGCCAACCGGGCGATGATCGCGGTGTGCATGTCGGCGGCGAGCCTGGCGATGACAAGCGCGCCAACTGACCCGAACTGAAAGCACCGCAATTCCTGTGGGAGCTGGCTTGCCAGCGATGAGGCCTGGTCAGTTAAAGCATCACTGACTGACCCACCGCTATCGCGGGCAAGCCCGACTCCCACAGGGCTCATCGGTGCCCACCAGTTCACCAAAAAACCTAGAGAGCGACATGATTCTGATCCAGCCGCTCGCGCAAAAACTCGATCAACGCCTGCACCGGCCGTGATGCCTGACGATGCTGCGGGTACACCGCCGACAGCGTCAGCGGTTCCGGCCGAAACTCGTCCAGCACCGGCACCAGCCGCCCATCCTTCAGCGCCGCGCCAACGATGAACGTCGGCAGATAAGTAATCCCCATCCCCGCCACCGCCGCATCCCGCAGCAACTCACCGTTGTTGACGCGCATCCGCCCGGTGACATTCACCAGCAGCGGCTTGCCCTGCCCCGCGTTGAACCGCCACTGCACCGAACGACCGTGGCCGTAAGGCAGACAGTCGTGGCCCAGCAGATCTTCCGGTCTGACCGGCGCACCGCGCTCGGCCAGATAAGCAGGACTGGCGCAGTACACCCGCTCGATTGACGCGATGCGTCGGGCGATCAGGGTCGAGTCTTCCAGCACGCCGATACGCAGCGCCAGGTCGTAACCCTCGCCCAGCAGATCCACCGGCCGGTCGCTCAAGTCCACCTCCACCGTGACCTCGCGATAACGCTGCAGAAACGGCGGCAGCAGACAGCCCAGATGGGCCAACGCAAACGACAGCGGCGCACTCACGCGAATCGCCCCGCGCGGCTCGGCAGTCTGCCCGGCGATGCCCTGCTCCACCGACTCGACTTCACCGAGCAAACGCAGCGCCGACTCGTAATAGCTCTGGCCCAGCGGCGTCACGTCCAGGCGCCGGGTCGAACGGTTGAGCAATCGCACGCCGAGGCGCTCCTCCAGTTGCATCAACCGACGGCTGACGAACTGCTTGGAAAGGCCCAACTGATCGGCCGCCGCCGTGAAGCTGCCGGAGTCCATCACCTGGCAAAAAATACGCATGTCTTCGAACGGGTTCATTGTCACTCCCTGGTTGACAGTTAAACGCTTTATAGCCGCTTTTTCACTTTCCGGCACCTCATTAATCTGTGCTCACGGTGTTGCTGAGGCCTGAAGCCCAGCGCCACAGCAGCCCGATCCCAAGGCATACAAAAACTCAAACGACTTAAAAAGGAATTGCACATGAACATCAAGAAAACCCTCGCCGCTTCCCTGCTCGCCCTGTCCATCGGCAACGCCTTCGCCGCCGAAAGCACTGGCGTCGAACACAACACTCAGGCCTTCCTCGACGCCCTCGCCGCCGGCGGTGGCAAACCGCTCGAGCAACTGAGCCCGAAAGACGCCCGTGCGGTGCTGACCGGCGCCCAGGCTTCGGTGAAGGTTGACCTGTCCGGCGTTGAAGTCAGCGACAAGGCGATCAAGGTCGACGGCCAGACGATCAACCTGAAGGTGGTGCGTCCAGCCAAGGTCAAAGGCGAGTTGCCGGTGTTCATGTTCTTCCACGGTGGCGGCTGGGTGTTGGGCGACTTCCCGACGCACCAACGCCTGATTCGTGATCTGGTGGTGGGCTCTGGCGCGGTGGCGGTGTACGTCGATTACACGCCGTCGCCGGAAGCGCAGTACCCGACCGCGATCAATCAGGCTTACGCCGCGACGAAATGGGTGGCCGAGCACGGCAAGGACATCGGTGTCGACGGCAAGCGTCTGGCGGTGGCCGGCAACAGCGTCGGCGGCAACATGGCGGCGGTCGTGGCGTTGATGGCCAAGGAACAGAAAACCCCGGCCCTGCGCTTCCAGTTGCTGATGTGGCCGGTGACCAACGCCGGGTTCGATAACGGCTCGTACCAGCAATTCGCCGAGGGCCACTTCCTGACCAAGGGCATGATGCAGTGGTTCTGGGACAACTACACCACCAACCCGGCCGAGCGTGCGCAGATCCATGCCTCGCCGCTCAACGCCAGCGCCGAACAGCTCAAGGGCCTGCCCGCCGCGCTGGTGCAGACCGCCGAGTTCGACGTGCTGCGTGACGAAGGCGAAGGCTACGCCCGCCACCTCGACGCGGCTGGCGTGCCGGTGACCTCGGTGCGCTACAACGGGATGATTCACGACTTCGGCCTGCTCAACCCGCTGAACGGTATTCCTGAGGTGAAGGCCGCCGTGCGCCAGGCTGCGGCAGAACTCAAGACCCACCTGAACTGAGTCCAGCCACTCGCCACACCTTCGGGTGTGGCGTTTTCTTTTGTGTCCGCCGGAGTTCACCTCATGAGCCTTTTTTCTGCCCACCTGCTGTCCTGGAGCGCTCTGCTGCTGGTGCTCGACACCTTGCTCTGGCACCTCGCACCGTTCAAGCATCGCGCGCAACGGGTCGCCGTGCGACTGGTGCTGTTCCTGGCCTTCAACGCGCTGGCCATCAACGCCGGCGTCAGCCCGTTGCAGGCGCCGCTGTTTGCCGACGACCCGGTGGCGCAACTCGGAGCGACGGCACTGGGCATTCTCTGGTGGCTGTACGCCGCGCGGGTGCTGACCGAAGTCATCGGCCTGATCCTGATGCGCCGCATCGGCCACAGCGGTCGTCTGTTGCAGGACGTGATCGGTGCGCTGGTGTTTCTGGCGGCCATCGTCGCAGCGGCCGGTTATGTGCTGGATCTGCCGGTCAAAGGCCTGCTGGCGACTTCCGGGGTGGTGGCGATCGTCATTGGTCTGGCGCTGCAAAGCACCTTGGCCGACGTGTTTTCCGGCATCGTGCTCAACACCACCAAGCCGTATCAGGTAGATGATCTGGTGGTCATCGATGGTGTCGAAGGCAAGGTGCTCGACATCAACTGGCGTGCCACGCACCTGCTGTCCAGCACCGGCACTCTGGCCGTGGTGCCGAACTCGGTGGCGGCCAAGGCCAAGATCGTCAACCTCAGCCGCCCGAACAACCTGCACGGCGTGTCGATCAGCATCAAGGTGCCGAACCACATTCGCCCGCGCCGAGTGCTCGACGCCCTCGAGCGCACGCTGCAAGGCAGCAGCAGTCTGTTGCTGACGCCCGCACCGAAAGCGGTGCTGAAAGAGGCCGGCGACGAAATGTCGGAATACGTGGCCAGCGGATTCATCGCCGAACTGGGCAAGAAAAGCGAGGTGCGCAATCAACTGTTCGACCTCGCCCACCGCCATCTCGAAGCGGCCGGTATTTCGCGGCACCCGGACGGTGTGATCGAACCTTCGACCCGCGCCCGCGCGTTGCTCGATGAAGTGAAAATCTTCCGCTCCCTGAGCCATGAGGAACGCGATCGCCTCGCCGAGTCGATGGTCGCGCAGCAGTACAGCGCCGGGCAGGTGGTGCTCGATCTGGAGGAAGTGCCGGACAGCCTGTTCGTGATCGCCACCGGCGTGGTCAGCGCCAGCGTTCCGGACGGCAACGGCTTCACCGAGGCCGGGCGCATGGGGCCGAGCGAGGTCATGGGCGAGCAGAGCATTCTGGCGGATACGCCTTCGCAAGCGACGTTCACCGCACTGACGTCTTCGATCATTTATCGCCTCGACAAGAACCTGACTCGCCAGTGCATGGAACAGCGCAGTGAAGTGGGTCGGGCGTTGAACAAGTTGCAGGCGGTAAGGCAGCAGAACAGTCGGCTGGCGTTGATGGCCAAACCGGCACCGGTGAAAAAAGGTGGATTTCTGGGCTGGTTGCAAAAGCGCTGAGCCCTTTTCTGAAGGCAAAAAGAGGCCCGCCATTTTGGCGGGCCTCTTCGTTACAAGCTTACTTGGCAGTGAACTTGGTGTAGCTGTTGATCAGGTTGCGGTAGTTCGGCAGGCGCTGCGACAGCAGATTCGCCAAGCCTTCCATGTCGTTGCGCCAGTCACCCTGCAGCTCGCAGGCCACAGCAAACCAGTTCAGCAGGTGTGCGCCGGCAGCCGACATACGCGCCCACGCCGCTTGTTGCACGGTGGTGTTGAAGGTGCCGGAAGCGTCGGTGACCACGAACACTTCGAAGCCTTCAGCGATGGCCGACAGGGTCGGGAACGCCACGCACACGTCAGTCACCACACCGGCGATGATCAGTTGCTTGCGGCCAGTAGCCTTGATGGCCTTGACGAAGTCTTCGTTGTCCCAGGCGTTGATCTGGCCAGGACGGGCAATGAACGGTGCGTCCGGGAATTGCTCTTTCAGCTCAGGCACGATCGGGCCGTTCGGGCCGGAATCGAAGCTGGTGGTGAGGATGGTTGGCAGGTTAAAGAACTTGGCGATGTCGCCCAGGGCCAGCACGTTGTTCTTGAACTCGTTCGGCGAGAAATCCTGCACCAGCGAGATCAGACCGGTCTGGTGGTCGACCAACAGCACAACGGCATCGTCTTTGTTCAAGCGTTTGTAAGGAACGTTGCTCATGTGAAACTCCTCGATGGATGGTTGTTGCGGGGAGCGCCGCTCACACAGAGCGGCGCTTTTTCAAAAGGATCAGAACGCGAAGCAGGAGCAGCCGAACGCGCCCCAGAAACCGGCGAAATCGCTGACCGGCGCATTCGACATCCGCGCTTTTTCATGGCTGTGGGTATGCACTGCGCACGGGCCGCTGCACTGATGAACCTGGGCCTGCAAGGGCGAATTCGGGCGCCAGTGGCCAGGGACTTTCACTACCGGCGACCAGTCCGGCAGCACCGGCAATGAACGTGGGCCGAGGTCTTCGAAGTCGCCGGCGGCGTACACGATCTTGCCGCCGACCACGGTCATTACCGACTCGATCCACTTGATCGCTTCTTCTTCGACGCTGAAGAAGTCCGCGCTCAGCGCTGCCAGGTCCGCCAGTTGCCCGACCTTGATCTGGCCCTTCTTGCCCTGTTCGGACGAGAACCAGGCGCTGCCATGGGTGAACAGTTCCAGCGCGGTGCTGCGTGGCAACCCTTCTTCGTACAGCGCCAGACCGCCAACGGTGCGACCGCTGACCATCCAGTACAGCGAAGTCCACGGGTTGTAGCTCGACACGCGGGTGGCATCGGTGCCCGCGCCGACAGGCACGCCTTCGGCGAGCATGCGTTTGATCGGTGGCGTGGCTTCGGCGGCTTGTTTGCCGTAACGGTCAACGAAGTATTCGCCCTGAAAGGCCATGCGATCCTGGATCGCAATGCCGCCGCCCAGTGCCCTCACCCGCTCGATGTTCTGCGGGGTGATGGTTTCGGCGTGATCGAAGAACCACGGCAAACCGTTGAACGGAATGTCGCGGTTGACCTTCTCGAACACGTCGAGCATGCGGCTGATCGATTCGTTGTAGGTGGCGTGCAGACGGAACGGCCAGCGCTGCTCGACCAGGTGGCGCACCACCGGCTCAAGCTCCTGTTCCATGGTCTGCGGCAGGTCCGGGCGCGGTTCGAGGAAGTCTTCGAAGTCCGCTGCCGAGAACACCAGCATTTCCCCGGCGCCGTTGTGGCGCAGGAAGTCATCGCCCTGATGCAACTTGACGCTGCCGGTCCAGTTCTGGAAGTCGGTCAGCTCTTCTTTCGGCTTCTGGGTGAACAGGTTGTAGGCGATGCGCACGGTCAACTGGTCGTCTTTGGCCAGTTGCTCGATCACCTGATAGTCGTCCGGATAGTTCTGGAAACCGCCGCCGGCATCGATGGCGCTGGTCAGGCCGAGCCGATTGAGTTCGCGCATGAACTGACGGGTCGAGTTGACCTGATACTCCAGCGGCAGCTTCGGCCCCTTGGCCAGCGTCGAGTACAGGATCATCGCGTTCGGCCGCGCCACCAGCATGCCGGTCGGGTTACCGTTGGCATCGCGCACGATCTCGCCACCCGGCGGGTTCGGCGTGTCGCGGGTGTAACCGGCCACGCGCAACGCAGCGCGGTTGAGCAACGCACGGTCGTACAGGTGCAGGATGAATACCGGGGTGTCCGGCGCGGCCTGGTTGATTTCTTCGAGGGTCGGCATGCGTTTTTCGGCGAACTGGAATTCGTTCCAGCCGCCGACCACGCGCACCCATTGCGGGGTCGGTGTGCGGTCGGCCTGATCCTTGAGCATGCGCAGCGCATCAGCCAGCGACGGCACGCCTTCCCAACGCAGTTCGAGGTTGTAGTTCAGACCGCCACGGATCAAGTGCAAGTGCGAGTCATTGAGGCCGGGAATCACGCAGCGGCCCTTGAGGTCGACCACTTGAGTGCCGGCGCCCTTGAGCGCCATCGCCTCGGCATCGTTACCGACGGCGACGAAGCGCCCGTCCTTGATTGCCACGGCGCTGGCGAGGGGTTTTTCGCGGTCTACCGTATGAAATTGGCCATTGAACAGAATCAGATCGGCGTTCATCGCAGTTCCTTCGAGATAAGTGAAACGGAGCCCGGACCCGCCGCTTCAGCGCGGCGGATTGGCATTGGATTCGAGGTGTTTGTGTGACTGACCGGCTTCCAGCCACGGCGCGAACAGACGGGTCACCGGCGGCATGAACACGTAGACCACCGATACCACGATGGTCAGGGTGATCAGGAACGTGGCGACCACGTAGTTGGACAGGAACGCATTGAGTTGCAGCAACGGCCCCCAGATCAGCGGCACCAGCAAGGTGTGCGGCAGGATCACCAGCAGCGTCACCACGGCCTGCTTCCAGCGTGGTGGCGGCGATCCGGCCTCGGCCGTCGGCGTGAACCAGAATTCGTTGGCTGCGTTGACTTCGGTCTGATCGCCGTCGGCGAGCATCGGCGCGGCTTCATCGATCAGTTTCTGACGCTGCGGCGAGTCGAGCCAGCGCTGCATCGCGTCGGTCGAGCAATAACGCAGCACGCAGGTGAACAGCGCGAGCCCGCCCTGCTGGCTGCGCATCACGTCCACGCCCAGATGCCCTTCTTCGCGCCCCGCCACGCTGACGATATTGCGCAGCCACGCTTCGTACGGCTGTTCGAAACCGGCCTTGACCCGGTGCTTTACGATCAGCGTCACGGTTTCTTCGGGTCCCGGTTTTTTCGGGGTCTGGGCATCAGGCATAACGGAGCACTCCGGGCAAACGAACATTGAGCGCCAGCCGTCCCGGCCCGGCGATCAGAACAGTGGTAAACAGGATCAACAGCAACCAGCCGAACTGCCCTTCGGCCACACTCCATTGCGGATGCACAAGCAGCAGCGCCACCAGCAGCACAAAGAGAATAGGCAAGCACGCCAGACGCGCCAGCACCCCGGCGACGATCAGCAGCGGACAGAGGACTTCGGCGAAGATCGCCAGAATCAAAGTGAGGTGGGCACCGAGGTGAAACGGATCTTCGATGAGTTGCAGCTGCGCGGTGAAGTCCAGCAGCTTGGGCAAGCCGTGGACGAACAGCAGAAACAGTCCGCCGGCGACCCGCAGAAACAGCAGGCCGAGATCTTGCGCCTGGTCATTGCGTTGTACAGCGTTCATGGGCCCACCCTTGATCAATCATTGCAGGCAATGGTGCAACGATTGACCGGGGGGGAAATTGGATGGGTGTGCTCTCTTTTTGAGACCACCGTCGATCGTTCCCACTCTGCGTGGGAATGCCTCAATGGAGGCTCTGCGTCCGCTCTTTGGGACGCGGAGCGTCCCGGGCTGCATTCCAACGCGGACGGTTCGACGCCTCGACGTGGGAACGATCAGTGAAACTGAGCAGGCTACAGCGGCGCCTCAGTCTTCAACTCCAGATTATCCAGCGCCCGGTTCACCGCCAGCTCACCCAGCATGATCAATTGCGCGATCCCCAGCAGCACATGCCGCTGCGGGCCGTCCACCAGCCCGGCGAAGTCGGTGGCCATGATTTTGGCCGAAGTCAGGGTTTCGCAGGCGTCCGCCAGCAGTTCTTCGCTGTCGATGCCGGGGGCGATGAGGTAGCGGGTGTTGGGTTTGAGCAGCGGTTTTCGGGGGAGCAGCGGATTGAGGTAATGGTCGAGGGCGCGCTCGGCGGCTTCGTGGAATTTCTTGGAGTCGAGGGTTTCGTAGGGCGAGGTTGTGTCGGTTTCAGGCGGGTTTGGCGTGGGTTTGATCATGCTTGCATCTCCAGAGTCATTGAGCTGCCACGATTCGCTGCGATACGAAGGGGTGGCAGCCATACGCGGGTCGCAGACCGGGACTCTAGAACCGGCAGACCCGAGGGTCTCCCACGTACAGCCGCCATAAAACCGGAGGATGTTGTGCGTCCAGAGATCGCGGGCTGCGAGACCCGATCGCTGATTCGTCAGCGACCCGGAAACGATAAGACCCAACCCCAAGGCGCACAAGCCGGCGGATTCTGGCGTACACGTAGGCAAAGGCGCAAGGCGTTGTGGCTTACCGGAAGTAACCTTAAACGCCTTTCAACACCGCGCTAAACCGCCGGAATATCCAGCGTCACCGACATGAACTGACTGATCCGCGAACGCAGCCATTTCTCTGCCGGGTCGTTGTCATGCACCCCGCTCCACGCCATCGACAGTTGCGCCGCATCAATCGGAAACGGCGGATCTTCAGCCCGCAACGCACACCCTTCCACCAACGCACACGCCGCATAATCCGGCACGGTGGCGATCATCTCGGTGCCCGCCAGCAGCGCGCGCAATCCACTGAACTGCGGCACACCAAGCACCACACGGCGGCTGCGGCCAACCTTGGCCAGGTCCATGTCGATGTTGCCGCTCAGGTCTCCGGAGAACGAGACCATCGCATGCGGGCGCTCGCAATACTCGTCAAGCGTGAGCGGGCCCGGACGATTGTCGCCACGCAGGACCTTGCAGGGAATGTCGCGCAATTTCTTGCGTTTGGCGTTGGCCGGCAGATCGGTGGTGTAGCTCACGCCGACAGAAATTTCTCCCGATGCCAGCAACCCCGGCATCAGCAGGTAATTGGCGCGACGTACCACCACGACAATCCCCGGCGCTTCTTCCTGCAACTGGCGCAGCAGCGGAGGGAACAGACCGAATTCGGCATCGTCCGACAAGCCGATGCGAAACACGTCGCAACTGGTCGCCGGATCGAATTCCTTGGCCCGGCTGACCGCGCCGGAAATCACGTCCATCGCCGGTTGCAGCTCCTGGAGAATCGCCAGCGCCCGCGCCGTCGGCTCCATGCCCCGGCCATTGCGCAGCAACAGCGGATCATCGAACAGATCGCGCAGACGCCCCAGCGCCGCGCTCACCGCCGGTTGGCCCATGAACAGTTTTTCGGCGACGCGGGTCAGGTTCTTTTCGAACATCAGCGCTTCGAAAATCACCAGCAGGTTCATGTCGACGCGGCGCAGATCGTTACGGTTCATGGGGCACGTTTTCCTTGTTTTAGCCTGACGTGAAAGGTGGGAACTTTACTCGATCAGCGGCACTTTGGCCGCGCGTTTGTAGGGGCCGTATTCGACCGGCACCCACTGGAAGTGCTTGTCGACCGCCGTGATGTGGCCGATGCCCGGGAATGGCAAGTGCGCGGCCGTGACCCAGGTCTTGCTGGCCGCCGCTGCACTGAACACGGCGTTACGACTCTTGATCGCCTGCTGACCGTTGACGTCGAAGCGGATCGACACCTCCGGGTGGTCGAACTGCACCGCCAGGTTGTGCACCAGGTCGCCCATGAACACGATGCTCTGGTTCTGCGAAGTGAAGCGGTAGGTGGTGCTGCCCGGCGTGTGCCCGGCTTCCAGTGTGGCTACGACCACACCCGGCAAAGGCGACTGGCCCTCTGCGAACGTCTTGAAGCGCCCGGCCGCCACGTAA
The DNA here is from genome assembly GCF_057809295.1 of Pseudomonas sp. FG35. Taxonomy (NCBI): domain Bacteria; kingdom Pseudomonadati; phylum Pseudomonadota; class Gammaproteobacteria; order Pseudomonadales; family Pseudomonadaceae; genus Pseudomonas; species Pseudomonas sp. FG35. Next base: position 52,493 of record NZ_JBMDJR010000014.1, on the reverse strand, counting down.
GGCGCAGTGGAATCCTGGGCGATCTTGAAAAACTCCCGGGCACCGGCCGGCGCCTTGGCCTCGGCCTGCGGATCGAGCCAGTAATCGGCTTCGGCCTTGGCTGCATAAACCGTGGCATTGGCAAAGATCGGCCGTTGCTGGCCGTCGACCAGCCCACAGACGTGATCCAGGTGCAGGTGCGTCAGCAGAATCGCGTCGACCTGCTCAGGCTTGTAACCCGCTGCCTGCATGTTCGCCGAGAGCTGGCCGGCGGTGGCGCCGATGCACTGGCCCGCTCCGGTATCCACGAGAATCAGTTGTTTGCCGGTGTTGACCAGGAAGGCATTGAACGCGGTCTGCACGCCCGGCGTTTCAATCGAGCGCCGGGCCAGCAGCGCGCGAATCTGGCTTTGACTCATGCCCTGCAACAGCTTCGGCGACAAATCGTTGTAGCCGTCGAACAGCGCCGTCACCTCGTAATCGCCCAGCGCCAGCCGGAAATAACCCGGCGCCTGCGTGCCGACCTGCGGTGCCTGCGCCATGGTGCTGGACATCACACCGACCAACGCCAAGCCGATTACGCCGCGTACCAAATCTTTCATCTGCATCCCCCTCGCCCGAGCCCGATTCTGCGGCCCCTTATGGCCCGCCCCCAATCGTCGCCATCCTGCCCGGTTCCCGTCATGGGGACTTGCAGCGGTGTGCTGAGTTGCAGCCGACGGTGGAATTAACAACGTTTAACTCGTCAGCACCCGCCCCTCGCCAAACAATGAATCCCTCTGCGCAGCGTTGTTTTTTTGACCTGAGGGAAAGCGCTGACCGTGCGTTCCCCACCGACACGGACCTTGGCCATGGCTCACTCACAGCAAACCGTCGCCCTCGCCCCTGCCAGCGAACCCCGCAAGCCCAGCACCGGCGGCCTCAGCCCGCAACGGGAACGGCTGGTGAAACAGCTGATTCTCGACCGCCTCGGCGACAGCCTTGAAGTCACCGAACTGGCCAACGCCTGCGCACTCTCGCGCAGCCATTTTTCCCGGGCGTTCAAATGCAGCACAGGGTACTCGCCGCAAGACTGGATCCGCACCCAGCGCATTGCCCGAGCCAAGCAGTTGATCCAACACACCAACCACAGCCTCACGCAGATCAGCCTGGAGTGCGGCTTTTGCGATCAGGCGCACTTCTGCCACATCTTCACCCGCAGCGAAGGGATCAACCCGTTTGCGTGGCGTTGTCAGGTCATGAAAAACCGCTGAGGCGGTTTCACCCTCGAGCCATCCGCTGGGCCAGTCGCGCCACCCGCTCGCCCAGGTGCGCAGCGGTTTGTTGGTCTTCCAGCGGCGGCGCCTGCTCGGGCGGTTGCTCGACACAGGACTGGGACATGGCGCCGAGGGAGCTGCCGAGGCGATTCAATTGCCCGTCGAAAACACCTGCGCACGAACGCGCCGGCAACAGATCGAGCCCGACCCAGATCATCGAATGCTGGGCCGCAAACACCGCCATTTGCAGCAAGGTATTGAGCTTGTCGCCGCACAGGCTGCCGGAATTGGTGAAGCCCGCCGCGAGTTTGTCGCGCCACGGCCGGGCGAGATAGAACGAGGCCGTGGCCTCCATGAATTGCTTGAACGCCGCCGACGCGCTGCCCATGTAGGTCGGCGCGCCGAAAATGATGGCGTCGGCGCGGTGCAGGTCATCCCAGTGGGCTTCCACGTCTTCCACGGCCAGCAACAGGCAGGTGCTGCCCAGGTGGCGTTCCACACCTTTGGCCACAGCCTGGGCAATGACGCGGGTATGCCCGTAGCCACTGTGATAAACCACTACTACCTTGCTCATCGCAGCGTCCTCCGGACGTATGCATTCCATTGCCGTGGAGTTTTGGCTCTGAAGCCGACGCGGACGAGTTAATCGTTGTTAATTTTCCCCGGCTATCGGGCAAAACGGCACGGGGTCCGGCCTTTGAATACAGTGGTGACGGTACTGGATGCCGAGTGATGCAAAGGCCCGAGTCCTTCGCGAAAGTTGCGCTGGCGTCAAATCCTGAGGAATATGCTCGGATACTGCGGATCAGACGGCTTGCGTGCCCCTCAAGCCTCTATTCGCCCTGCCCGTCACGGATTCTTCACCCTGACGGATCAGGATCATAAAAAGCGTCGAAGGAGTGAGCGGTTGAGTCTTTCCCCGAATCAGGCCATCGGTTTCGGCCCCTATCGGATCCACCCCGGCCAGCGGCTGGTGCTTGAAGGCGACCAGCCTTTGCGCCTGGGCCGGCGCGCCATGGACATCCTGCTGATCCTGCTGGCCCATGCCGGCGAGGTCGTGAGCAAGCAGCAGTTGATCGCCGGAGTCTGGCCCGACAGCGTGGTGGAGGACATCAATCTGCGGGTGCACATGGCCGCGCTGCGCAAGGCCCTCGGCGACGGTCAGGCCGGGCAGCGCTACATCGTCACGGTGGCGCAGCGCGGATACAGTTTCGTCGCGCCGGTCGTGCTGCAATCGATTGAACAACGTCCCACCACCGCCAACCTCGGCCGGCATAACCTGCCGCTGCGCCGCACGCGGATGATCGGGCGCCAGTCGGTGGTCGACAGCCTGATGACGCAACTGCCGCGCCAGCGCTGCATCACCCTGGTCGGCCCCGGCGGCATCGGCAAGACCACCGTGGCCCTGCGTGTCGCCGAGCAACTGATCGGCCGTTATCGCGACGGTATTCGTCTGCTGGATCTGGCCCCGCTCAAACATCCGGGCTCGATCTGCTCGCACCTCGCCGCCCTGCTGGACCTTTCGCTGCACGACAGTGAACCGATGGCCTGCCTGATCAACAGCCTGCGCGAGCGGCAGATGCTGCTGGTGATCGATAACTGCGAGCACTTGATCGACGCCGTGGCGATGCTGAGTGAAAACATTCTGCGCGGCGCACCGCAGGTGCACATTCTGGCCACCAGCCGCGAAAGCCTGCGTGCCGAGGGCGAGTATGTGCAGCGCCTGGAATCCCTCGACTGCCCGCCGCCGATTGCGGTGCTGGATCGCGATCAGGCGATGGAATTCTCCGCGCTGCAGTTGTTCGTCGAACGGGCGATGGCGGCCCACGAACATTTTGAGCCGGGTAATGCCGACCTGCCCTTGATCATCGACATCTGTCGGCGACTGGACGGCATCCCGCTGGCACTGGAACTGGCCGCTGCGCAGGTCGCGGGTCTTGGGCTGGAGGGTTTGCTGAGTCAGCTCCAGGGGCGTTTGCCGGCTGGCAACCAGACTCGCCTCGGTCGGCATGAAACCCTGCGCGCTACGCTGGACTGGAGCTTCAATCTGCTCAATGCCTGCGAACAGACCGGCCTGCGCCGACTGGGTGTATTCCGTGGCGCGTTCACGCTGGAATCGGCGGCGGCGGTTATCGTCGGTCAGCACATCGAGCCGAACGAAGTCTTTGCTTCGATCACGCAACTGGTCGCCAAGTCGCTGCTCAACGTCGAGGTCGGCGATGAAGAAGTGTTCTATCGCCTGCTCGACACCACCCGCCGCTATGCGCTGGAAAAACTCGACCAGGCCGCCGAACTCGGCGAAACCCGCGAACGCCATGCCGAACGCAGCCTGGCGCTGATGTATCAGGCCCAGGCCGATTGGGAGAACACGGCGACTGAAGTCTGGATCGAGCGTTACGCCCGTGGCCTTGAAGACTTGCGGGCGGCCCTTGAGTGGACGCTGAATGACCAAGGCTCGCGCGCGCTCGGCGTTCGACTGACGGCGACCTCGGCGCCGTTGTGGCAGGAACTGTCCTTGCTCAAGGAGTACGGCGTTCATGTGCGCCGGGCACTGGCGCTGCTGGCTTCATCCGACGAGCCCTGCCCGCGACTGGAAATCGCCTTGAAACTGGCCCTGGGCAGCGCCTGTTACCACACCTGGGGCGGCACGCCGGAAACCATCGAGGCCTTCGTCAGCGCCCGGCTGCTGGCACAACAGCACGACGACATGGCCGGTCAGTTGCGCGCCGTGTCGGGGCACATGGCGGTCAATCTCAGTTGCGGGCATTACCGGATGGCACTGGAGCAGAGCGAGCAATTCGAAAGTCTCGGAGTGCACGGCGATGCGCAGCTGTCCCTGAGTACCCACCGCTTGCGGGTGCTCGCGCTGCATTACGCCGGCGATCAGCACCAGGCGCGAATCCACGCCGAGCAAGTCATTCAGCGCATGGCCCACAGCGGCCACCTCAACCGCTTCACTCACGGTTTCGGCGTGCAATACGACCAGAGCGTCGCTTCGCTGACCGTCCTTGCCCGTGTGCTGTGGCTGCAAGGTTTCCCCGAGCAAGCCTGGCGTACAGCACGGCAGGCGCTGGACATCGCGGTGCAGATCAATCACGGCACCTCGATCTGCTACACCCTGGCACTCGCTTCGTGCCTGATCGCCCATTACAACGGAGATACACAGAACGCCCGGGCGCTGCTGCAACTGTTGCTCGAACAGGCGCAGAAGCATTCGGTGCTGCTGTTCTACACGTGGGCGCGGCAGTACGCACAGGTGATCGACGCCGACAAATCCCCCACCATCCCGCCCGCCGACAGCGGTCTGGTCAGGGAAATCATGGTCACGCTGGATCCGGGCTTCGTTGACGATGCCCTGCTTGAACGAGCACAAAGCGGCGCGGCCGGCTGGAGTACTGCGGAGATTTTGCGGGCCCGGGCCGAGCGATTGCTGGCCGCTGAATCGCCCTGTCATCACACGGTCGAAAGCGCCTTGCAGCAATCGCTCGAGATTGCCCGGACTCAAGGTGCCCTGGCCTGGGAGTTGCGCAGCGCGACTTCGCTGGCACAGTGGTGGCAGCGCCAGTCGCGTTATCGTGAGGCTATCGAATTGCTGACGCCGGTCTACCAGCGCTTCACCGAAGGCTATGCCACCCCGGACTTGCGCAAAGTGCGCTTACTGCTCGACGAACTGCGCGGTCAGTCGGCCGCTTGAGACGGGACGGGTACGGCCCAGGTAGCGCGCGTGCCGACGCTCGACATCATTGAGTTCGCCGCCCTGCTCCAGCTGTTCGCGGGCATAGCGGCGCGTGATGTTGAGCATTCGATAGCGCAGTGCTCCGCCGGACCGGTCCGTTGTCAGCAGCGATTTGGCCGCGAGCTGTTCGACCACAGCCACCAGTGTCGAGGGTGGTAATTGCGCGCAACTGATCACGCCGATGGCGGCATCCAGGGTGAATGCCATCTTGAACACCGACAAGCGTTGCAGCACGCGCTGTTCCTGCTCGCTCAAGCGTTGATAGCTCCAGTCCAGCGCAGCCTTCATTGACTGGTGGCGCGGCACGGCGGTGCGGCGACCGTGACTCAGGACTTGCAGGCCTTGGTCCAGTTGCGTCTGCAATCCGACCAGCGCCAGCGCATCGATCTGCGCGGCTGCCAACTCGATCGCCAGCGGCAGACCGTCGAGCCGGCGACAGATATCGCGCACCGTTTCCAGATCCTGCTCACGCAGACTGAAGCCGTGTTGACGGGCGCGGGCACGACTGACAAACAGCTGCACCGCCGAATAGCCCATGACCTCGGCGACACTGTTGAGGGCCGAAGCTTTGGGAAGGGTCAGGGGCGCCAGCGGCTGCAGGACTTCCAGAGCGAGACGCAACGGCTCGCGGCTGGTGGCCAGGATCGACAGACGCGGCGCAGCATCGAGCAATGTTTGCAGCAGGCTCCGGCAGGCCTGGTGCAGGTGATCGCAGTTGTCCAGCACCAGCAAGGCATGGCGCGCTGCCAGAGTGGGGAAATCGAGGTCGAGGGTTTTCAGCAAGTGATCGAGGAGCGGGATGTTTTCATCGATCAGCGACAGATCCACCTGCCACACGCCGTCACGAAAATGTTGCAGCAGCAGTTCCGCTGCGCGCAGCGCCACGGTGCTCTTACCGACACCGGCAGGCCCCGTCACCGTCAGCAGCCGGGACAACGGCAGTTGCCGCACCAGACCGCCGACCAGTGAATCGCGCCCGGTGACCGGCGTCAGTCGTGCAGGCAAATTGTGCTGGGGCGCTTGCAGGTTTTCGAACACCACTTGGGTGACGCTGTCGCCCTGCACCGGAGCCACGAAGCTGTACCCGCGTTGCGGCACATTGACGATGTAGCGCTGACCGTTTTCACCCTCTCCGAGGGCCCGGCGCAGCGCGGCGATGTGTACCCGCAGGTTGATCTCCTCGACCACCGAGGTCGGCCACACCAGCGCGATCAATTGTTCTTTGCTGACCACCTGGCCGGCGCGCTCGACCAGCACTTGCAGAATGTCCAGCGCACGACCGCCCATGCGCAATTGCCGATCCCCTTCGAGGATCAGCCGTTGGCGCAAATGGAAGGCGTACGGCCCGAAACGCAGGACCGACGCCGAGTTCAATTCGTTGAGGCTGTTCATGTCCGTTATCTTCGCAGGCCTCGATGACGGTACAACCACCACGCGGGGTCCAGCACGGACATCCGGATGCCCGTAACGGACAGAACCGCTCTAGCTGAACTGTTCGCGATACTGCGTCGGGGTCAGCCCAAGCTTTTCGCCGAACAGAAAACGCATGTGCCGCACGCTGCCGAAACCGCTTTTGTAGGCCACGGTTTTCAACGGCAGATCGCTGGTTTCCAGCAGATTGCGCGCGCAATCGATGCGCGCACTTTGCAGGAATTCCATGGGCGTCATGTTGACCTCACGGGCAAACACCCGGGCAAAATGCCGCGCACTCATGTTCGCAAGCCCTGCCATGCGCTCGACGGTAAAAGCTTCTTCAAGGTGCTCCAGCACATGGTTCTGCACCCGGGTGATCGGGGTTTCCTGGGGCGCCACTGCCGCCATCAACGGGCTGAACTGCGATTGCCCGCCCTGACGTTTCATGACGACCAGCAGCACCTTGGCCACATCCTGGGCAATCTTTTTGCCATGATCGCGAGCCACCACCGCCAACGCCATATCGATCCCGGCGGTGACACCTCCGGAGGTGATCAGGTTGCGATCTTCAATAAAAATCTGGTCGGTCGCGACGTTTGCCTTCGGAAAGCCCTTGATCAAGCGTTCGGTGTAATTCCAGTGGGTGGTCACACGATAGCCGTCGAGCAGTCCGGCATGGCCCAGCACGAAGGCGCCGGTACAGATCGAGCCATATTGCCCGGCGCGCGTGACCGCGCCTTGCAGCCAGGCGAGCAACGGCGGGTGTTTTTCGTTGTAGGCGCCGGGGCCGCCCGGTACCAGCAGCAAGTCATAGCGCTCATCGGCTTCGTCGATGTGCCGATCGGTGTGCACGAGCACGCCATTGGACGCACGCAACGGCCCGCGCTCGGTGCCCAGGGTGGTCAGGTGATAGTGGGATTGCGGTTTCAGGTAGCGGTTGGCAACCGAAAACACTTCCAGCGGCCCGGCCATGTCGAGCAGCAGAAAATCGGGAAACAGCACCATGGCCACGGTCTTCATGGGGGTATCACCAAAATCCATGCAAAGTCATAAGTTTGCGCATTATGGCCGGAACAGGCGAAATCGTTGGAAAAGAATGCGTGATCCAGCCCACACAACTGTCAACCATAAAGGGACAGTATTTCAATTTTCATCTACTTATTGCATCGCAGGGTAACCAGTAACCTTCTCCTCACTCGGACGAATCAACGTCCTGAAAGGAGATTTCATCATGCTGACCCTTCGCAAAGCTTCCGACCGTGGTCTGGCCAATCATGGCTGGTTGAAGTCGTTCCACACCTTTTCCTTCGCCAGCTACCGTGACCCGCGTGAACAGGGTTTCTCCGACCTGCTGGTCATCAACGATGACCGCGTCGCCGCTGGCAAAGGCTTCGGCCAGCACCCGCACCGTGACATGGAGATTTTCTCCTATGTGCTCGAAGGTGCGCTGGAACACAAGGACACCCTCGGCACCGGTTCGGTGATCCGCCCCGGCGATGTGCAACTGATGAGCGCCGGCAGCGGCGTGGCCCACAGCGAGTTCAACCACTCGGCAACCAAGCCGGTGCACTTTCTGCAGATCTGGATCGTGCCGGACGTCAGCGGCGCGAAACCGCGTTACCAGCAAGAGCACTTCAGCGAACAGAAAAAACGCGGTCGCCTGCAACTGATCATTTCGCCCGAAGGCAGCCACGGCTCGCTGAAAGTACGGCAGGACGCACGGGTGTATGCCGGACTGTTCGATGGCCAGGAAAGCGCGACACTCGAACTGCCCGCCAACCGCTACGCCTATGTGCACGTTGCTCGCGGCAGCGTTGAACTGAACGGCATGCAGTTGAAGGAAGGCGACGGCGTAAGGGTTCGTGAAGAACAGGCACTGACCCTGAGCAATGGCCAGGATGCCGAAGTCCTGGTGTTTGACCTGCGGCCGCAGGAACTGCCGGAAATGCCATGAGGGGCAGGTTTCGGCGCCCACAAAAAACGGCCTTCACTGAAGGCCGTTTTTTATTGGCAGAACAACTACTCGTTTTCCGACATAAAGGCCTCGACGATGTGTTCGATCACCGCCCTGACCCGCGCGGTGTGGCGTAAATCCGCATGGGTCACCAGCCACACTTCATAAGGTAACGGCCGCGTACGTTCCGGCCACAGCCTGACCAGACCATCACGCTCGCCCATGTAGACCGGGATTTCTCCTACACCCAGACCGGCGGCAATCGAGCGCCGCACCAGCAGACTGGAACTCAGACCGGCGACGATCCGCCCGCGAGTCATGGGCTCGGACACCAGGGTCAGATCCTTGTTGCCCTGCAGATACGGCTCGTAAACCACCAGATCGTGGCCCTCGAACGCACTGCCCGGTGCCGGTACGCCATGGCTGTCGACATAAGCCTGCGAGGCAAACAGCCCCACCGGCCAACGCGCGATGCGCCGGGCGATCAAGTCCGGATTGTCTGGACGGGTATTGCGCACGGCGATGTCCGCTTCGCGTTTGGCCAGGCTGAGGATCTGTGTGGAGGCGTCCAGTTGCACGCGCACGTCGGGATGCTGTTCGTGCAACTGCGCCATCGCCGGGATCAGAAAGTCGATGGCCAGCGAATCGGTGGTGCTGACCCGCACACTGCCGGTCAGGCGGTCGTCCAGGCCCTGGATACGCCGCTCCAGTTCCAGCGCCGAATGCTCCATTTTTTCCACCGACTTGAGCGCCGCTTCGCCGACTGCCGTCAGTGCATAGCCCTCGGAGGTGCGCAGGAACAAGGTCGCGCCCAGCGACTTTTCCAGTGCCGTGATGCGGCGCCCGACTGTCGCCTGATCCACGCCCAGTACACGCGCGGCCCCGCGCAATGTCGACTCGCGGCAGACCGCTAGAAACACCCTTGCATCATCCCAGTTCATAGCGTTCTCCATTGATGCATAAACGCATCACTATCACGCAAACTCGCTGCATTAACGCAGCAACGATAGCCGATATGCTGGGCGCCATAAACCTTTCAAAGGATTGCCGTGATGCACACTTCAATTGCTTCGCCCGAACGTCCGGACACAAGTGTCTGGCTGGCGATCTTCGCCGGACTCTGCGCCAGCCTGGTCAGCATCGGTCTGGCGCGTTTCGCCTACACACCGCTGATCCCTTCGCTGATTCAGGCGCAGTGGTTTTCCGCCCATGATGTGGTCTATCTCGGCGCGGCCAATCTGGTCGGTTACCTGATCGGCGCCCTCCTCGGCCGCCCGCTGGCACGCCGGCTTACCCAGAGAAACGCTCTGCGCCTGATGATGCTGGCGGTGACCGTGGCGTTTTTTGCCTGTGCGTACCCCGTGTCGGTGAGTTGGTATTTCGGCTGGCGCCTGCTGTCGGGAATCGCGGGCGGCGCGATCATGGTGCTGGTGGCTGCGACTGTATTGCCCCATGTACCGGCCGCGCGCAAAGGCCTGGCCAGTGGGGCGATTTTCCTCGGCATCGGTCTGGGCATCGCCGGCTCGGGCACGATCGTTCCGCTGCTGTTGAGCCTGGGCTTGCAAGCAACGTGGCTGGGATTGGGCGCTTTGTCGCTGGCACTGACGGCATTGAGCTGGTTCGGCTGGCCCTCGGAGCTGCCCCATGCAACCACCGCAACGGCTCAGGTGGAACCGGTCGAGCCGACACCGCCCGCTGTTTATCTGCTGTTTGCCCAGTACGCATTCATGGCTGCCGGGCTGGTACCGGCCATGGTCTTTCTGGTGGATTACGTCGCCCGTGGCCTGGGCGCCGGGGCGCACGTCGGCGCGCTGATCTGGGTCATGTACGGTCTGGGCGCCATCGTCGGCCCGGTGAGTTATGGCTTTCTCGCCGACCACCTCGGCGCGCGGACCGGCATTCGTGTGGTGCTGGTGGTGCAGGCGATCACCCTGGGTTTGCTGGCGGTTTCGCATTCGTTCCTGGCGTTGGCGCTGCTGGCGGTGGTCCTCGGTTCCTTTCCACCGGGCATTGTGCCGCTGGCATTGGCTCGGGTGCATGAGCTGGTGCCGGATCACCATCGCCAACAGGTGGCGTGGAGCCGGGCCACAGTGTCGTTCGCCACGTTTCAGGCGCTGGCCGGGTTCGCCTATTCGGCGCTGTTCAACGCCACGGGCGGACAGCATGTGTTGCTCTTCGTGATAGCCGGCGGTGCCATCTTGATCGCTCTGATACTTGAGTACGCCATGAAATTGCTGCCCTCCTCCGTCGAACAACGCTGCTGCGCCGAATGACGGGAATCATTGCGCCCTGACTGCGTTCCCATCTACTGATCACTTTTTCAAGAGGAATCGAAAATGACGTTGCCCAATGAAATGACCCGAATCGAAATCACCGAACCGGGTGGGCCCGAGGTTCTGCAATCCCGACGCGTGCCGCTGCCGGTCGCCGCCGAAGGCGAAGTTCTGATCCGCGTGCACGCCGCCGGCGTCAATCGCCCGGACGCCCTGCAACGCGCCGGCAAGTACCCGATGAAGCCCGGCATGAACCCGATTCCGGGCCTTGAAGTGGCCGGCGAGGTCGTGGCGATTGGCAGCGGTGTCAGCACATTCGCGGTCGGTGACCGGGTCTGCGCGCTGACCAATGGCGGAGGTTACGCCGAATACTGCACGGTCCCGGCCGGCCAGACTCTGCCAATTCCCGACGGGCTCGACTGGATTCAGGCTGCGGCTATTCCTGAAACCTTTTTCACTGTGTGGGCCAACCTGTTCGGCCTCGGCGGCGCCAGCCGTGGTCAGCGCGCCTTGATCCACGGCGGCACCAGCGGCATCGGCACCACCGCGCTCATGCTGTGCCGCGAGTTTGGCATCGAAGCTTTCGCCACCGCCGGCAGCGCCGATAAATGTGCAGCGATCCGCAATCTGGGCGGCGACGCGATCAACTACCGGGAACAGGAGTTCGCGGCGGTCATCGCCGAGAAAACCGCCGGCCAGGGCGTGAATGTGATCCTCGACATCATGGGCGGCTCATACCTCAACGGGAACATCAGCGCCTTGGGAATGGATGGACGGTTGGTGATGCTCGGTTTCCTCGGCGGCGCGCGAGCCAATGACATCGATCTGCTGGCGATCCTCGGCAAACGTGCGGTGGTCACCGGTTCCCTCCTCCGCGCCCGTACCTCGGCGGAAAAAGCCGCCATCGCCGATCAATTGCGCGAACACGTCTGGCCGGTGCTGGCCGCCGGACGCTGCCTGCCGATCATCGACAAGGTCTATCCGCTCGCCGAAGCAGCCAAGGCCCATGCGCACATGGAAGCGGGCGACCACATCGGCAAGATCGTGCTGAAGATCGACTGAGTCGTTGCAGCATTTTGTAATCGTTGCGGGTGGGCGGCGGTCGAAAATGTCACGCGCGTGTCCAGGCTTCTGGTAAAAAGCGTTCTTTGTCCACGCGGTGGTGAAACGTTTAATGTTCCTGGCCTTCATGACCCGAGTTCGACGCCGCCGTCTGGCGTTCGCCTGCATGGCCGCCCTGATCGTCGGCGTGCCGGCGAGTTGTGCCGTGCTGGAACACACAGAGCGCAAGCTTCTGTTTCGCATCGAACCGGGCACCGCCGGCTGGTATCACGGTTTGCCCGGCAGCGTGCAGGAACTCGACCTGCAACCGAAAAGCTTCAAGGCCGGGCAAAACATTCACGCCTGGTGGTGGCCGGCAGAGCGCGCCGATGCACCGGCCATTCTTTATTTGCATGGCGTACGCTGGAATCTGACAGGGCAACTGTTTCGTATCGAACAATTGCGCGCGGCAGGTTATTCGGTATTGGCCATCGACTATCGCGGTTTCGGCCAGAGCCGTGGCGATCTGCCGTCGGAAAGCACGGTGTACGAAGATGCCCGGGTAGCCTGGGAACGCTTCCAGCTGTTGCAACCCGATCCGAACAAACGCCTGATCTACGGGCATTCATTGGGTGGCGCGGTCGCCATCGATCTGGCTGCCGAACTCGGTCGCGACGCCACCAGAAACCACACCCCATTGCCGGTGCGCGGACTGGTTATCGAATCCACCTTCACCTCCTTGGCGGATGTTGCGGCAGCCGTGGCCAACACCTCCCTTCCAGTCCGCTGGTTGCTGTCGCAGAAATTCGATTCCATCGACAAGATCGCCGAGATCCACATGCCGTTGCTGGTGGTACACGGCCTGGCCGACGCCTTCGTGCCGTCACGCTTCAGCGAACAACTGTTCGCCGCCGCCCGGCAGCCGAAACGCCTGTTGCTGGTGCCCGGCGCAACGCACAACAACAGCATGGCGCTGGGCGGACAGAACTATCGCAAGGCAATCGATGCGCTGATGCAAACCCGACCTGCCGCCCGGGTGGCCGGCGCTGCGGTGCAAAAGAATCCGCGCGATTCCTGACGTCCCTCCCCCGCAGACCATCGGTCACCCCGAAAGGAAATTCTTGCAGCATCGGCTGGAAATTCGGCGATCTGACGCTTTGCTGGATGGAGTCAATCCATGACGCTGCTTCGGCACACCCGGCCGCGCAGCGTTCCACTGCCTATTCGGGAGCACCACCATGAAAATCAACCCGTACCTGATCTTCAACGGCGACTGCCGCGCAGCCTTTACGTTTTACGAGCAATGCCTGCAAGGCAAGCTCGAAGCGATGATGACCTTCGGCGAAACGCCAGCCGCCGAACATGTACCGAAAGAGCACCACAACCTGATCATTCACACCTGCCTGAAAGTCGGTGATCAGATGCTCATGGCTTCGGACACCACCCCCGACCGCCCGACCCAAGGCATGAGCGGTTGCTCGATTTCGCTGAATGTCGACAGCATCGTCGAGGCCGAGCGGGTATTTAACGCCCTGGCCAGAGACGGTCGCGTCGACATGCCGCTGGAAGCCACCTTCTGGGCCGCACGATTCGGCATGCTGGTGGATCGTTTTGGCGTGTCGTGGATGGTCAATTGCGAAAGTGACAAGTGACGCTGTCATTGCGCCGGACATGAAAAAGCCCGACCTTTTCAGGTCGGGCTTTTTCGTTCAACGCTGGGCCAATTCGTGGCGAATGCACTGTTCGTAATAGGTCTGCTTGACGGCCGCCGGTTTGAGCCGCGACGCGCTGTCGTAGGTCTGCTCGGTGATGCCCATGGCGGTCATGCGCATCCACGGTTGCTGGAACTTGCGCGCCTGCAAGCGCTTGCGCGCGCCATAGAGGGAAATCCCGGACAGCTTCGACTGTTGCGCACCGGCGGCAATGTCCGAACCCCAGGTACACGCAAAACGATGGCTCTTGCTCAGCTCCCTGGCCTGGGCCTGCACCGCGAACAGAGCGAGGGAAAGCGTTGCTACGGTGATGACAATCGTCCGCATATAGCCCACCTAACCTTTTGAAAAAAAGCGAGTTTGCCGGGACTTGAAACATTCGGGGGCCAGCAATTTGCCGCCTGTTACTCCTTGGTTCGAACTTCAACCCTCAACCGGTCTGCACCTTCTTCCTCACACTGGATCGTTATCGGTACAAAACGCTCGATGACCAAAATGTTGCTGTGCAAATGCTCGGTCATCCTGGGTGTGGTGAACGATCCACCTCCGGCCAGCACCATCGGCAACAGCAACTGGTCGGCCAGATGCTCTGCCACCGCCGCACCGCTGTGCAGCCAATCGGTCGCTTGATCGATCGCGGCGTCCGCAACCTTCTCCGAACGCAGTGAGGCTTGACCGAAAGCGCTGAAAACCTCCGTGACGTGTTCGAACGAATATTCCAGCAGCAGCACATTGCCCGGGCCACAGGCCGGATCAAGGATGACGGTGTTCAATTCTGCTGACGCCATGTTCAATCGCTGGGCCACCCTTTCGAGCTCGCGGACACCGACACTCGGCGCCAGTCCGGCCGTTAGCGCAAACGCCTGTTGCGAGAGCGGCAAGCCGCGCTCACACAGGTGCAGTGCTGACAGTTTCGATGGTTGCACCCTGACGTCAATTTCACCGCCGCCGGCCGGTACAAACCCGTGGCGCAGCAACGTCAGTTCAACCTCCGCGCCCATCCGTCGCAGCAGCGGCAACCAGCTGCGGCTGAGAAAATCGGTCGGTGGCGCCAGCGGATTATGCGTGCCGCCGCTGATCCGCACGCGGCTGGCTTGCGGCGCCAGTAACAAGGCGGGCAGCAAGGTCTGCAACACCAGGGTGCAACTGCCGGCGGTGCCAATGGCAAAGCGATAATCGCCGCCACGAATCGGCCCCGGCTCGAAGCTCAATGTCTGCGAGCCCAGTTCAGCCCCCTGGATCTTTGCACCGCAGACCTGCGCCGCCGCCATCACGGCGGTCAGGTGCTGGCGCAACAGGCCCGGACGACTGCGCCGGGCCCGAATCCGCACTATTCGAAACGCCTGGCCCGTCACCATCGACAGACTCAGCGCACTGCGCAACACCTGGCCACCGCCGATGGCGCCGTCCAGTTCAATCACGTCCTGTTTCATTTTTTTCCTTAGGCGTACAGACCAACGGTTTCCCGCAGGTATCGATCGAGCTGCCGCGAATCCTCCCGGGTTCTGGGCAATGTCGGCACCGCACGCTCAAGCTCCGCCTCGATGAACGCATGCAGCGCCGGACGACGAGGACCGTATGCGCTCTCATCGGCATTGCGCTTGAGCGCGAGCAGTTCATCAACTTCATCGAGCAAGGCTCGGTCATCGACGGTACTCAGCAGATCGCTGAACGTCATCGGCGGCCGACCCCGTCCCTGATCGATCCAGCGCACCGCCAGCAGCGGCCGCAGTACGTAAAAGTACTTTTTGAACCGCACGCTTTCGCCTTGCAGATAACCACGGAAGTTCTTCTTCGCCATCGACAGATAATGATTGCGCGCGGCTGACGGGCTGTAGAACGCCTCGGCCAGTGCCCGCAGTTGGGAAACCGCTGCAGTCTCGCTGCGATAAACCAGCGGGGAGTCGAGCCATTCGAGCAAGGTCGGGTTGGATTTGCGCAACAGCCCGAGGGTTTTACGCAGCTCCCAACCACTGACATCCAGCTCGTCATCCAGCGGGCGCTCGATCACATCACTTGGTGCATCGACCTGGACGAACCACTCCGGTTTCTCCACATAAACGAAGCGCACATCGTAATCACTGTCCGGCGAGGCAAAACCCCAGGCCCGGCTGCCCGATTCGCAGGCATACAGCACTGTGACATTGCGTTCGCGCTCTATGCGCGTCAGTTCTTCCAGTACCCGGGCACGCATGGTGTTGCACAGCGGGTGACGTTCTTCGAATTTCATGTCCTTCAATCCTTGTTCCGGCGTGCCTGGCGGCACGCGTTATCCCTTGACGCACACCACCTGACGCAGGGTGTGCAGCACCTCAACCAGCTCACGCTGGGCGTGCATGACTTTGTCGATATCCTTGTAGGCCATCGGAATTTCATCGATCACCGCAGCGTCCTTGCGACATTCGACGTGCGCGGTGGCGCGGATCTGGTCTTCGACGGTGAAGGTGTTTTTGGCCTTGGTACGGCTCATGGTCCGACCGGCACCGTGGCTGCAGGAGCAAAACGATTCTTCGTTGCCCAGACCGCGCACGATGAAACTCTTGGCGCCCATCGAACCGGGAATGATCCCCAACTCGCCCTTCTTCGCTGACACCGCGCCTTTGCGGGTGACCAGAATGTCCTCGCCGAAATGCCGCTCTTTCTGCACGTAGTTGTGGTGGCAATTCACCGCTTCCAGCGCTACGTCGAATGGCTTGCGGATGATCTGCCGCGTGGCCTGAATCACCGCGTGCATCATTAGCGCACGGTTCTGTTTGGCGAAATCCTGGGCCCAGCCCACGGCTTCGACGTAATCGTCGAAATGCCGACTGCCTTCTTCGAAGTACGCCAGGTCACGATCCGGCAGATTGGCGATGTGCTGTCGCATATCCGCCTGGGCCATCTGGATGAACAGGTTGCCGATGGCGTTGCCGACACCGCGCGAGCCGCTGTGCAACATGAACCAGACCCGGTTGGCCTCGTCCAGGCACACTTCGATGAAATGATTACCGCTGCCCAGTGTTCCGAGATGCCCGCGGTTGTTGGTGTTGGCCAGTTTCGGGTACTTGTCGGTGATCGCCTTGAACCGTGGATTCAGCGCCGCCCAGGCCTGATCCGCCTGCTGCGGAATCTCGTCCCAGGCGCCTTTGTCGCGGCGCGAGCGGGTCGAACTGCGGCCATGGGGCACCGCTTGCTCGATGGCACTGCGCAGACCATGCAGGTTGTCCGGCAGATCGGCCGCCGTCAGCGAGGTTCGCGCGGCAATCATGCCGCAACCGATGTCCACCCCGACCGCTGCCGGGATGATCGCGCCGACCGTGGGAATCACGCTGCCGATGGTCGAGCCCTTGCCCAGATGGACGTCCGGCATGACCGCCAGGTGCTTGAAGATGAAGGGCATCTTCGCCGTGTTCATCAACTGCTCGCGCGCTTCGTTTTCCACCGGGACGCCTTCGGTCCAGAGCTTGATCGGTTTGCCGTTGGCGACTTTCAGCAGTTGGTAAGTGTGTTCTTTCATCATCTCGATTCTTCAGGTAGTTCCACCGGCATTCGCCGGCGGATTCAAAAAGGTGGCACGACAAAGATTGATGACTGTTGCGCGTTGCCACGCACCGGGGTTAGCCGGCCTCAGATGTACAGCCATCGGCATTCGTGCCGTCACGCGCACTGACAAGGGTTTGGTGGGACGTCTTGGATGTAGTCCCACCGGCATTCAGTGCCCGTGACAAATCAATTCTTTGGGCGGCTCATGGCTTCATCCCATGCGCTCAATCGCTTCGACCCAGTGCTGCGGTCCGTACCGGCCGGCAGTGAACTGTTCGATCACATCGAACACCGCGTCACTGAAACCGCCGATATTCAGGATGTCGTCACGATCCGCCGCCGGTGTCGCCCAACCCGGTTGCAGGTCAATGCAGATCAGGCGTGCCTGGGGATTGATGCGCTTTATCCGCTCCCATTGCAGCATCGTCTCGCTGGCGCCCTGACGTCGCGCATCGATCCAGGATTCGTTGTCCGACACCATGATCAGCGTATCGACCCTGGCCTTGCTGTCCGCCAGTTTCTTCAACGGCGCCGAGCAGCAGGTTCCGCCGCCGAAAATGCCTGCAAGCTTTTCGGCATTGCTGATCACACTGTCGCGCGGGTTGAGGGTGATATCCACCACCTTCCATTCGAATGGCATCACCCGTGCCGTCGGTTGTTTACGCAACACCGCCGCCGTAATCAATGCCGCCACATCGATGCAGCGCACCGCCGTGGTCGCACCCTGACGGTAACCCGTCAGCGGGCTGCCCATCGAGCCGGAAACATCCGGGCAAACCACTACCGCACCCTGCAGCTTCGGCACATTGGTCAACGACAGCTCCAGCGCATCCTGCAAAGCCTCGCGAATCAGCGCCGGCACGTCATCGCCGACCATCCGGTACGCCGCCAGCAACTGGTACGGATACACCCGCGCCTTGGCCACGGCTTCAGGATCCGCCAACCGCGCGGCCACGTATTCGGTGCAACCCGGTACTTCAAAAGCACCGTGGCGCGCCAGCGTATTGAGGTTGATGCGCAGGCCCTGCCATCCCATATTTCGTGCCTGAGCCGCCCATTGCTCCTTGCTCAAGGTTTCGTTACCGAGCAATTGAAAAGGCACTTCAGGCACTTGCTCACTCGCACCGCTGCGAAAGGCCAGCAAATCGCGAGTCAGTGCGGGCAACGCCTTTGCATCCACCGGCTTGCCGATCACCCAGGCAAAAAACGCTTCACGCCAGGCCTCGGACGGTTTTGGGTGAACCATCTTCACCACATCCGCCAGCGAAGGCTGATTGCCGATCGATGCCTGCAACAGCTGTCGCTCGGTCGCGCTGTTCAGCCAGTTCTGCACCAGACGCTTGGGTTGAGAACCGAGGGAGCGGCGACCGGTGGCGCCACTGCGCAAGATCTGCACGAAGTTGCGCAGCATCTTGCCGCTGTCCACGACCTGCCCGAACACCTCCGGCACCAGAGCCGAACGCTGAGCCGTCAGCGCTGCCAGCAACAACGCCGGCATATCTTTCATGTGTCCTTTCTGGCGAGCATAAAGAGCGGCATTTGCCACGAAACGGCTGTCCAGCTCCGCCACCAGCTTCAGCACCTGATCCAACTGGCTTTGAGCCGTTGCGTAAAAGGTCGAATTCAGGCAACCGGTGACTGCCAGCTGGGCCAGCTGATGCTTGGGCGTGTAGGCATAAGCCGCAGCCCCGGAAGCATTCAAGGTGTCGCACGCCGGCAGGTTTTTCGATTGCGTGTTGAAGAGGTTGAAGTTGGCCATCGTGGCGTCTCGCTGTGTTGTCCTGTTCGTTGTGACAGGTATTGCAGCCGCTGTGCCAGTTTTGGAAAACGTTCGCGAAATATTTTTATCTAGTTGATTTTAAAGGGTTTTGTTCTAACAACGAGCATCCCTGAATTTTCGCCACGACAAATAACGCCCTCGAATACTATCATTGGTTATCGTCATTTATCTTTCAGGATAATCCATGCCCAGCAAGCGCACTGTCGCCATCGGTTTCATCGGCGCCACCCTCGATCGCGTCGGCAAAGGCGCCAATCGCTGGAGCCATTGGCGGCCTAGCGTCGGCCTGTGCCAGCAACCGGACGTCTTGATCCATCGCTTGGAACTGATACACGGCACAGATGCACGGGACGCAAGCCTGGCCGAACGCATTCGCGAGGACATCCGTCAGGTATCGCCGGACACAGAGGTACGCCTCCACCCGATGGCGTTGCGCAACCCCTGGGATTTCGAAGAGGTCTACGGCGCACTCCACGACTTCACCTCCGAATACACCTTCGATACCGAGCGTGAGGACTATCTGGTGCACATCACCACGGGGACCCACGTCGCGCAGATCTGCTGGTTCTTGCTGACCGAGGCGCGCTACCTGCCGGCACGCCTGATCCAGACCTCCCCCGCCCGTCGCAAGAGCGAAGAAGAGCCGGCCACCGGCACCCACGCCCTGATCGACCTTGATCTGTCGCGCTACGACCGGATTGCCTCACGATTCACCCACAAACGTCTGGAAGGCCTGGAGTTTCTCAAGTCCGGCATCGCCACTCGCAACACCGCGTTCAACCGTTCCATCGAGCAGATCGAACGCGTGGCCGTGCGCTCCAAAGCGCCGATGCTGCTGATCGGCCCGACCGGCGCCGGCAAGTCCTTTCTTGCCCGACGCATCTATGAGCTCAAACGCAGTCGCCATCAAATGCAGGGGCGTTTCGTTGAAGTCAACTGCGCGACCCTGCGTGGCGACGGCGCAATGTCCGCGCTGTTCGGCCACGTCAAAGGCGCCTTTACCGGCGCACAAAACGCTCGCGACGGCCTGCTGCGAGCGGCTGACGGCGGCATGTTGTTTCTCGACGAGATCGGCGAACTGGGGGCAGATGAACAAGCGATGCTGCTCAAGGCCATCGAAGAGAAGCGCTTCTTCCCGCTGGGCTCGGACAAGGAAGTCGACAGCGACTTCCTGATCATCGCCGGCACCCACCGCGACCTGCGCAGTCGCGTCGCCGAAGGTCTGTTCCGGGAAGATCTCTACGCACGGATCAACCTCTGGACGTTCGACCTGCCAGGCTTGGCCGGACGCCGCGAAGACATCGAACCCAATATCGATTTCGAGCTTGAACGTCACGCACGCGAATACGGCCAACTGGTGCGTTTCAATCTTGAAGCCCGACGGCGCTACCTGAGTTTCGCCAGCTCACGGGAAGCTGCGTGGCTGGGCAATTTCCGTGAACTCTCGGCCTCGATCACGCGTATGGCGACGCTGGCCGACAGCGGGCGAATCGATGAAGCGCAGGTCGAGGAGGAAATTGATCGGCTGCGGTATGCGTGGGGCCTGGCGCAACCAACCGGGATGAAGAATGAGCTGCCGGGCGATGCGCAGACGCTGGACCTGTTCGATCGATTGCAATTGAAGGCAGTGCTGGAGGTTTGCAGACAGGCAGACAGCTTGTCGGATGCCGGCAGACGACTGTTCGGCGTGTCGCGACAGGCGAAAGCACAGCCCAACGATGCGGACCGATTGAGGAAGTATCTTGGAAGGTTCGGCATTGAATGGAACCAGTTGCGTGAGCAGTGAAGCGCGGCCGCAATCGACTAAGCCGTTGAGATAAACTGCGCCACACCGCGATACAAACATCAAGCGAAGGACAGACACGGATGAGCTTACTGGAGTTTTTCTCAGACCTGCTATCACTGTGCAGCTTCGAGACGTCCGGCCAAAAGCCTCGCAGAGTCTTCACCCGCGGATTTGTCGTGACCTGCGTCTTTGTGGCGATCATCGAGCTGTTCTTGCTGAACCACATCTATAGCGGGCGTCCGTGAACAAATAGCTATGAGTTCCCGCCCGTCAGTTGACCGGCACTTTACCCCGCGTCAGAACTTCCAACGTCTATCCACCTGACGCGGAAGCCCGACGATGAACAGAACCATTGCAGCCCTCATGCTTGGAAGTCTTTTATCTGCCACCGCACCGTTGGCGATGGCGGGAAGCACCGTTCCGCCTACGGGTATTCCCGGGGTCAACCAGGGAGGCACCGAATCCAGGATAGACAAGGCCGACAAGAAGGGTGAAGAAGCCTCGGGGTCGAACTCCGGCGCAGAGGCCCATGAGACCGAGAAGGATGCGCAAACATCCAGCGGATCTAAGAATGAAGCTGAAGAAAGAAAACCTTGAACGATTTTGCTGCACCAGGAGTTTTGCGCAGGCACAAAAAAGCCGATCTGGCTGATCGGCTTAAGTGTCTGATTCTACTCAGGAATAATGGTCGGGACGGAGTGATTCGAACACTCGACCCCTAGCACCCCATGCTAGTGCGCTACCGGACTGCGCTACGCCCCGACTAGGTTTGAAACTCGTTCTTCATCTCGAAGAACGCTCAAGAATATATCGCAAGCTTTTGAAAACTGGAAGTATTTAAAAGCAGGAAATTATTTCTTGAGAACCACCAGAACGTCTTCGAGCTCGGCGATCATCTGGCGGATCATTTGCTTGTATTGGGTGGTGTCGTCTTTGGCTTCATCGCCGGACAGACGCAGGCGCGCGCCGCCGATGGTGAACCCCTGATCGTAAAGGAGCGCACGGATCTGCCGGATCATCAGCACGTCCTGGCGCTGATAATACCGGCGGTTTCCGCGCCGTTTGACGGGGTTGAGCTGAGGAAACTCCTGCTCCCAATAGCGCAGCACATGAGGTTTAACCGCACACAGCTCGCTGACTTCACCGATGGTGAAGTAGCGTTTGCCCGGGATGACGGGGAGTTCGTCGTTATGACTTGGTTCCAGCATAAGCCTCAACTCGGGCCTTCAACTTCTGCCCTGGACGAAAGGTGACCACACGGCGAGCCGTGATCGGGATTTCTTCCCCCGTTTTCGGGTTGCGGCCAGGCCGCTGGCGTTTGTCCCGAAGGTCGAAATTGCCGAAACCCGACAATTTGACCTGCTCGTTGTCTTCAAGAGCGTGCCTGATTTCCTCGAAAAACAGTTCCACCAACTCCTTGGCTTCCCGCTTGTTCAGGCCCAGCTCTTCATACAGACGTTCCGCCATCTCAGCTTTCGTCAAAGCCCCCATACGTCACTTCCTTAACGTGGCGTTCAACCTTTGTTCGAGCGAGGTGAGGATATTTTGCGTCGTCGAATTCACCTCATCGTCATTAAGAGTGCGCGATGGATGCTGCCAGGTCAAGCCGACTGCGAGGCTTTTTCTATCAGGATCAATGCCTTTACCCTGATACACGTCAAATAGCCTGAGGTCTGTCAGCCATTCGCCTGCATTTTCACGGATTACGTCCAGTACAGCCGAGGCTGCAACGTCTTTGTGCGCAATCAGTGCCAGGTCACGACGCACTTCAGGAAAGCGCGACAACTCGTGGAATTTCGGCATTTTCCCCAGAGCGACTTCAGCCAGAACCAGCTCGAAGACGAAGACCGGACGGTCGAGACCCAGGGATTTCGACAGCTCAGGGTGAATCGCGCCGATAAAGCCGACTTCACGCCCTTCCCGCTCGATGCGTGCGGTCTGGCCTGGATGCAGTGCAGGGTGCTTGCCCGGTGCAAAAGTAAACTGATCCAGCGCACCGGCAAAGCCCAGCACCGCCTCAACATCAGCCTTGACGTCGAAGAAGTCGACGGTATCGCGGCCTTGCGCCCAGCCTTCCGGCAGACGGCTGCCGCACACCACACCGGCGATCATCGGTTCTTGCTTCAGACCTTCCAGCTGACCGACGAAGCGCAGACCGCTCTCGAACAGACGAACACGATCCTGCTGACGGTTGAGGTTGTGCTGCAGCGCCTTGACCAGACCCGGCCACAGCGACGAACGCATGGCGGCCATGTCATTGGAGATCGGGTTCGCCAACAGCAGCGGCTCGACGCCCGGGTTGAACAGCTCGAACTGCTTCGGATCGATGAAGCTGTAAGTGATCGCTTCTTGATAGCCACGAGCGACCAGCAGACGACGCAGCTCCGGCAGATCGCTGCGCGCTTCAGCCTTGGCCTGTGGCGCCAGACGAGCTTGCGGGTAACGAACCGGCAAGCGGTTGTAACCGTACAGACGCGCCAGCTCTTCGATCAGATCGACTTCCAGGCTGATATCGAAGCGGTGGCTTGGCACTTCTACGCGCCACTGCCCTGCTCCGTCGGCGGAAACCTTCAGACCCAAAGCATTGAGCAGGCGCTCGACTTCGGCCGAATCCATTTGCATGCCCAGCATCTGGGTGATGCGCTGAGCACGCAGGGTGATCAGTGCGATCGACGGCAGATGCTGCTCGCTGACGGTCTCGATGATCGGGCCAGCTTCGCCACCGGTGATTTCCAGCAGCAGGCCAGTGGCGCGCTCCATGGCTTCACGGGCCAGTTGCCAGTCTACACCGCGCTCGTAGCGGTGCGAAGCGTCGGTGTGCAGACCGTAGGAACGAGCCTTGCCCGCCACCGCGATCTGGTCGAAGAACGCACTTTCAAGGAATACGTCGCGAGTGGTCGCAGATACACCGCTATGCTCGCCACCCATCACGCCGGCAATGGCCAGAGCGCGAGTGTGGTCGGCGATCACCAGCGTATCGCTACGCAGGCTGACTTCCTGACCGTCGAGCAGCACAAGCTTCTCGCCCTCTTCTGCCATGCGCACACGGATGCCGCCATTGATTTCGGCGAGATCGAAAGCGTGCAGCGGCTGACCCAGCTCGAGCATCACGTAGTTGGTGATGTCGACGGCGGCGTCGATGCTGCGGACTTCGGCGCGACGCAGGCGCTCAACCATCCACAGTGGCGTCGGCTTGGACAGGTCAACGTTACGGATGACACGGCCCAGATAACGCGGGCAGGCAGCAGGTGCCAGGACTTCGACGGAGCGCACTTCGTCGTGCACTGCAGGAACGGCCTTCACCACCGGGCGAGTGACCGGAGCGTCGTACAACGCGCCGACTTCACGGGCCAGACCGGCCAGGGACAGGCAGTCGCCGCGGTTCGGAGTCAGATCGACTTCGATGCTGGCGTCTTCCAGGTCCAGATAAACACGAAAATCTTCGCCCACCGGCGCATCAGCCGGCAGCTCCATCAGACCGTCATTGCCTTCGCCGATCTGAAGTTCGGCTTGCGAGCACAGCATGCCGTTGGACTCGACGCCGCGCAGCTTGGCCTTCTTGATCTTGAAGTCGCCCGGCAGCTCGGCACCGATCATTGCGAACGGAATTTTCAGGCCCGGACGCACGTTTGGCGCACCACACACAACCTGGAAAGTTTCCGCGCCATTGCTGACCTGGCAAACGCGCAATTTGTCGGCATCGGGGTGCTGCTCGGTGCTCAGCACCTCGCCCACAACCACGCCACTGAAAACACCGGCGGCCGGCGTAACGCTATCGACCTCAAGACCGGCCATCGACAGACGGGCAACCAGCGCGTCGCGATCTACCTGCGGGCTGACCCAGCCACGCAGCCATTGTTCACTGAATTTCATCCTGCTCTCCTAAGAATTCGTTACGACTAGCGAAATTGCGCGAGGAACCGCAAGTCGTTGTCGAAGAACAGACGCAAGTCGTTCACGCCGTAACGCAGCATGGCCAGACGCTCAACGCCCATGCCGAAGGCGAAGCCCGAGAACTCTTCCGGATCGATTCCGGACATGCGCAGCACGTTCGGATGAACCATGCCGCAGCCCATCACTTCCAGCCAGCCGGTCTGCTTGCAGACGCGGCAGCCTTTACCGCTGCACATCACGCATTCCATGTCGACTTCGGCGGAAGGCTCGGTGAACGGGAAGTACGAAGGACGGAAACGCACGGCCAGTTCTTTCTCGAAGAACACCCGCAGGAACTCTTCGATCGTGCCTTTTAGGTCGGCGAAGTTGATATCGCGATCGACCAGCAGACCTTCGACCTGGTGGAACATCGGCGAGTGGGTGATATCGGAGTCGCTGCGGTACACACGGCCTGGGCAGACGATGCGGATCGGCGGCTTTTTCGATTCCATGGTGCGGACCTGTACCGGCGAGGTATGGGTGCGCAGCAACATGTTGGCGTTGAAATAGAAGGTGTCATGCATCGACCGGGCCGGGTGGTGGCCTGGGATGTTGAGCGCCTCGAAGTTGTGATAGTCGTCTTCGACCTCAGGGCCTTCGGCAATGCCGTAGCCGATATGAGTGAAGAACTGTTCGATACGTTCCAGAGTCCGGGTTACCGGATGCAGACCACCGGAGGTCTGACCACGGCCCGGCAGGGTCACGTCAATGGATTCGGCAGACAGCTTGGCAGCCAGTTCGGCTTCCTCAAACAGAGCCATGCGCGCATTGAGAACGCCTGTGACACGTTCCTTGGCAACGTTGATCAGCGCGCCGACCTGCGGACGCTCTTCTGCCGGCAAATTCCCCAGGGTCTTCATCACCTGAGTCAATTCACCCTTTTTGCCAAGGTATTGAACCCGGATTTGCTCCAGGGCATTGATATCTTCAGCGCTTTGCACAGCCTCTAGTGCTTGAGAGACCAGCGCATCCAGGTTTTCCATGTACAGACTCCAGATACAAAATAGGGGAAGAGCTTGAAGGCTCTTCCCCTATTTATGACGTTTAACACCTGGCTCCACAGAGGTGAGGCCGGGTGACTGTCGGGGGTACTTAAGCCAAGGTGGCTTTAGCTTTCTCGACAATCGCAGCAAACGCCGCTTTTTCGTTCACTGCCAGATCAGCCAGAACCTTACGGTCGATCTCGATGGACGCTTTTTTCAGGCCAGCGATGAAACGGCTGTAGGACAGACCGTTAACACGAGCACCAGCGTTGATACGAGCGATCCACAGAGCGCGGAACTGACGTTTTTTCTGACGACGGTCACGGTAGGCGTATTGGCCTGCCTTGATTACCGCTTGCTTGGCAACACGGAATACGCGGGAGCGTGCGCCGTAGTAGCCTTTAGCAAGTTTCAGAATTTTTTTGTGACGTTTACGGGCAATGACGCCACGCTTTACACGAGCCATGAGTTACTTCCTCTATTCTTGATCCAAAAATTAACGAAGGCGCAGCATGCGCTCGACTTTTGCCACGTCAGACGGATGCAGCAAGCTGCTACCGCGCAGTTGACGCTTACGCTTGGTCGACATTTTGGTCAGGATGTGGCTCTTGAAAGCGTGCTTGTGCTTGATACCGTTAGCAGTTTTCAGAAACCGCTTAGCAGCACCACTTTTGGTTTTCATCTTTGGCATGTTCGGATACTCCGCATTCAGTTGATAAACATAATCAGAAGGCCTGCCGTGCCCTGTTGATTACTTCTTCTTTTTCGGGGCGATGACCATGATCAGCTGGCGTCCTTCCATCTTAGGATGCTGTTCGACCGAACCGTACTCGAGCAGGTCTTGTTCAACCCGCTTGAGGAGTTCCATCCCCAGCTCCTGGTGGGCCATCTCACGGCCGCGGAATCGCAAGGATACCTTGGCCCTGTCCCCGTCACTCAGGAAACGTACCAGGTTGCGCAGTTTTACCTGGTAATCCCCTTCCTCCGTCCCTGGACGAAACTTGATTTCTTTTACCTGAATCTGCTTCTGGTTTTTCTTCGCCGCAGCAATCTGCTTCTTCTTTTCGAAGATCGATTTGCCGTAGTCCATCACACGGCAAACCGGTGGGACTGCGTCGGCAGAAATTTCTACCAGATCAAGCTTTGCTTCTTCAGCAATACGAAGCGCTTCATCAATCGAGACGATGCCAATCTGCTCGCCATCAGCGCCAATTAACCGAACCTCGCGTGCCGAGATATTCTCGTTGATCGGGGCTTTCGGTGCAGCTCGTTTATCTTGTCTCATTTCACGCTTAATAATAATTACTCCGAATCTGGGCGACCACGCCGGGAAACCGCTTGCGCGAGAAACTCAGCGAACTGGGCGACGGGCATCGAGCCCAGGTCAGCACCTTCACGAGTACGCACAGCGACAGTCTGCATCTCGACTTCCTTATCCCCAATAACCAAGAGATATGGAACCTTGAGCAAAGTATGCTCGCGGATTTTAAAGCCGATCTTTTCATTTCTCAAGTCGGACTTGGCACGAAACCCGCTTTCGTTGAGAGTTTTTTCGACCTGAACGACGAAATCTGCCTGTTTATCAGTGATATTCATGATCACTGCCTGGGTTGGCGCCAGCCACGCAGGGAACGCACCCTCGTAGTGCTCGATCAGAATTCCGACGAAACGCTCGAACGAACCGAGGATCGCACGGTGCAACATCACCGGATGCTTGCGGCTGTTGTCTTCGGAAACGTATTCGGCTCCCAGACGCACAGGCAGGTTGAAATCGAGCTGCAAGGTACCACACTGCCACACGCGGCCGAGGCAATCTTTCAGCGAGAATTCGATTTTCGGACCGTAGAACGCCCCCTCACCCGGCTGCAGATCGTAAGGCAGACCCGCGCTATCAAGGGCTGCAGCCAGAGCTGCTTCGGCGCGATCCCACAGCTCGTCGGAACCGACGCGTTTTTCCGGACGAGTGGACAGCTTCATCTCGACGTCGGTAAAGCCGAAGTCGCGGTAAACATCCATGGTCAGCTTGATGAACGCAGCGGATTCAGCCTGCATCTGCTCTTCGGTGCAGAAGATGTGGGCGTCGTCCTGAGTGAACGCACGCACACGCATGATGCCGTGCAGCGCACCCGATGGCTCGTTACGGTGGCAGGCGCCGAACTCGGCCAGACGCATCGGCAGCTCGCGGTAGCTCTTCAGGCCCTGGTTGAACACCTGCACATGGCATGGGCAGTTCATTGGCTTGATAGCGTAGTCGCGGCTTTCCGACTCAGTGGTGAACATGTTGTCGGCGTAGTTTGCCCAGTGCCCGGATTTCTCCCACAGGCTGCGGTCAACGACTTGCGGCGTCTTGATCTCGAGATAGCCGTTGTCGCGCTGCACTTTGCGCATGTACTGCTCGAGCACCTGGTACAGCGTCCAGCCGTTCGGGTGCCAGAACACCATGCCCGGCGCTTCTTCCTGGGTATGAAACAGGCCCAGGCGCTTGCCGATCTTGCGGTGATCGCGCTTTTCAGCTTCTTCAATACGCTGGATGTAAGCAGCCAGTTGCTTCTTGTCAGCCCACGCGGTGCCATAAACGCGCTGCAATTGCTCGTTCTTGGCATCACCGCGCCAGTAGGCGCCGGACAGCTTGGTCAGCTTGAAGGATTTCAGGAAGCGAGTGTTCGGCACGTGCGGACCGCGGCACATGTCGACGTATTCTTCGTGATAGTACAGGCCCATGGCCTGCTCGTTCGGCATGTCTTCGACCAGGCGCAGCTTGTAGTCTTCGCCACGAGCCTTGAACACTTCGATCACTTCGGCACGCGGAGTGACTTTCTTGATGACGTCATATTCTGTATCGATCAGCTGGTGCATGCGCTGCTCGATGGCGGCCATGTCGTCCGGAGTGAAAGGACGCTCGAAGGCGATGTCGTAGTAGAAACCTTCGTCGATGACCGGCCCGATGACCATTTTTGCAGTCGGGTACAGCTGCTTGACCGCATGGCCGACCAGGTGGGCGCAAGAGTGGCGAATGATCTCCAGCCCCTCTTCATCCTTTGGCGTGATGATTTGCAGCGTCGCATCGCTGTCGATGATGTCGCAGGCGTCGACCAGCTTGCCATTGACCTTGCCGGCTACGGTGGCCTTGGCCAGACCTGCACCGATGGAGGCGGCGACCTCGGCTACGGAAACCGGGTGATCGAATGAACGTTGACTGCCGTCGGGAAGAGTAATAGTTGGCATGGCGCCTCCTCTCCTAGTGGTGACCCCTACCAAAGGTCACGTGGGTTGGGATGAGCCAGTACAAGATCCGATCCAGGCCATTCAATGACGAACGCCTGCCTTACAGCGGCAGGAGCCTTGCGGCCAACCGGAAAACCGAACCAGAGTGACTGGGATTCAAATCGGAAAATTCGTGCGCTGCCGCTACCGGGACTGAAGGTCATCCGGAGCCTGCGAACGCCCGAGCCAGGCATGCTAGCACAGATGAACGGTCACCGATGCACTCAGGTTTTAGCGAGAGGCAAATCGTCTGTTTTATGCCAGAGTGCTGAACTTGATCGGCCTTTGGGCCCTCAGATAACAAGACATTGACCCACAAGGAGCATCCTCGCATGCGTCTTAACACCCTGCTTGCTGCAGTCGCCCCCCTCGTTTTGCTGCTGCCGCTGAGCGCCCACGCCGACTGGCCAAAGGGCGAGCGTGAGAAATACATGGCTCAGTGCACCCAGGCGGCCACTCCGCAAATAGGTGCCGCTGCCGCAAAATCCCACTGCGCGTGCGGTGCCGATGCCATCAAGTCCTACCCGGCCAGCGACATTCAGGCATTGATGGACAACAAGGCCACGCCTGAACTGCAACAGAAAGCCTTGGGGCAAATTGCCAAATGCAAGGCCAATACCCCGGCGAAAAAATGATGAAACAGGCCTTTTCACTGCCTCCAGCACCGCTGAAAAGCATCTGATTCAGGCCATTTCGTACGATTTATGCAGGTTTTACAGGTTTTTTTATTGTCTTTATTTTTCGCTCGAAGCCTTTTAAACCGGGGCCTCCAGCCGAAACAGGCAGTAAAGAAAACACGACTGATTGGCAAACAGCACGTCCGGGGGGCTACCAAAGCGAACATTTCGACTATGATACCCCGGTGTGCCCAGTTGGCCTGAGCAGCACAGTACTACTGAAAATATATGTTTCTTGGAGATACACCATGTCTAATCGCCAAACCGGCACCGTTAAATGGTTCAACGATGAAAAAGGCTTCGGCTTCATCACTCCTCAAGGTGGCGGTGACGACCTGTTCGTACACTTCAAAGCTATCGAAACTGACGGTTTCAAAAGCCTGAAAGAAGGCCAGACCGTCTCCTTCGTGGCTGAGAAAGGCCAAAAGGGTATGCAAGCTGCACAAGTTCGCCCAGAGTAATTTCCCGGCGCACTAAAAAAACCCCGTCCATGTGACGGGGTTTTTTATGGGTAAGACAAATGCCCGAAACTCAGCCGCAGCTGACGCGAGTGACCACCAGGTTCTGATCGGTATTCAGGTTGAGGCGATCGGAGCGGTACTCCAAAGTAATCATGTCATTCGGCTTGAGGAACCGGGCGTTCTGCGCACCGGCTTTCTTGCGCGCTTGCTCCAACAGCTCTGGCGAAGCTTTCTTGCCGAGAGCGAACTCCGCAGCCGATACTTCACAACGACCATGTCCGGCCTCAGTCGCCACGGGATCCTTTTGCGACTCGCTGGAGGTCGTGGTGCAACCTCCCAACAAAGCAACGGCCATCAGTGCACCCAGTGACGCGAACTTCCAAGGCATGAAGCCTCCTTATTCAATTTTTACCAGAAATCGTGCGACCACCAATACGGCGATTGGTTTCCCGATGAGTGCCATCACCCTGCCCCACCATCGGAAAAACGCCGAGTGTGCCTGAGCAACGCGTGTCGCTTCACCCCGTAAAACGTCACTGAATATTAATGACGTTCAGTAGACATCAATGTAGTCAAAGGGCGGATTCGGCCAGTTGTCCTTGAGCGCATTGAAGATCTGCATAACCCAGACTTCATCACTGGCCGCAACATTCCCCACATATCCCGATCCTTTAGCCCAAGTCTCCAGGCGAAACAGCAAACCGTCGATGTCCTGACCGCCAGTGACACCCGAAGAAATATAAGCAATCCCGCCCTTGGTCACCCGCAGCTGGGTATGTTCGTCATCACTGGCTGACGCCAGCATCTGGCGGACAGCATCAAGGGTCAGGCCGTCGGGGCTATTCAAATCGATCTGCACAGCGCAATCCTTGTTTTTTTGCGGAAACGACCAAGTGTCGCATAGCGCTGTGCTCATGCCTAAGTCGCAGTGCTAACCGCCCGACAAAGTGGTTAACTCAAGACTTCAATCCCGTGACCGAGCCTTGCCATGACCACCGTAAGCATTACCGCCGACATCAAGGCCACCTGGCCGCAAGGGCACAGCTCTTACAGTCCGGGCAGCCCGGAGGAATTGGCATTGATCAGCATTGACTTGCTGGTGAAGACCCTGGGAACGCAAGGCGCACAGTCGTTCATTGCCCAGCTGTTCGAGAAGTATCCCGATGACTTCGGAGGGACATCGGACACCGAGAGAAAGTAAAAGCCCGCAAGCTGGCGCTTGCGGGCGTATGGCTTACTTCAGACGCTTCAGACGCTCGGTCAGCAGATCGAAGAAGCCTTGGGCATCGCCGTTCTCCACCCAGAAAGCGTTCTTCGGCGCCTTCAGGCCGTCATACCAGTCGACAATGGTCTGGCCGAATGTCGGGCCTTCACGGCTATCGACCACCACATTCACCGAACGACCCGTGAAGAGTTCAGGCTTGAGCAGATAAGCCACGACGGTGGCGTCATGCACCGGGCCACCCGGAATGCCGTAGTGCTCCATATCCCCTTTGATGTACTCGTTGAGGATGTCGCCGACAATCTTGCTCGCATTGTTGTTCAGCGCCGCAATCTGCTTCAGGCGTGCGTCACTGGTGAGGATCTTGTGGGTCACGTCCAGCGGCAGATAAGTCAGTTTCACGCCGCTTTTGAGCACAACTTCCGCGGCTTGCGGGTCGGCGTACAAGTTAAATTCGGCCACTGGCGTGATGTTGCCGCCATTGAAGTGAGCGCCCCCCATGATCACGACTTCCTTGATGCCCTGAACGATCTCCGGCTCCTGGATCAGCGCCAGGGCCAGGTTGGTCTGCGGGCCGAGCATCGCGATGGTGATGCTGTGCGGCTTGGCTTTTTTCAGGGTGTCGATCAGATAGTTGACCGCATTGCCTTCGGCCAGGCCTTTCTTCG
This sequence comes from Pseudomonas sp. FG35, assembly GCF_057809295.1. Lineage (NCBI taxonomy): Bacteria > Pseudomonadati > Pseudomonadota > Gammaproteobacteria > Pseudomonadales > Pseudomonadaceae > Pseudomonas > Pseudomonas sp. FG35. Next base: position 20,833 of record NZ_JBMDJR010000014.1, on the reverse strand, counting down.
GCTCATGCACGGTGACACCCGACAGGCCTTCCTTGCCATGGATGTTTTCAGCGTAGATCGGCGTGCGCATCAGCGGTTTTGGCGCCCCGGCGTACACCGGAATATCTTCCCGCCCAGCCCACTCACGGGCCAACCTGGCATTGCGCGAAGTCTTGTCCAGACGCACATTGCCGGCCACGGTGGTCAACGCGCGAATGTTCAGCTCTTCCGGGGAGGCCAGGGCAAACAACAGGGCGACCACGTCGTCGGCACCCGGATCGGTGTCAATGATCAGGTCGATCTTTTCCGCCGCCTGGGCGCCGGTCGCGGTTATCACGGACAAAAGCAGCAGCCCCCGAATCAATTGATGCAATTTTTGAGCATAGCGGTGCATGGCGCATTCCTTGTGCAGATGAAATCAAAAGGGGCGAACCCTGTTTAGAACGTAACCCCAGCCACCAGCACGATGTTGCAGTACGGCTGGCATTCTCCCGTACGAACAATCGCTCGTGCCTGTCGGCTGAGTACTTTGAATTGCTCGTGACTGAGCAGGTCACGCCGCCCCAGCGAGCCTTCGTCATTCAGCTCGTCCAGCGTGGACAGCGCGGTCGGTTGCTTGTCGAAAATCTCCTTGGCCAGCGCGTGGCTTTCCACCTGCATCTCGCTGAGCACGACTTTCAGGGTGCTGACGAAATCCGGCACGCCGTGCGTCAACGCTAGGTCGATCAGCTCGACACCCGGCGGCACCGGCAGGCCGGCATCACCGATCACGACCACGTCGCCGTGGCCGAGGGAGGCAATCAGCCGCGACAGGGCGACATTGAGCAAAGGAGTCTTTTTCATGCGGGTTTGAATGCCTGTACGTCGGAGGTGGTGGGAATGGACGGCTGGGCACCTGCCCGGGTAACCGACAGGGCCGCAGCGACCTGCCCGAAACGAATGGCCTCGTCCTCGGTTTTGCCGGCCGCCAGTGCAGCGGCAAATCCGCCGACAAAAGTGTCCCCGGCGGCGGTGGTGTCGACAGCCTTCACTTTGGGTGCAGGAAAATACTGGTAACCCGTACCGTTGGCGAACAAAGAGCCTTGAGCGCCCAGCGTGATGATGACCTTGCCGGCGCCCAGTGAAATCAGGTGCGCCGCGGCTTTTTCAGCGGTCTCCAGCGAGTCCACCGGCAAACCGCTGAGGGCGGCGGCCTCGCTCTCGTTGGGAATCAGGTAATCGATGGCGGCAAACCAGTCTGCCGGCAGCGGACGACTGGCCGGCGCCGGGTTGAGGATGACTGTCTTGCCCAGCTCACGTCCGCGCTTGAGGGCATGGCCTACGGTGGCATCAGGGATTTCCAACTGGCAGATGATCACGTCGGCAGCCTTTAGCACGGCGTCGAACCGGTCGATGACCGCCGGGGTCATCGAGCCATTGGCACCGGCCACGATGACAATTGCGTTCTGACTGTTGTCATCGACCACGATCAGCGCCACGCCACTGGAATCCTCCACCACGCTGAGCGCCTGGCAATCGATCTGCTCGGCCAGCAACGCGTCGTGCAATTGCACGCCATATTCATCGTTGCCGACACAGCCGACCATCGACACTTGCGCTCCCAGTCGCGCAGCGGCCACCGCCTGATTGGCGCCCTTGCCACCGGACACGGTCGCGAAGGAATGACCGATCAGCGTCTCACCGCCCCGGGGCAAGCGCGGCGCCCGGGTGACCAGGTCCATGTTCAGGCTGCCTATTACCACTACATTTGCGGACATACATCACTACTCTTCAATTCGTTTCAGCGGTATTCGGTGAACACGCCGGACAGCGGTGCAGTCGATTCGCGCAGGACAATACTCGGGGTCACGATCCGCTGATCCGTCGCCAGATCCGGGGTGGCAATTCTTCGCAACAGAACTTCCGCGGCCATCTCGCCCAATTGCAGGATCGACTGGCCCACGGTCGTCAGCGCGGGATACACGTAACGACTCATCTGGATATCGTCGAAACCGATCACCGACAACTCGGCGGGCACGCGCACGTTGCGCTCTGCCGCCGCCCGCAGCACACCAATGCCGATCATGTCGTTACCGGCAAAAATCGCGCTCGGCGGGTTACGTTCAAGCAGGATGGAAGCAGCGTTGTAACCGCCAGTGCTGGTGAAGTCGCTTTCCAGCATGCGCGACGGGGCCACTTCAACACCGGCCTCTTTCAGCGCTCGAGCAAAACCGGCCTGACGCATTTGCGCAACACTGGTGCTGGCCGGACCACCGATCGTGGCGATATCGCGATGACCGAGCTCGAGCAGATGCCGCGTCGCGAGGTACGCGCCATATTCGTGATCAATGCGCACCAGGTCGGCATCCACGCCTTCGAGCCCACGGTCGACGATTACCATCGGCGTCTTTACACCCGCCAACCCTTGCGCCAGACCGCTGTCGCCACCCGCCGAGGCGACGATCAAGCCGTCGATGCGTTTTTCCAACAGGACCCGCAGGTAGCTGCGCTGCTTGTCCGGGTTGTCGTCGGAGTTGCAGAGAATCACGCAGTAACCGTTACGCTCGCAGTAATCCTCGATCCCGCGCGCCAGTTCGGCGAAGTATGGGTTGAGGCTGTTGGGCACCAGCAAACCGATGGTGGCGGTGGTTTTCGCTTTCAGCGACCGGGCCACGGCGCTCGGTACATAGTCGAGACTCTTGATCGCCGCCTCGACCTTGACCCGCACCTCTTCGCTCACCGGCCGGGTCTTGTTTACTACGTGGGACACGGTCGTATAGGAAATTCCTGCGAGTGCCGCCACATCCTTGATCGTTGCCATTTATCAGCCCCGTCGGCTTGCGCGTTGACTGCGATAGGTATCGAGCACCACGGCGATTACGATCACCGCGCCGGTGATGATGCGCTTGGTCGGCTCGGTCGCGCCAATCTGCGCCAGACCGGCCGCCAGGACGGAGATGATCAACACGCCGAAAAAGGTGCTGATTACCGAACCACGTCCGCCCATCAGGCTGGTGCCGCCGATCACCACCGCAGCGATCACTTGCAGCTCAAGGCCGGAACCGGCGTTCGGGTCGGCCGCTTCCAGCCGGGAAATCTGGAACAGCGCCGCAATGCCGGCGAGCAGCCCCATCAGACTGAAGACCAGGATCTTGTAGGGTTTTGGATTGATCCCCGCCAGACGCACCGCTTCTTCGTTGGTGCCAATGCCGATCAGGTAGCGACCGAACACAGTACGGGTCAGAACGGCCTGGGCAATAAAGATGACCAGCAAGGCAATGATGAACGACGGCGAAATGCCGAAGGCGATCGGGTTCGACAGCCAGGCGAAGGAATCACCGATGTAGGCCGTGCGCGAACCGGTCATCTGATAGGCCAGACCACGGGCCATCTCCAGAACACCCAGAGACACGATGAACGACGGAATTCGCCACGCCACGGTAATCGAGCCAGTTACCGTGCCAGCCAACGCCGCGACAGCCATACCCAGCAAGGCCGCCGGCAGTACGCTCCAGCCCCAGCCAAGAATCGCCACGCTGACAGTGGAGGCCGCGAGTGCCAGTACCGAGCCCACCGACAGATCGATACCGCCGATGATCAGGACGAAGGTCATGCCCACTGCCAGCACCATCAGGTCGGGAATCTGGTTGGCCAGGGTGCTGAAGGTGTTGTACGACAGGAAATGGCTGCTCATGACCGAGAACAGCGCAATCATTGCCAGCAAGGCGCCCGCGAGGCCCAGATAAGTGCCAAGGCCGTAGAAATTGCCACTGGATTTGCCGGCGGAAGATGCAGTTTTCATGGGAGATCCCTAGGCGCTGCTTCGTTGAGCAACGCATCACGTTTCTGGTAGCCGGCGAATGCGGCGGCAAGCAAGTCATCCTGGGTCCAGCTGTCGCGTTCGAACGTATCGATCAGACGCCCCGCCGACAACACACCGATGCGGTCGCAGATCAGCATCAACTCGCGCAAATCGCTGGACACCACGACCAAGGCCTTGCCCTGCCGGGTCAGTTCGCCGAGCAAGGCATAGATATCGAATTTGGCACCGACGTCGATACCACGAGTCGGCTCGTCGAACAGCAACACCGAGCAGTCGCGCTCAAGCCAGCGACCGATTACCACCTTTTGCTGATTGCCGCCGGACAGCTCGGATACCAGCTGCGTCGGGCTGGAACTGCGGATACGCATGGCGTCGATCTGCCGTTGCGCGAGCTTCGTTTCGTCGCCGTTGTTGACGAACCCGCCACTGGAAATTTCCGGCATGTTGCCCAGGGCAATGTTGGCGCTGATCGACTGACTCAGCAGCAGTCCTTCGCCCTTGCGATCTTCGGTGATCAAGGCGATGCCGTTGCGCACCGCATCGACTGGCGAGCGAATGCTCACCGTTTTTGCCGGTGAACCGAGTGCCACCGTGCCGCTGTCCGCGACATCAGCACCGAAGATCAGCCGCAAAAGTTCGGTGCGCCCTGCCCCGATCAGCCCCGAAATGCCAAAAATCTCACCGGCGCGAACCTCAAAGGACACGTCGCGAACCTTGTCGGAGCGGGTCAGGCCTTTGACCGTCAGGGCCGGCGCGCCGATATGGCGAGCCCCCAGATCGATATGCTCGCCCAGCTCGCGACCGACCATCAGGGTGACCAGTTGCTCGCTGTTGTAATTGGCCATCGGCTCGACGCAAACGAGGTTACCGTCACGCAACACAGCAATGCGCTGAGCGACCCTGGCCAGTTCTTCGAGGCGATGGGAGATGTAGATGATCGAGACGCCGCGCGCCTGCAACCGGGTGATCTGCTCGAACAGCATCTCGACTTCGCGCGCGGTCAGCATCGCGGTCGGTTCATCAAGGATCAGCACGTGACAATCGCCGATCAGGTTACGGGCGATTTCGACCATTTGCTGGTGACCGATCCCAAGCTCGCCGACCAGTGTGTCCGGGTCGATGGCGTCGAGGCCGACTTGAGCCATGGCTTCGATAGCGGCTTTGCGCAGTTGCTTGCGACTGATCCAGCCACCATTGCTCGGCAGGTTGTCGAGAAAAAGGTTCTCCGCCACCGAAAGCGTCGGCAGCAGATTGAGCTCTTGCATGACCATGCGCACACCCAGTTCTTCAGCCTGCGTGCGACTGCCGGGGCGATAATCCTTGCCCTGGAACTGCATCTGGCCAGTGGTAGGGGTGACCAGGCCACCGATGATCTTCGACAGGGTGCTTTTACCTGCACCGTTCTCACCGGTCAGCGCCAGCACTTCACCGCGCATCAACGTCAGGTCGATGCCGGTCAGAACCGGTTGCGCATAGGTCTTGCCGATACCGCTGACCGAGAGGACAGCGTTCGGAGCGGAAACTGACATAAAAATCTCCATGCGCTCGCCCGGACGGACGAGCGCCATTGTGTCGCCAAAGGACTTACTTGGTGACCAGCTCGACCGGCGTTTCGATCACGCCATTGGCACCACTGTCGACTTTCTCGCCCTTGATGATTTTAAGCGCGGTCTCGATGCCAAACACCGCCTGCTTCGCGGCGTACTGGTCGGCAGTCGCCAGAACGCGGCCGTCCTTCAGCATCGGCTTGATGGCATTGATGTTGTCGTAACCGACAACCTTCACCTGACCCGCCTTGCCGGCAGCGCGCACGGCGGAAACGGCACCCACGGCCATGCTGTCGTTACCGGCCAGCAGCGCTTTGACGTCCGGGTATTCACTGAGAATCGAAGCGGCCACCTTGTTGCCCTTGTCGATTTCCCAATCGCCGGACTGCAGGGAGACAACCTTGATCTGCGCAGCCTCCATAGCATCTTTGAAGCCAGCGGTACGCTGCTGGGCGTTGGTCGTCGTGGAGACGCCTTCAATGATGCCGACTTCGTCACCGGCCTTCAGTTGCTTGGCCAGATATTCGCCCACCAGACGCGCGCCTTTGCGATTGTCCGGGCCTACGAACGGAACGCTGATGTTCTTGCTTTTGATCACAGCCGGATCGAGCTGGTTGTCGATGTTGATCACAGTGATACCGGCATCGACGGCTTTCTTGATCACCGGCACCATCGCCTTGGAATCAGACGGTGCGATGACCAGTGCGTTGACCTTCGCCAGAATCATCTGCTCGACGATGCGCGTCTGCCCCGCCGTGTCGGTTTCGTCCTTGATGCCGTTGGAGATCAGGTCGAAATCGGCGGAATGTTCTTTCTGGTAGGCCTTGGCGCCGTCTTCCATGGTCAGGAAGAATTCGTTGGCCAGGGATTTCATGACCAGGGCGACTTTGGGTTTTTCAGGGGATTCGGCGAAAGCCGAAGAGACAGGCAGTGCGGCGGATGCGGCAGCCAGCATGGCGACAGCAAGAAGACGTCCAGCGAATGGCAGCTTCATGGGTTCACTCCGATCTTATGATTATTGTGAGCAACGCTTGCGCTGGCGTAAGCTCGCTGCACCCACGACAATTCAATCCATCGCGAAGGCCGCGCAAACGTTTGCGTAGACCGAACTATGCGAATCACGCCTTCATTTGTCAACAATCAGAAATCGGTATTGCGTTGCAGAGCGAATCCATCGATCCGCCCCTTGAGCGCTCAAGCCGTGGTGTTGACCACGTTACCAGCAGAAGAACCCTTCGACATTTCCTTGACCAGTGCAGCCGAGACTTCCAGCAGGGCACCGCTGGTTTGAGCGATCTGCCCCTGGATGGACATCACCGCTTGCGACTTGGCTTCGGGGGTTGGATAACTCGCAGCCTGCGCGGCGGCCAGTTGCTGTTGCTGCTCCTGAAGCTGCTTCTGCAATTCCTGCATGCGCTTGAGCAACGTCTTGATAGTGATGCTCAGATTGTCACCGCCTTCAGCCTCGCTCGCGCTTGCTTCCTGGGCAGGACCACCGGTTCTGACCTGATTGGTTTCAACCTTCTCGGTACCCAGTGCCTCGGCTGACGCGTCGGCTTCAGCTTCACTCATTGCATTGATCGTAGCTGCCGTTTTGCCGCCGATCGTGACCGAACCGGGATTTGAAAAACCGATAGTCAATGACATTTGAACTCCTGAAAAATTGGATCCCTATCAAGGCACATCGGCCAGCGCGCCGTTTTCTTTAGCAGAGATCTGGAAAGCAGCCAGTTCAGTCTGTGGACGAGGTTCGTAGTCCTTTTCGGTGAGCCGAACGAGAAAACAGCCTGTGTTCGGAAACCCGGATGAGCGAGACAAGCTCACAACCACACTTCAAATAAATCTTGATTTAAATCATAAGGTTAAACATTTCTCTCACGCACAGTACGACTGGTACAGATCCTGCTCCCTCCCTGCACCCCTGGCATTCAGATCGGCCCGGGGCGCATCTAGATGAACCTGCATCAGCACCGTCTCACTACTAGAGAGAAAAATAATGACATCTGCTTTGAAGAGTTTCGTTCCGGGCGCTTTGGCCCTCCTCCTGCTCCTGCCAACCGCCCTCCAGGCAAAAGAAGCTGAAACCCAGACCAAACTGGCCAACGTGGTGGTACTGGCCACCGGCGGCACCATTGCCGGCGCAGGCGCCAGCGCTGCCAACAGCGCGACCTATCAGGCTGCGAAAGTGGGCATCGAACAATTGATCGCCGGCATTCCCGAACTGAGCACGCTGGCCAATGTACGCGGCGAACAGGTCATGCAAATCGCCTCGGAAAGCATCACCAACGAAAACCTCCTGCAATTGGGTCGTCGCGTTTCCGAACTGGCCGACAGCAAAGACGTCGATGGCATCGTCATCACTCACGGCACCGACACTCTGGAAGAAACCGCGTACTTCCTGAATCTGGTGGAAAAAACCGACAAGCCGATCATCGTCGTCGGCTCCATGCGCCCGGGCACCGCCATGTCGGCGGACGGCATGCTGAACCTGTACAACGCCGTGGCTGTCGCCAGCAGCAAAGAAGCTCGCGGTAAAGGCGTACTGGTGACCCTGAACGATGAAATCCAGTCGGGTCGCGACGTCAGCAAGATGATCAACATCAAGACCGAAGCCTTCAAAAGCGCCTGGGGCCCGCTCGGCATGGTGGTTGAAGGCAAATCCTACTGGTTCCGCCTGCCAGCCAAGCGCCACACCATGGATTCGGAATTCGATATCAAAAACATCAAGAGCCTTCCTGATGTAGAAATCGCCTATTCCTACGGCAATGTCAGCGACACAGCCTACAAGGCCCTCGCCCAGTCCGGCGCCAAGGCGATCATCCATGCCGGTACCGGCAACGGTTCGGTTTCCTCCCGCGTGGTTCCGACCCTGCAGGCGCTGCGCAAGGACGGCGTGCAGATCATTCGCTCGTCTCACGTCAATGCCGGTGGTTTCGTCCTGCGCAACGCCGAACAGCCTGACGACAAGTACGACTGGGTGGTTGCCCACGATCTGAACCCGCAGAAAGCCCGCATCCTGGCCATGGTCGCGCTGACCAAGACCAACGACAGCAAAGAGCTGCAACGGATGTTCTGGGAATACTGATTCATCCTCGCCTGATCCTTTCCTGATCGGGCACTGACTTCACCCTTCGTCAACTTGACGGAGGGTGAAGCTTGCGTCTCCTCAAAAGAAAAATTTCACCTGAGTGACATCAAAATCGGAAAACCGCTGTCAGAGGATTTTCTTGAATTTTAAGCAGTTGCGAAAATGCCTACAGTTAAATACTGTATGCACGTACAGCTTAATAAGGATAACCTCGTGGCCACTTCCCCTGATGCTCCTGACGCTTACGAACGCATGGGCATGCGCGTTCAAAAAATCATCAACTCGCCTACCGCACAAAAAGCCAAAGCCGCACTGATCTTCCGCCTTCCGGACGAGCCGGTGGATGACTGGGAGCGCTTGCTGGAAGAAATCGACGAGAACGACAACGTCACCCTCGCCTACCGCGACGATGGCGGCGTACAGATTTTCTGGGTTGTGCCGAAGGAAGATTGATTCAATGATTCTGCGTTTTGCTGCTGTGCTGTTGCTGTTCATTTCCCTGGGTGCGCAAGCTGGCGCGCCGCGTACGTTCACCGAGGCCAAGAAGGTCGCCTGGAAGCTGTACGCTCCACAATCCACCGAGTTTTATTGCGGGTGCAAATACACTGGCAACAAGGTCGATCTGGCCGCCTGCGGCTACGTCCCACGCAAGAACGCCAAGCGGGCGTCCCGCATTGAATGGGAGCACATCGTTCCGGCCTGGCAGTTCGGCCATCAACGTCAATGCTGGCAGGAAGGCGGTCGCAAGAATTGCGCCCGCTACGACCCGAGCTATCAGAAAGCCGAAGCCGACCTGCACAACCTGGTGCCGAGCATTGGCGAGGTGAATGGCGACCGCAGCAATTTCAGCTATGGCTGGCTGCCGGTCGAAAAGGGTCAGTACGGCTCATGCCTGACTCAAGTCGACTTCAAGGCGAAGAAGGTCATGCCCCGCCCTTCGATTCGCGGCATGATCGCCCGCACCTACTTTTACATGAGCAAACAGTACGGCTTGCGCTTGTCGAAGCAGGATCGCCAACTGTACGAAGCCTGGGACAAGACTTATCCGGTGCAAGACTGGGAACGTCAACGCAACCAGAGCGTGGCGTGCGTGATGGGACGCGGCAACGAGTTTGTCGGTCCGGTGAACCTGAAATCCTGCGGTTGATTACCTGATCAAAAGAAAAGGCCTTGAGCGATAAACTCAAGGCCTTTTTTGTGCTCAATCGCCGGACTTGTTGTAACGCCAGTAGCCCATCAGATTGAGCGACTCGCGAGGGATGCCACGCTCCTTGATCAAGTACTTGCGCAGACTCATTACAGCGGCGGACTCCCCGGCAATCCAGCCATAGAATCCCTCGCTGGCCGTATCGGCGATCTCCCACAGAATCTCTTCTTCGATGTCGACATCCGCCAGTTCGACCGCCTGCCCAACGGGCGATGCATCGACAGGCAACGTTGCCTGCCGCACAGCTTCCACCATCAACGTGCCGGCAGCTGCGTGATTGCGGATCAGCCATTGCACCGAAAGCCCGGGCCAGTCAGGAACCGCCAACATGTCCTCACGACTGTCGACTTCGAAAAACGCCTGGGTCTGCGGCGGTGCAGCCAGAGTCGCCAGTTCTTCCAGAATCCCCATGGCGGCCGGCAACGCTGTGGCGTCGGCGACCAGCAGAAGTTGCTTGAGCGTTTGCGGTGGCTTCCATTCAAATCCCCCTGCTTCTTGTGCCGAGAATCGGCTGTCGGGTGCCAGAATCTGCATTGACTCGCCAGGCAGCGCTCGCAACGCCCAACGGGAGGCTGGACCGGTCTCGCCGTGCAGGACGAAATCGATATCGACTTCGCCCGCTTCCGCGCGCAAATGACGGATGGTGTAGGTACGCATCGCCGGGCGACGATCAACCAGCATCGAGCGGAACCGCGCGTACCACCCCTCGCCCTGAGAAAGCCTGGCGGGTGAACCGTCGGCTGCCGGGAAAAACAGCTTTACTCGCTGATCCGGCGCCCAGGTTGCCATCTCGGTGACGGTGGGGCTTGCGAGCGTGATCCGCATGAGATGCGGGCTCAACTGCTGCTTATGACGCAAAACAACGTCGAACAACTTGTAAGGATTGGCGGAGGCCATGCGGAGCTCCTTCCGGGTATCTTCAGTGATTCCTTGAAAACGAATCACGGGAGGCACCCTTTAGTCAGCTCCGCCAAATGGATCGCTTATTGCGCGGGGGCGCGCTCGATCACCAGCGTTTCGATGTTCTGCTTCTTCGCCTTGACCAGTGCTGCATTCACATCCGCCTGACGCGCCTCGGCATCATCTTTCGAATTGAAAGGACCGAGGAGGATTCGGGTCTTGCCGCTGGCATCCTTGATGACGCTAGCCACAAAGCCGTGCTCGATCAGCCAGCCGCTGAGGTCGCTGACGGCCTGAGGGGTTTCACCGCGCACTTCCAGCTCCCACTGCGGACCCACCACAGCAGGCGCCGTTACTACCGCCGGTTTCGGCTTTTGCGCATCCACACTCTTGCCTTCGCCACATCCTGCCAATGCCAGTGCCGCGACTACCCAGACCAATTTGCGCACAACGCTTCCCTCTGAATTTTCAAAGCGGCGATCTTAACATTCGAGAATACTTTCGGAGCCCCGCAAAATGGGCACAAAAGGACGAGATTGATGCTGGCAGCCCCTGTATAGTTACGCGCTGGGAATTAATGCCGCTGCTGCGCGTCAGAAAGAGGCACCCAAACTGTAAGACTTCGCACTAATCTATACGTACCACCGACCTCTGCACTGTCTGAATCAGGTGCCCTACAAAGCAATCAAGGAGAAGACCATGCTGATACTCACCCGCAAAGTCGGTGAAAGCATAAACATTGGTGATGACATCACGATCACCATTCTCGGCGTCAGCGGCCAGCAAGTTCGAATCGGCATCAATGCTCCGAAGAACGTTGCAGTACACCGGGAAGAGATCTACCAGCGCATCCAGGCGGGCCTGACCGCTCCGGACAAGCCACAAACGCCCTGAGCCCTATCGCAGTCAGTAGCCAGTTCGTTTGCCTGCGCGCCAATGACTGGCTAAAGATTCAAGCGCCGTATTGCCATTCCCCCCACCTCCCTGGTGACGGCGCGTGCTACGCCCCTTCCTGCCTCAAGCCTTCTTGCAACCGATACTAACCGTCATTCCATGGGCTGGCTGTCGGACATTTCCGAATAGCGGCTGGGAAACTCGCCCACCTAGCCGAATGCAACGCCACGCGCCATCCCGGTGGCCGCCACGACAATCAATATCAACAGCAGCGCTTCGGCATGACTGATCCGTGCGAAAACCTTTGCTCGCCCCGTATCAGGGACAACACCACGCGCCCGTCCCACACGCCATTTGATCAGGGTGATCATCGGCATGAGCTCCAGAAGCAGAATCAACACAAACAGCGTCATTTTCAGATGGAACAGCGGTTGATGCAGGTAGTAGTCGGCTCCCTTCTCATACCCTCCGAAGGCGCGCATGCCACCGGTGATGAGCAACACCAGCGCCGAAAGCCCCCAGAGATTGTCGGCAAGCAATACGCGCCCGACCTCACCGGATCCAGACGCCAGGCAGCTGAGGGCCGTCCCACGCGTCAACACCGCCCAGAAGCCCATGGCAAATGCCAGTAAATGAATCGCTGCAAGAAACCAGTGAACCAGCATCGATTAACTCCCGTCCGGCAGAGATGAAATCAGCCAATCAGTAGTAGTCGAAAAAGTGTGGGCTTGCCTGTCACCCTTCCCGTAAAACAGAAGCGGGCGAGACGAGAGAATGGGCAGAGGTGCGGAAAAGGCAAATCGCGGGCAAAAAAAATCCCAAGCAGCTGATGGAAGCTTGGGATTTAAAAATGCATAAACCGTGGTGGTGAACGCGGGACGGATATTACTGATTTTTCCAGTATGTAACAACGCATTTTTGATAACCGAATGGTTAATAAGAAGCGTAACCCCTTAAATATCCACACTATTTAAAAGGACGCTCGCAACGGTCGGCGACGAATGGATCAAAATGCATCGCGATCGATACGCGCCTGGCTCAAGAATTTTACAAAAATGAGCTCGGGATCCCACGGATCAAGGTTCTCTACTATTCCGCTGTGCTGATATCCAAGATTGGTCAGCAGCTGCCGCATCGGCGAGTTGGACGTATTGGTCGACGTGAAGATCTTTTCTGCACAAGCATGCTGCTCCAGACCGTTCACGATTTGCCGCCCCACACCGGAACGCCTGTTCGCACTGGAGACGATCACGAGGGGTATGAACCATTCACCAAAAAAGCTTCGATCCAGACATCCGTAACCGAGGGGTACGCTCGCCTCGCAGACAACCCAGCACTCCTCTGCCCTAACGGCCCTCGCGATGTCCTCACGACGGTCGCCATTTTTTTTCAGCGACAGGATCAAGCTTCAACAGGCTTTCGATATCGCCTGGACTGGCGCGCCTGAATTGGCGACTCATGAATACACTCCTGCAGATGTGCCGAAGTGTAGCGGAGGTGGGCCAAACCGAAATTTGCATAGGCTCTGCAAATCGCAGACAACAAAAAAGGGCCCACCTTTCGGTGAGCCCTTCCAGACCGCCCAGCAGAGCGGATTTTGTTTGGTAGGCGCGATTGGACTCGAACCAACGACCCCCACCATGTCAAGGTGGTGCTCTAACCAACTGAGCTACGTGCCTGCTGTGAGGCGGCATTCTACGGAATTCCGGAGGGGTGTCAACACCTTTTTTTCACCTAACCCTATGAATATGCAAAATATTTAATTTTGACCCGGCGCAAGAAGATTTCTCGGTGGCTGGCGGAGGTTTTTCAACTGGGGTAGGATCGCTGCACTCGTAAAATATATTAAACAGAGGCTGCAGGATGGCGAACACCCCTTACCCAGAGTCTTATTACGCTGCGTCGGCCAACGCCGTACCACCACGCCCTGCCCTGCAGGATGACGTGGAGACGGATGTCTGTGTGATCGGCGCTGGTTATACGGGACTCTCCTCGGCCCTGTTCCTGCTGGAGAACGGTTTTCGCGTGACCGTGCTGGAAGCCGCCAAGGTCGGTTTCGGCGCTTCGGGGCGCAATGGCGGGCAAATCGTCAACAGCTACAGCCGTGACATCGATGTGATCGAACGCAGCGTCGGCCCGAAGCAGGCGCAACTGCTTGGGCAGATGGCGTTCGAAGGCGGCCGGATCATTCGTGAGCGCGTCAGCAAGTACAACATTCAGTGCGACTTGAAGGACGGTGGCGTATTCGCCGCCCTCACCGCCAAGCAAATGGGCCACCTGGAATCGCAGAAGCGCTTGTGGGAACGCTTCGGCCATACCCAACTGGAACTGCTCGATCAACGCCGCATCCGCGAAGTGGTGGCTTGTGACCAATATGTCGGTGGCATGCTCGACATGAGCGGCGGCCACATCCACCCGCTTAACCTGGCGCTGGGCGAAGCCGCCGCTGTGGAATCCCTGGGCGGCACCATCCATGAACAGTCGCCGGCCGTGCGCATCGAACGCGGCGCCAACCCGGTCGTGCATACACCGCAGGGCAAGGTCCGAGCCAAATTCATCATCGTTGCCGGCAACGCCTACCTCGGCAATCTGATGCCGGAACTGGCGGCCAAATCGATGCCGTGCGGCACTCAGGTCATCACCACCGAACCGCTCGGCGATGAACTGGCGAAATCCTTGCTGCCGCAGGACTACTGCGTAGAAGACTGCAATTACCTGCTCGACTACTACCGCCTCACCGGCGACAAACGCCTGATCTTCGGCGGCGGCGTGGTATATGGCGCGCGGGATCCGGCGAACATCGAAGCGATCATCCGCCCGAAAATGCTCAAGGCCTTCCCGCAGCTCAAGGACGTGAAAATCGACTACGCCTGGACCGGCAATTTCCTGCTGACCCTGTCGCGCCTGCCTCAGGTCGGACGTCTGGGCGACAACATCTATTATTCTCAAGGCTGCAGTGGCCACGGCGTGACCTACACACACCTGGCCGGCAAGGTACTGGCCGAGGCTCTGCGCGGACAAGCCGAGCGCTTCGATGCGTTTGCCGACCTGCCGCACTACCCGTTCCCCGGCGGGCAACTGCTGCGCACACCGTTTGCCGCACTGGGCGCGTGGTACTACGGACTGCGCGACAAGCTCGGTTTCTGATGAGCAAAAAAAGGGCCACTGAAAAGTGGCCCTTTTTACATCCAGCATCAATCACAACTGATCGCGTGCAATGCCGCTGCGAATCCGCAGGATATCTGCGAGCACCGCCAAAGCAATTTCCGCCGGCGTCTTGCTGCCAAGGTTGAGGCCGATCGGCGCATGAATTCGCGCCAGCTCGCTCTCCCCCAGCCCGCCAATCCGGCGCAAACGCTCGAAGCGCTTTTGTGAAGTCTGCAACGAACCCATCACGCCGATGTAAAACGCCTCGGTGCGCACAGCTTCCATCATCGCCAGATCGTCGATGCGCGGATCGTGGGTCAACGCCACCACCGCTGTATCACGGTGACAACCGCCATCGGCGATGAACACCGACGGCAATTGCCGGCGGATCTCCACGCCATTGAGCACCACGCCTTCCAGCACTTCATCACGCGGGTCGCAGAGAATCACTTCGAAGCCGAGACCGACCGCGAACTCCGCACAGGCCTGCGCCACGCTGGAATAGCCGGCCAGCAGCAAACGCTGGGCGGCCCCGATGCGGATCCGTACCCGGTCGATTTCACGCTCGATCCGCGCGCCCTGCTCGCGATCGGCAAACAGGCTGCGCGCTCCGGTGGTCAGATCGACCTCGCGAATCAACCGGCGCTGCCCCAGCAACGCCGATTCGAGTTCACGCAGGTGCGCCTGCACATCGCAGCCGGCGTCAAATTTCTCTACCAGCACATCGAGAATACCGCCGCACGGCAGGCTGACCCGAGAACGCGGATCGTCACCTTCGCCATAACGCACGACATTGATCGAATCGAGAAACGCACCTTCGGCGACGCGCTCGAGAAAGTCTTCCTCGACGCAACCACCGGACAACGACCCGATCCACTGCCCGCCGTCGTTCACCGCCAGCAGTGAACCCGGCGCGCGGGGCGCCGAACCGTAGGTCGTCAGCACGGTACACAGCCAGATGCGCTGCCCCGCCGTCGACCACTCCAGCGCCCGGCGCACAACTTGCAGATCGAGATGCTGCATGATCAGTGCGCCTTGTGCTCGATGGACGGAGCATCAGCCTGAAGCTTCTGCACATCGCCGACCGCCAGCTCGGCCGACTGCCCACCCCACCCCTGACGCAGGTAGTTCAGCAGATCGGTCAGTTGTTCGGCACTGAGCTTGTCGGCAAAACCCGGCATCGGCTGCATGTGTTCGAACCCGGCGAATTTCTGTTCGCCGATACCGTCCTCGATCACTCGCAACAGGTTGCGCGGATCTTCCAGGCGCAGCGTGGTGTTGCCGCGCATGGCTACCGCAATGTGCGGTTTGCCTTCGCCACCGGCCGCATGACAGCCAGCGCAGACATTCAAGTATTCCTGACGGCCGCGTTGAGCGCTGGCACTGAGTTTTTCCACCGGCACTTCGGTCAGCTCTTTCGCCGCCGGAGGCTTGTCGCCCAGCAGGAAAGTCGCCATCGCCGCCAGATCCGGATCATTCAGACCCTGAGTGCTGTTGTGGAACACCGGAAACATCTCGTTGAACATCGTGCCCTGGGCGCTCATGCCGTGCTTGAGGAACGTACTCAGGTCCTGATGGTTCCAGCCGCGCGCCGCCAGATCAGTGGCGAGCAGGCTCGGTGCCAGGTAGCCGTTGAGGATGCCGCCGGTCAGGCGCTTGTCCAACTGCATCGCGCCCGGCAGGCCGCGCGGCGTGTGGCATTCGCCGCAATGGCCAAGCACTTCGACCATGTACTGGCCGCGTTTCCACGCCTCGCTTTTGCCTTCGGCAGATTCGAGCTTCAAGGCTTTGCCATACATCATGTTCCAGCCAATCAAGCCCGGACGCACGTTGAACGGGAAGCTCAGGCTCGTCACCGGAGCTGCACGCTCGATCGGTTCGACGGTTTTCAGATACGCATGAATCGCATCCGAATCCGCACGCGGCATCAAGTGGTAGGAGGTGTACGGCATCGCCGGATAGAGGTTCGCGCCGTCACGACGCTTGCCCTCAGTGAGCGCAGCGAAGAATTCGTCATCATTGTACAAACCGATGCCGTGCTCTTTGCTTGGAGTGATGTTGGTGCCGTAGATCGTGCCGAACGGCGACACGATCGGCAGGCCTCCGGCAAACGGCGCACCGCCTGGCGCCGTGTGGCACGCCATGCAGTCGGCCGCGCGGGCAAGGTATTCGCCGCGCTTGACCTGATCATCCGCATGCGCCGCCAACACAGGAGCAGCCAGCCCGACCGCCAGGGTCAGGCGGGTCAGTAATTGCTTCATGCTTAACCCTCCTTGACCAGGCCGAGATCGGTCAGCACGTTGCGGGTAGCGTTGTAGTAACGCACGTACCCGGTGCAACGGCAGACGTGATGACCGAGGCTGTCCTCGATGACTTGCTCCAGTTTGCTTTCGACGATCGGCTGGCGTTGCAGCTTTTCCACCAGCACGGTCGCGGCGTTGACGAAGCCCGGCGCGCAGTAGCTGCACTGGAAGGCGAATTCGTCGACGAAACGCTGCTGGATCGGGTTCAGCTCGGTGACCTGACCTTGCTCGTCACGCTTGGCGTGGCCTTCGATGGTGCGGACTTTCTTACCCTCGAAGTAATGCGCGCCGGTGATGCAGGTACGCACTTCTTCGCTGCTGCCGTCCGGGTTGTCGACGATCACCACGCAGGCGTGGCAGATGCCCTGGCCGCAACCCAGGCGCGAACCGGTGAGGTTCTTGTATTCGTGCAGGTAATCGATCATCGGCAGGTCATCAGGGATGTCCACCGGGCCGACGGATTGACCGTTGAGGGTCAGTTGAAGCGGACGGTTAGCCATTGAGGGCCTCCTTGATGCGCGCAGCAGTGATTGGCAGATCGCGAACACGTTTACCGATGGCGTGGGCCACGGCGTTACCGATGGCGCCGACCACCGGGATCATCACCACTTCGGCGATGCCTTTGGACGGGTCGCTTGGGGACAGCGGCGGCAGGATTTCCGACGTCTGCTTCCACACCGCCACATGCCGTGCCATCGGCAGGCGATAGCGGTTGAAGTTCCAGTCACCCTCCCCCGGCCCGCCTTCGTATAGCGGCATCTCTTCCATCAAGGCGTGACCGATGCCCATGGCGATCCCGCCTTCGAGCTGGCCACGAACCAGTTCTTCGACCAGCACCCGACCGCATTCCAGCCACGAGTGATGGTTGAGCACTTCGACTTCTGCCGAACCTTTGTTGACCTTCAACTCGACCAGCGTCGCGACCGGACTGTAATAGGTCACGGCGGCGTTGTTCAGTTGAACCACCGGATAGGCAACATTCTGCCGATCCAACAGGTGGAAACCGGCACTGGTCATCTGTGCCTTTTTCGCTTTCGGGGCGCCGTCGCCGTACTTCACCGCCAGACCGTCGAGCGGCAGACGCTCGCGCACGCCGTCGATGCTGTATTCGGCTTCGGCCCAGCTCCAGCGGTTGAAACCGTGAACCGTGGCACCAGTGACCAGACCGCGCTCGTGAGCACGTTTGGCCAGCTCTTCGAAGGTCAGCGGCTGCATACCGTTGGCGGTCAGTTTGCCGTCGACCCAGTGCGCATCTTCGCGACGCACCACGTAAGGGTTGGCCTGGCCGCCGTATGGACCCTGACGCCAGATCTCCAGCGCTGCCGGCCACAGACCGTGGTTGAATAGCACGCGCGCCGCTTCGCGGGTGGCGTGACTGAAGTAATAGGCGGAGTTGGTCGCCGACGAGGCCGACGCCAGTTTGCCGACCCAGCGCGGATTGCGCAGGAAGTTGTCCTGCTCGGCCTGGCTCATGATGTAAGGGTTGCCGGCGGTCACCAGCTGCATCTCATCCCACTCGGTTTCGCCGGTCTTCACGTCGTGAGCCGCGCTGCCGAGGAAGTCAGCCACCACCAACGCTTGCGAGGTGGACATGCCGGTGCCGATCTCGATTCCGATATGACGCAGGGAAATGTGCCCGTCAGCGGTGAATTCGATGCTGGCCATCGGTGCTTCGGAACCGGTGCCGAAGTCTTTCTGGCAAATGGCAAAGCCTACGCCATACCAGTTATCCGGGTCTGCCGCTTCGCGCTGCTTCTTGATCGCGTCGCGGTTTTTCCACACTTCGTGCAGCGAAGCCTTGTCGAGAATCTCGTGCAGGCGCAACGCACCGGCCGGGATCGCACCCTGGGTGTTTTTCATCCCCGAACGCAGCGCATTCTTGCGGCGCAGATCAATGGCGTCGACACCAAGGCGATCAGCGATTTCGTCGACCATCATCTCGGTGGAAGCCATGCTCTGCAGCGTGCCGTAACCGCGCATCGAACCTGCTTCAACGGCACGGGAATGGTAAGCGGTGACCTGCAGGTCGTTCTGCGGCATGTAGTAGATCGATTGCGCGGCAGTGGCGCCAACGGCGGCCACCGACGGGCTGTAGTTGATCCGGCCGCCACCATCGACGCTCATCTCGGCACGGAAAATCTTGAAGCTGTGATCGGTCTTGTCCACCGCCAACTGGTAACGGATGTCGAACGGGTGGCGCTTGATGCCGCTCTGGAACTGCTCGTAACGGTCGTTGGCCAGGCGAATCGGCACACCTGCGCCGTACAACGCCGCCAAAGCCGCGTAGTAAACGAAAATGTTGTGGTCCTTGGAACCGTAACCGACGGTGTAGCCCGGGTGCATGTTCAGGTTCGCCAGGCCGAAACGCGACGGTCCGATCATCTTCGCGGTCTCGGTGGCGGTTTCCAGCGGACATTGGGTGGCGACGACGAAATGCAGGGTCTTGGTCGCTGGGTCGTACCAGCCGTTGCCGTTGTCCGGCTCCATCGCGGCCGGCTCGATCGACGGGGTCTTGTAGCGTTCGTCGAACACCAGCCAGTTGTCCGGCGGGGTGTCGATCTCTTTCTTCATGCGGTCGGCGTAGAACAGGCCGCGCTCGGTCAGGTTGCCGTGCAGGTTCGGCTGGGAATTCCACACCGGGCGACGGTTCTTCAGCATCGGGAACAGGATCGAGTCCTTGAGGCTGGCGAACTCATCCTCGTCCGCCGACGTCGGGCCACCGACGCGCACGTAGCGGAAACTGCCATAGGGATCGCCTTCGTAGAACGGCACATGGGCACCGTAACGAATCGCTTTGTCATTGAATTTGAGTTTGTTCTTGGCCTGGCGGAAACGCTCGAAATCGTTCCAGATCAGGATCGCGACCGGGTGACCGATGAACATCGGCACCTTGCCTTCCGGCAGCAGAGGATCCGGTGCGTGCTCTTCAGGGAACACGATGCCGTCCTTGTCCAGGTCGGCAGCGGTGACGATGCGGTCAGGCTGCAGATCGGCGCCAAGCCACGACAGGTCATAGCCGTCGTAGATGCGGTCAGCCTTGATGGTTTTCAGCAACATGGCGTGGCCTTGCTGCTGGGGCCAGCCCGGCATGTCCTTGGAACGGATGTCGCGAGCAAACACCTTGCTGCCGCAGACCTTGGACAATGCATCGTTACGCTGGCGCGCCTTGCCGTTGTTGCCGAGCCACTGCTCGGACGGCACGGTCACGCTGTTTTCCATCAAGGCACCGAGCGCCTGACTGCTGAGCGGCGTGAGCGTAACGCTCACACCCGCCACCAGCCCGCCCTGAAGGAACGAGCGCCGGGATATTTCACGGTTGGACATGGATCATCCTCTGGGCGGTTATGGATCCGCCCTTCTGGTTATCTACTGGGAATCTCGAGTCTTGCAGAAGCCCTTTTTGACGAAGCAAAGGGCGTGATGACAGTGCAAAGCTGACCGAAAGGTTAACTTTATAGGTTTCTGAGCTCGCAGCAAACAACCAGTTACAAAAATTTGACTAAAGAATCAAAAAATCAATGCGGCATTGCATCGCAGCGACTCGGAGACGCAGGTAGATTGCCCGGCAGCATCGAACGAGCCACGGCTAGGGTTCGTCGCCGGCTACAAGGGAGGAATTTGGGAGAGGTCAAATTTCAGACACAAAAAACCCCGGTCTTTCGACCAGGGTCTTTGCTATCGATTCCGAATCAACCAGAGGTTGCTTTCGGTGTTTCAAGGCGTTCAGTGGTCCTTGAAACAGATATGGCGCAGCGGACGGGACTCGAACCCGCGACCCCCGGCGTGACAGGCCGGTATTCTAACCGACTGAACTACCGCTGCGTATCGCTTTGAGCTGACGCTCAAGTAACTCGTTTGACTGAAAGCTTCGGTGCTTTTCAATCGCGAACCAGACAGTGTCTGACTCGTTAAATATGGCGCAGCGGACGGGACTCGAACCCGCGACCCCCGGCGTGACAGGCCGGT
>NZ_JBMDJR010000013.1:0-184545 GCF_057809295.1 Pseudomonas sp. FG35 | reverse complement strand
GTACTGCGCAACTTCTTGCGCACTTGGCTGGAGGCCTTGAAACACATGGCCTCCAGCGGAATTGGTGAGCATTTTTACGAAACAAGTGCGCAACTTCTTGCGCAGTATGGCCAATCGCCGCTTTTCACGCGGAGCGGGCAATTGCAGTGAGGCATTCCTCAATCGAACGTTGCTGGGTTTTGGCATACAGGCCCAACTCATCAATGGTCGAACGCCCCAAGGCCAACTCGAACGCCTGTCGATTGGAATGTTCGCCATAGTGCGTCTGCGCTGCATCCCCCAGGTTCGACTGAAAAATCCCCGCCGCACTGACCGGCAAGAAATCTTCGTACACCAGCGGTTCGGCTTTCACATAGCCGTCGCGTAATAACCCTTGCAGCGTTACATCTGCGGGACGACCTACTTTGTCTGTCAGGAAATAACGGAAGTACGCCAGTTCCTGCTCGCGCATGCCCTCGAGGCTGTCAGGGAATTCGCTGAAATGCTGGGTCATCAGCGCGTTGTAACGTGAGGCGTTGGCTTCGTTGGGGAAGTCGCCGAGTTCATCGCGCGCCGCGTTCAGCAGGCGGTCGTACAACGCACGGCCCTTGGGGGTCAGCGCTGCGCCACGTTGTTCGATTTCGCCGAAGCGGGCGCTGTGGCTGCCGCGGGTTTGTGTCTGGTCGGTGAAGGCGATCGGCTCGTCCAGCGCCTTGAAACTGGTCTGACGCAACAGGATCGGATGCTGCCGGCGCGGCGGGCCTTCGATCACCGCTTTGGGCGTGATGCCATGCAGCGGCATCTGTGCCTGGACGATGTCGATGTCCAGCGTGCGCGGGGTCAGGTGGTTGATGTGCGGGCCCTTGAAGGCCACGACATCGGCGATCAAGCGATGCTGGGCGCTGAGCGTCTGGTATTGCGCGGCAGTGACGGTGGCGCTGTGGTGCCAGCGAAAAGTCTCCAGCGCTTGCAGGACAAATTCCCCGGCCTCGGATTCATCCAGACCGCCAGCCGATTCGGCCTGTTCGATCAACCTTAGCGCCGATGGCGTAAAGATCGAACGCTTATCCAGCACCGATTGCGCGAAGGCCCGCAGCTCGGGGTCTTCAATCAATTCCAGTCGCAGCAACGAAGTGAACACCCGGAACGGGCTGACCTGCAGCGCATCTTCATGCACCGCGCGAAACGCCGTGGAATGCACCGGCACCCCGGCAGGGGTCAGGTCGTAATAGCCCACCGGTTGCATGCCCATCACCGCAAACAGGCGGGCGAGGGTGGCGAGCTCGGCGGCGGTGCCGACGCGGATGGCACCGTGGCGCTCCATGTCCAGCCGTTCGATTTCGCCAGTGCTGTGCAGTTGGCTGGCGATCTGCGGTTCGCGTGCCAGCACGTCGCGGTTGGTCTGTTCCACCAATTCCATCAACGCGCCGTACAGCGGCACTTCTTCGCGGTACATGTCGGACATCGCTTTGGAGAAGCGTTGGCGGATCAGGTCGGGGCTGACGAAAGGCTGCACGGTCATGAAAAAAATTCCTGGCACGGTCACGTAAAAAGTGTTGGAAAAGATCGCAGCCTTCGCCGACGCGGGCAAACGAAGAATCCTACGGACTTCATTCTGCCAACGACTGACCGTTTACCTGTCCTGACGCGAATGCTCCCCCAGAAACTCCCGATACAGACGTGCCGTGTTCGACGGTTGCTCGACCATCGGCATATGGCCGACGCCATCCCAGACATCGACCCGCAAATTGCTGATGCCTTTGCTCCACACCGGCACGCTGCTGACGTCGATCAACCGGTCCTTGCGGCCCCAGAGCAACAGCGCCGGGCATTTGATGTCCGGCAGTTTCGGCTCCATCGGCGGGCTGGCGCGAAAATCGCGGAAGATCTCTTCCAGTTCGTCGCGGCATTGTTCGTAGCGCTGGGCGATCGCGTCGAGCACCAGGCCGGGCACCCACGGTGGCGAGGCCATGGTCATGGCATAAAAGCGTCGGAATTCTTCCCGGGAATTGATCAGAAACGGATTGTGCCCACGGGCCAGGTGGCGCTCCATGTCGCTGGGCTCGGGCGCAGTGACGCCCGCCGGGTCGATCAGCGCTACCGAAGCGATGCGATCCGGGTAGGTCGCCGCCAGCCACGCGGCGATGTAGCCGCCCATGGAATTGCCGATCACGTGGACTTTCTCGACGCCGCAGACGTCGAGCAACTGGATCATGCGCTTGGCCTGCACCGGAATATCGTAGCCACCGCCGGCCTTGAAGCCGGTTTCACCGTGGCCGGCCAGGTCCGGGATGATCACCCGATACTGCCCGACAAAATGCCGGGCAAAGCGCAGCCACAGGTTCTTTTCGGCGCTGTAGCCGTGCAGCATCAAGATGCTGCTCGACGCTTCATAAGGCCCGCCTTGCCAGGTCGACACGGTCATTTCGGCAATCGGCACTTCGATCTTGTGTAACCGGTACAGCCTGGCCTCCAGGGCCGCGCTCAGATCGTAGAGCCAGTGGCCGACCGCCGGGTAACTCAACCAGCTCCAGGCCACGAAAACCGCGAGGGCGACAAACAACAAAAGCATCGTGGGTCTTCCTTGTTCAAGACAGAATGTGGTCGGCCGGTTTCAGCGCCCGGGTCAACCGGTGATAGCTGAAACTGAAGCCGGGAAACATCGCGATCACATGACCGCTCCTGCTTTGATACCAACTGTGGCAGCCGCCGGTTTTCCAGACCGTGCGTTCCATTTCCCGGTGAATCATCTGAGTGTAGGTACGTTCTGCTTCGGGGCGAACTTCGATGCTGCGCAGACCTTTGGCCTGCACGGTGCGGATGCAGTCGAGGATGTAGTTCATCTGCGATTCGATGATGAACAGCGCCGACGTATGCCCGATGCCGGTGTTCGGCCCGGTGACGATAAACAGGTTGGGAAAGTCCGGCAGGCTGGTGCCGAGGTAGGCGCGCGGGTATTGCGCCCACACGTCGCGCAGTTGCACGGCGTTTTTTCCGCTGACCGGGTAGGAAATCACGCCGTCGGTGGCGTCGTAACCGGTCGACCAGACGATCAGATCGACGTCGATGTGCTGGCCGTCCGTGGTGATGATGCCGGTTTCGTCGAGGCTGGCGATGCCCTGTTCGCGGCTGTGCAGCGTGACGTTGGGCCGGGTCAGCGCCGGATAGTAGGTACTGGAGACCAATACCCGTTTGCAGCCGATGGTGAAGTCCGGTGTGAGTTTTTTCCGCAGTTCGGGGTCAGTTACCTGGCGCTTGAGAAACTTCAGGGCGTGTCGCTGCACCATGTGAATCGCCGGTTTCGAGTATTTGAAGGCGATGACCCGGGTTTCGAATTGCCAGTAGATCATCCAGCGCAGCAGTTTGTAGGCCGGTTTCAGACCCAGCAACCAGCGCTGGAACCGCCCGAATGTACGGTCGGCCCGGGGCAGCACCCAATGCGCGGTGCGCTGAAACACATGCAAATGGGCGACCTTCGGTGCAATCGCCGGAATCACCTGAGCCGCACTGGCACCGCTGCCGACAATCGCTACCCGTTTACCGTGATAGTCGTAGCTGTGATCCCAATTGTTTGTATGAAAGGTCTTGCCCTGAAAGCGATCCTGACCGGGGAAGTGTGGGATAACCGGTTGGCTCAACGGCCCGGTGGCATTGATCAGGAACTGCGCATAAAAAATGCCTTTGGTGCCAGTGTGTACGGCCCAGCGTTTTTCGGTGTCGTCCCATTCGACGCGTTCGACGTTGGCCTCCAGTTCCACCCGATCGCGCAGGCCGAAGCGTTCGATTACATGGTCGGTGTAGCGGTGCAGTTCGGCCTGTTCGGCGAACATCTGCGTCCAGCGATAAGGCGCAAATGACAAGGAATACAGCGGCGACGGCACATCCACCGCTGCGCCGGGGTAGGTGTTCTGGCACCAGGTGCCGCCGAAAAAGTCCCGGCGTTCCAGTAAGCGAAAGTCGTCGATACCGGCCTTGAGCAGATTGACCGCCGCACATTGGCCGCCAAAACCGCTGCCGATGATCAACACTTGGTAGGTCTGCATGGGCCTCCTTCTTAGAGTCTTTTTTCCATTTTCATCCTTTCATGTATAGCCAATCATTTGCCTGCCGTGTGGTGCTGATGACGGGGTATTCGGCCCGCTGGCCGGTGATGGCTATTTAACGTTGCCCTGATAGACTCCCAGCACATCCGGTCTGCGGTCTGCGCAGTACCGTCGAGTGGTCGAGGCCCTTATGGGAAGAACGGGAGGAAAGGGACTTTCACTGGCCAGGAGGCTCTATGCATCGCGAATCCTCGGGCTGGTCCTGGGGCTTTTGTGCGTGAGCGTCGCGATGTACCCGCTCGATCCCCCCGCCTGGGTCTGGGCGCTGATGCTGTTCAACGGCCTGGTCTGGCCACACCTTGCTTATCAATGGGCCCGCCGGGCGAAGGTTCCTTACCACGCCGAACACCGCAATCTGTTGATCGATGCTTTTCTCGGTGGCTTCTGGGTGGCGGCCATGCACTTCAATCCCTTGCCCAGTGCCACGACCATTTCGATGATGGCGATGAACAACGTTGCCATCGGCGGCTTGCGTTTTCTGCTGGCCGGGACGGCGGCGCAGTTGCTTGGTGTCGGTGTCGGGCTGGTGGTATTTGCCCCGGCGTTCGTCCCGATGACCACACCGGCACAGCTTTATGCCTGTCTGCCGTTGTTGACGCTGTATCCGCTGGCGCTGGGCTGGATCTGCTTTCGCCAGGCCTATACCCTCGGCTTGCATAAACGTGAACTTCTGGCCCTGAGCCGCACCGACAGCCTCACCGGTCTGCTCAATCACGGCGCCTGGAAGGATCAACTGGAAATCGAATTCGAACGCTGCAAACGTCAGCAGACCGGTGCCGCGATTGCGCTGATCGACATCGACCACTTCAAGGCGATCAACGACACCTACGGCCACGTGGCCGGCGATATCGTTCTGCGTCAACTGAGCAAGATGCTCAAGCAGAACCTGCGCATGGCCGATGTGGCGGGGCGCTACGGCGGTGACGAGTTCTGCGTGATCCTGCCGGACTTGCCGCTGTTCAATGCGGCGCAGGCGATGGAAGCGTTGCGTGAGCGTTTTTCCTTTCTGGTGTACGAACAGAACCCGGCGCTGAAAGTCAGCCTGAGCATCGGTCTGGCGGCGCTCGATCCGGCACACGGCGACGCGACGCGCTGGCTCGATGACGCCGATCAGGCACTGTATGAAGCCAAGGCCGGCGGACGTAACCGGGTGATTTGCTGCAGCGATAACAACCCGCGCCGCGAGGTATTCGATTCGGTTTGAACAGATCGGGTGTCGCATCGGGGATAGAGCCTTGGGCGGATGTCAGGTACGGTTCAGTACCCGACACGAAACAAGGATTGATTCATGACATTCAAATTCCGTGGTTCTCTGCTGGCCGGCCTGTCCCTCACTTTTGCAGCCTCCGGTGTCTTTGCCGAACCGCACAAACAGGTGCTGGCCGACGCCGAGCAATACCAACCCGAAGCCCTGAAACTGCTCGAGCGCCTGGTCAATATCGACTCCGGTTCCGGCTATGAACCGGGGCTCAAGCAAGTCAGCGACATCGCCATCGATGAGCTGAAAAAGCTCGGCGCCACCATCGAACTGGTGCCCAACACCCCGGAAAAAACCAACCATGTACTCGCCACGCTCAAAGGCACCGGCAAGGCGAAAATCCTGCTGATGGCGCACATGGACACGGTGTTCAAGGAAGGCTCAGCCGCCGAGCGACCGTTCCACATCAAGGACGGTCGCGCCTACGGGCCGGGCGTGATGGACGACAAGGGCGGGATCGTCGCCGGCATCTATGCGCTGAAAATCCTGAAGAACCTCGACTTCAAGGACTTCGCGCAAATCACTTTCCTGCTCGATGCCAGCGAAGAAACCGGCTCGGACGTCGCCACCGATCTGATCAAGAAAACCGCCAAACTCCACGACGTCACCCTGAACCTCGAACCGGGTCGTCCGGCCGATGGTCTGGTGGTGTGGCGCAAGGGCAGCGCCACTGCGCTGGTGGAGGTCAAGGGCAAAGCTGCTCACGCCGGCGTCGCACCGGAACTGGGGCGCAACGCGGCGATGGAAGCGGCGCATCAGATCCTGCAACTGGGCAAGCTCGGCGACGAAGCCAAGAAAACCACCATCAACTTCACCGTGCTCAAGGCGGGCGACCGCACCAACGTGATCCCGGATCAGGCCACGGCCAGGGCTGACGTGCGGGCGGCGGTGCCGGAAGAATTCGACCGGATCGAGAAGGATCTGGCGCGGGTGTCCCAGGACAAGCTGATCCCTGAGACCGAAGTGAAGACTTCATTGCAACGCGGCTTACCGCCGATGCCGCAGACGGCGGAGTCGGATCGATTGATGGCGATGGCCCAGGGGATTTACGGTGAGATTGGCCGCAAGTTGACCGAAGAAGGTAGCGGCGGGGCAGCGGACGCCAGTTTGTCGGCCGGGGTTGGGACGCCGACGCTGGACGGGTTCGGGATTGTCGGCGGCAACATTCATACGCCGGAGGAATACGCGGAGGTGGAGAGCGTGGCGCCGCGGATTTATCTGTTGTCGCGGATGATCATGGAGTTGGCGAAACGGTAACGGCAGGCAGCGGTTTCGCGGCGGGCGCCATGCGAGTGGACTCGTAATGGCGTCGGGCCGCTCTGCCTCTTTGTAGCGTGGTGCGAGGTTACTCTTTGACGCTCATGTATTCCTTGGCCCAGAGGATGTATTCCTCAGGCTGGGTGTAGGTGTGGGTCAGTTCGGTGGCGCTCAGATCCGAGGCCTGGGTGAAGATCTGGCGTTGTTCGCGCAGGCTGTCGTAGGTCGCCTTGATCGCCGCGAAGTAAGCACCGTGGCCGTCGATGGTCACGCGCACACCCAGTTCGGCCAGGCGTTTGTCGTCGCGCAGCGCCGGGTTGCCGTAGGTCACCAGCATCAGCGGGACGGTCAGGTGCTCGGCGATCTGTTCGAGCTGGTCGAAGTCCTGAATACCGACCATGCAGATACCGTCGGCGCCTGCGGCCTGGTATTGCTTGGTGCGGCTGATGATTTCCTGGTTCGGCAGGATACCGGCGTTGGTCCGGGCGATGATCGCCATTTCCGAATCGACCCGGGCTTCCAGTGCCGCGCGGATCTTGCCCACGCCTTCGGCGACGGTGATCAGGTCGGTGGATTTGCGGCCGAACTGAGCGGGCAGCAGGGTGTCTTCGATGGTCAGCGCGGCGACGCCGGCGCGTTCCAGCTCGACGATGGTGCGCATTACGTTGAGCGCGTTGCCGTAGCCGTGGTCGGCGTCGGCGATCACCGGCAATTGGGCGACGCGGCCGATGCGGGTGGCCTGTTCAGCGAATTCGCTGAGGGTGATCAGGGCAAAGTCCGGAGCGCCCAGCACCTGCAACGAGGCGACCGAGCCGCCGAGAATCCCTACTTCAAAACCCAGGTCAGCGGCGATGCGGGCGGACATCGGATCGAACACCGAGGCGGTGTGATAGCAGGTGTCGGAAGCCAGCAGCTGACGGAAGTTACGGCGCAAATCTTGATGAGAAAGCCTGGTCATACGAGTTCCACCAATACAAAGGAATGGAAAGGCTTGAGCAAAGGTGTCAACGCCGAAGGTGAAAAGGCTATCACGCCAATGGGTCAAGGATCATGACGAATTAACGAGGAAGTTAACCAGGAAAATCCTGTTCAGGCTTTCTTGCAGCAGGCAGAGGCGCTCAGGCCGCCACTGCCTGCTGCTGTTGATTGGGCAGCGGCACCGCCCGCGCCGAGTTGCCCGGCTGCAATTGCAGACGTTTGGCTGTGAGGCGGTCGATCACCAGACTGCTGCCGACCCGGCGGCCCGGCGCGACGGTGATGCGGCAGTTTTCCAGGCGGCGGTTGTGGATCAGCCAGAGCGGCGCCTGATCGTCCGGCGTGCCGATACTCAGGGTCAGCTCCAGGCTGTCGCGCACCGTGCGGATGCTGCGAATCGGCGCCTCGATCACCGGGCCGCCGTCGAAGATGTCGATATAGCCCTTGTGAGCGAAACCCTCGGACTGGAGGATTTTCAGTGCCGGCTCGGTGTTCGGGTGGGCCTGACCGATCACGGCCTGGGCCTGTTCGGTGAGCAGGCAGGTGTACAGCGGCTGGCGCGGCATCAGTTCGGCAATGAAGGCCTTGTTGCCCAGCCCGGACAGGTGGTCGGCGTGGCTGAAGTCCATCTGGAAGAAGTGCCGGCCGAGACTGTCCCAGAACGGCGAACAGCCTTGTTCGTCGGCACTGCCGCGCAGTTCGGCGATCATTTTCTCGCCGAACAGGTGCGGGAATTCGGCGACAAACAGCAAACGTCCCAGCGACAGCAGACGCCCATTGCTGCCGTGGCGCTGATCGTGGCGCAGGAACAGCGAGCACAGTTCCGATTGTCCGGTCAGTTCGTTGTTGAGGAACAGGGTCGGGATCTGCCGCTGAATACCCAGGTCCGGCGCCGAGCTGACGGTCAGCCCGACCCGGTAGTTGTACCAGGGCTCACGCAGGCCGACGGCCCCGGCCAGGGCGCTGACCCCGATCACGCGCTGCTCGTCGTCCTCAAGCACAAACAGGTAATCGGCATCGGCCCGTTCGACCTGTTCGGCGAACGCCCGTTGCGCCCAGCGTACCCGGTGGGCCAGGCGATCTTCATTGGCGGGCAGGGTGGTGAACCCCGGCCCGGCCTGTTGCACCAGCGTCATCAACGCTGGCAGGTCGCTGACTTGGACCGGACGGACAATCATGCTGCAACTCCTTTTGCGCGCCAGTTCGGGCACTGTCGTTGGGTAGGGGCGCGGTTCACAGGGCGATTACCCGGATCGTGCCGCCAGCGCGGACGTTGAGCGCCGCGCACAGGGCCGGATCGAGCGCCAGGGGCTGACCGGGCTGGAAATCCAGCTCGGCGACCACCGCCCGAAAACCATGCAGAGCATCGTTGCTCACCAGATAGCGACCGCGAGCGTCGATCAGGGGTTCCTCCTGAACCTTGGCTGTCTGGCTAAGGGCGATGGAACGGATGTTGGCGGTGCGTGCATACAAGGTCGGGCCGGCATCGAACAGATCGATGTAGCTGTTGGTTTCAAAACCCTCGCGCTCGAGGATGTCGAAAGCTTCCTGGCCGTCCGGGTGGATGCGGCCGATGCAGTCCTGCGCGGCTTGCGGCAGCATCGGCACGTAGATCGGGTATTGCGGCATCAGTTCGGCGAGAAACGTACGACTCTGCAAGCCGCACAGGCGCTCGGCTTCGACGTAGGGCAGGTCGAAGAAATGTTTGCCCAGCGCATCCCAGAACGGTGAATGGCCTTGCTCGTCGCTGTAGCCGACGATTTCGGTGATCACCGCTTCGGCAAATCGCGGCGCGTGGGCGGCGATGAAGAGCAGCCGTGCCCGCGACAGCAATTCGGAAAACGGCGTGCGCACCAGTGCCGCGTCGATGTGGAAACCGCGCAGCAGTGTGTGCCCGCTCAGGTCGTGACACAGCGACAGCGCCGGCACGCCGTGCTCGATGTTCAGCTCCCGCGAGGCACTGGTGAAGTGGCGGTTGCGCAGGCTGTAGAACGGCTCGTTGAAACCTGCGGTGGCGAGGATCTCCGAGCAGCCGACCAGTCGGCGGGTGTCCAGGTCTTCGAGCACGAAGAAGTAATTCTCCGGGCCCTGAGCCGCGACATCACTGTCGAACGAAGCACAGGACGCGGCGATTTTTTCGCTCAGGCGTTCGCTGTCGTCCGGCAGGGACGTGACGCCCACCAGGCTGTCGCGCGCCAATTGTTGCAATTGAGGCAGGTCGTTTGGCTCGACTGGACGTAAGACCAGCATGGATGCACTCCTGTATCAAAAGGTTCGGCCCATTCGCCGAACCTGACTATCACTGTCGGTTTCCACGCGTTAAAGCGGCGGTCGCCTGATTTGTTGTCAGACGCCGCTCTTTTTCTTGTCAGCCGTTGCTCGGGTCAGGCAGCGCGGTACTGGCGCCGAGCTTGTTCAGGAAGAACAGGTACACCAGACCCAGTGCGATCCAGATCAGGCCGAGTTTCTGTGCATCGACGCCCATGTTGTACATGATGGCCGCGACGATGATGAAGCCGATCACCGGGCAGATCAGGTGACGGATCACCTGTCCGGATTTCTGCCGGCGCCAGTAGTAATTGATCACGGTCAGGTGCAGCAGCATGAAGCCGCTCAGGGCGCCGAAGTTGACCAGCGAGGTCAGGGTGTCCACCGAATTGATGAACAGGTAGCAGATCACCAGAGACAGCACGGCCACCAGATAAATGCTCAGGTACGGCGTGTTGTGTTTCGGGTGCACCTTGGCCAGCACTTTCGGCAGCTTGCCGTCGCGGGCCATGCCGAACAGCAGGCGCGAGACCGCTGCTTGCGAGGTGATCGCTACCGCCACGCCCCAGGCCAAAGCGGTAGCGACACCGGTCAGGGTCGCCAGCCAGCTGCCGGCAGCGATTTCGGCGATTTCATAGAACGCGGTATCGGCGGACTTGAAGCCCATGCCGGCTGCCAGATCGGTAGCGATCCAGGTTTGCGCGACGAAAATCACCCCCATCACCACCAGGGTGATCAGCGCCGCTTTGCCGACGCTGCGGCCCGGGTCGCCCTTGATCTCTTCGGCGAGGGTCGAGATCGCATCGAAGCCGAGGAACGACAGCACCGCAATCGACACCGCTTGCATCAGCAGGGCGAAGTTGAAGGTTTCCGGGTGATACAGCGGCGCGAGGGTCAACTGGCCGTTACCGCCACCGTTGTGCAGAGCGTTCCAGGCGTAGAACAGGAAAATCCCCAGCACCACGAGTTGCGCCAGCAGGAACACAATGTTCATGCGAGCGGTAAAGGTGATGCCGCGCAGGTTGACGAAGGTCGCGCTGACCAGAAACGCCAGAATGAACCCGACCTTCGGGATGTCCGGGTACAAGTGGTTGAGCGCCATCGCCGCGTAGACGTAAAGCAGCGGCGGAATCAGCAGATAGTCGAGCAGCATCAGCCAGCCGGCGATGAAACCGACATGTTGATTCAAGCCCCGTTGCGCGTAGGAATACACCGATCCGGCAATCGGAAAGGCCCGGGCCATGCTGCCGTAACTCAGCGCGGTGAAAACCATCGCCACCATGCCGATGATGTACGCCAGAGGCACCATCCCCGGTGCCTCGGCGTTGACGTAGCCATACACGCCGAACGGGGCGATGGGGATCATGAAGATCATCCCGTACACCACCAGATCGGTCAGTGTCAGGCTACGTTTCAACTCCTGTTTGTAGCCGAACTCTTCTATTTCCATGAAGCGCAACTCCTTGTCAGCCAATCGGTCGTTTTAGTTGTTATATCGGTCCGTCGTTTACAGCGTCAGCAGTGGTTACAACAATCCTTACAGCAATGGAGCCAGATAATCCGCCCAGCGAGTCACCGCTTCCGGGCTGCGCAGCAGGTCGTTGCGCACTTCGATCAGCACCGACTCCAGGCCCCGGGCATCGCCGTGAACCGGCACGGTCATGTCGCCCAGCGGGTCTATCTTGTACGGTTGGTTGCCGGCGACTTTCAGCGGATGTCGTTCCAGCCCTTCAAGCATCCGCTGGGCATAGGCCCTGGCCTGACCGAACAGCACGCCCACTTCCAGCTCGCGCGGCTGGCCGTAGTACACCGGGGTGAAACTGTGAATTCCTACCACCCGCACCGGCCGACCTTCGGCCAGACGTGCATCGATCAATTGCTGCAGCCGCGTATGAAACGGCTTGAACAGGCTCTGGCGACGGTATTCGCGGGTGGCCTCGTCAAGCTCACGGTTGCCCGGCACCTGATAGATCTCGCTCTGCGCCGGAATGCTGTCGAGCGCATGTCTAGGGCGGTTGAGGTCGATCAGCAGGCGCGAATAGTTGGCGCTCAACAGCGTGGCGCCCAGTTGCTCCGACAGTTGCTCGGCCAGCGCCAGGGCGCCGATGTCCCAGGCTATGTGTTCGCGCGCCGCCGTGTCATCCAGGCCCAGATTGTTCAGGGCCTCGGGGATGTAGCGGCTGGCGTGTTCGCACACCAGAATCAGCGGGTGCGTCGAATCTTCACGGCTCAGGTTGTAGACCGGTCGGGTGTACAACCCAAGCTCAACGGATTCAGTACAGGCGTGCATAGTGCTCACAAAGGTCAGCGGGCGAGAGCTGTTCCGTCAGCGCCAGTTCCTCGGTTTTAAGGGCGAAAAAAGTCTCGAGCAACGCGCTTGGCAGCGCTTCGACCAGCGCTTCACTGCGACGCAGGCAATCCAGTGCCTGGTCCAGAGAGGCGGGCAGGGCAACGATGCCCCGAGCCTTGCGTTGTTCGTCGTTGAGTGAATCGGGGATTTCATCGGTGATCGCGTTCAGCGCCAGACGTTGCTCGATGCCCAGGCGTCCGGCGATCAGCAGCGCGGCCATTGCCAGATGCGGCGAGGCAGTGGCGTCCATGGCGCGGAATTCCAGGTTGTATTGCTTCGCCACGGGTTTGTTGCCCAGGCTCACGGTCGGGCAGATACGCAGCGCGGCTTCGCGATTCTGTTGTCCGAGGCACGCGTAGGACGCGCTCCAGTGGTGCGGTTGCAAGCGTTCATACGACACCGGCGTCGGTGCAGTGAACGCGCACAGCGCCGGCAAGTAATGCAGCACGCCCGCCGCCCAGTGCTGACCCAGGGTCGACAGACCATTGCTGGTGCCGGCGTCGTAAAGAATCGGCTGACCGGCCAGGTCCAGCAGGCTGACGTGCAAGTGCACGCCGTTGCACACCGCGTCGGCGGCGGTCTTCGGTGCAAAGCTCAAGTCCAGGCCCATCTGCCGGGCGATCTCGCGGGTAATCTCGCGCACGTTGACCGCGCGATCCGCCGCCGCCACGCCAAGGGCCGGACGGCAGGTGATTTCGTATTGATGCTTGCCGTATTCGGGCAGGAACATTTCCGGCTCGACCCCACCGGCGCGCAGCGCACTGAGCAACCAGCCACCGAATTCCGCACCTTGGCGCTGGGCTTCGAGCGAGAAGGCCAGATGTTCGGCAAACCCGGCGTGCAGGTTGAATTCGTGTTCGAACGCGGCGTTGATCTGCAGGCCAAGCTCATCGCGATAGCGCTCGACCTCATTGCGCAGCAGGGTGCGCGGGCAGGCCGCCCATGGTCGGCCATCGGTCTCGCGGATGTCGCCGTGGATGAAATCCAGCGCCGGCGCTGCGGCGTCCGGGCCGTTGCCGACGGTGACGCGGCTGGTCAGATCGGGAATCAGCCGCAGATCGCCATAAGCGCCCCACGGACTGGTCGAAGCGATAATGTCCTGCGGCGTCAGCGCGCTGTTGGCGGGCACCCAGCCGCAACCGGCGGCTTGATAGTGTTCCAGCTCATCGGTGGGAAACGAACGGCCACGGGTAACGCCGATCAGGTCGGTGGTGACGATGGTGGTCATCGGCAACGGTGACAGGCGTTCGCTCATGGCTGCATCTCCTGCAACCGGCCGAGCACGGTGTCGGTGTCAGTGATCCAGCAGTAGCCCTTGATCGCATTCAGACAGGCGTCGTGGCGTGCTTCGGTGTACGTCGCGCAGGCGTCCGCCACCAGGGTGACGAGGTAGCCACGGTCGGCGGCGTCACGCACGGCCATGTCCACGCACTGGTCGGTGACGATTCCGGCGATGATCAGGTGGCGGGTTTGCAGATTGCGCAGCACGTAGTCGATGTTGGTCGAGTTGAAGACCCCGGACGAGGTCTTGGGCAGCACGATTTCGTTTTCCGCCGGCGTCAGCTCGGCAATGACCTGTGCCTGCGGGCTGCCCTTGGGCAGGTGCATGTCCGACAGTTTGTGATCCAGCGAGCGATCGCGGCCGTCGGCGGTCAGGCTTTCGATCAGGGTGTGCAGCACGTTCTGCCGTGCGTCGCGGAAGGCATTGAGCAGGCGAACCTGATTGGGCACCACTTGCGAGCGCGTGCGGTTGAGGAAGTACGCGGCGTCCGGGCCTTCGAGGTGCGGGTCGAACTGTGGCTCGAGCCAGGCGCGCTGCATGTCCACCAGCAACAGGGCGGTGTGGTCGGTGGCAAACGGCAGGTCCCGTGGCGAACGATGGGGAAGGCTGAACATCCTTATTTATCCTCCAGCAAATGGGTGTCGAAGTCGTTGCGCAGGGCATCGATGCCTTCCAGGCGATCGGCCAGGTCCGGGCTGCGCAGGGTCAGGCAGGCAATCAGCGCTTCAACCTGAGCCAGCGCCGGGACCATGGTGTCGAACGGCGAAGCCGACTCCACCGGTGCGCTGATGATCATGTCGGCCAGTTCGCGCAGCGGCGAGGCGTAGATGTCGGTGAACAGCACGACGCGAGCATTGCTGTTCTTCGCCGCGCTCGCCACGCGCAGGGCCTGGGTCTGGTAGCGGCGATAGTCGAACACCAGCACCACGTCCTGGCGTTGCAGGTCGAACAGGCGATCGGGCAGTTGCGCGTTGTCTTCCAGCGCAAAGCAGCCGGGGCGCAGCAGGCGCAAGTGGTTGAGCAGGTAAGTCGCCATCAGGCTGCTGAAGCGCCCGCCGAAGCAGTAGACCTGATGCCGGGTGTCGAGCAGCCAGTCGGCCAGAATTCGTACATCTTCCGGTTGGGTCAGGGCCTGGGTTTCGGCCAGCAGGTTATGGCTATGAGCCAGATAATGGCTCCAGGCATCGTCTTTGTTCTGATGCGAGCGCGGTTGCAACAGAGTGCGCGGCGAGCGCAGGCGATGGTCCATGTCGCTGAGCAGGGCGTCCTGGAATTCGGCGTAACCACCGAAGCCGAGTTTTTTCACCAGCCGCACGATGGTCGGATCGCTGACGCCGGCATGTTCGGCCAGGCGCGCCATCGGGCCAAGCCCGTTGCGTGGATACTGATCGAGCAAGGCGCGAACGACTTTGCGCTCCGACGGCGTCAGGTCAAGGCCGGGGTCGGTGATCAGGTCTCTTAAAGGGGGCATCCGGGCTCCTGCTGGATGGGGTGTTGAATTCGCTTCACAATCCGTTAAAACAGTATTTATGTAACTGACGCTACATGTCTAGCGAATTTTTCGGCGTTTAAACCAAGCCCCAAAATGGGGCGGGATGCCCGTAACGTAAGGGTTACACGGATGTCGATCAGTCTTGTAGTCCATTGCCCATAGCGGTGTCAGATATTGCCGCTTTCACACCCTCAGATCATCCAATCAACTTGCCAGAAGGCTCCCGATTTACGGCACAATTGCCGCTTAACCAGCGATTACGCCGATGACCGTCCTGTCTTCCAGCCGAGTGACTTCCCGTGCAGACCATCCGTTTGACATTGATCTGCCATGCCAGAACAGTCGCACAAAAATTGGCGTGTTTTCCTACGAACGAACCTGTTGAAGAGACGGCGCCGTCCGGCTCGCTGGCTTCGTGTTTCGACAAGACATTCCGTCTGACTTGCGGCCCGGAACTGCGCACTCGCCAGACGGCGGCGTGGTTTGGCCATGAAATACACATTGATCATGCCCTGCGTGATTGCGACTGGGGACGCTGGCAAGGTCAGTCGATCAAGGACTTGCAGCGGAACGAACCCGAGGCATTGCAAGCCTGGCTCGAAGATCCGCACGCCGCACCCCATGGAGGCGAGTCGGTGGTGCAGCTGCGTGAGCGGGCGGCGGCGTGGCTGGTTTCGCTGCAAGCCACGCCGGGGCACGTGGTGGCAGTCACCCATCCGTTCGTGATTCGCGCTGCATTGATGCAGGTTGTGCAGGGCGAGGCGTTTCACAGCCTTGATGTCGAGCCGCTGGCGGCGGTCGATCTGCGGTTTGCCGGGCGCTGGCGGCTACGCTTGTCCGGCATGAGCGTGGAAGGAGCAGAGCAATGAAGCGATTGCTGGTGATCGGCATCGGTGCCGGCAACCCGGACTACATCACGATGCAGGCGGTGAAGGCGCTGAACCAGGTAGACGTGTTTTTCCTGATGGACAAGGGCCAGAGCAAGGACAAGTTGATCGACCTGCGTCGCGAAATCTGCGAACGCTACATTACTGATCGTACCTACCGTTTCGCCGAAGCTCACAGCCCGGAGCGCGAGCGCGGCGATGTGGACTACAGCGCCAGCGTCGATGAACTGAACCGCGCCAAGCAGCAAACCTTCGAACGCCTGATCAATGACGAATTGTCTGACGGGCAGTGCGGCGGTTTTCTGGTGTGGGGCGATCCGGCGTTGTACGACAGCACCATTCGCATCCTGCAGGCGATTCTGGCCTCGGGGCGATGTGCGTTTGAATTCGAAGTCATTCCGGGCATCACCAGCGTTCAGGCCTTGGCGGCACAGCACAAGGTGCCTTTGAACACCATCGGCCGTTCGATTGAAATCACCACCGGCCGACGCCTGACGGCGGGGCAGGTGGGTGATACGGACAGCCTGGTGGTGATGCTCGACGCCGAAGATTCCTACCATCGGGTGGCGGATCGGGAGACCGAGATTTACTGGGGCGCCTACCTCGGCACGCCGGACGAAATCCTCATCCATGGCAAGCTCGGCGACGTTGCCGATGAGATCGAGCGGGTGCGCAAGGCAGCGCGGGTCGAACATGGCTGGATCATGGACACTTATCTGTTGCGCAAGCCTTGACCTCACGACCAAAGCGCTCGCGATATACCGACGGCGGCACCCCGACCACGCTGCGAAACGCCACACGAAAGCTTTCCACCGAGCGATAGCCACAGCGCAGGGCGATCTGCTCGGTGTTCTGCGGCGTGCTTTCCAGCAATTCCCGGGCTCGGGCCAGACGCTCGTGTTGCAACCAGGCCTTGGGTGACTGGCCGCTGGCCTCGCTGAATTTGCGCAGGAAGGTGCGTTCGCTCATCGCCGCTTCGCTGGCCAGATCGCGCACTTCCAGCGGTTCGTGCAGGCGCTCGCGGGCCCACTGCATCACACGCGACAGATCGCTGCGTGGCGTCGGGCTGACCGGCGTCGGAATGAATTGCGCCTGACCGCCGGTACGCTGCGGCGACATCACCAGTCGCCGCGCCACCGAGTTGGCGATCTGGGTGCCGAAGTCCCGCGCTACCAGGTGCAGGCAGGCGTCGAGCCCGGCCGCACTGCCCGCCGAGGTAATCAACTGGCCGGAATCGACGTAAAGCACATCCGGATCGACATCAATGGCCGGGAAGCGCTCGGCCAGTTCTGTGGTGTAGCGCCAGTGGGTGGTGGCGCCGTGCCCGTCGAGCAGGCCGCTGGCGGCCAGCACAAACACGCCCGAGCAGATCGACAGCAAACGGGCGCCGCGTGAATGGGCATCACGCAATGCTTCAAGCAAGGTGTCCGGCACCGGCGCATTT
The DNA here is from genome assembly GCF_057809295.1 of Pseudomonas sp. FG35. Lineage (NCBI taxonomy): Bacteria > Pseudomonadati > Pseudomonadota > Gammaproteobacteria > Pseudomonadales > Pseudomonadaceae > Pseudomonas > Pseudomonas sp. FG35. Next base: position 167,250 of record NZ_JBMDJR010000013.1, on the reverse strand, counting down.
CGGTCGCGCCAGCCGGGAATAATGATGGTGCGCGCCTGCGCCAACAACTCCAGCCCACCGTCGGCGAGCACCTGAATCCCGCCCATGGCGCGCATCGGGCCTTGATCGACGGCGGCGATGCAGTGCTCGTACCACGGGAAATCGAACTCCGGCCGGGCCAGGCCGAAGATCTCCACGGCGATGCCGAACTCGAAGGTGCAGAGGCCATCGTAGGCCAGAATCGCGACCAATCCAGGTGAATCAGGCATTTGGCGGAAAATTCCCGGTGAGTGTCTTGTGCGCCACTGTAGCGGCAAGCGACGGCCCGATAAAGTCTGTTCATCCCCACCGACAAAGGAGTGATTCAACATGCCCAGCCTGGTTCGCGAAATTCCTGCAGCGCCTTCGGCCATTGCCCTGATGCATTTCAGCAACCGTCTGACCTTTGAAACCGATTGTTCCGACGTCTTCAGCAGCCAGCAGGCTGGTGAGATCGATTTTGTGCTGGTCGATGTGCGCGGGCCGCTGGCCTTCGAGCGTGGTCATGTGCCGGGAGCGATCAATATTCCGGGGCGTCTGTTGACGGCAGAAGGGCTGGCGAACTACCCGAAAAACACACTGTTCGTGGTTTATTGCGCCGGTCCCCACTGCAATGGCGCCAACAAGGCCGCGGTGAAGCTGGCGGCGTTGGGTTATCCGGTCAAAGAGATGATCGGCGGGGTGACCGGTTGGCTGGATGAAGGCTTTCAGTTGAGCGTTACGGCACCGCGAGTCGCCACTGCCCCGATCGCTTGCGATTGTTGATAGCCAGAGAGTTGCCGCTTCGGCGGCACTTTTGTCGGCTTTGTCCTACAACCCGCGCACTGCTCTGACGCACACTTTTCCCAGGTGATGGCACTCGCCGATTTTCTGTAAGTATTTGTCGCTTAAAAACAATTTGCCCCGTGCGCGCCGCCATAGACTGCCGGCCACTTCGGTTTTTTTGCGCTGTACAGCCCAAGGCCGAACCTGACAATCGAAAGCTGCCAATAAAAGCCTCCGCACACGGGAGTAATAAATGAAAAAGCTGGTTATGTTCGGTGCCCTGGCACTGTCGATGTTGTCCCTGACCGCCGTGGCCGAAGACGCCAAGCCGATCCGTATCGGTATCGAAGCCGGTTACCCGCCATTCTCGATGAAAACCCCTGACGGCAAACTGGCCGGTTTCGACGTGGACATCGGCGATGCGCTGTGTGAGCAGATGAAAGTCAAATGCACCTGGGTCGAGCAGGAATTCGACGGCCTGATCCCGGCGCTGAAAGTGAAGAAGATCGACGCGATCCTGTCCTCGATGACCATCACTGACGACCGCAAGAAAAACGTCGATTTCACCATCAAGTACTACCACACCCCGGCGCGCTTCGTGATGAAGGCAGGCTCCGGCGTGAAAGACCCGCTGACCGAGCTCAAAGGCAAGAAAGTCGGCGTGCTGCGCGCCAGTACCCACGACCGCTACGCCACCGAAGTACTGGTGCCGGCCGGCATCGAGCTGGTGCGTTACGGCTCGCAGCAGGAGGCCAACCTGGACATGGTCTCCGGTCGTATCGACGCGATGCTGGCCGACTCGGTCAACCTGAGCGACGGCTTCCTGAAAACCGACGCCGGCAAAGGCTTCGAATTCGTCGGCCCGACCTACGAAGACGCCAAGTACTTCGGCGGTGGCGCCGGTATCGCCGTGCGTAAAGGCGATACCGAGCTGGCGGAAAAATTCAATACCGCCATCAACGAAATCCGCGCCAACGGCAAGTACAAGCAAGTGCAGGACAAGTACTTCGACTTTGACGTATACGGCCATTAATACGCCGTAGAAAAAAGTGGCCCCGTTGATGCGGTGGCCACTTTTTTTTCGCCCGTGATTTATCCTGTCAGCACATTTTCAATGCGGTCACTGGGTAGCAGCGACCACAGAATTTCCGGAGTTCCCCATGCAACGCATCGACCATCTTCTGCCCTGGAGCCACCTGGGCAGCGAACGTTCTCTGAGCGTGTTCCGTTACGGCGCCGGCCCGCGCAAGGTCTACATCCAGGCCAGCCTGCACGCCGATGAACTGCCGGGCATGCGCACCGCGTGGGAACTGAAAAAACGCCTGGCTGGGCTGGAAAGCAACGGTCAGTTGCAAGGCGTGATCGAACTGGTGCCGGTGGCCAACCCGATCGGCCTCGATCAGCATCTGCAAGGCAGTCACATGGGCCGTTTCGAACTGGGCAGCGGCAAGAACTTCAACCGCTCCTTCGTCGAACTCAGTGCGCCGGTGGCCGAGCGCATCGGGAGTCAGTTGGGCGGTGATGCCCAAGCCAACATCGCGCTGATCCGCCAGGCCATGGGCCAGGTACTCGATGAACTGCCAGCCCCGGCCTCGCAACTGGAAGCACTGCACCGTCTGTTGCTGCGCCACGCCTGTGAGGCCGACATCACCCTCGATCTGCATTGCGACTTCGACGCCGCAATTCATATTTACGCACTGCCGCAGCACTGGCCACAGTGGCAATCCCTCGCTGCACGCCTGAAGGCTGGCGTGGCGCTGTTGTGTGAAGACTCCGGCGGCAGTTCGTTCGATGAATCCTGCTCCTCGCCGTGGTTGCGCCTGGCCCGGGCCTTCCCGAACGCGGCGATTCCACCGGCCAACCTCGCCACCACCCTGGAGCTGGGCAGCATGGGCGACACCCGCGTCGATCAGGCTCAGGCCAACTGCGAGGCGATCCTGGGCTTTCTCGCCGAACAGGGCTTCATCAGCGGTGAATGGCCAACAGCGCCGGAAGAATGCTGCGAAGGCATGCCGTTCGAAGGCACCGAATACCTGTTCGCCCCGCATCATGGCGTGGTGAGTTTCCTGCGTGATGCCGGTGAGTGGGTCGAGCGCGGTGAAGCGCTGTTCGAAGTGGTCGATCCGCTGAACGACCGCGTGACCACCGTGCGCGCGGGCACCAGCGGCGTGTTGTTCGCCATCGATCGCGGACGCTACACCCAGCCGGGCATCTGGCAGGCGAAGGTGGCGGGGCGTGAGCCGATTCGAGTCGGGAAACTGATCAACGACTGACACCCTATCCTCCGGATCACAGTGTTAGGCTCTCCCCCGAACCCTGCACTGTGTGAAGGAAGGCTTATGTTGAAGGTGTTTGCGCTGTTGACGCTGCTGGCGTCCACTGCCGTTCAGGCTCAGACCTCGCTGCAAAACGATCTGCCACTCAACTACCTGGCTCAGGTGCACCCGGACGCCGAACAGCGTCCGCTGGTGATTTTCCTGCATGGCTATGGCAGCAACGAAGCAGACTTGATCGGTATGAAATTTCAGCTGCCCAAGCAGTACAACTACCTGTCGGTGCAGGCACCGATGGCATTGGGCGAAGGACGTTATCAGTGGTTTCGCAAGAAAGGTGAAGGTGCCTACAACGGCGAGACTGATGATCTGAAGGCCAGCAGCCAGAAACTGCGGGCCTTTATCGCCGCAGCGGCGCAGAAATATCACGCGCAACCGGAGAAGGTGTACCTGATCGGTTTCAGTCAGGGCGCGATGATGACTTACGAGGTCGGGTTGCGGCAGCCTGCGGCGGTGGGGGGCATTGCGGCGTTGAGCGGGCGGGTATTGCCGGTGCTCAAGAGCGAGCTGAAGTCAGAGCAACAGCATCCGCCGCTGGACATCTTCATCGGCCACGGCACGGCGGATGACCGGGTGCCTTACAGCGGTGGCACCGAAGCCGATGCGTTGTTGCAGAAGCTGTCGTACAAACCGCAATTTCATGCCTATCCCGGCGTCGGCCACAGCATCAGCACGGCCGAGCTTCGGGATTTGAACGACTGGTTGCAGCAACTCAACCCGTAAAGATCATTTTTCCTTGAGGATGGTTTTCACCAGCGCTTCGTGACCGCTCTTGTCGCTGGCCCGGGAAATCACCTGGACCAGCGCCATGCGCGTGCCGGATCCGGCCAGCAACGTGGTATTGAGAGTCTGACCGCCGCCCTGGGTGGCGGTGCTGTCGACCTGGCGCAGGCCCAGGCCATTGCCTTTCTGGGTCAGGCTCTTTTCACTGAGCTTGTTGAAGTCCGGCAGGGCCTTGCGTTGGGCGTCGATGAAATCGGAGACGGTGCCGTCGAGAAACGCACTGTCGTTGTCCTTGACGTTGTTGCCTTCGGGAATCTGATTTTCGGCGGTGATGACGACCGTCTTGGTGGCATCGTTGCTGTACATCATGCCCTTGGCGCCAGTCGGACCGGCCGGCAGCGGGTCGCCGACAAAGCCCTTGGGCAGGACGAAACTGAATTTGCCATCGAGCATCGAGACTTTCTCGGTGACAGCCTTCTCTTTGGCCTTGGCTGCCTGAGCATTGATGGCGCCGAAACCGGCCACCGCCGCCAACAAGAGGACGACGGCTTTCTTGCTAAGCAATGACATTCGAATCTCCGAGGGATGGTCGCGCTTGGGCGGCGATCATCCCATGGTGGCGTTGGTGGACTCCAGTGCGGAATGTCAGGCCGGGCAGGAACCGCTCGTCGGAACTGTCATTTCTGTCAGGTGCCAACGCTTCCCTCGATTTTGAACAATGAATCGATGCTTATCGGTTGGCGGTAGGTACGGGGGGGAATTGCCATGTCAGGTTCAAAATTCGTCATCAACAAAATTGAAGAAGTGGGTTATCACACCTTTATCCACGGGATTGCGCCCACCTCTGAACCTACACAAATAGAGGCGTACTACCTCAGCGGATCCGGCACATGGGAATCGCTGGGGAGCTATTTGAACTACGAAACTCAGAATTTCAATATGCAGGCCACCAATACCCCTTCAGGTGGTGGAACGTTCCCGGTGGTCGTTTGCCAGGAAAGCGATGGGCTTCCACCCAACCCATCGAGTTCTGATCATTACCTTTTTGAATTCACCGATTTTGGAAAGCGGAAATAGAGCTTCTATCCGAATGTCGCGACCCTGAAATTACTTAAGGTGCCGTTCAGGTAAATCAGCGTGAAGTCGCTGCCGTGCGCTGCGCATTCTTCGTCGAACTCATCACCAGTCGTTTTGTAAAAATCAGCATCCCCATCGAAACCCCTACAGCCATCGCAAACCCCCACCACCCAAATCCCGGCAGCGCAATCGCCAGCACCAGACAAAACGCCGAAAACGAATACATCCCCGTCGCCGTCGCCCGCAACAACGCGGCGGTAAACGCCGGGCCACGGGTCTGTTGGGAAAACACCGCCATCACGCTGCCGAGCACCGGGAATACCGCGAGCAATCCGCTCCAGCGCTCGCCCACCGTGCTGGCCAGCATCGTCACCACCAGCGTCAACGCGGCCCCGGCGATCATCCGCCAGACCAGTTTGTCTGACTTTGGCCCCGGGCCGCTGACCAGCGGTTGCACTTTGGGAAACAGGTACGGTGCGGTAAGAAGGGCAGTTGCAGCGGCGGCAATCGAGAAGGGCAGAGAGGCCGGTATCACCGACAGAATCAGCGCCAGCACGCCCCAGACTGATAAGGAAACCAGCAACGCCAACGGCCAGTTCGCCCGCTGCGCCACCTGCGCATAAGTGATGCAAAACGCGATCATCGCAAACATGGCCGACAATGCCGCCACCGCCGATTGCGCGGCAAACGCCGGGCCCTGCTCAATGGCGAGGAAAAACAGAATCGGCCCGACCACCACCGGCAACCCCGACAGCCATCCGGCGACACTCGGGCCCCAACGCTTGCCCGCGAGGGAAATCAGCAGCAGGAAACCGGGAATCAGCAGCAGTTTAAGGATCAGCACGCAGGTGTCTCCGTCGGGGGCAGTGGGGCCACGTTAGCATTGTCATTGGCGGATTGCTGCATATGTATGCAAAACATGTATACAAAATAACAGACGTGATAGCGGACTATGCTGTGAGTGTCAGGGTTTACCGGAGTCGATACCGCGATGAGCAATACACCGAAGTGGTTGCGTGGATGCTGCGGGATCGGCTTGTGGGCCTTGCTGCTGACACCTACCTGGGCCAGCTGGCAGGACGCAGTCCCCGGCGCACAGATCATCGGCACCGGCGATTTCAGCGTGTTCGGCTTCGACGTCTACAACGCCCGGTTGTGGAGCGCGGCGCGACCGCTAGCCGACGGCCAACCCTTTGCCCTTGAGCTGATCTACCGACGCTCCATTTCCCGCGACGATCTGGTAAAGGCCAGCGTCGACGAGATCAAGCGTCTGGCCGGTTCCTCCCTCAGCCCGGTGAAATTGGCCGTGTGGCAAACCCAGATGCAGCAATCATTTGTCGACGTGCAGGCCGGTACGCGGATCACCGGAGTGTATTTGCCGGGCCAAGGCGCGCGGTTCTTTGTCGGGCAGCAGTTGCAGCATGAAATTAATGATCCGCAGTTTGCCCGGGCATTTTTTGACATCTGGCTTGACCCGCGCACGCGCAGTCCCGAGCTGCGCCAGCAATTGCTGGGCGACGCCAAACCTTGAGTCCATCACATCGGCGCTTGGGCATGCCGACTGAAACGTCTAAGCTGCGCCTTTCGACTTGTTTCTGGATGTGTTCGTGAAATTCAGTTTGCCCAAGATCGCCACTGCGCCGTTCTGCCCGCCGGAAGTGGCCGGCAGTGTCCCGGTCGATCCCAACGCCTCGTTCTTCAAACGCGTGCTGCGCTTTGCCGGCCCCGGTTTGCTGGTGTCGATCGGCTACATGGATCCGGGCAACTGGGCCACTGCCATCGAGGCCGGTTCGCGCTTCGGTTACAGCCTGCTGTTCGTGGTATTGCTGGCCAGCCTGGCGGGCATGGTTGTGCAATGCCTGTGCTCGCGGCTGGGCATCGCCACCGGGCGCGATCTGGCGCAGCTGTCCCGCGAACGCTACAGCACCCCGACGGCGCGGCTGCAATGGGTGCTGGCGGAAATCTCGATCATCGCTACCGACCTTGCGGAAGTGCTCGGCTGCGCGCTGGCGTTTCACCTGTTACTGGGTTGTTCGCTGACGTTCGGCATCGCCCTGACCGCATTCGATACGTTGCTGGTGCTGGCCCTGCAAAACCGCGGTTTCCGCCGGCTGGAGGCGATCATGCTGGTGCTGGTGGGCACCATCGGCGCGTGCTTCTTTGTCGAGTTGCTGCTGATCAAACCGTACTGGCCGGATGTCGCCCAAGGCTTCACACCGTCGCTGTCGGCGATCAGCGATGCTGCGCCGTTGTACCTGGCTATCGGCATCCTCGGTGCCACGGTGATGCCACACAACCTGTACCTGCACACCTCGATCGTGCAGACGCGGCTGATCGGCAAGGATCTGGCCAGCAAGCAGGATGCGGTGAAACTGGCGCGCATCGACACCATCGGTTCGCTGGCGCTGGCGTTGCTGGTCAACGCGGCGATCCTGATACTCGCGGCGGCCGCTTTTCATCAGTCCGGGCACACCGACGTGGTCGACATCCAGGACGCCTATCACTTGCTCGACCCACTGGTGGGCGGCGCGCTGGCCAGCGTGCTGTTCGGCGTGGCGCTGCTGGCGTCGGGGCAGAGTTCGACCTTCACCGGCACCATCGCCGGGCAAGTGATCATGGAAGGCTATCTGAACCTGCGGATTCCCTGCTGGCAACGACGCCTGATCACCCGTGGGCTGGCGCTGATCCCGGCATTCATCGGCGTGTGGCTGATGGGCGACGGCGCGGTGGGCAAGTTGCTGGTGCTGAGTCAGGTGGTGCTGAGCCTGCAATTGCCGTTTGCGCTGTATCCGCTGATTCGCATGACCAACGACAAACAGCTGATGGGACCGTTTGTGAATCGCTGGCCGACGCGGGTGCTGGCGTGGGGATTGTTTGTGCTGATCAGCGGGGCGAATGCCTGGTTGATTCTGCAGCTGGCGGCCTAGCGGCCAAACGCTTCGACCACAAAATCAATGAACACTCGGGTCTTGGCCGGCAGCAAGGTTCGGCTCGGGTAGTACAACGATATTGCGCCGGCATCGCATTGCCAGTCGGGCAACAGCTGCACCAGTTCACCGCGTTCGATCTGCGCGCTGACATCGGGCAGCACCAGCATCGTCACGCCCAAGCCCAGCAGCGCGGCCTTGCGCATGGCCATCGGGTCATTCAGCACGATGCTCGGGTTGAGCAGGGCGCTGGCCTGTTCGCCGGTTTCGTTGTGCATCTGCCATTGGCGCAGGCGCCCGGTGCGCAGGCCGCGCATGACGATGCCCTGGTGATCGGCGAGATCAGCCGGATGTCGCGGCAGGGTACGGCCCGCCAGATACGCCGGCGACGCCACCGCCAGCACTTCGGCGGACGACAATGGCCGGGCGACTACGCCGGGTGTCAGCTCGAATCCGCCGCCAATCGCTACGTCGTAACCCTCGGCGATCAAGTCCACCTGACGATTTTCGAAGTGCCATTCCGGGCGAATCAACGGATAGCGCGCCAGAAACTCCGGCAATAGCGGCAGCATGTGATCGATGCCGAACGTCGGCGGCAGGCTGATCTTGAGCACGCCCGCCGGCTCTCCGCGCTCGGTCGCCACCGTAGCAATCGCGGCCTGCAAGGCATCGAGGTTGCCGCCGATGCTCGCCAGAAAACTCTCACCAACCTCGGTCAGCGACAGCTTGCGGGTCGAGCGCTGAAACAGCCGCACGCCGAGGTTGCGTTCAAGAATTGCCACGTTGCGACTGACCGCCGCCGGGGTCAGCGCCAGCAACCGTGCGGCGGCGGAGAAGCTGCCGGTCTCGGCGCTGCGGACGAAAGATTCCAGATTGGCGAGGGTTTCCATGGATTCGACCTGATAGCGATGCTTGAAGATCATTCAAGGCATTACCGGCTAATCAAGTGGGAATGGCAAGCGCAAGATTCGTTTCGAGTCTTACCTCACTTTCAGGAGAACACCATGAGCACTATCGGAATCATCGGCGCTGGCGCCATCGGTTCAGCGTTTGCCAAAGCCTTGTCGCGTCAGGGCATCCCGTTGGTCATCGCCAACAGCCGCGGGCCGGAGACCCTGGCTGAACTGGTCGCAGAACTCGGCCCGACCGCTCGCGCCGTTACCCGTGAAGAAGCCGCCGCCCAGGACATCGTGCTGGTCGCGGTGAACTGGTCGAAACTGCCAACCGCACTGGCCGGTCTGCCGGACTTCGGCGGGCGGATCGTCATCGACGCCAACAACTCGATTGAAGCTCCGTCCTTCAAACCGGTGGATTTGCAGGGACGGCCGTCCAGCGAAGTGTTCGCCGAATGGGTGCCGGGCGCGCGGGTGGTCAAGGCGTTCAACCACTTGCTGGCGCGTTTGCTGGAAGCGGATCCGGCGTCGGAGGGCGGCAAGCGCGTGCAGTTCCTGTCCGGAGATGACGCTCAGGCCAAGGCTGAAGTGGGCGCGCTGATTGATCAGCTCGGTTTCTTCGGTATCGATCTGGGCGAGTTGAGCGTGGGTGCGCGACTGGTACAGTTCCCCGGCGGACCATTGCCGGTGCTGAATCTGGTGAAGTTCGCCTGACGGCCGGGCAAAAAAATACCCGGTGCGACGTGAGTCGTACCGGGTTTTGTTGCCAACGGGCAGTGGATATCGTGGATCCGCCGCCCGCTGTGAACTCGCTTTTGTAACTCTGCGGCCTTACGCGCGTTCCAGCGCCAGGGCCACGCCCTGACCGCCGCCGATGCACAGGGTCGCCAGACCCTTTTTCGCATCACGTTTGATCATTTCGTGCAGCAGGGTCACCAGCACACGGCAGCCCGATGCACCGATCGGGTGACCGAGGGCGATGGCGCCGCCGTTGACGTTAACCTTGTCCAGATCCCATTGCAGATCCTTGGCCACCGCCAGCGATTGCGCGGCGAAGGCTTCGTTGGCTTCGATCAGATCCAGCTGGCCGATGTTCCAGCCAGCCTTGTCCAGGCAGCGGCGAGTGGCGGACACCGGGCCGATGCCCATGATCGCCGGGTCGACGCCGGCGTTGGCATAAGCGGCGATTTTCGCCAGCACCGGCAGGCCCAGGGCCTTGGCTTTTTCGGCGCTCATCAGGATCACGGCAGCCGCGCCGTCGTTCAGTGACGAAGCGTTGCCGGCGGTGACGCTGCCGTCCTTCTTGAAGGCCGGACGCAGTTTGGCCAGGGAATCGGCGGTGGTATCGCCACGTGGTTGTTCGTCGACCTTGAACGCCACCGGATCGCCTTTGCGCTGCGGGATCAGGATCGGGGTGATTTCATCGACAAAGCGACCGGCCTCGATGGCTGCGGCGGCTTTTTGTTGCGACGCGGCAGCGAAGGCGTCTTGCTGCTCGCGGCTGATCTCGTATTTCTCGACCAGATTTTCGGCGGTGATACCCATGTGGTAATCGTTGAACGCATCCCACAGGCCATCGCTGATCATGGTGTCGACGATTTGCGCGTGCCCCATGCGCAGACCGGTGCGTGCGCCCGGCATGACGTAGTTGGCCAGGCTCATGTTTTCCTGGCCGCCGGCGATGATTACGTCTGCGTCGCCGCAACGGATCGCCTGGGCGCCGAGGTGCAGGGCCTTGAGGCCCGAGCCGCAGACCTTGTTCAGGGTCATGGCCGGCACTGCGTGGGGCAGGCCGGCCTTGATCGCCGATTGGCGCGCCGGGTTCTGGCCGGCGCCGGCGGTCAGCACCTGGCCCATGATCACTTCATCGACCTGGGCACCGTCCAGTCCGGTCTGCTCAAGCAACTGGCGGATGACCGCTGCGCCCAGATCCACGGCGGAGACGGTGGCCAGCGATCCCTGGAAACTGCCGATCGCGGTGCGCGTGGCGGCAACAATGACGACGTCTTGCATTTTCGAATTCCTCACTCGGCAGCGAACTGCATTTCCGGTACGTGATCCGGGACGATCAGTTTACCAGCGGTTTTGGCGACGATTTCCTCGACGCTGACGCCAGGTGCGCGTTCCTTGAGGACAAAAGCGCCATTTTCGATTTCCAGGTACGCAAGGTCAGTCAGCACGCGCTTGATGCAACCGGCGCCGGTCAGCGGCAGGCTGCATTGGCTCAGCAACTTGGACTCACCGTCCTTGGACGCGTGGGTCATGATCACGATGATGTTGTCGGCGCCGGCCACCAGGTCCATCGCGCCGCCCATGCCCTTGACCAGTTTGCCCGGGATCATCCACGAGGCGATGTTGCCTTGCACGTCCACTTCGAAGGCGCCGAGCACGGTCAGGTCGACGTGGCCGCCGCGGATCATGGCGAAGGACTCGGCGGAGTTGAAAATCGATGCGCCGATGCGCGCAGTTACGGTTTGCTTGCCGGCGTTGATCATGTCGGCGTCGATGGTGTCTTCAGTCGGGAAAGGGCCCATGCCGAGCAGGCCGTTTTCCGATTGCAGCATGACTTCCATGCCTTCGGGGATGTAGTTGGCGACCAGGGTCGGAATGCCGATGCCGAGGTTAACGTAGTAGCCGTCCTGCATTTCGCGGGCGACGCGTTGAGCCATTTGTTCGCGGGTAAGTGCCATGTTCTTGTTCTCCGTCAGCCTGGATTATTTGCGGATGGTGCGTTGTTCGATGCGTTTTTCGAACGTGCCGCAAATGACCCGGTCGACGTAGATGCCGGGCGTGTGGATGTGTGCGGGATCCAGCTCGCCGGGTTCGACGATTTCTTCGACTTCGACCACGGTGATCTTGCCGGCAGTGGCGGCCAGCGGGTTGAAGTTCTGCGCGGTGTGGCGGTAGATGACGTTGCCGAAATGGTCGGCTTTCCAGCCTTTGACGATGGCGAAGTCGCCGGTGATGGACTCTTCCATCAGGTACTTGCGACCGTGGAATTCACGTACTTCCTTGCCTTCGGCGACCGGGGTGCCGACGCCAGTAGCCGTGAAGAACGCCGGGATGCCGGCGCCGCCTGCGCGCATTTTCTCGGCGAGGGTGCCTTGCGGGGTCAGTACGACTTCGATGTCGCCTTTGAGCAGTTGCTCTTCGAACAGTTTGTTTTCGCCGACGTAGGAGGCGACCACCTTGCTGATCTGGCGGTCGGTCAGCAGCACGCCGAGGCCGAAGCCATCAACGCCGCAGTTGTTGGAGACGACGGTGAGGTCGCGGGTGCCCTTGCGCTTGATCTCGGCGATCAGGTTTTCCGGAATGCCGCACAGGCCGAAGCCGCCGGCGATCACGGTCATGCCGTCTTCAAGACCTGCCATGGCTTCCTCGTAGGAATACACGCGCTTGTCGAAACCTGCCATATGCACCTCTTTTATTGTTTGTCGGGCGGCTGGCTAGCCGAATGACTGGAGTGTCGCGCTGAAGGATATATTTGTTAAGTTGATTTTTAAGGTTGATTGATTGATAAAGCTCATTAAATGTCCGCCGTGGTCGGCGGACGGATGTTCAGCTTAGTCCGTCGAGTAACACAACCATGACCATCAAGCAGATACGCGCTTTTCTCGCCGTGGCCCAAAGCCTGAGCTTTGCCGTGGCCTGCGAGCGCCTGCACCTGTCGCAATCGGCGCTGAGCCTGACCATCAAGGCGCTGGAAGAAGGTTTGGGCGGGCGTCTGTTCAGCCGCAACACGCGCAACGTGGCGCTGACCCCGGAGGGCGAATCGCTGCTGCCGCTGGCCCGGCGCCTGATCGCCGACTGGGACAACGCCGAAGACGAGATGCGCCAGCGCTTCAGCCTGCAACGCGGGCGGGTGACGCTGGCGGCGATGCCGTCGTTTGCCGGCAATCTGCTGCCGCCGATCCTCAAGACCTTCCGCGCGCGCTATCCAAACGTCAACGTGACAGTCAACGACGTGATCAACGAGCAAGTGCTGGAAATGGTTCGCGATCGTCAGGTCGAACTCGGCGTGGCCTTCGAGCCGATGCAGAGCACTTCGCTGACGTTCACGCCGCTTTACCGCGATCGCTTTGTCGCCGTCGTGCCGCAGGATTCGCTGCTGGCCGACCGTAGCGACATTGATTGGCAGACCTTGCTGCAGGAACCGTTCATCACCCTGCAACGACCGTCCACGGTTCGGGTGATGCTGGAAGAACACCTGCAGGCCCGAGGGATGAAACTGCCGGTGGAGTTTGAAAGCCATCAACTGGCGACGGTCGGGCGGATGGTGGCGAGCGGGCTGGGCGTCAGTGCGGTGCCGGCCTTGTGTGCCGGGCAGATGCGCGAGTTGGGCGCGCATTGCCTGACCTTGCACGAGCCGGTGGTGGAGCGGGCGATTGGCGTGCTGACGGATCCGGGGAATGAACTGTCGGCGGCGGCGCAGGCGCTTTTTGACATTCTCAAGGCTGAACACTGACCTGGGCAGGTCATGAAATCAGGCGTTGTGTCAGCAACGGTAATAGCTGTTCGCAGGACGCTTCAATCTTCAAATCCAGCAACTCATCCGCCCGCGTTTTCCCCAGATTGATCGCGATCAGCGGCTTGCCCCGGTCCGCAATCACCCGGCACAGGCGAAACGCCGAATACGCCATCAGCGACGAACCCACCACCAGCATCCCGGCGGCATTTTCCGCCAGCGCCATGGCCCGTGCCGCTGTTGGCTGTGCCACGTTCTCACCAAAAAACACCACGTCCGGTTTCATCCGCTCGCCTGCGCAGTGCGGACAGTGTGGCACCTGAAAGCGCGCCTCGAACGCCGGGTCGAGCAGAGTGTCGCCGTCCGGCGCCTGCATGGCATCGACGCCGGCCAGATACGGGTTCTGCGTTTCCATCAATTGCTGAATCGAGTCCCGCTCGCTGCGCTGGCCGCAATCCAGACACAGCACCCGGTGCAGGCTGCCGTGCAGTTCGATGACGTCGTGACTGCCGGCCTGATCGTGCAAGGTATCGACATTCTGAGTAATCAAACCGCCGATCCGGCCTTGGCTTTGGAGGCTGGCCAACGCCTCATGGGCAACGTTCGGCCGCGCCTGGCGCACGCGCGGCCAGCCGAGCATGGCCCGGGCCCAATAGCGGCGGCGCGATTCCGGGGCGGCGAGGAATTCCTGGTACATCATCGGCTGCCGGCCACGGCGCACACCGTCGGTGTCGCGGTAGTCCGGAATTCCCGACGGCGTGCTGATGCCGGCGCCGGTCAGCACAATGAAGTCGCCGTCGGCCATGACCTGTTGCAGATAGTCGAGCGGGTCGGGGAGGGGACGGTCGAGCATGATCAGCGCTCCGCAGGCTGTAAGTGCCTTGCAGGTTAGCACCGACGGACGCTCCCCGGCAGGCGCGTCCTGTGCCCGGTTTTTACTTGCGCGCCTCCAGAATCAGGTTGAACGGCGTCTGCGTCGCCCGCCGGAAGTGTTTGAAGCCGGCTTCGGTAAACACCTTGCGCAAGCGTGACTCGCCCGCCTGCGCACCGAGGCCGAGGCCCACTTCCTGGGATAGCGAATTTGGCGTGCAGATGAACGTTGACGCCGCATAGAACAAGCGCCCGACCGGCGTGATGTTTTCGTCCAGGGTGTCGTTGGCAAACGGCTCGACCAGCAGCACCGTGCCGTCGTCTTTCAGGGATTCAAAGGCGTGTTTGGCAGCTCCGACCGGATCGCCCATGTCGTGCAGGCAGTCGAAATAGCAGATCAGGTCATAGTCATCGCCGGGATAGCTTTTCGCCGTGCCTTGGAAGAACCGCGCGCGACTGCTGACGCCGCCTTCTTCGGCCCGTTGGGTGGCGACGGTGATCGAAGGCGCGTGATAGTCGAAGCCGACGAACCGCGAGTTGGGATAGGCCTGGGCCATGATCACCGTGGACGCACCATGACCGCAGCCGATATCGGCGACCTTGGCGCCTGCTTCGAGTTTGGCCACCACACCGTCCAGCGCCGGCAGCCATTCGGCGATCAAATGCCCCTTGTAGCCGGGGCGGAAAAAGCGCTCGGTGCCGGTGAACATGCACGGATGGTGATCACCCCACGGCAGGGCGCCGTTGCCGCGCATGGCTTTGACCAGTTTGTCCTTGTCATGGAAAAACGATGCCACCACGCCGAGGCCGCCGGCCACGTACACCGGCGAATCTTCCTTGGCCAGGGCCAGCGCCTGTTCTTCCGGCAAACGAAACTTGCCGTCGTGGTGTTCCATGTAGCCGGACGCCGCGTGGGCGCTCAGCCATTCGCGCACCAGTCGCGGGTTGCAGGTAGTTTTTTCGGCAAGGGTTTCGGGGCTGATCGGCTGACTGTCGGCCATCGCCCGGTAAAGGCCGAGTTCTTCGCCGACAATGACATTGGCCAGCATCGCCGCGCCGCCCATGTCGTTGACCAGTTTGCCCATGAATTCGTTGAGTCTGGCCTCGTCCATTTCATGTGCTCCTTTGACAGAATCACAGTCCGGTGGCGTTGGGGGTCGAGGCATTCACCACCGGGCGGTGGTCGTGGAAACGGGCAGGGCGACACTGCTGTCCTGCGTCCCCCTCGACTGGGTACTGATTGAGTCTAGCCGCTGTTGGCGCCGGTGGGAGCGGGCTGCGTGGATTTCGAGGCTTGTATCGTTGTGTATCGCGACGGTGCGTGGATACACAGACTGACCATTGTAGCGTTGGCCGGACACAGCGCCGATACAAACCTGCGTTGAACTGAGCCGCCCAGCCTGCCAACGAGGTGATTTCCATGAGCGCTCCCATTCAGCTGTCCGTCGAACGGCTGCACGTCAACCAGTACACCAACGGCCTGATCGGCCCAGGCCAGAAGATGCGCGGCCCGCTGGCCGACGGCGGCACGCTGGTCACGGGGACGCCGCCGGGGTGCTGGGGGCCGATGATCACGCCGTCATTCGAGGGCGGCCATGAAGTGACGCAACCGGTGTACATCGAAGGCGCCGAGGTCGGCGATGCGGTAGCGATCAAGATCAAACGCATGCAGGTCACGTCCCACGCCACGTCGTCAGGAGTGATGAGTTTTGTTGAAGGGCGATATCACGGCGATCCGTTCGTCGCCAAATACTGCAGCCAGTGCGGCACCGAACACCCGGCGAGCCATGTGGAGGGGATCGGCGAGGAGGCGATTCGCTGCAACCATTGCGGCGCCGAAGTCAGTGCGTTTCGCTTCAGCCACGGTTACGTGATCGTGTTCGACGCCGAGCACCAGGTCAGCCTGACGGTCAATCAAGAGGTGGCGGATCGTCTGGCCGGCAAGGCGTCGCAAATGTCCGCATTGCCGGAAATGGCGGCGCAGCACTCGATTCTGTCCCTGGCCCGGGCCGACATGCCCGGCGTGGCGGCGCACATGCGGCCGTTTCTCGGCAACATCGGCACCACGCCGTCGCGGGATCTGCCGGACTCGCATAACTGCGCCGATTTCGGCCAGTACCTGATCGGCGCCCCGCACCGCTTCGGCATGACCCGCGAAGAACTGCACGCGGCCAAGACCGACGGCCACATGGACACCAACTCGATCCGCGAGGGTTGCGTGCTGATCTGTCCGGTCAAGGTGCCGGGCGCCGGGGTGTACATGGGCGACATGCACGCGCAGCAGGGCAACGGCGAAATCGCCGGCCACGCCACCGATTGCTCGGGGGAAACCGAGGTACAGGTGCATGTGATCAAGGGCCTGACTCTGGAAGGGCCGATTCTGCTGCAGAACCTCGATGATCTGCCACCGATGGCCCGGCCGATGAACGCCGAGCAGTTGCGCCATGTCCGCGAGCTCGGCGCCCGTTGGGGTCAGCACGACATTCAGGCCACCGGGCCGATCACCTTCATCGGCAGCGGTGAAAACCTCAACGTTGCGGTGGAAAACGGCCTGCATCGGGCCGCCGCCGTCACCGGCCTGCCATACGATGAAGTGCTCAACCGCGCGACCATCAACGGTTCGATCGACATCAGCCGTTTGCCTGGCACGGTGCGGGTAACGTTCCTGTGCCCGATGGACGTGCTCGATCGCCTCGGCATTGGCGACCTGGTCCGCGAGAAGTACGACCTCGCGTAACTCGCCGCTCACCAAGACGGCAGCGGGTCTGTATCCCACTGTGTACAGACCCGCCGCCGATACAAAACCCGCCACTTCCCGCGCATTGCCCACACAGCCGCGATACACCCGCCGGTTTTACTGAACCTGTCAGTCGCCACGCCCGGCGGCTCCTCAGCAGAGATCTTGCCCATGCAGATTCCCCACCCCTCCTTGCAGGCCAGCGTCGGGCTCGGCCTGCGTCGCGGCTTGATGAAAGACCTGCAGGCCGCCCGCACCGGCGATTTCGATTTTCTGGAAGTCGCCCCGGAAAACTGGATCGGCGTCGGCGGTGCCCATGGCGCCGCGTTGCGCGAACTGGCCGAGCGATATCCGTTGTCCTGTCACGGGTTGTCGTTGTCGCTCGGCGGCTCGGCGCCGCTGGACGTTGGTTTCCTCCGGGAAGTGCGGACCTTTCTCGATCATCACAAGGTGCCGTTGTACAGCGAACACCTGAGCTATTGCAGCGACGACGGTCACATCTATGACCTGCTGCCGTTGCCGTTCACCGAAGAGGCGGTGCGCCACGTCGCCGCACGGATCCGCCAGGCCCAGGACGTTCTCGGCCGGCGACTGGCGGTGGAAAACGTTTCCTACTACGCCGCGCCTCGGCAGGACATGGACGAAGTGACCTTCACCAACGCCGTGCTGCGCGAGGCCGATTGCGATCTGCTGCTGGACGTCAACAACGTCTACGTCAACTCGATCAACCACGGTTTCGACCCGCAGACGTTCCTGGCCGCCATTGAGCCGGGCCGGGTGGTCGGGATGCACGTGGCGGGGCACTTTGACGAGTCCGACACGCTGAAGATCGATACCCACGGCGCCTCGGTCAAACCGGTGGTCTGGTCGTTGCTGGCCGACGCCTATGCCCGATTCGGTGCGCAGCCGACGTTGCTGGAGCGGGATTTCAATTTCCCGGCGTTTTCTGAACTGGTGGCCGAGTTGCAAACCATTCGCCGCCTGCAATCCGAAGGAGGCCCGCGTGGATAATCTTCTGCTGCAACAACAGGCCCTGACCCGCTATTTGCGCGATCCAGAACATGAAGCGCTGCCGTCCGGCATGAACGCGGCGCGGGTCAATGTCTATCGCGATCTGGTGTTCAACAACGTCTCGCAACTGCTGGGCGGTACGTTTCCGGTGCTGATCCGGATCATCGGCCATCAGCGCTGGCGCACATTGATCCGCGGCTTCCTGCGGGATTACCGCGCGCAGACGCCGAAATTCGGCGAGATCGCCGAGGAGTTTGTCGGTTACCTCGCCTCGGAGCCGGCCGTGTTGAATAAGGGCGACTGGCCGGCGTTTCTGGTGGAGCTGGCGCATTACGAATGGGTGGAAATGGTGTTGCAGCAGTCCGACGCCGAAACTTTGCTCGCGAGTGATCCGGCGCACTTGCAGGAGCGGCCGTTGCAGGTTTCGGCACTGGCCTGGCCGTTGGCGTACACCTGGCCGGTGCAGATGCTCGGGCCGGATCATCAACCGGCCACACCACCTGTCCAGCCGACGCTTTTGCTGGTGCGGCGAACGGCGGACTGGAGCGTGAAGTTTTCCGAGCTGAGCCCATTGGCCTGGCGGTTGTTGCAGCGGATCGAGGCGTTCCCGTTGCTGAGCGGTAATGAGCAACTGCAAGGATTGGCGTTGGAGGCGGGGTTGCCCGGAACTGCGTCGTTCATGGAAAGCGGACTGGCGTTGTTACGGCAACTGCATGAGGACGGGGTGATCGGCGTTGTCTGAGTCAGACATGAGGTTGCAGCCAGCGTGGCGGATCAGGATGAAGGCGATAGAAGCGACTTAGTTGTTCCATGTCTTTCTCGAACCAGTCGCCCAGCCATTGGCTGTATTGCCTCTGAGCCGACGATTGCACAGAGGGTTGCCCTATGCAGTCGGACACCACCTGCGCGGCCTGCATGCCGGTCATCAAGGCCTTGAGCACGCCATGGGAAGACGCCGGGTCAAGCTGACTGGCCGCGTCACCGACCATGAAGTAGCCGTTACCGGCGACTGCCGTGCTGATCCGCCACGTTACATCGGCGCCGTGGATGGCGCCTTGCGTGGGCAAGTGTTGCAGCTGCTCTGGAATCGCCGGGCGGCGCAGGTTCGGCGCGTCGAAGGCCAGATGCGTCCAGTGCGTCAATTGCGCCTGCACGTTTGCGATCCACGTCCATCCACCGGGAACTGCTGACAAGTGCGGTGCGTGCCGATAAGCGAGTGGACAACCCCGGACGTAACCGTAGCGGGCAATCAGGCGTGGCGAACAGCGGCGGATGGTCAATCCCAGCTGTCGATGCAGCCAGGCTGACGCGCCGCTGGCATCGATCACATAGTCGGCGTGCAACGGGCCTGAATCGGTTATGACACCGCGCAAGCGACTCTTCTCGCCAAGGATGGCGAGAGCGCGACACGGCTGGTGCACCATCACCCCCAACGCTGCGGCGTGCTGCAATAACGCTGTGTCCAGCGTTGCCCGGGGAATCTGAAAGCCTCGCCATGAACCCTTGTCGTCACTGCCGAAGCCATTGAAACGCAGCGGCCCGTTCCATTGCACCCAGTGCCCGTTGAAACGCAGCGCATCCTGCACACATAGTTGCCCGGCGACGCCCAGTTGCGCCAACACGGGTTCGATGCCTGGATGCAGGCTCTCACCGGGGCGAAATCGCGGGAATTCCTGACGCTCGATCAATGCCACGTGCAGACCGCGTTGTGCGCAACCGATCGCTGCCGCCGATCCCGCCGGACCGCCACCAATCACCACGACATCAAAGGGCTTCAAGGGCGAGTTGCCACGCAGCATTTTCGTATTTGACCAGTATCGTTTCGGCGCTGACGAACAGTCGCACTTGTTGTTTGACTTGCACATCCCTCCATTTGAAGTCTTCAGCAGGGATGCTCATGACGCCGCGTTCGTACATCAGGAAGCGAAAGACCCAACCGCGCAACACGATGCCGACCTGCTGTTGCGCCGATTCCAATTCCGGATCGGGTCGCTGCACCTGGATGAAGGACAGCAACGGCCACGTATTACGCAAGGCCTTGTCGGTTCCCGTACCGAGTACGTTGTACACGCGGTACATCGAGAGCACCCGGTCTTGATATTCCTGCTGGGTGATTGCGCCGGTCTGCTGCAGGGAGAATCTGTTTTCAAGGGCGACTTGTGTGTAATCGCTGTATTCGTAGGCGCGATAGCGGACGAACGTCCGACCCTGATGCTGGATCAGCTGCGCGGGTGGTTGGTTGTCCCAGGCGACGGCGCTTCTTCCGGTTTCCGCATCGGTCAACGGGATAATGGTGTGCAGGCTGGAGCGGGGCTCGAAAGTGCTCGCGGAGTCGGGTGCCAGGCCTGGCCAGAAAGAGCCCAGTGCTGCGCAGATTCTGGCGTCCTCGGGAAAAGGACTGGCCATCTGGTAACCGGCGAGATGGTCGATCCAGCTACCGTCCGGGCTTTGCTCACGCACCCGGCCTACCCCCCAACCCGGGGCGAAAAGTCCGGCTTCGCCGTCCGGCAATGTGGAAGGACGGTCGATGCCTACAGGGCGTGTGCCGGTCAGCGGCCATGAGACCGACTTGCGCGGCAAACCGACAATCGCGGTGACTCCCCGATCCTCCGGGGAGAACGGCTGACCCGCAAGTGTCAGGTTGGCGCAATAACGCACATTCGATAACGCCTGCAGTCGGGCATGCCAGATGCTCGAGCCGGTGAAGGCTGGCACCTGGCCGGCCCAGTGCATCAGGCGCCGTGGGTGGCAAAACGGAAAGAAATCCGGGGTGGCAATGATCGAATAGGCAGGAATCGACTGCAGATGCCCCAGCGACGTGCAGTGCGCGCGGATGTAACCGTCGGCCGTGCCGTCCCGATGGTGCAGGGCGCGATAGCCGCCTTGCTTCACCAGCTCGGCGACACCCTCGCGGTGGTTCAGATCTTCGATGGTGCCATTGTCGTGGAGCATTGACCGACCGTGGATCATGCCTCCCGAGTCCCTGGGCATCGTGAATGACAACAACTGGCCCCGGTACCAGGCCTGCTCGGCGAGCCGGGGTCTGGGCCGGGGCAGCAGTAGACTCGACCCCGATCCGCGCTCCACCTCCAGCGTTGCCAGACCATCGGTGATGACAAAGGGGTATTGGGAAATATCCGGTTCTTGCCAGCCGGTGTCACTGTGACGCAGATGGATGTGGCGAATCTTTTCATTGATATGAAAAGCTTTGAATTTCACCTCCAGATCAAGTCCCGCAAGGCATTCCTTGCCATCGAACAGCTTGTGCATCGGCACCCAGAATTTCAGTGCGGGATCGACGTCCGGCTGAGCATCCATCGGGCCGAACTGTTCGTGATTTCCTTGGCGTTGCACGGCGATATAGGCGCTGTAATGCACCGGCATTATGCGAATGCCGTAGGGGTCGTCCTGAACGAACGGCAAGAAGCAGCGCAGCTCGGGGGCGTACAGGGCGCTGGTATTGCCCACACGCGCAATACCGCTGCGCGAGTAACACAGATCGGCGTGCTCACCATGCACCGTATCGGCGGCGCAACGGTACTCGCTGGCAAACACTGCCACGGCCAGCGGTTCGCCCTGGGCCTTTCGCTGCAAATCCTTGAGCGAGGCTGGACGGACGCCGAAGACGTAGTTCAGAACAGCCCGGATCTCGACAGGGGTTGGATAGGTTTGCAGGGGCTGACCACTTGCATCGCGCGTGACCCTCGGCGACGCCAGCGCATGGAAGAGCAGGCTTTGAGCAGGCCGGGCAGGTTCGATCGCCCGATTGCCGGCCGGGCAAAAGTCTTCAAAACCGGGACGCGACCGGTCGATACGCAATGGTTTGAGCAGTTCGTCCTTGAGCGGTACGGCGAGAATATCCAGACCTTGAGCCAGCATCAGCGAGTGCCAGCCGCCCGGCGCGAGCCGCCGACAGGCTTGAGTGACAGAATCGAGCAGAGACATGGTTCACCACGCGACGGCTGAGCGAGGTGTCATCCCACAATAATTCTGCCTGGCCGGCTACTGTCAGATCTGACAGTAGCGACCGCTGGTGCTCAGCTCAATGGCAGTTTCAGCTCCGCACACAACCCGCCACCTTCGCGATTGCTCAGCGTCAGCGAACCGCCCAGCGCCAGCGCCAGTTGCTGGGCGATCGCCAGCCCCAGCCCGGTGCCGCCGGTGCTGCGGTTGCGCGAGTTTTCCACGCGGTAGAAAGGCTCCATCACCTGGGCCAGCTCTTCTTCGGCGATGCCCGGGCCGCGATCCATGACCTTGATCGACAGGCCGCTCTTGTCGCGTTGAATCAGCAGCTCGGCAGCCCCGGCGAACTTCAGCGCGTTGTCGGTCAGGTTGACCAGCACCCGGCGCAACGCGTGGGGGCGGGTGTCGATGACCGCGTCACTCTTGCCGCTCAACTGCACTTCCTTGCCCATGTCCTGATAGTCGAACACCAGGCTGTCGAGGAACGAGTCCAGATTGGTGCGTCGGCTTTCTTCAGTCGAGCCGTGGATGCTGCGGGCGTAGGCCACACCTTCGCGCACCAGATGCTCCATCTCACCGAGGTCGCTCCACAGTTTGTCTTTCTCGGCGGAATCGTCCATGAACTCCGCCCGCAGTTTCATGCGGGTGATCGGGGTTTGCAGGTCGTGGGAAATCGCCGCCAGCAGTTGCATGCGCTCCTTCAGGTACGCGGCGATGCGCGCCTGCATCGAGTTGAAAGCGCGGGCGGCGTAAGCCACTTCGTTCGGGCCTTTTTCGTCGAGGTTGATCGGGTGCGCGTTGGGGTCGAGGGTTTCCACCGCGTTGGCGAGACGGGTGAGGGGGCGGATGGCGATACGCACTGCCAGCCAGGTGCAGGCGAGCATCAGCGCCAGTTGCCCGAGTAACACCACCGGCAGCCACGGCGACAGCGGCACCATCGATGGACGCACATCGATGGTCACCGGGCTGCCGTCGCTCAGGCGCAGGTGGCCTTGAAAGTGTTTTATCGGGCCGGGAATATCGGTGAACGTCAGCGGATAGGCCTCGCCAATTGCGTCGGTAATCGAGGTGACGGCAATCGGTACGTCCTGCGGGTCCAGCGGCGTGCCCGGTTCGCCTTCGCTCAGCAGATAACCGTAGTTCTTGCGCGCCAGACGTTTGAGCCACATCGGGCGTTCTTCGGCGGGCAGACGATCAAGAATGGCAATCGAGGTCGAGACGTCGGTTTCGAGGTTGCCGAGCATGGTGTTTTTCGCGCTTTCGTAGCGCTCGTAATATTGCGCGCCGAACGACAGCGCCTGAGCGAGGATCAGCCCGATCAGGAAAATCAGCGACAAGCGGGAGGCGAGGGTGCGCGGCCAGCGCAGGGCGACATTCATGCGGGGGCTCCGAGGACTTCGACCGGCAGCGAGAACACATAGCCTTCGCTGCGCACGGTCTTGATGTAGGCCGGTTCACGGGCGTCATCCAGCAGGCGCTGGCGCAGACGGCTGACCAGCAGATCGATGGAGCGGTCGAACAGATCGGCGTCACGGCCCTGGGTCAGATTCAGCAATTGATCGCGGCTCAGCACCCGTTGCGGATGGTCGAGGAACACGCGCAACAGACGGTATTCCGCGCCACTGAGCGCGACCATGGTGCCGTCCTTGTCCAGCAGATGCCGAGCCGATGTGTCGAGCTGCCAGCGACCGAACGCCAGCAGCCGACCGCTTTCGGTGACCACCAGGTTCGGCGGCAGCATCCGGGTGCGGCGCAGCACGGCATTGATCCGCGCCAGCAGTTCGCGGGCGGCGAACGGTTTGGTCAGGTAGTCGTCGGCGCCCATTTCCAGGCCGAGGATGCGGTCGGTTTCATCATTGCGTGCGGTGAGCATCAGGATCGGCGTGGCCCTGTGTTTGCCCGAGCGCAGTTCGCGGCACAGCAGCAGGCCGTCGTCGCCGGGCATCATGATGTCGAGCACGATCAGGTCGACGGTGTTGGCTTCCAGAAAGCTGCGCATCTGCCGGCCATCGGCAACCACCGTGGTGCGAAGGCCGTTCTTCTTCAGGTAATTGCCGACCAGTTCGCGAATCTCGCGGTCGTCGTCGACGATCAGGATGTGATCGACATGTTCCATGGGGCCAAACCTCGATCAAAGGGGATTGCCGGGCAGTCTATCGAGCCTGCGCGAGGCCGCCTGCCTGCCTTTGTATTGCAGTGTATCCAGCGCTGTGACGGATACACGCCGACGCAAAAAGCGGATTTTTACAGGGTTTTGTATCGCTGTGTATCCCGGGCGCGTGCGGATACGTAGCGATTTATACACGGCATTTGCCGACACATGCGCGATACCTCGCGAGCTTTAAATGAGCTCCATCGAGGCACACCCAGAACGCCTCGGCCCAATCAACGATTCAACCATTGAAGCCCCGAGGAAAACGCCATGAACACCAAGACCAAATCGATCGCTGCCGCTTGCCTGTTTGCCGCTTTGAACATCTGCACCCTGTCGGCCCGCGCCGAAGCCGATGTCACCCCGCAAACCTACTCCTACGGCAGCCACCTGGACATCCAGAAAGTGGTGTCGCTGAAACAGGACAACTCGATGACCTGCGGCATCGTCGACGCCCGCCTGACCTACCTCGACTCGGCCGGCAAGACCCAGGTGCTCGACTACCGCAAATTCGCCGACGGCTGCAACGAAGACAACTGATTACCCACCTCTATAAAAGGAACATCGCCATGAACAACGTATCGCGCTATCTGACCGCTGTTGCCTTCTCCCTCGCCGGCGTCGCAGCCCACGCCAACGCTGCCGTCGAACAGAACAGCTGTGGCAGCAGCACCTGCTTCCAACTGGCTCCGGTGGCCAAGCCGGTCAGCGACGGCCTGATCGCCGCCGATGGCGCCAGCCGCACGCCACAGGGGCAGACACTGGCCGCCGACGGTTCCAGCCATACGCCGCAAGGCCAGATGGTGGCTGAAAACGGTGCCAGCCGTACGCCACAAAGCCAATGGCTGGACAGCCAGACGGCTTGAGGATTGAAGGGGGCTGCCCGTAACGGGCGCCCCCCGAACCACTCAACAGACCACCCCTCATTCAAAAGGTGAACCTCATGTTTCTCATCGCTTTCCTGGGCGGTCTGTTGACTGTCCTCAGTCCGTGCATCCTGCCGGTGGTGCCGTTTCTGTTCGCCGGTGCCGACCGCACCCGTTCTTCGATCCTGCTGACCCTCGGCGGCATGGCCCTGACCTTTGCCCTGATCTCCAGCCTGGCGGTGGTCAGCAGCGAGTGGGTGATTGAGGCCAGCAACACCGGTCGCCACATTGCGCTGGCGGTGATGGTGCTGTTTGCGCTGTCGCTGATTTCCGCGCGCATCGGTGACTGGCTGGCGCGGCCCTTCGTGCTGCTGGGCAATCGCCTCGACCCCGACGCCCGGAAAAAGACCGGACCCATGGCGTCGATCATGATCGGTGTCGCCACCGGTCTGCTGTGGGCGCCGTGCGCCGGCCCGATCCTCGGCGTGATCCTCACCGGTGCCATGCTGCAAGGTGCTAGCGCTCAGACCAGCCTGTTGCTGCTGGCCTACGGTGCGGGCAGTGCGCTGTCGCTGGGGACGCTGATTTTCGCCGGTCGCGGTCTGGTCAATCGGCTGAAACCGTCGATTCCGTTCACCGGCTGGTTCCGCCGCGGCGCGGGTGTTGCGGTGCTGGCGACGGCGGCGGTGATCGCCACCGGTGCCGACAACCTGCTGCTGGCCAACACCTCGTCCCAAGGCGTGGCATCGGTAGAGAAAAGCGTGCTGGAAAACGTGCCGAAGGTGGTGGACTACTTTGTCAGCAAAGTCCGTGCAGACTCGACTGAAGACGAGGCGAGCAAAGGCGCGATGCCATCGCTGTCCGGCGCGGTGCAGTGGCTGAACTCTCCGGAACTGAGCGCTGAGTCCCTGCGCGGCAAAGTGGTGCTGGTGGACTTCTGGACCTACGACTGCATCAACTGCCAGCACACCCTGCCGTACGTGAAGGAGTGGGAGAAGAAGTACGGCAAGGACGGTCTGGTGGTGATCGGCGTGCACACCCCGGAATACGGTTACGAGCGGATCATCGACAACGTCAAGGATCAAGTGCACAAGCTCGGCATCACCTACCCGGTGGCCATCGACAACAACTACGCGATCTGGCGCAACTTCGATAACCAGTACTGGCCGGCGCATTACCTGGTCGACGCCAAGGGCCAGGTGCGTTACACCCACTTTGGCGAAGGCAGTTACCAGGCGCAGGAGCAGATGATTCAGCAACTGCTCAAGGAGGCCAAGGCGCCGGCTGCGTAAACCGCAAAACTCAATGGCTCACAGGTCGCGCACCATGAGCCATTGTTCGTTGCCCCAGGCGTGAAAACGCTCCAGCACCGTCCAGCCGCGTTTGGCGTAATAGTCCCGTTTGTTCTGGGTGTGCAGGTAGAAACGCGGCAGGCCCCGGTGTTTCGCTTCTTCAGCGATTCCCTCGATCAACCTCTCTGCCAGGCCCTGGCCGCGTGATTCGGGGCTCACCAGCACACAGGCCAGCCACGGCTCCAGATCCGGTCGAAGGGCAAGGTCCGCCCGGGCCAGTGCCGCACCGCCCAGCAGTCGATCCCCGTCCAGCGCAATCAGGCAACGCCAGTCACCATTGGTCTGGCCCTCGGCAAATTCGCGCTGCCATTCGGCCAGGGGCTGCTCGGCATATTCGTAGTGAAACTGGCGGTGGATCCATGCCGCGTAGGTGTCGCTGTGCTGCATGTGATCGGTGAGCCATTCGAAGCGCAAGGACATGATCGAATTCCGTTTCGGGGGAGGGTCTGCATGAGAGCCGATCAGCCGGCGCGTTGGCAACCCCCCGACAGTGTTTCGGGGCCTTTACAAAATCTCGCCATTCATCGGCCAGCGCCCGGTTTTACGGGCTCTCCGGACGATTGGCAGGGACGCCGCACGGCGCCCGCGCGATAGTGGGCGAGCAGGGCCGCCAACGGCTCTGACATCCATAAAAAGAATGCGAGGTTGCCATGCCGAAGTTCGTGATTGAACGCGAGATTCCAGGAGCCGGAAAGCTATCGGAGCAAGAACTCAAGGCCGTGTCGCAAACGTCCTGCAACGTGCTGCGTGAACTCGGGCCAGAGGTGCAGTGGCTGCAGAGTTATGTGACGGCCGACAAGATCTATTGCGTGTACATCGCACCCAACGAGGAACTGGTGCGCGAACACGCCAAGCGTGGGGGATTTCCGGCCAACAGCGTGTCCCGGGTGACGAGCATCATCGACCCGACCACCGCCGATTGACCCCTCTGCCGCGGAGCACCCATTCATGAGTACCCCCATTGATCTCACTGCCCTGAAGGAACGCCAGAAAGTCGCCTGGGCCAGTGGCGACTACGCCGTGATCGGCACCACCTTGCAGATCGTCGGCGAAACCCTCGCCGAAGCCTGTGACCTGCGCTGCGATGAAGAAGTGCTGGATGTCGCCGCCGGTAACGGCAACGCCACGCTGGCGGCGGCACGCCGTGGTTGCCTGGTGACGTCCACCGACTATGTCGCGGCATTGCTGGAACGCGGCCAGGACCGGGCGCGCGCCGAGCATCTGGACGTGACCTTTCAGGTCGCCGATGCCGAAGCGCTGCCGTTTGCCGACTCCAGTTTCGACGCGGTGCTGTCGACCTTCGGCGTGATGTTCGCCCCGGATCAGGCGAAGGCGGCCAAGGAGCTGGCGCGGGTCTGCCGCCGTGGTGGCCGGATCGGCCTGGCCAATTGGACACCGGAAGGTTTCGTCGGCCAGATGTTCAAGACCCTCGGGCGCTATCTGCCACCGCCACCCGGTGCGCAACCGCCCTCGAACTGGGGCGCGGAAGCCTGGCTGCATTCGCAGTTCGACGATCGCCAGTTTCAGGTGCAGGTGACTCGCCGCCACTTCAACTTTCGCTACCGCTCGGCGGCGCATTTCATTGATGTGTTTCGCCACTGGTACGGCCCGGTACACAAGGCGTTCGCGGCGTTGCCGCCGGAGAGCGGGCAGGCGCTGGAGACGGATCTGACGCTACTGATCGACGGGTTGAACCGGGCGGGAGCGGAATCAATGGTGGTGCCGAGCGAGTATCTGGAGGTTGTGATAACCAAACGCTGAGCGTCATGCAAAACAACTGTGGGAGCGAGCAGGCTCGCTCCCACAGGGATCCCGACAGGGCTTCTATTTCAGATGCGCACCGTCAAACCACTCCAGCGCCGTGCGCCAGATGCAGATGCCGAGAAAGTACGCCGACGCCAGCAGCCACAGGCCCATCACCAGCGGGTTGATCACCGGGTGGTTCAGCACCAGCGACAGACTGCACAGCAGCCAGATCGCCGTCACCGCAATGTTGATCGGCATGAACCGGCGTACCCGGAAAGGATGCAGGAATTTCATGCGGGTCACGGTCAGCAGCGCCAGGCCGATCACCGTCAGGAAGGTGAGCCACGGCCCCGGATCGATGATGTACAGACACAACGCAACCACGTTCCAAGCGGCGGGGAAGCCGACGAAATAGTTGTCCTTGCTCTTCATGTTGACGTTGCAGAAGCAGAACAGTGACGACACCAGAATCAGCGATACGGTCAGCAGCAGGGTGTAGTCGGGCAGGGGAATGTAGCGATAGATGAACAGCGCCGGAATGAACACATAGGTCAGGTAATCGATCACCAGATCGAGGATCGATCCGTCGAAACTCGGCAGCACCGACTGCACGTTGACCTTGCGTGCCAGCGCCCCGTCGAGGCCGTCGACGATCAGCGCCACGCCGAGCCACATCAGGCAGTGGATTGGCTGGTTTTCCAGCAGGGCAAGGGTGGCCAGAAAAGCGGTGACCACGCCGGTCGCGGTGAAACCATGGGCGCCCCAGGCCTTGAGCCTGGCGATGTGGACGGTCGATATCACGAAGGCGTTCTCCAGAAAATGCAGCAAGCCGCGTAAACCCTTGGGCAGCAAGGGCGGCGACCAACCGGGTCGGGGTTGCAGCTATCGACCGGTCGGGCCGGGTCAAGGTTCACCCATTCGTGAAGATTAGCTGGCCGGGGAAAAATTTCTCTGGAGAATCGCTCGCCCAGGGCCACGTCAGCCCAACGGTGCTGGCGCAACGCATCAGGAGGGCTATCGTTGCCTGACGCAGTCATACCCCTTTGCCTGAGGACGACGTCATGAACACCAGCGATCTGCTCGAACAACTGCTGCGAGGCCAGGCCTCGGCGGGACAACAAGGTGGCGCGTCGGCCGGCGGGGGAGCGGGTGGGCTTGGCGGGTTGCTCGGCGGTCTGCTGGGCGGCGGCAGTGGCGGCGGTTCTGCTGCCGGAGGGCTGGGTGGCCTGGGCGGGTTGCTTGGCGGATTGCTCGGCGGTGGCGGGGCGCTGGGTGGCGGGACGCAGCGTCGTTCCGGCGGCACCAATTACGCAGCACTGGCCTCGCTGGGCATGATGGCCTTCCAGGCGTATCAGGCCTGGCAACGCAGCCAGGCTTCTGCTGCGCCGCAGCAAACCCCGCAAACCGCGGATCTGCTGTCGGGCCCGCAAGTCGAAGAACACAGCCACGCCGTCCTGCGTGCGTTGATCGCGGCGGCCAAGGCTGACGGGCGGATCGACGAGTCGGAAAAACACCTCATCAGCAGTGAAATCGGCAAGCACACCGATGACCCGAACCTGCAGCAATGGCTCGACGACGAGGTCGCCAAACCACTGGATCCCACCGAAGTGGCGCAGGCGGCGCAGAACGATCCAGCCATGGCCGCCGAGATGTACCTGGCCAGCGTGATGCTGGTGGACGATCAGCAGGACGCCGAGCGCAATTATCTGGATGAACTGGCAGCGGCGTTGCAGATTGACCCGGAGTTGCAGATTCACCTCGAACAGCAAGCCAAAGGCACGGCCTGACCCTCTCATCCCACAGCCTTGGACCGCTCTGTTCAAGCAAGGAGCGAGCCGAAGGCTCCGTCCGTCAGGGCAATTTTCAAGCCGATTGAATTTTTGACGCGCCAAGCCTCTCTGCTTCATTAGAGGCGAGTGACTGAGCGTCCTGCCAATCGATCGAGAATATTGCCATGACTGTCCTGACTCACCTGCAAGCTGCCCCCGCCCCATCGCGTCCGCTCGATTCTCTGGATGGGTTGCGGCGTATCCATGAAGCACTTTTAGCCGACGAACATCCTCAGCCGCTGGCGCGCGCCTTTCTGGAAGATCAACTGCTGCAAGCCGCGCAGTTGAAGGATGAGCTGCCATCGGACCCCGCGCAGTGGCATGCCTGGGTGGCTGAGCACTGTGCCGATGTCGCCCGGCAATACGCCGACTACCTGCAACAACGCAAGGCTGGAGGCGCACGGCAGTTCTTCAGTTGCAAGGCTCATGCGCTGTATTTCCTGCAAGCGGTGGCGCCGACCAAGCTGGTTGATGGCGCCTGGCTCTACGGCTTGCTCGGACAGTGGCGCGATCCGCGCTTCAGTAGCCTGATCAGCACTTATCTGGAAGAACTGGGCGAGGGCAATCCGGCGCAGAACCACGTCGTGATCTACCGCCAGCTGCTAGCCGAACAGGGCCTCGAGCCCAGCAGCCCGCTGCCCGACGAACGCTATCTGCAAGGCGCGCTGCAATTGGCCCTGGGTGCCGGCGGCATGGATTTTCTCCCGGAGGTGATCGGTTACAACCTTGGTTACGAACAGCTGCCCCTGCACCTGTTGATCAGCAGTTACGAGCTCAGTGAGTTGGGGATCGATCCTTACTACTTCACTCTGCACGTGACCATCGACAACGCCAGCACCGGCCATGCGCAAAAAGCCGTTCAGGCCGTTCTCGATCTGCTGCCTCTGGAAGCCAATCGCAGCGATTTCCTGCGCCGGGTCTCGCTGGGTTATCGGCTCAATGATCTGGGGCAGGGCAGCCGCGCAATCATCGAGGGGTTCGATCTGGAGCGCGAATTGTTGGCGATGCTTGAACGCAAGTGTCCGTTCGCTCAACACATGCACTCCGACTATTGCCGCTTCGAAGGCAAGACCGTCAATCAATGGCTGGCCGATCCGCAGCAGCTGTCCGGGTTCCTGCAGGCCATGCAGGACAAGGGCTGGATCAAGCGCCACGAAGATCCACAGGGCAGCCGCTTCTGGCAATTGATCGATGGCGATGGTGCGGCGATGTTCGGCGTGTTCAGCGCCTATGAAAAACAACTGGTGCACGACTGGATTGCCGGTGACTGGATTTCTGCGGACAAACCCGTCGCGTTCCGCCGCCGCCCCTCAGTCCCCGCGCCGATTGAGGTGCCCGAGCAGGACCCCGATGTGCAACGCCTGAATGCGGCACTGCAAGGGCAGGACGCACACACCAGGTTCGCAACGTTGATCCCCTGGCTCGCGCCGGCCCGGCACGCGCATCCGGCCGGGCTGCTCGCCACTCGCCGATTCATCCAACTCAAATCCGGCCTGCGTTAAGGAAGTCATCAATGAATCAGGAAGAACAACTGTCCGCCAACGATCTGGTGCTGCTGCAACTGGGGCGGCGCCTGCAGGCCGACGGCTATCGTTTCATC
This sequence comes from Pseudomonas sp. FG35, assembly GCF_057809295.1. Taxonomy (NCBI): domain Bacteria; kingdom Pseudomonadati; phylum Pseudomonadota; class Gammaproteobacteria; order Pseudomonadales; family Pseudomonadaceae; genus Pseudomonas; species Pseudomonas sp. FG35. The sequence continues at coordinate 135,923 of NZ_JBMDJR010000013.1, read as the reverse complement.
ACCCCGACGCCGCTGACCCATCAACGGGTCAACCAGCGTGACGAAGGGCAGGCCGCCGATGGCCTGCGGGATGTGTTCGGATGGTCGCGTCCGTTCGAACCGGGCCTTCTGTCTGCCGATGAACAGCGGCAATTGCAGGAAGCCCAGGTGATCGATGAGTTCGACGGGCGCTTGAAGAGCCGGGTGCGCTGGTCGACCCTGGATGACTTGCTTTTCGTGCATTCCGGATTCCCCACCGAAGCCGCCGACTCAGTATTCTTCGGCCCGGACACCTATCGCTTTGCTCAACTGATCCACAGCCATTTGCAGCAGAACTTTGCGCCCATCCATCGGGCGGTGGACATCGGTTGTGGCGCCGGAGTGGGCGCGATCCTGATCGGCCGTGCCCGGCGCGAGGCGCAAGTGCTGGCGGTGGATATCAACCCCGCTGCGCTGCGCCTGACCACGATCAACGCGGCGCTGGCCGAAGTGGCCAACGTCGAAGTGCGCGCCAGTGATGTGTTGCAGGGCGTCGACGGCGAATTCGACCTGATCGTCGCCAACCCGCCCTACATGGCCGATCCGGCCGGGCGAGCTTACCGCCACGGTGGCGGGACGCTGGGGGCGGGCCTGTCGCTGCGTATCGTCGAACAGGCGCTCAATCGCCTGACCCTCGGCGGCTCGCTGGTGCTTTATACCGGTGTGGCGATGGTCGATGGCCGCGATCCCTTCCTCGATACCGTAGTGCCACGGCTGGATGAAAAACGCTTCGGCTGGACCTACCGCGAACTCGATCCCGATGTGTTTGGTGAAGAGTTGCTGAATCCAGGCTATCAGCGCGTCGACCGGATTGCCGTGGTCGCACTGACGGTGACTCGAACAGGCTGAAACAAGGCAGGTGCAGGATGAGCAGGAATCTCGACGACTACAACCGGATGCGCGACTTTTCAGCGACCTCTGAACCGGCGGCTGGCCACCGCCGGGGCAAGAAACCCGCCGGCGACCACGCCCTGCAGTTCTGCATACAAAAGCACGATGCCTCGCATCTGCATTACGACTTTCGCCTCGAGCTCGACGGCGCGCTCAAGAGCTGGGCGGTGCCCAAGGGGCCGTCGCTGGATCCCAAGGTCAAGCGGCTGGCGGTGCACGTTGAGGATCATCCGCTGGACTACGCGACGTTCGAGGGCAGCATTCCCGAGGGGCATTACGGCGCCGGCGATGTGATCGTCTGGGATCGTGGCGTGTGGATTCCGTTGGAAGACCCGGAGAAAGCCTACGCCAAGGGCAAGCTCAAATTCGAACTGCAAGGCGAGAAGCTCGCCGGGGTGTGGAACCTGGTGCGCACCCACATGCCGGGCAAGAAAGAGCAGTGGTTTCTGATCAAGCATCAGGACGGCGCCGCACGCCCGCAAAGCGATTACGACGTGCTGGTCGCCGAGCCCGACAGTGTGCTCAGCGAGCGCACGATCGTCGACAAACCCCGGCTCAGTGCCAAGCAGGTCAAACCCCTTCAAGGCCCGGCGAAAGCACCGCGCAAGTCGGCCTCGGGCAAGCTCACCGGGGCGCACAAGGCCAAAATTCCCGCGCAGCTCAAACCTCAACTCGCCACCTTGGTGGAGAGCGCGCCGGAAGGCGATTGGCAATACGAAATCAAGTTCGACGGCTATCGGATCATGGCGCGCATTGATCAGGACGAGGTGCAGTTGTTCACCCGCAATGGCCATGACTGGACGCACAAGTTGCCAAAGCAGGCGCAAGCCCTGGCGGCGCTGGGCCTGGAGTCGGCGTGGCTGGATGGTGAGATGGTGGTCGCCGACGCGGACGGCGTGCCTGATTTTCAGGCCCTGCAAAACGCGTTCGATTCGGGACGCAGCGAAAACATCGTCTATTACCTGTTCGATCTGCCGTATCTGAACGGCGTCGACCTGCGCGAGGTGCCCGTAGAGGAACGGCGTGCTGCGCTGGCCACGGTGCTGAAAACCCATCAAGACCCGCTGCTGCGTTTCTCCGAAGCGTTCGACGAAACCCCGCAGGCGTTGCTCAACAGCGCCTGTCAGATGCGCATGGAAGGCCTGATCGGCAAACGCCTCGGCTCGCCTTACGTGTCGCGCCGCAGCAGCGACTGGATCAAGCTCAAGTGCAAGCATCGCCAGGAATTCGTGATCGTCGGCTACACCGATCCGAAAGGCGCGCGCAGTTCGTTCGGCGCACTGTTGCTGGGTTTGCATGATCGTGACAGCGGCGAGTTGCGGTACGCCGGCAAGGTCGGCACGGGATTCAATGAAACCACCCTCAAGAGCATCCTCGCGCAGCTCAAACCGTTGCGAGTGAAAAAACCGGCAGTGGCCAACCCGCCCACAGGGTTCGAGGCCAAGGGTGTGCACTGGCTCAAACCGAGTCTGCTGGCGGAAGTGGCGTTCGCCGAAATGACCCAGGATGGCTCGGTGCGCCATGCCGTGTTCCATGGCTTGCGCGAGGACAAACCGGCCAAGGACATCACCGAGGAGCGCGCCAAACCCATGAACACTTCAAAGACTGAATCTACCGCCCCGTCCCAATCCGGGCTGGCCGACGGCAAGGTGCGGATCACTCATCCCGACCGGGTGATCGATGCCAGCAGTGGCACCACCAAAATGCAGCTGGCCGAGTATTACGCCAGCGTCGCCGAATGGATTCTGCCGCAGCTCAAGGATCGCCCGGTGGCGCTGGTGCGCGCGCCGGACGGCATTGCCGGTGATCTGTTTTTCCAGAAGAACGCCGAACACCTGGCGATCCCCGGCATCCGCACACTCGACAAGGAGCTGACCGGCCAGCCGGTGATGCTGATCAACAATGCCGAAGCCTTGATCGGCGCGGTGCAGATGAGCACGGTCGAATTGCACACCTGGAACGCCACCACAACGGATCTGGACAAGCCCGACCGCTTTGTCCTCGACCTCGACCCGGACCCGGCGCTGCCCTGGAAAAGCATGATCGAAGCCACGGCACTCACCCTGACCGTGCTGGATGAACTCGGTCTGAAGGCGTTCCTCAAGACCAGCGGCGGCAAGGGCATTCATCTGGTGGTGCCGCTGACCCGCAAGCATGGCTGGGACGAGGTCAAGGATTTCAGCCACGCCATCGTCACGCACATGGCGAAATTGTTGCCGGAGCGCTTTTCTGCGGTGTCCGGGCCGAAAAATCGTGTCGGGCGGATCTTTATCGATTACCTGCGCAACGGCCTGGGCGCCACCACCATCTGCGCCTACGCAGCGCGTACCCGCGAAGGATTACCGGTGTCGGTGCCGCTGTTTCGGGAAGAAATCGGCGAGATCAAGGGCGCCGATCAATGGAACGTACACAACGTTCACGAACGGCTCGCGGAAGTAGGCGATGAGCCTTGGGCGGACATCAAGAAAACCCGGCAAAGCATCACGGCCGAGATGCGCAAGCGGGTGGGCATGAAGAAATGATCAGGTGCCGCGCAGCAAGTCGTGGGCGTTGAGCAGGTCGAAGGCGACTTGCGGATTGTTTTCCAGGCCACGGCGGATGGCGGCGGGGATGGTTTTGCGAGTTTTGCGGCAGAGTCCCGGAAGCTCTTGGACTTCGATTTCGATGCCTCCGCGCACCGTCCGCACCTCACCGAACTTCGGGGCGATCAGCACGCGAATCCCGAGCTGATCGAACATCCTGCCTTGCAGACGCTCGAGGTCGGCCAGGTCTTTCAGGTTTTCCAGACGTTCAAGCAGTCGCTTCTCTTCCTCGCGGGTCAGCAGCAGGATGCGCACATCCGCGCCGGGCGTATCCAGCAGCGGATCACGCCCGCAGATGCAAAGACCCGGCGGGCAAGGGGAGCGAAGGGAGGCGGAAATCGTCATGGCCTCCATCATAGAGGCCGTTCGACGGTTTTGCCCATGGTCGTTCGCCAGCCGTCCATCGGCAGGGCGTAACGGTGGCAAGTCCGTCAGCCACCATCATCGAACGTGCCGTGGTTACTGCGACAGACCTTCGTAGTGAACCAGAATGGCATTGGCCAGCTCTTCATCGCTGGCGTTCAGGCCGGGATTGTCCTGACGCACCTGTTGCAGCACCGATTCCAGGTACACGCCACGGATCGTTCCGCCGCTGGCGACGAATGCGGACAAGTCGTCACGGGCCGGAATCACCATTTTGTGATCCTTGAAGGTCGAGTACAGCGACGCGGAAACCCCCGCTGAAGTAGCCACATCTCCCGCATCCACGCGGGCGAATGCCGAACCGAAAGGCAGGCACAGCATAAGAGACGAAACGAGTAATAAACGGCGCATGACGGTGTTCCTCCAGCAGCGTGAAGCGAAAAGGAATTACCACATAATGTGAGAGGTGCCGGACAGCCCGGGAGTTCCATGCGCCATGCCGGGCGGTAGTGGCCGTAGAACGAGAACCGTCGCACAGTCCGCGTTTTTACCGAATGTAACGACATACCCTGCGACGCTCTAAAGCGGCGGATTCACGTAAATAGGCTTAACTGAAGCGTTGAAAGGCGCCGCGTGGCGCAGCCTGGGAGGAAATCACGGTGTCGATCAAACTGCGTTTGGTGTTGCTGATTGCGACCAGCCTGCTGACGGCGTTGATCGTGAGTCTGGTCAGTTACGTCGGCAATCAGCGGATGGCTTCGGCGGTCAGTGACAACGCGGTCAGCATGAGCGCGCTGCGCAATCACATGGAAGCCGACATGATGCATGACGCCCTGCGTGCCGATGTGTATTCGGCAATGCTGGTGGGGCTGGGCAAAAGCACCAGTTCGGCGGACGAGGTGCGCAGCTCCGTCGAAGAGCATGCGGCGCATTTTCGCGAGGTATTGGGTGAAAATCTCAAGTTGCCGGTGAATCCGACGATCAAGTCCGCGCTCGAGCAGATCAAGCCCAGCCTCGACACCTACATCAGCGCCGGCGAGCAGATCGTCGGTCTTGCACTGGAAAACCCGGACACCGCCCAGCAGCATCTCGGCACCTTCAGTACGGCGTTCAGCCAGCTCGAAGAACAGATGGCTGCCCTCAGCGAGCTGATCGAAACCAATACCCGGCAGACCAGCGAAGGCACCGAGGCGGCGATCCACAATGCCAATATCGCCCTCGGCATTGTCCTGGTCGCCAGTCTGTTGCTGCTGTTGGTTCAGGGCCGCTGGGTGATCCTGAGCATCATGGGGCCGCTGAAGTCCGCCAGTCGCATCGCCGAAAGCATCGCCCACGGCAACCTCAGCGAACCGATCGCCGAACCGTCCGGCAAGGACGAAGCCAGTGCGCTGATCCGCACGCTGGCAACCATGCAGCGCGACCTGCGAGACATGATCGGTGTGGTGCGAAGCAACGCCCACGGCGTCAGCGGCATGAGCGAACAACTGAGCCACGGCTGCCATCAGGTGGCCGACAGCAGTCAGCAACAAAGCACCGCCGCCGGCACCATGGCGGCTGCCGCAAGCCAGATGACCGCCAGCATCGAGGAAATCACCCGTCACGCCGAGCGCGCGTTGAACATGGCCAGCCAGGCCGAGTCACTGGCGAAAAACGGCGGGCAGGTGATCCATCAAGTGGTCAGCGATATGGACGACATCGCCCGCTCCGCCCAGCAATCGGCACAGGTGATCCGCACCCTGGATCAGGAATCCGAAGGCATCTTCAATATCATTCAGGTGATCAAAAGCATCGCCGATCAGACCAACCTGCTGGCGCTCAACGCAGCCATCGAGGCCGCTCGGGCGGGCGAGCAGGGCAGGGGCTTTGCGGTGGTGGCCGATGAGGTGCGCAACCTGGCTGCGCGCACCAGCGCCTCGACCCAGGAAATCGCCGCGATGGTCGCGCGCATCCAGAACAGCACCCGCGAGGCGGTCAGCAGCATGGAGGCCGGTGTGGCCCAGGTCGACAAGGGCATGGCGGTCACCGCCGACGTCGAACGCGCGATCCGCGAAATCCTCGAGGCCACCCTGAGCACTACGCAACTGGTCAACGACATTACCCGCACCATCGGCGAACAGAGCCAGGCGAGCAACGAGATTGCCCATCAGGTGGAGATGATCGCGGGCATGTCGGAGGGCAATAGCAAGGTGATCGGCGAGACGGCGAATACCACGGATGAACTGTCGAGTCTGGCGGGGCGGCTGGCGCAGTCGGTGGATCGGTTCAGGTTATAGGAGCGGACTCTGCCGCCTCTTCGACGGCAGAGCTCATGCATCAGAACTTGTACGCCTGACGCCCCACCAGCAACCACTTGCCAGCCTGCTTCTGCCAGATCTGGAAGTTCTCGATTTCCGTCGGCACAACTTCGGTGCCTTTGAGGGCCTGCGCCGAAAAGTGATGGCGTACCAGCGCAGTGTCCCCGGACAGGGTGATGGTCTGGTTTTGCATCTCCAGGGTCTTGAATGCGCTCTTCCCGGTTTCGATGTCGGTAATGAAGGCTTTCTTGTCCTGGATCTTGCCGCTTGAGTGGCCGTAGGTGAGGTTGTCGGCGGTCAGGGCGTTCAGTTCGGCGATGTCCTTGTGCAGCATCGCCTGGGTCAGGTGATCGACGGCCTGGGCGACGTCCTGTTCCGCCGGGGCGGCGGCGACGTAACCGCTGAAGAGGCAGACGAGACCGAGCAGCAATCCGGATTTGTTCATGGGTATTCCTTGTTGTTGTAGGTGATGAAAACGACTGGGCAATTTGTCAGTCGTCGTACAACTTAGCAGGAATGGGCCGGCGTTAGAAAGCGTTTGAAGAGCTTGTTGAAAACTATCCGGTCGCGAACAGACGCGCGGGTTTGCCATGACGTGATATTCTTCGCGCCACTTGTTTTGACCCCATTCAGTCTGGCGCGCTATTCGGCGGGCCAGACAGAACCCCTGTCGCTCAAGTAGCTGAAGCCAATAATGATAAGAAGTCAGTTCAGAAGGGACATATAACTGAGGTCGACGCAGCCTGTCGGCCTTGTGTGCCCACCCGTCAAAATTGAAGTGTGCCGGAACCCGCGACGCTGGCCTGAGTGTCGCGAAAAAGGGGACCTCATACGTACAACAGCGGCGGGCGGAAGGCGTTTTATCATAGGTGCAACAGATGTTTAAGAAAGTGAACACAGCCTTGCTGGGGCTGGCTTTGGCGATGGGGATGTCTTCCGCCAATGCCGAAGAAGCAAAGAAAGTCGACGTCCTGCTGATCGGCGGCGGCATCATGAGCACCACCCTGGGTGTGTGGATCAATGAGCTGGAACCGACCTGGTCGATGGAAATGGTCGAGCGCCTCGACGGCGTCGCCCTGGAAAGCTCCAACGGCTGGAACAACGCCGGTACTGGTCACTCCGCCTTGGCCGAGCTGAACTACACCCCGGAAGACGACAAGGGCAATGTCACCATCCCGAAAGCCGTCGAGATCAACGAAGCGTTCCAGGTCTCCCGTCAATTCTGGGCCTGGCAGGTTCGTCAAGGCGTCCTGAAGGACCCTCGTTCGTTCATCAACACCACTCCGCACATGAGCTTCGTGTGGGGCGATGACAACATCAAGTTCCTGAAAAAGCGCTACGAAGCCCTGCAAGCGAGCCCGCTGTTCGCCGGCATGCAGTACTCCGAAGACCCGGCTGTGATCAAGAAGTGGGTCCCGCTGATGATGGAAGGGCGTGACCCGAACCAGAAAATCGCGGCCACCTGGAGCCCGCTGGGTACCGACATGAACTTCGGCGAAATCACCCGCCAGTTCGCCGGTTACCTGCAGACCAAGCCCAACTTCAACTTGAAGCTGTCCAGCGAAGTGCAGGACATCACCAAGAATGCCGATGGCACCTGGCGCGTCAGCTACAAGAACCTGAAAGACGGCACCAAGACTGAAACCGACGCCAAGTTCGTGTTCATCGGCGCCGGCGGCGGTGCCCTGCACCTGCTGCAGAAGTCCGGTATCGAAGAAGCCAAGGAATACGCTGGCTTCCCGGTAGGCGGCTCGTTCCTGGTGACCGATAACCCGGCCATCGCCGAACAGCACCTGGCCAAGGCTTACGGTAAAGCTTCGGTTGGCGCGCCTCCGATGTCCGTTCCGCACCTGGACACCCGTGTCCTGGACGGCAAGCGCGTCATCCTGTTTGGCCCGTTCGCGACTTTCAGCACCAAGTTCCTGAAAGAAGGTTCGTACCTGGACCTGCTGACCAGCACCACCACCCACAACATCTGGCCTATGACCAAGGTCGGCATCAAGGAATACCCGCTGGTCGAGTACCTGGCCGGTCAACTGATGCTGTCGGATGAAGACCGTCTGAACGCGCTGAAGGAATACTTCCCGAACGCCAAAGCCGAAGACTGGCGCCTGTGGCAAGCCGGCCAGCGCGTGCAAATCATCAAGCGTGATGAAGCCGCTGGCGGCGTGCTGAAACTGGGCACCGAAATCGTTGCTTCCAAAGACGGCTCCATCGCCGGTCTGCTGGGCGCATCCCCAGGCGCGTCGACTGCTGCACCGATCATGCTGAGCGTGCTGCAGAAAGTCTTCAAAGACAAAGTCGCCAGCCCTGAGTGGCAAGCCAAGCTGCACCAGATCGTTCCAAGCTACGGCACCCAGCTGAACAACGATCCAGCCAAAGTGGCTGAAGAGTGGGCTTACACCGCCAAGATCCTGCAACTGCCAACTCCTCCGGTGATTGGCCAGGCTGCAGCTCCAGCGGCGGACGCCTCGGCTGAAAAAGCCCCGGCTCCGAAAGAAAGCGCTGCACGTGACATGGCTCTGTAATCCAGAGGCCTGACACACGAAGCCCACTGAACCGGTGACGGTCAGTGGGCTTTTTTGTGTGCGGGTTTCAGGCCTTGGCGGCCGCCAGATAAGCTCCCAACCGCCGTCCCATCTCTTCGCCCAGCGCCTGCAACCCGCTGAGCGGCCGCACCATTACCTCGAACTCGACGATCTTGCCTTGTTCATCGAAGCGGATCATGTCGATGCCCTTGAGCTCTTTAGCTCCGACTTTGGCGCTGAACTCGAGCACCACATTCATCCCATCGGACGTCGCCAGTTCACGGTGGTATTTGAAGTCTTCGAACACATTGAACACGGTATTGAGGATCATCGAGACCACCGGCGCGCCTGGATAAGGCGTGTGGGCCATGGGCGAGCGGAACACCGCTTTAGGATCGAGCAATTCGGGCAGGGCCTTGAGGTTGCCGGTGCGGATCATCTCGTGCCAGCGGTTCAGGGATTCGGCGGCGTTGGGGTGCAGGTTCAGGTCGGACATGGTTTCACTCCTGTATTTTTGTTGTTCTTGGCGCGGCGCCCATGACTCTAGATCAAAGCGGCGCAATGGAAACCCTCTGTACCGATCTGAATATCGACCCATACGCCAGTCCGATCCATCTGATCCGCTTTTTCCTGTCGAATCTGCATCTGTAACCATCTCAGCCATACGCCCAAAATGGCCCTGCCGTTCGGCCATACGCGACGCGCTTCATTCCGGAGCGCCCGGTGCGCCGGACATTCAGTATTCAGGAGGCCTTCATGGCTAAGATGGCGATTTTCCTCGGCGGCTTTCTTGTGTTGACCATCATGATCGGCGTCCTTGCCACGATTTCTCCGGTCTGACGATCAGCCGTCGAGTTGCGACTTGCAGCGCTATTCGACGGTTTCGGATGGAACCGGATCAAGGCGCCCCGAACAGCATCGTCCAGTAAACCCCTTCATCACTGCGCGCCTCACTGGCAAACCCGGCGCCGACCTGGGTGAACATCGGGTTCATCAGGTTGGCGCAGTGTCCGGGGCTGGCCAGCCAGCCGGCCATGGCCTTGCCCGGTGAGCTTTGTCCGGCGGCGATGTTTTCGCCGATCTGCCGGCCACGGTAGCCGGCCGCCCGGGCGCGATCTGCCGGGCCGTCGCCGTCCGGGTCGCGGTGGGCGAAATAATTGCCGTAGGCCATGGCCTTGCTGTGGCCCTGGGCGGCGGCGCCGAGGGCCGGGTTCCAGCTCAACGGGCGGGCGGCGGCGAAGCGCTGGCGGCCGCACATACGCGGGCGGGCGCGGGCTGCATTGACCTCGGCCAGCAAGGCCTTGCCGACGCTGCGGTTGTCGCCGACGCGACTGTCGAGCACCGGCCGGGCCAGCACCACTTGCCATTCGCTGCGGGCACGGCTGATGCCGATGTCGGCATATTGACCGTCGAGCAACGCGCCGCAGTAATCGTCTTGCAGCATTTCGAACGCCTCTTCGGCGTCCTGTGCGCCGACGATTCGGATGCTGCGCACCGCCACGGCGGCATAGCCGGAGTCTTTCAATCGTTCGCGCAATCCACCACCGTAGCCATAGCCGACCGGCAACGCCAGGTTCGACTTCAGCGTCAGCGGCGCCAGCCGTTGGGCCGGGCGCCGGTCACAACGTTGCGGATGGGCGCGGTAGTCGTTGATGGCGGCCACCAGTTGCCGCTCGGCGCCGGCGTGGGCAGAGGGAGAAAACAGGGGAGAAAGGATCAACAGGCACAGCGAAACGAAGCGAGACGAACGTACGGCGTGGCGCATGGGACGCAAAGCTCTGAACAAAGACAAGGCTGAAGGAAAGTGAACCGCAGAACGCGGCGCGGGTAGGACTGGCCTTTTTGCACTTGGTTCACGAGGCGACGCCGGGTTTCTACGGCTGCCGACGAAGTGCTCAGCGATTCAACACATCCTGCATCCATTGCAGATATTGCGGCCGTTCGGAAATCGAATTGTGTGACGAGTCCTTCACCACTTTGAGCGTGGCCACACCGTCGGGAAAACTGTGCAGCAAGCGCTCGGTGCTGGCCCGTGGAATCACCTCGTCATCACTCGCCGCCAGCAGCAGCGTTGGCACGCGGATGTGCGCCGCGTACTGGCCGGACCGGAAACGATCCTTGAGCAACCACTGCACCGGCACCCACGGGTACTGGCGGGCGGCGATTTCCTCGAGGCTGTTGTAGGGTGTGACCAGAATTAACCGTTCCACCGGTCGCTGGCTGGCCAGCCGCACCGCGACTCCGGAACCGAGGCTGCGCCCCAGCAGCGCAATCTGCGGATGACTGGCATACACCTGATCGAACAGCGCCAGCGCATCCTCGGCAATCGCCGCTTCGGAGGGCGAACCACCGCTACCGCCAAATCCCCGGTAGTGCAGCAAATACAACGAATAGTCAGGAAACGCCGCGGAAAACTCCGGCAGGTTGCGCGAAACGTCCTCGGCATTGCCGCCGAAATAGATCAGCGCTTTGGGTCCGGCGCGCTCGCGCACCGTCACGCGAATCTCGGCGTCGGGCATGGCCAGCGTCAACCGCGACTCTGGCGAATCGAGGCTGGCGGGCTGGGGAAAATAGATCAGCGCCCGCTGAAAAACGAACAGCGCCGCGCACAGGATCAGGTACACGGCGAGGATCAACGCGACGAGTGACAACAGGGTTCTGGACATTCGACTAACTTTAATCGGGCGCGCAGGTTGGCTGTCGCAGTGTAGTCCAACGGTGTTGCGGGCTGCGTCAAAACACAAGGTGCAACAGATCCACAGGGCAAGGGCGCCAGCATGAACCACACTGAGGGATATTCCCGCCGCCGGTTGCTGACACTGGCCGCCGGGGTGTCAGCGGTTTTCACCTTTGACCGGGCGCTGGCCGCCATTACGTCGCCGAACGCCACAGGAGCCCAGACCATGCAGACCCGCGCCATCCCTTCGAGCTCCGAGCCACTGCCGCTGGTGGGGTTGGGCACTTATCGCGGTTTTGACGTCGCCCCCGGGGATCCGGTCTACAAGCAATTGCCGGCGGTGCTCGGCGAGTTGTTCAAAAAGGGTGGAACGGTGATCGACAGCTCGCCCATGTATGGCCGCGCCGAGGAAACCACCGGTGAATTGCTGTCGATCCACGAACCGCGCTCGCCGGCGTTTCTGGCGACCAAGGTCTGGACCCGTGGCCGCGAAGAGGGCATCGCGCAGATGGAGCAGTCGTTCAGCCTGCTGCGCACCGAGCGCATCGACCTGATGCAGATCCACAACCTGCTCGACTGGCAAACCCATCTGCCGACCCTGCGCGAATGGAAAGACCAGGGCCGCATCCGCTACATCGGCATCACTCACTACACGCCGTCGGCCTATGACGAAGTCGAAGCGGTGCTCAAGGCCGAGCCGCTGGACTTCCTGCAAATCAACTACGCACTGGATGATCGCGGGGTCGAGAAGCGCATCCTGCCGCTGTGCCGCGAACGTGGGGTGGCAGTGATCTGCAACCGGCCGTTCGGCGGCGGCGACCTGCTCGCGCGGCTAAAGGGCAAACCGCTGCCGGGCTGGGCGGCGCAAGTCGGGGCCAGGAGCTGGCCGCAACTGGCACTGAAATTCCTGCTGGCGCATCCGGCGGTGACTTGTGTGATTCCCGGCACCCGCAATCCGTTGTACATGGCCGACAATGCCGGCGCCGGGTTCGGGCTGATGCTGACGGATGCGCAGCGTCAGCAGTTGATTGGGCTGGTGAGTTAGCTATCTCCCGGTGTGATTAGCGCACTAGCACCCCATGCTAATGCGCTACCGGTTTCAGATCATCGGGGGCAACGCATCAAGAATCTTGTCCAGGGTAATCGGATACTCCCGCACTCGCGCGCCCGTGGCGTTATAGATCGCATTCGCCACCGCCGCACTCACGCCGCAAATCCCGAGTTCACCTACCCCCTTGGCTTTCATCGGCGAGGAAATCGGATCGGTTTCATCGAGGAAAATCACCTCCTGATGCGGGATGTCGGCGTGCACCGGCACTTCGTAGCCGGCCAGGTCATGGTTGACGAAAAAGCCTTGGCGTTTGTCTACCGCTAGCTCTTCCATCAAGGCCGCGCCGACGCCCATGGTCATGGCACCGATCACCTGGCTGCGGGCTGATTTCGGATTGAGAATCCGCCCGGCGGCGCAGACTGCGAGCATCCGGCGCACGCGGACTTCGCCGGTGGCGGCATCGACGGCGACTTCGACGAAGTGCGCGCCGAAGGTCGATTGCTGGTACTGCTTGGCGAGATCGGCGAATTCGATGCTGTCCTCGAGTTCGATCGCGGCGTGTTGCGCGGCGTCACGCAGCGGCACGTTCTGGTTGCCCAGTCGCACGAGGCCGTCGACAAACTGCGCTTCACCCGCGTTCATGCCCAGTTTGGCCGCGACCGCTTCGCGCAGCTTCATGCACGCTGCGTAGACCCCGGCGGTCGAGCAGTTGGCGCCGAACTGTCCGCCGGAGCCTGCCGACACCGGGAAATTCGAATCGCCGAGTCGCACCACCACATCGTCCAGGCTGACCCCCATCATTTCCGCTGCAGTCTGACCAATGATCGTATAGCTGCCAGTGCCGATGTCCGTCATGTCGGTTTCAACGGTGATCTTGCCGTCGCGCTCCAGCCGTACTCGCGCGCCGGACTTCACCAGCAGGTTGTTGCGAATCGCCGCCGCGACGCCCATGCCGATCAGCCAGCGACCTTCGCGACGGCTGCCGGGCGTCGCATTGCGCTTATCCCAGCCGAAGCGTTCGGCACCGGTTTGCAGGCATTCGATCAGGCGCCGCTGGGAGAACGGCCGCTCGGTTTTCACCGGATCAACCTGGGTGTCGTTGAGGATGCGGAACTGGATCGGATCGAGTTTGAGCTGTTCGGCCATCTCGTCCATGGCGATCTCCAGCGCCATCAGCCCCGGCGTTTCACCGGGCGCGCGCATGGCGTTGCCTTCCGGCAGATCCAACGGCGCCAGGCGCATGGTCACCAAACGATTTTCGGCGGCGTAGAGCAACTGACTCGGCTGCGCTGCAACCTCGACCTTGCCGTCGGCGAGGTTGCCCGACCAGCCTTCATGGGCGATGGCGGTGAGTTTGCCGTCCGCCGTGGCGCCCATGCGAATGCGTTGAATGGTGGCGGGGCGGTGGGTGGTGTTGTTGGCGATCTGCGGACGGGCGAGGGCGACCTTCACTGGCCGGTTCGCCAGCCGTGCGCCAAGGGCGGCGAGGATCGCGTCGGCACGAATGAACAGCTTGCCGCCGAAACCGCCACCAATGTACGGCGAGATCAACCGCACGTTTTCCTTGGGCAGGCCGAGGGTGGCGGCGATGTCGCCGACGCTCCAGGCGATCATCTGGTTGGAAGTCCAGAGCGTCACCTGATCGCCTTTCCAGGCGGCGAGTGTCGCGTGAGGCTCCATCATTGCGTGGGATTGATCCGGCGTGGTGTAGGTCTGGTCGAACTGCACCGGCGCGGCGGCGAAGGCGCTGGCGAAGTCGCCGTGCTTGACGTCCGGCAGATCGTCTTTCGGTTCCACACCCTGATCGCGCACGCTGGCCAGATCAAACTGACCTTTGTCGGCCGCGTATTCGACGTTGACCAACTGCGCGGCGGCCCGCGCCTGTTCGAAGGTTTCGGCGACCACCAGCGCCACAGCCTGGTGATAGTGCTGAACTTGCGGCCCGGCCAGCAGGTGCGCGGCGTTGTATTGGCCTTTGCCGAGCTTGCCGGCGTTGGCGGCGGTGACGATGGTCAGCACCCCCGGCGCGGCGCGGGCAGCCTCCAGATCGATGCGGGTGATGCGACCCTTGGCGATGGCCGAGCCGACCATCACGCCGTAGGCCTGATTTTTCACGGCTTCGTGTTGCTCGTAGGCGTAAGGCGCCTGGCCGCTGGTCTTCAGCGGGCCTTCGATGCGGTCGGTGGGTTTGCCGATGACGTTCAGCTGATCAATCGGGTTGGTCGTGGCGGGCGTGTCGAATTTCATGCTTCGTCCCTCGCTTGGGCCAGCACTGAGGCAATCGTGCGCTCGACCAATGTCACTTTGAACTGGTTGTCAGCGGTGGGCGTGGCGCCGTCGAGCAGTCGCGCGCTGACGGCTTTTGCGCCTTGCGGCAGCAACGCTTCCGCCGCTTCGACCCGCCAGGGTTTCGGCGCGATGCCGCCGACGGCAACGCGACCGCTGCCATCCTTCAGCAGGATCAGGCCGACGGACACCAGGGCGAAGGCGTACGACGAGCGGTCGCGCACCTTGTGATAGACATGGGTGCCGCCCACTGGCGCGGGCAGGGTGACGGCGGTAATCAGCTCGCCCGGCGTCAGGCTGGTTTCGACATTCGGGGTGGTGCCGGGCAATTGATGGAAGTCCGCGATGGCGATGCGTCGAGTGCTGCCATCAGCCTTGATCGTTTCGATCTGAGCATCCAGCGCACGCATCGCAATCGCCATGTCACTCGGATGGGTCGCGATGCAGGCGTCGCTGACACCGATGATGCCGAGTTGTCGACTGACCCCGCCAATCGCCGCGCAACCACTGCCGGGATTGCGTTTATTGCAGGCCTGATTGGTGTCGTAGAAATACGGGCAGCGCGTGCGCTGGAGCAGATTGCCGGCGGTGGTCGCCATGTTGCGCAACTGGCCCGACGCACCGGCGAGCAAGGCGCGGGACAGCAGCGCGTAGTCTTTCCGGACGCGGCTGTCGGCGGCCAGATCGGTATTGCGCACCAGTGCGCCGATGCGCAAGCCGCCGTCGTCGGTGGCTTCGATCCGGTCGAGCCCCAGGTGATTGACGTCTATCAGCTGCTGGGGCGTTTCGATGTCGAGTTTCATCAAGTCCAGCAGATTGGTGCCGCCGGCAATGAAACGTGCGCCTTCGATTTGCGCGGCTTGGGCAGCAGCTGCGGCAGGGGAGTCGGCGCGGCTGTAATTGAACGCTCTCATGCTGGCACCTCCGCGACTTCGCTGATGGCTTCGATGATGTTCGAGTAGGCGCCGCACCGGCAGATGTTGCCGCTCATGCGTTCCTGCAATTCGCTGGCGATCAGTTGCGGTGCTTCGGTGAGGCTGGCGCTGGCGTGGCTGGGGATGCCGTCGCGGATTTCCTGGAGCACGGCGACCGCCGAACAGATCTGTCCCGGCGTGCAGTAGCCGCACTGGTAACCGTCATGCTTGATGAACGCCGCCTGCATCGGATGCAGGTGGTCCGGCATGCCGAGGCCTTCGATGGTGGTGACTTTGGCGCCGTCCTGCATCACCGCCAGGGTCAGGCAGGAATTGATTCGCCGGCCATCGACGATCACCGTGCAGGCGCCGCACTGGCCGTGGTCGCAGCCCTTTTTGCTGCCAGTCAGCTGCAGGTGTTCGCGCAGGGCGTCGAGCAGGGTGGTGCGAGTGTCAACCTCCAGCGCCTGTGGCTTGCCGTTGACTTCGATGGTTACTTTGGCCATGGCCGGTTGCTCCAGGCTGGCCGCGTAGGCCTTGAGGTTGATGAAAGGGGGCATCGCGAACGCAGTCGCGGTCACGGCCCCGAGAATCAGGAAACGGCGTCGGGAAATCGCCAACGGCGGATGGTCGTTCATGGCTGGGCTTCCTCTGATCAGGTCGGCAGGTTGCAAATGACCCGCCAGGGCACGCCGGCGTGGTAGCCAGTCTTGGTCTGTTCTAGGAGTGACCGCAGGGGGGAGGAAAAGGTTTTGTCGGATTTTGCTTCAGGCAACGCCATCAAACGGCCACTGGATGGACGGTCTGGACGTGGTTGGCAGGGCGATGAACGGTCATTGGTGGCCAGTGAATCAAAGCCTTTTTCCCCGGTCGTATCTGCGGCAGCGCGCACTGCGCCTTTAAGGTGTGGGCAGTGCTGACTGTTTTCGTCGTCAAGACCTTGGTTTTAGGAAAATCTGAATGAAGCGTGCAACAAGCCTGCTGCTGACTGTTTCCGCCGCCGTACTGCTGGGCGGCTGTGTGGCGGATTTCGATGATGACCATCGCCATGGTCGGCATTACGACCGCGATCATGGCCGTTACTACGATCATGACCGACGCTGGGACGACCGCGACTTCGACCGCCGTGACGGGCGTCGCTACTACCGTGACCGGGATGATGATTGATCAAAGCTGAACAGGCAGGTTTTGAGGGAATGGACGCAATAGTGGCGATTCAGTAGCATCGCGGCTTTTCCCGGCCTTTCCCTCAAGGATGAACATGCCAGTCACTTCGCTTCTTCGCCGGTCTTCGGCATTTTTCGGCTTGATGGTGTCCCTCGCGGGGCTTGTCGGTTGCGCGCTGACAGGAACCTATCAGGACGCCACCGGGCCCGACGCCGCCAAGATGCGTTTTGTGGCCAACACTGACAATGCCACCGTCAATTACTTCGACGCCGAGCATTGCGATGGCATGACCACCGGCATCCTGAACAATTTATTTGTCAGAGACAGTCCGCGGCGGGTAGGCATGACCGTGGCGCCTCCAGAGAAGGCCCGTGGTTATCTGGAAGTGAAGTTACCGCCCGAAAAGGAAGTGTTCCTGCAGGTCAATACCCAGGTGGGCTATGGCGTGTGTGGCGCGGTGTTCAGTTTCAGACCCGAGCGCGCAACGGAGTATGAACTCACCTTCGAACTCAAGGGCAGCCAATGCTCGACATTGATGCAGCGCCTGCAACGGGTTGATGGCAAGGATGTGCGTACACCCGTCACTATCAGGCGCGATGGATTTGCCGCTTGCGAGGGTCGCAACCCGATCTTTCCGAAACCACCCGCGCTGCTGCCCGATACGCCGGAGCGCACGGCAATGATCGACCGGATCATCGACGGGAGTGCTTTCGTACTCATGAAGTCCGGGTCGGATCAAAAGCCTGTAGCAGCCTTTACTCCCGAAAAACTTGATGCGCTGATCAGCGAGCGCAAGGTCAAACTGGGTTTTGACATGCCAGAGGATTACTGGACGTTGTATCGCCAGAACCTGATCGAATTCGGTAATGAGACGGCGGCCGCTCAAGCTCAAACTCTGGAGCGCTCCACCAATGAGTATCGGCAACGTCTGCGCAGCGCTGAAGACAAGCAACTCAGAGAGTGGTCCCGTGCTGACGATTCCTCTGGCAAACCTGGCAACGCAGCGCCAGCCGATCAGGAAAAGTCGATGATTGTGTATTACTTCCAGACGTCCAGAGCCGTGACATTGGAAGCGGTGAACCATCACATGGACCGCATGGCAAAAATGGATGCGCAATACAACGTTTGCTCGCGCTATGCCGAGTGCTGGAAACGCTGATGGGTCAGGCACACCCAGTGCAATGGACTGGCCTGTTCCAGTCGGCGTGTTCAGTGATGCGAATTAAAAATGAGCGCTCGCCCGGACGCTGGATCGCGCAGGCACTGAGGCCTCGATGTCCAGCAAATGGGTGGCGAGAATGTCGCTCAGAAAACGGAACTGATCGTTGAGGCCCACCACTTCATTGCTGAAATGATTGCTGGCGGCGGGCATCAACAGATCTTCAAAAGCTTCGTCGAACACCAGCGCTTGTGTCTTGCGCGACACGGCGTGCTGATCGTAGTAGTTGCTGCCGAAGACCGGGAAACTCACGGCGAGGGTGACGGTATTGATCATGATGTGAACGCCTCGTGCTGTGTGTTTCGGATGGGTTAATCGTGCCTTTGGCGAGCGGTCGGCGGAAGGCAATCGTCGCAATGGTGAATATCGATGCCATTGATGGTTGGACTGACCCAGCCCTGACCAGCGGATAAACGGCGCACCGCACACACCTATACTCATTTCAACTTCCCCGGATTCTTCAGGTCTCCTGCCCGAAGAACAGATAAGGACCGCCACCGTGAACCTGCGTGCGCTGCTCGTCGCCGCACTGGTGTTGCTGGCCGGCTGCGCCACCACGGCGCGGGCCCCGGTGAGCGCGCCGGCGGTGGTGGTCTCGCCGGCCACCTGGCAGCAGATCGACCGGGAAATCGTCAACGCCTCCCGGCAGGCCACCGAGCAGGTCAAGGTGTTCGCCCGTGGCTCGATGGAACATTGGCGCATTCGGGTCTATGAGCAAACTGAAGAAAATTTCATCCCGTGGTTCAGCAGCTACTGGACCCAGGAATGGCTGTCGATGAAGGTCAGCTGGTACACGATCAGTGCCAGCGGCGAGCAGGACACTTCGGCCAAGCGCCTGGCGGATTACCTGCTGGAGCAATATCAGGAACGGGTGCTGGCGCCGGTGGCGGTGGAGATAGACCCGGACGCGATCCTCGGCCAATCCACCGCGTTTTACGCGCAACTGATGGCGCAGCAGATGCCGGTCATCGCCCAGCGCCACGGCGTGCCCATTGCCCAGCTCAACGGGCGATTGCAGAAAATCCCCGCCATCGCCCTTGGTCCGCCGCCGGCGCGGGACGCCTCGCTGTACCAGGTTGTCAGCACTGAGCCGTTGAACACGCTGCCGGCCTACGCCGCGTTGATCGACAAGATCCACACTGATGGCGGCTCGAAAGGCGTGGCCTCGACTGAATCGGCCATGGCGCCGGTGGCCAAGCGCGCCAGCCAGCGCATGGAGGCGGAAATGGCCCCGCGCGGCGCTGCCAGCGCGGTGGCGGCAGCGGCAGGCAAACTGGCCGGTGCGCTGATTTCGGTCGGTGTGGCGGGCATCCGCGCGATCATTCAGGCCAACGACCGTCCTGACAGCGAAGCTTTGATCCGCAGCAGTCTGGGCAACACGTTCGACAAGGCCTGGGTGAAACTGGTGCAAAACCCGACCACCGGCGTGATGGCCGGCACGCTGCACATGGCGGCGCAGGTCGAGGGCAATCTGGGCGGGCGAGATGAACCGTCGGTCGGGTTGGGCGTCAACCGTGTCGAATGGCGGCCGCCCGAGTCGACTACCCAGCAGATCGAACCCACCCTGCAAGGAGAATGACCATGGCTTACATCGATGTGTTCGTGGCGCCCGTGCCGAATGCCAATCGCGAACAGTACAAAAAACACTGCGAAATCGCCGCGAAGCTGTTCAAGGAGTATGGCGCGCTGGAGGTTATCCAGGGCTGGGGCGATGACGTGCCGGACGGCAAGGTCACCTCATTCCCGATGGCCGTAAAACTCAAGGAAGGCGAAACCGTATCGGCAGGCTGGCTGGTCTGGCCGGACAAGACCACCCGCGATACCGGCATGGCAAAAATGATGGAAGACCCGCGCATGCAGCCGGACGTCAATCCGATGCCTTTTGATGGGCAGCGGATGATCTTCGGTGGCTTCAAGGACATTCTCGAGCCTTGATGCCGCGTTGCCGGGTCACTCCGCCGACGGGGTGATCCGGCAGCCTTTGCGGTTGCGAATCTGCTCGTCCGTCGGCCGCTCGCGGACGAATTCGAAACGCGGCTCTCCTTCGCTGTAATGCACCAGCCAGCCCCATTCCAGTTCGCTTTCATCCTGCCCGGGATTCGGCGGTCGGGCCCACCAGGGTTCTTTGCTGAGGATCTCGCGCATGATGTCCTCCGGTTGATGGCAATCGTTGAACTATAAACCCCATGCCGAGAGTCGCCAGAAACGGGCGTGTAGAATCCAGGGATCTCGACGAACGAAGGAGCGTGGCCATGACGGACGAAACGCGCGGGGATCAACCGTTCAAGCGGCTGTTTTTCGCCCTGGACTGCCCGCCGGCGCAGCGCAAGGCGATTGCCCAGTGGCGCAGCGAGCTGGGTTTGCGTACCGGCAAGCCGGTGCCGGCCGACAACTTTCACCTGACGCTGCTGTTTCTCGGCGCGGTGCCGTTGGCGCAGATTGGCGAAGTCTGCGAGGCGGCGGCGAAGGTGCGAACACCGGGGGAGGGGCTGAGGATTTCGCTGGATCGGTTGCAGGTCTGGCGCCGTGCCGGGGTGTTGTCGCTGGCGCCGGAGCAGGCACCGCAGGGATTGCTGCGGCTGGTGTATGCACTGGAGCAGGCGATGTTGCCGTTCGGGTTTGAAGAGGCGACGCGCGAGTATCGTCCGCACCTGACACTGGCCCGGGACTATCGGGCGCCGGAACCGGAATCCGCCACGCCGCCGGAGTTCTTCCTGCGGGCCGAACGCTTTGCGCTGTTCGAATCCCACAAGGGTCGCTACCGCTCGCTGGCCGACTGGCCACTGATCTGAGCCACAAAAAAAGGCGCCCGAGGGCGCCTGAATTCACCTGAACCGAGGAGAGCCAGGTGAGGCCGTTCAGAGCAGGGGGCAGCGGTGGTAAGGCGCTGCATGAACGGAAATCGATGTGTGTTTATTTGCCGAGTTTCACGCGGGTCCAGCCCCGGGTCATGATCCGCTGGGTGGCAATCGGTTGATCCGGCACCGCATACAGTGTCGCCATCACTTCCTGCGACGGGTACGAGCCCGGATCGTTGCGGATCGCTTCGTCCACCAGCGGCGTCGCCGCTGCGTTGGCGTTGCTGTAGCCGTTGCTGTTGGTGATCTCGGCGATGATGTCCGGGCGCATCAGGAAGTCCATGAACAGGTAGGCGTTCTCAACGTTCGCTGCATCGCGCGGGATGGCGACCATGTCGTAGAAGCTGCCGGCACCTTCCTTGGGAATGCTGTAGTCGATCACGACGTTGTTGCCCGATTCAACCGCGCGGGCCTTGGCCTGCAATACATCACCGGAGTAACCGACTGCCACGCAGATGTTGCCGTTGGCCAGGTCCGAAATGTATTTCGAAGAGTGGAAATACGCCACGTTCGGGCGAATCTTCATGAACAGCGCCTCGGCTTCCTTGATGTGCGCGGCGTCCTTGTCGCTCACCGGATAGCCCAGGTAGTGCAGGGCGGCCGGGATCATTTCGGTGGGCGAGTCGAGGAAGCTGATACCGCAGGCCTTGAGCTTCTCGGCGTTCTCCGGTTTGAACAGCAGGTCCCAGGAATTGGTCGGCGCATTCTTGCCGAGCACTTCCTTGACCTTGTCCGGGTTGAAGCCGATGCCGATCGAACCCCACATGTACGGGAACGCGTGGGCGTTGTCCGGATCACTGGCGGAGGCGTTTTTCAGCAGCACCGGGTTGAGGTTTTTCCAGTTTGGCAGTTTCGATTTGTCCAGGGTCTGATAGACCCCGGCCTTGATCTGCTTGGCCAGGAAACTGTTGGACGGCACCACGATGTCGTAGCCGGATTTACCCGCGAGCAGACGCGCCTCAAGGGTTTCATTGCTGTCGAACACGTCGTAGGTCACGCGGATGCCGGTCTCGTCCTCGAACTTCTTGACGGTGTCCGGGGCGATGTAATCCGACCAGTTGTAAACGCGCAGCACCTTGTCGTTGGCCTGGGCGCCCGTGGCGATTGCGCCCAATAAGGACAGTGTCAGCAGAGTCCTGCCAAACATTTTCATCGGTGAAACTCCATTCTTTTTATTCAGAAGCTTTTAAGCAAAAGCGCAAAGCCGTAAAACGCGACGGCCTCAGGCCGTCGCTGCTACTCGTTGAGGTTGCGGTTGCTGCCACGATTCGTTGGCGGTCTGATCCATCGCTTCCTGAATCGCCCGCTTGCGGTTGGCTTCTGCCTTGCGGCCGAAGTACCAGACCAGGAAGGTCACCAGCGACACCGCCAGCAGAATCAGGCTGGCCACGGCGTTGATCTCGGGCTTCACACCCAGACGCACGGCCGAGAAGACTTCCATCGGCAGGGTGGTGGAGCCAGGGCCCGACACGAAGCTCGCCAGCACCAGGTCGTCCAGCGACAGGGCGAACGACATCATGCCGCCCGCTGCGAGCGACGGCGCGATCATCGGGATGGTGATCAGGAAAAACACTTTGAACGGTTTCGCGCCCAGATCCATCGCCGCTTCTTCGATCGACAGGTCCAACTCGCGCAAGCGGGCGGAGACTACCACCGCCACATAAGCGGCACAAAACGTGGTGTGGGCGATCCAGATCGTGACGATGCCACGCTCCTGCGGCCAGCCGATCAGTTGCGCCATCGCCACGAACAGCAGCAATAGCGAGAGACCGGTGATCACCTCAGGCATCACCAGCGGCGCGGTGACCAGACCACCGAACAGCGTACGACCCTTGAAGCGGGTCACGCGGGTCAGCACGAACGCAGCGAGGGTGCCCAACGCTACGGCGGCAATCGCGGTGTAGCAGGCGATTTCCAGCGAGCGCACCACCGAGCCCATCAGTTGGGTGTTGTCGAGCAGGCCGACGTACCACTTCACCGACCAGCCGCCCCAGACCGTCACCAGTTTGGAGGCGTTGAACGAGTAGATCACCAGAATCAGCATCGGCAGATAGATGAACATCAGGCCGAAGATCAGCATGAACTTTGAAAATCCGAAGCGTTTCATCCCCGTCCCTCCATCTCTTTGGCCTGGCTGCGGTTGAACAGCAGGATCGGCACAATCAGGATCAACAGCATCACCACCGCCAGAGCAGACGCCACCGGCCAGTCGCGGTTATTGAAGAACTCTTGCCACAGCACGCGACCGATCATCAGGGTCTCCGGGCCGCCCAGCAGTTCCGGAATCACGAACTCGCCCACCACCGGAATGAACACCAGCATGCAGCCGGCGATGATGCCGTTCTTGGCCAGCGGCACGGTGATTTTCCAGAAGTTGTTGAAGTTGCTCGAACCCAGATCCTGCGCGGCTTCCAGCAGGCTGCCGTCGTGCTTCACCAGGTTGGCGTAGAGCGGTAGCACCATGAATGGCAGGTAGGCATACACGACCCCAATGTAGACCGCCGTGTTGGTGTTGAGGATCTCGATCGGGTGATCGGTGAGCCCGGTCCACATCAAAAATGCGTTAAGCAGACCGTTGTTGCTGAGGATGCCCATCCACGCGTAAACGCGGATCAGGATCGCGGTCCAGGTCGGCATCATGATCAACAGCAGCAGGACGTTTTGCGCTTCCTTGCTGGCCTTGGTGATCGCGTAGGCCATCGGGAAACCGATCACCAGGCACATCATCGTGCTCAGTGCCGCGACCTTCAGCGAACCGAGGTAGGCCGACAGGTACAGCTCGTCCTCGCCAAGCATGGTGTAGTTGCCGATGTTCAGCAGCAGCTGGAATTTCTGTTCGGCGTAGGTGTAGATCTCCGAGTACGGCGGGATCGACAGCGCGGCTTCCGAGAAGCTGATCTTCATCACCAGGAAGAACGGCAGCATGAAGAACAGGAACAGCCAGATGAACGGAATGCCGATGACGAACTTTCGCCCGCTGGGCACCAGGCGCAGGAATTGCTGATTGAAGGTTCTCATGAGCGCAGTACCACGCCGCTGTCGTCTTCCCACCAGACGTAGACCTTGTCGTCCCAGGTCGGCCGCGCGCCACGACGTTCGGCGTTGGCCATGAACGACTGGACGATCTTGCCGCTCGGCAACTCGACGTAGAACACCGAGTGACCGCCGAGGTAGGCGATGTCATGCACCTTGCCTTCGGACCAGTTGTAGCGGGTCTCCGGCTTGATCGTGCTGACCAGCATTTTTTCCGGGCGGATCGCGTAGGTGATCGACTTGTCCTGCACCGACGTGCTGACGCCATGACCGACGTAGATCTTTTGCTGCAAGTCCGGACTGTGAATGATCGCGTGACCTTCAAGGTCCTCGACCACGGTGCCGTCGAAGGCGTTCACGTTGCCGATGAATTCGCAGACCATGCGACTGACCGGCGCTTCATAGATGTCGACCGGGCTGCCGATCTGGGCGATCCAGCCCAGGTGCATGATCGCGATGCGTTCGGCCATGGTCATGGCCTCTTCCTGGTCGTGGGTCACCATCACGCAGGTCACGCCGACGCGCTCGATGATTTCCACCAGTTCCAGCTGCATTTGCGAACGCAGCTTTTTATCCAGCGCGCCCATCGGTTCGTCGAGCAGCAACAGTTTCGGCCGCTTGGCCAGGGAGCGGGCGAGGGCCACGCGCTGACGCTGACCGCCGGACAGTTGATGCGGGCGACGCTTGGCGTATTGGGTCATATGGACGAGGCGCAGCATTTCTTCGACGCGAGCGTCGATTTCGCTGGCCGGCAAACGGTCCTGCTTGAGGCCGAAGGCGATGTTCTGCGCCACGGTCATGTGCGGGAACAGGGCGTAGGACTGGAACATCATGTTGATCGGCCGCTCGTACGGCGGCATGTCGGTGATGTCGACACCGTCGAGCAGAATGCGTCCTTCAGTCGGCCGTTCGAAACCGGCGAGCATGCGCAGCAGGGTCGATTTGCCCGAGCCGGAGCCGCCGAGCAGGGCAAAGATTTCGCCCTGATGGATCTCCAGGGACACATCGTCCACCGCCGTGGTTTCGTCGAACTTCTTGGTGACTCGATCGACCTTCACCAGAACCTTTTTCGGTTGCTGATGACCTTCAAGAGCCTTCCTGTAAGTGCTGGAGGCGTTTGCCATGTGAAACTCCCAACAGGTTTCAGTCGCCGGGCCAACGCGGCCTGGCTTAAGAGTGGATTGCAGACTTGCAAGAGCATTTCCTGTCGGATCGCGTCCCCCTGTGGGAGCGGGCTTGCCCGCGATGGCGGCGGGTCAGTCACCTCGATGTCGAAAGTGACGGCCTCATCGCTGGCAAGCCAGCTCCCACAGGGTTTTGCATTGATCCGATTGGCACTGCGCTTGCCGATCCGGCTTGGTCGGCGCCGCCGTCCTGGCTGCCTGGGTAGTACTTGTTGTTATTACGGTTTGTTGTTTTCACGGATGACGGGTGCGCAAACGCGCGCCCGCCGACCCCGTGGGGGCAGTAAACAGTGATGAAATTCTGGGTTGTATCAGCGCTGGTTGCGCCGCGCCGCACGCTGGCGGCAAGCCTCGCCGAATGCCTGGAAAATCCGCAGGTAGTTCGGGTTGTCCAGCACCTGCCATTCGGGGTGCCATTGCACGCCGAGGGCAAAGGTCGGGCTGTGCTTCACCGAGACCGCCTCGATCAGGCCATCCGGCGCCACGGCTTCGGCGCGCAGGCCGGGAGCGAGGCGGTCGATGCCCTGACTGTGAATCGAGTTGACCTGGAATTCGCCCGGCAGCTCCAGCGCTTCGAACGCGCCGCCGGGCAATACCGTCACGGTGTGGGCCGGTGCGTACTGCTCGGCAACATCCGGGCTGTCGGCTTCGCGGTGATCGAGCATGCCCGGCAGCTCATGCACCTTCTGGTGCAGGCTGCCGCCGAACGCCACGTTCATTTCCTGGAAACCCCGGCAGATGCCGAGTACCGGAACGCCCGCCGCGATGGCTGCACGCAATAGAGGAAGGGTGGTGGCATCCCGCGCCGGATCGTGGTCCGTGCCGGGAGCGCTGTCCGGGCCTTGATAGTGGAAGGGTTCCACGTTGGACGGCGAGCCGGTCAGCAACAGACCGTCGAGCTGACCCAGCAGGTCTTCGATTTCAGTCAGTTGGCCAAGGGAAGGAATGACGACGGGCAACCCCAGCGCCGCAACGCTGACAGCGCGAACGTATTTGTCGCCGCTGATGTGATAGGGGTGCAGGCCAATCTGTTTGACGCACGCAGTAACGCCGATCAATGGCTTGAATGCCATTTTTATTCACCTCGAAGTTTGACACTTGAACGAGCTTTTCCGGAGCTTAGCCTCGTTGATTTTAATTAACAACTCCCATGTAAAAAATTCTAAACGCCGTTCATCAAATCTTCATGATCCGCGGGCCTCTGGCGCCTGCATTGGCACGAGAGTGTTAAAAAAAGCCCGAAAAATAAACGCTGAGCGGCCCTGTGTTCGCTATTGACTTCACTTTGCCGTTCGGGTTGACTGGCTCGGCGAAACAGCAGTGAACATAATAATTAACAGCTAAATAGGTGCATCATGTCGGTCCCTCTGCGTGCCGTTCAACTCAACGAAGCAAACGCATTCCTTAAGAAACATCCTGAGGTTTTGTACGTCGACCTTCTGATTGCAGACATGAACGGTGTGGTGCGCGGCAAGCGCATCGAGCGCACCAGTCTTCACAAGGTTTACGAGAAAGGCATCAACCTGCCGGCCTCGCTCTTTGCCCTCGACATCAACGGCTCCACGGTGGAAAGCACCGGCCTGGGCCTGGACATCGGCGACGCCGACCGTATCTGCTACCCGATCCCTGGCACCCTGAGCATCGAGCCCTGGCAGAAGCGCCCGACCGCACAACTGCTGATGACCATGCACGAACTGGAAGGCGAGCCGTTCTTTGCCGACCCGCGTGAAGTGCTGGCCAACGTGGTGCGCAAGTTCGACGCATTGGGCCTGACCATTTGCGCCGCGTTCGAACTCGAGTTCTACCTGATTGACCAGGACAACGTGAACGGCCGTCCGCAATCGCCGCGTTCGCCGGTTTCGGGCAAGCGTCCGGTGTCGACCCAGGTCTATCTGATCGACGACCTCGACGAGTATGTCGACTGCCTGCAAGACATCCTCGAAGGCGCGAAAGAGCAGGGCATTCCGGCCGACGCCATCGTCAAGGAAAGCGCCCCGGCGCAGTTCGAAGTCAACCTGCACCACGTCTCCGATCCGATCAAGGCGTGCGACTACGCCGTCCTGCTCAAGCGTCTGGTGAAGAACATCGCCTACGACCACGAGATGGACACCACCTTCATGGCCAAGCCGTATCCGGGCCAGGCGGGCAACGGTCTGCACGTGCACATTTCGATCCTGGACAAAGAAGGCAACAACATCTTCGCCAGCGAGGATCCCGAGCAGAACGCCGCGCTACGTCACGCGATCGGCGGTGTGCTGGAGACCCTGCCTGCGCAAATGGCCTTCCTGTGCCCGAACGTCAACTCGTACCGCCGCTTCGGCGCGCAGTTTTATGTGCCGAACTCGCCGAGCTGGGGCATCGACAACCGCACCGTGGCCGTCCGTGTGCCAACCGGTTCGCCGGATGCCGTGCGCATCGAACACCGTGTCGCCGGTGCCGACGCCAACCCATACCTGCTGATGGCTTCCGTGCTGGCCGGTATCCACCACGGCCTGACCAACGAAATCGAACCGGGCGCCCCGGTCGAAGGCAACAGCTACGAGCAGAACGAACAGAGCCTGCCGAACAACCTGCGCGACGCCCTGCGTGAGCTGGACGACAGCGAAGTCATGGCCCGCTACATCGACCCGATGTACATCGACGTATTTGTCGCGTGCAAGGAAAGCGAGTTGGCCGAGTTCGAAAACTCGATCTCTGACCTTGAGTACAACTGGTATCTGCATACGGTGTGATTCTGAAAAGCCCCTCACCCTAACCCTCTCCCCGAGGGAGAGGGGACTGACCGAGTTGTCTCGGGATTTCCGGCGACCTGACCGATCCAGTCGATTATGGATTCGGAAGAGATGTTTCAGGTCGGCGGAGCTCTCCAGCATCCCCCGGTCGGTCCCCTCTCCCTCCGGGAGAGGGCTAGGGTGAGGGCAGCCATCTCAAGTCGAACACACACCAGACACCCCAAATTCCCCCGCGTCGAGCCACCACCATGACAACGACCCGCAACGACTGGGAACAACGCTTCCAGTCCCTGACCCTCGAATCCCGTGCCTTCATCAACGGCGAATACCGCCCGGCCATCAGCGGCGACACCTTCGAATGCCTGAGCCCCGTAGACGGCCGTTTCCTGGCCTCCGTGGCCAGCACCGATGAAGCCGACGCCAACCTCGCCGTCGAGGCCGCGCGCCAATCCTTCAACTCCGGCGTGTGGGCGAACAAGGCCCCGGCCGAGCGCAAGCGCATCCTGATCCGCTTCGCCGACCTGATCCTGCAACACCAGGAAGAACTGGCGCTGCTCGAAACCCTCGACATGGGCAAGCCGATCAGCGATTCGATGAGCATCGACATCCCGGCGACCGCCAACGCGATCCGCTGGAGCGCCGAGGCCATTGACAAGATCTACGACGAAGTCGCCGCCACCCCGCACGACCAACTCGGTCTGGTCACTCGCGAACCATCGGGCGTGGTTGCTGCGATCGTGCCGTGGAACTTCCCGCTGATCATGGCCAGCTGGAAATTCGCCCCGGCACTGGCGGCGGGTAACTCGTTCATCCTCAAGCCTTCGGAAAAATCGCCGCTGACCGCGATCCGCATCGCCCAACTGGCGCTGGACGCGGGCATTCCGAAAGGCGTGTTCAACGTCCTGCCAGGCTTCGGCCACACCGTCGGCAAGGCACTGGCGCTGCACATGGACGTCGACGTGCTGGCCTTCACCGGCTCCACGGCGATTGCCAAACAACTGATGATTTATGCCGGTCAAAGCAACATGAAACGCGTCTGGCTCGAAGCAGGGGGCAAGAGCCCGAACGTGGTGTTTGCCGACGCACCGGACTTGCGCGCGGCAGCACAAGCGGCGGCCGGCGCCATTGCGTTCAACCAGGGCGAAGTCTGCACCGCCGGTTCGCGCCTGCTGGTGGAGCGTTCGATCCGCGAGCAATTCATCCCGCTGCTGGTGGAAGCGCTGCAAGCGTGGAAACCGGGTCACGCCCTGGATCCGGCGACCACCGTCGGTGCCGTGGTCGATCAGCGTCAACTGGACAACGTGCTGCGCTACATCAGCATCGGCCGCGAGCAGGGCGCCGAAGTGATCGCCGGCGGCCGACGCACCCTCGAGGAAACCGGCGGCACCTACATCGAGCCGACGATTTTCGACGGTGTGACCAACGCGATGACCATTGCCAAGGAAGAAATCTTCGGCCCGGTGCTGTCGCTGATCACCTTCGACACCGTTGAAGAAGCGTTGCACATCGCCAACGACAGCATCTTCGGCCTCGCCGCCGGGGTCTGGACCAGCAATCTGAGCAAGGCTCACACCTTCGCCCGTGGCCTGCGCGCCGGCAGCGTGTGGGTCAACCAGTACGACGGCGGCGACATGACCGCGCCGTTCGGTGGCTTCAAACAGTCGGGCAACGGTCGCGACAAATCGCTGCACGCGTTCGACAAGTACACCGAGCTGAAAGCGACCTGGATCAAGCTCTAATTCTATTTACAACGGTGGACGCCGGTTTTTCCGGCGTCCCTCGGAGAACAATAATGAAACAACAACACGTCAACAGTTATTACGCCGCCACCCGCAACGAAGTCATCGACTTCCCGACGCTTGAAGAGTCGGTGGAGTGCGATGTATGCATCATCGGCGCCGGCTACACCGGCCTGTCATCGGCGCTGTTCCTGAGTGAAGCCGGCTACAAGGTGACGGTGCTGGAAGCGGCGAAAGTCGGCTACGGCGCCAGCGGTCGCAATGGCGGCCAACTGGTCAACTCCTACAGCCGCGACGTCGATGTGATCGAAGAGCGCTACGGCGACAAGACTGCTGAAATCCTCGGCAGCATGATCTTCGAAGGCGCCGACATCATCCGTTCGCGCATCAAGGAATACGACATCAAGTGCGACTACCGTCCGGGCGGTATCTTCGCAGCGATGAACAACAAGCAGCTCAAGGGCCTCGCCGAACAAAAGCGGAGCTGGGAACGTTACGGCAATAAAAACCTGAAGATGCTCGACGCTGCGGACATTCGCCGCGAAGTCGGTTCCGACGCCTACGTCGGCGGTCTGCTGGACATGCAGGGCGGCCACATCCATCCGCTGAACCTGGCCCTCGGTGAAGCCGCCGCCATCGTGCGTCTGGGCGGCAAGATCTACGAGCAGTCCGCTGCCGTGGAAATCAAATACGGCGAGCCCAACGTCGTGCGCACCGCCAAAGGCCAGGTCCGCGCCAAGTACCTGCTGATCGCCGGCAACGCCTACCTGCCGCAAGGCCTCGACAACCGCGTGACCGCCAAGAGCATGCCGTGCGGCTCGCAGATTTGCGTCACCGAACCGCTGACCGAGAAACAGGCCCGCAGCCTGATCACCAACAACTACTGCGTCGAGGACTGCAACTACCTGCTCGACTACTACCGCCTCACCGCCGACAACCGTCTGCTCTACGGCGGCGGCGTGGTCTACGGCGCCCGTGAACCGGACGACATCGAAACCCTGATCCGCCCGAAGATCCTCAAAACCTTCCCGCAGCTCAAGGACGTGAAAATCGACTACCGCTGGACCGGCAATTTCCTGCTGACCATGTCGCGCATGCCGCAATTCGGCCGCATCGAGAAAAACGCCTACTACATGCAGGGCTACAGCGGCCACGGCGTCACCTGCTCGCACCTGGCCGGCAAACTGATCTCGGAAATGATCCGCGGCGACGCCGAACGCTTCGACGCCTTCGCCTCCCTGCCACACATGCCGATGATCGGCGGCCGTACCTTCTCCGCGCCGCTGACCGCCCTCGGCGCCGTGTACTACTCGCTGCGCGACCGTTTCGGCATCTGATTAACCTCGCCGGCGGTGGCCCCAAAAAGGGCGCCGCCGGCTTTTTCATGTGCCGTCCATCGAACCTGCTGAGCAACACCGACAAACGTGATTTAATAGCCGCCTTTCACGGTTCCGGGACACGGGAGCAACGTGATCCGCGCGCCTTGCGCGGCACCCGCCACCCACCCCCATTACCCTTAAGTCGTTCTCACATAAGGCTGTCATGGATACGGGTTCTCGACTCAAACTAGTACGCGAAAGCTACAAACTCTCCCAGCGCGAGCTGGCCCGGCGTAGCGGCGTGACCAATGCCACCATCTCCCTGATCGAACAGAATCGTGTCAGTCCCTCCGTCAGCTCACTGAAAAAGCTGCTCGAAGGCATCCCGATGTCCCTGGCCGACTTCTTTACCTTCGACCAGCCGCCCCGCGAACACCAATACGTCTTCCGCGCCAACGAACAACCCGACCTCGGCCGCCACGGCCTGCGCCTGCTCCTGATCGGCGCCTCGGTCCCCAGCCGCCAGATGCGCTTGCTGCGCGAGCAATACGCGCCGGGCGCGAGTTCGGGGGAAGAGCCGATTGTTCATGCTGAGGGTGAGGAGTGTGGGTTAGTGACACGCGGCACCGTGGAGTTGACGGTGGATGGGCAGGTGAGCGTGTTGAGTGCGGGGGACGGGTATTACTTCCCGACGACGCTTCCGCACAAGTTCCGGAATATCGGGGCGGATGAGGCGGAGATTATTAGTGCGAATACGCCGGCGAATTTTTAGCGTGCAGCCGTAGTTGATTCAGTATTTTTAATGGAAGGCGTTTCTCGAGTGAAACGCCTTCCAGTTGTGAGCGCTATTTTTCGACTGTGGTGGAGGGAGTGGAGACTACTTTGACTTCAAGAGCTCCTAACTGCGTCAGGTTTGAGTCGAGTATTCCAAGAAAGTTGATAACGTGCTGCCCATAGATTTCAGTCGCTCTCTGTGAGTTTGTTTTTGCCTCGTTAGTTTCTTTCATGACTGAGCCAAGATTATCAAATACGCTGCTTTTGTTATTGAAGAACTTGGTTGCTTCCCCTTGTAGTACAACGGTTGACGCATTTGCTCTAAAGGCTTCGCCCCAGGCTAGCATCAAGCTGCTTTCTTGACCGCGACTCTCTTTTGATTGGCTGTCAGTTGGGTTAAGTTCGAAATTTGCAAGCAATAAAAGTTGTTGTGCTGTTGCTTTTCCATAATACCGACTAACTTTGAAGTAAAGGGCTATAAGGTTTTTGTGCCAGTCTCGTTCAAAGGTCGAGAATTTTGTGAAGGCCTCGGAGGCCAGGAAATCATCCCAGCCTTTCTCGGATTTTCTCGCCGCATCATTAAAACGTTGAAGCTCTTCATAGCTTTTTATAAGAAGTTGTGTCGTTTCTTGTGCAGTTTGCTGAGCACCATCTACAAACCGTTGCCGATCAGATCGTTCGTTGGCTTTCGCTGATTCTGACGCAGTGTAATACGCGCCCAGGGATGCTGTGACTATCGCAGTCAGTATGGAGGTTGCCAGGTTTAAGGAAATAGTATTCATGATGTTTGAATCGGAATTGTTTTTGGTCAGCTGCATATTGGGTTTGGATCTATGCGGGAAAGTTTGGGTTTTAAACTATCTAAATGATGAGTTTCGTAGTTGATTACGTGATCGCTACCCTGCGTCGTTCAATCACTCTAAATACATCGCGCACATCCTGAACCAGGATTCTGGCTGTAGTGGTAACTATGTTGATGTCTTGTTCGGCGTGGTCTGGGAGGTGGATGCAGGCCATGAGGTCGAGGTATTTGAGCACTGCGCTCAAGCGTTCGCTGGCGCAGGCGTGGAGGTCACTCAGTGGCGCGTCGGCATCGATGAACAGAACGGGGTGGTCAGTGGCGGGGTGGGACATTGGGGCGTAGTTGCACTGCGGTGACTTACTTGTCATGGGTAAAAATCCTTAGCTCAGAAATTAATAATCACCGCTCGCTGCGAAACGAGTTGGGTGGCAGTTATGCGCGGGTTCGCAGACCGAGGAGCTAAGACCCGGCAGACCCGAAGGTCTCCCACGCACAACCGCCATGAAAATGAAGCACAGGCAAGTAGCCGGGCCGCATTGTGCCGGGTGTGGACTTAGCTCGCTAGGGCTGCGAAACCCTATCGCCAAATTCGTTCAGCGACAGACCCACTCTAGGTACCGATTCCCATCGTCGCAATCAGACTGTAGGACGTGAAATCACCACGTGTGGCCAGCGGTTTTGCTCCCGTTCGGTGGCGTAACGCGCGTAAATCAAAGGCTGCGGTGTATCAGGGAAAAATGACTTGCTCGGTTTCGGCCCGCTTCGCAGCCCCACAAGAACAAGCTCCCTCACCACGCGGAGCAATTTCCTACGGCGTTTTCAGATCAAAAAACTCATCACACATTCCAGTCCCGGAACTTTCCCCAAAACCGATGTCAATTTGATGGCGTGTCGCGACGCTCATTCATCGGCTCAAGCAGTGCCAGGCTGGTTCCTGGTCAACCATGGAAGTGTGTGATGAGACTATTACTCGCAATGTTGTTGATGTTCAGCGGCTACAGCTTTGCCAGTTGCGGCAACATTGATGACCACGATCAGCGTGCCTATTGCAATGCAAGGGAGAGCGGCAGCAGTTGCGGCAACATCGACAATCACGATTTGCGGGCGGCATGTAACGCGGAGATGGGCGGCAGTTCCTGCGGCAACATTGACGACCATGACCAGCGCGCCTACTGCAACGCCAAACAGAGCGGCAGCAGTTGCGGCAACATCGATGATCATGACCTGCGTGCGCGGTGCAACGCGGAGCAGGGTGGCAGTTCCTGCGGCAACATCGATGACCATGACCAGCGTGCCTACTGCAATGCCACAACGGGCGGCAGCAGTTGCGGGAACATCGACAATCATGATTTGCGCGCGCGGTGTGAGGCCATGAAGCGCTGATCTGGTTTTGATTGCTTTACCCAATGCCAGGCTGTTTCCCGGCAAGCTCAAGGAAGTGTGAGATGAAACTGATTCTTGCGATGTTGTTGCTGTTCAGCAGTTACACGTATGCCAGTTGCTCCGGTATTCAGGATTCCGATCAGCGCAACTATTGTCAGGCTTTGCAGGAGGGCAGCACGTGTGGGGCCATTCACGATCGTGACCTGAAGGCCTCCTGCGAGGCGCAGAAGGGCAGTACTTGCGGTGGCATCTATGATCATGATTTGCGCAACTATTGTGAGGCCATGAAGGGAAGCACCTGCGGAAGTATCAATAATTCGGATTTGCGCGCAGCGTGTGAGGCTGAAAAAGGCAGTACCTGTGCGCCCATCAATGACCACGATCAGCGAGCATTCTGCGAGGCTAAAAAGGGCAGCACCTGCGCAGGGATCAATAATTCGGATCTACGCAATCAATGTGAAGCCATGAAACGCTGATCCATCGGCCTCATTCCAAACGCAAAAAGGGACACCCAACGGGGTTCCTTTTTTATGGGTGCCTGAAACGGATTTCCCGGACCACCCAGTCAAACTTTTCACTTGCCACGCCCGGGCTCATCACCAAAGGTTCCCCCCACCAGCACCACGTCGTAGACTGCGAAACAAGTTGTAACGCCTCTCCCACGGACGGAACCGCGCATGATTCAAATCGGCAGCCGCAACAACGCCCCCACGCCGCAGCACAAAACCCAGGACATCTATATCTTCAGCATCGACCTGTCCCGACCGGCGAAGCCGTTCTGTTTCGAGCAATCGATTGGCGGCGGGCATGTCGAGCAGGGCGGTGCGCGGTGGTTGGCGCTGGATGAGCTGGATGGCTGGCCCGGTGAATGGCGTGAGCATTTGAAGAAGGCCGGATGTGCCTGGGTGGTTGAGTTGATGGACGCTCATTCGGGGGAGAGTCAGGCTGATCTGGTCTCGCTGATCCTCCAGCGCTATGCCGAGCCGGCACAGCCAGCCGGGCGTTTGCAGGCGATTGGGCGCTGGTTCAAGCGCCACTTCTATATTGGCGGCCGGTACGGCGTCTGACCCGAGGAAACCCCCATGACTCAGACTCTGGAACGCGCCATCGCGATTGCCGCCACGGCTCACGCGGGGCAGCTGGACAAGGGCGGTGCGCCGTATATTTTGCATCCGCTGAAGGTCATGTTGCGCATGAGCAGCCTGGAAGAGCGCATCGTCGCGGTGTTGCACGATGTGGTCGAGGACTGCGGCATCAGCCTGGAGGATTTGCGCAAGGAAGGCTTCAGCGAAGCCGTTTTGTCCGCCATCGAAGCGGTGACCAAAGTGCCCGGCGAGTCCTACGAGGACTTCGTCGAGCGCGCGGCGCAGAACCCGATCGGGCGGGTGGTGAAACTGGCGGATCTGGAAGAGAACAGCGACCTGTCGCGGATTGCCTCGCCGAGTTGGGAGGATCTGGAGCGGATCGAAAAATATCGGCGGGCGATTGGACGGCTGCGCGCCTGACTTAACTGAAAAGCACCTTGAATAGCCAGGAAGGCGACCATGAAATCCATTCTGTGTTTGTTGATTGCTGCCGGCTTCGGCGCGCTGTTGCAGTTCGAAGGCGTGCCCCACGGTTTACTGCTGGGCTCGATTCTTGTCACCGCACTTGTCGTCACTAAATTTGGCATCGCACCGGCGACGCCTTATGGTCTGGGTTACATCCAGGTCACGCTGGGTATCGCCACCGGGTTGATGTTCGAAGCGTGGGACAGCGCGACGGTCTCGACGATGTTGCCAAGCCTCGGCGTATTGCTGCTGTGCCTGGCAGTGCAAGTGGCGCTGGCCGCCTGGTGGCTGTCGCGCGGGGCAGGGTGGAATCGCACGGATGCCTTGTTGGCCGTTTATCCGGGTGCGCTGGCGGCGGTGTTCGATTTGCTGGAATCGCATCAGGCGTCGAGCAAGGTGATCATCGTGCACTTGATGCGGCTGCTGCTGATCACGGTGCTGGTGAGTTTGCTGATTCCCGGAACGGCACCGGTTGCCGTGACCGAAATTGATCCCTTGTCCACGGGCATGGCGTTGACCGTGCTGGCAGTGATCGGTTTGAGCGTGGTGGTCGGGCGTTTGCTGCTGGCCGTTGGCGTGCCGGCGCCGTTCATGTTGACGGCAATCATCATCACCGCCGTATTCGTGAAATCAGGATGGCTGCAGGGCTTTCACATGCCGGATTGGAGCCTGAATCTGGCGGCGCTGATTCTGGGTGTGCGGATCGGTTCGCGATTCCAGGGATTGGGCCTCGCGGAACTGGGACGTCATGGCCGCACGGCGCTGGTGTCGGTGGGTTTGATGATTCTGGTCGCGGCGGTTTTTGCATTGGCGGCGGCACGGTTGCTGGGCAGCGATGCGTTGTCGCTGTGGCTCGCCTACATGCCGGGGGCCATCGAAACCATCGCGATTGTGGCGTTCGCCGGCGGGCTGAATGTGGTGTTTATCCTAACTCACCATCTGGCGCGGATGGTGGTGTTGCACTTTGCGCCGGCGTTGTTGGTGCAGGTTCGGCGGGTGAGAGAAGGGGTGTGATCCAGGCTATGCTGGTTTTTACGGATAATCAGTGCCACCGTTTGGATAACGGCATCGACAAATTCGCCGAGCGGTTAGATCGACCCCTTTGAAGAAGCCATATTTCTGAAAGGCCAAAATCGAATAGTTCGAACAGCTAGGTTCGAATCTACATGCCGATCTCAGCCTTTCAGGCGCCATTTTCTGATAGCAACGGATTGCCAATATGGCGATGGGGACCATCATGCAGGCTTGCGTAGGGAAATGACGTAATACTCGGTCAGTACGTTTTTCTTACCCAGCAGCGCATCGAAGCACCCTGGTTTGACAGAAACTCCAATGGTATCGATTCGGTAAAACTCCCAACCGTCTTCTGCGTGGGAGTTCACTACGTTCTGAAGGTAGGCTGCGGCTTCATTCCCACGGTGCTCTTTGGCACGAACTTCAATGTTTGGTGGGACCTGAACCATTTTATATACGTACATCCTTGCTCATCCTTTCCATCGCTGCATTCCGAATGAATGACAGAACCCAACGTTTATACTCAATTTGATATCTCTTGGCCATCACTCGCTCAGCGTTGCTGGATTGGTCGTGAACTACACTCCCTGATTACCCCGCCCCACAGGCAACCCCGCCGCGTCGGAGGTCATCATGTTCCGCTTCTCACTCTTCATCGCAGCGTGCCTGTGCGCCACACAGGCCAGCGCTGAATCCGTCGTCCCGCTCAAGGGCCAGACTTCCCAGCAAACCCAAATCGACATCAACGATTGCCATTCCATCGCATCCACCTCAACCACGTCGACACCCCAGGCCGGCGGTCGGTTGAAGGGCGCCGCCGTGGGTGCCGCTGCCGGCGCCAGCGCCGCTGAAGTGCGCGGTCGTCAGCACGACGAGTTCTACGAAGCCGTGGACGATGACCGCAAGCAGGATTATCGCCAGAACCGAGCCAAAGACACGGCTACCGCCGGTGCGGTGGTCGGCGGTGCGCGGCAGCGGCAGGATCGGCGCGAGCAGCGGCGGACCGATGCTTCAGCCAGTTCAAGCGCTTACACCGGTTGCCTGCAAGGGCGGGGTTATCAGGTCACGCCCTGACGGCTTTCCCGGTGCGCGACGAGCAGGTGCATCATCACGCCGCTGTACAGCGTCACCAGAATGAACAAGCCCATGCGCACCGCGAACGCGGTGTAGACGTCCTTGCCCGCTGCACTGTCCTCCACCGACTGGCCGAGCAGAATGATCATGGTGATCAGGGTGTTGAGCCAGAACCCCGGCGTGAGTTGCGTGGGGTGTAGCCGATAGAGTTTGCGTGCCATAAACAGCCCGAACAGCAGCATCCACAGAAAGAACATCCACAGGTGCACGAACAGGCTCAACGCGCACCAGAACAGCACCGCCAGCAGCCCGCCCAATAAGGTCGAGCCGAGCAATTCGCGCCCGGCGTGATGGGTGCGGGTGGTGGTGCTCTGCTGGCCGAGGCTGACTGCTTTGAGGATGATCGGCAGGTAGCTGGCCGGGTCGATCAGCACCAGCAGGAAGGTCGGCAGCACGATCAATGTTGCGCGCATCGCCACGCGGGGCAGGTCTTCGGCGGGCAGGGCGGGAGCGGGTGGTGGCGCGGGGCTGTTAGCCGGTTCCGGGAACAGGGCGTGGCTCAGGCCGACGATGATGACGGCCAGCAACAGGCCTTTGACCAGCGCGCCGATCACCGCCATGGCCAGCTCGAACGAGGCGAAGCCGGCGGCGGAGATCATGGTCATGCCGATCACCAGAAACGTCATGATCAGCACGTTGCCGCCGCGCAAGCCGTAAGTGAACACCAGAAACAGCCCGACACCGATCAGCAGCACGCCGCATACCGGGTAATAACGAAGCAACGGCACCAGCAATAGACCCAGACTGGTGGTGAGTGCGGCGACCAACGTCAGCACCAGCGCCATTTTCACCGGCAACGGTCGAGGCATGCTGGCCAGCAGCAACACCGCTAACACCGGCGATAGAAACGACAGCGGAAGAGCGAGGCCGTAACTGGCGGCGGTGCACAACGCCGTGCCGCAAGCCAGGCGCAAGGCCCGTTGCGCCGGAACGCTGCGCTCAATAGGCATACGACAGCCAACTCATCAACCAGACAAACACCCGCCCGAGCGGATTGAGCAGATTGCCTTCGCTGGGAAACGCCATGACTTCCGCCTGCCCGCCAGCGCGAATCGACCGACTCTCGAACAGACGCTTTTTCGCCTCTTCGCTGAACTCGATGATCACCGGAAAGCGCTGGGCCGGACGCAGCCAGTCGCGGCTGTTCTGGATCGTCGGCAGGGTGCCGGGCGGCGGCGTCTGGCCGACGCTGACGCCATAACCGACGCTGCGCACCCGGCCGTCGAGCACTTCGCCGGGCAGGGCATCGAGGATGATCGACACCGGTGTGCCGGGCTTGATCCGGCCGAGGTTGTTCTCGGTGAGGTCGGCGCTGACCCACACATCCTGGATCGTGATCAGCGTCATCACCGGACTGCCGACAGCGGCGAACTGGCCGACGTCGGTGCGCAGGTCCGTGATCAGCCCCGCCGAACGCGCGCCGATGCGGGTGTTGGCCAGATCCAGTTCGGCCTTGGCCAGCGTGGCGGCGGCGCTGAGCAGTTTGGCGTTGGTGTCGGTGTTGCCGCCTTCCTGCTCCTGCGCACGCAGCACTTCGGCTCGCGCGGCGGCGACCTGGCTGACGGCGGCCTCGTGGTTGGCCCGGGACACTTCCAGCAGCCGAACCGAAACCGTGCCTGGGTCTTCTTTGTACAAACCTTCCAGCCGTCGATTGTCCTGGCGCGTTTTGAGTTCATTGGCTTGCGCGGCACGCAACGATGCCTGAGCCGACGCGATGCCGGCGGTGCTGGCGCCGACCGTGCGCCGGGTGTTTTCCAGATCGGCGCGGGCCCGGTCGACGGCGATCTGCAGCGGCTGCGGATCGAGCTCGAAGAGAATGTCGCCGGCCTGCACGTCCTGATTGTTGCGCACGTTGACCTTGATCACCCGGCCCGCGACTTCCGCCGCCACCGGAATCACGAACGCGCCGACCCGCGCCTGCTGCGTGTAGGGCGTAAAACGGTCGGCCAGCAGATACCAGACCAGGCTCAGCACAATCACCAGCAGCACCCAGCGGATGCCTTTTTTCGCCGGATCCGGCGGCGCTTCATCACTCATGGCGGTCTACCTGCGAGGGAATCGGATAGGTCGGTCGGGGCGGCGGGGCGCTCAGCAGATCGCCCCAGTCGGTGCGTTGCTGCATCTGCTGTCGGGTCGCTGAATCAATCTGCGGTCCGGCGCTTTGCCAGCCACCACCGACGGCGCGGTACAAAGCGATCAGATTGCTCACGGCGTTGCTGCGGCTGACCAGATAGTTGTCCTGTAGCTCCAGCAACGCACGCTGGGCATCGAGCACCCGCTGAAAGTCTGAATAGCCTTCGCGATATTGAGTGTTGGCCAGCACCAGCGAACGTCGCGCCGCGCCTTCGGCCTCGCCGAGAATGCGTTCGCGTTCCAGCGCTTTGGTCAGGCCGCTGGCAGCGTCGTCGGCCTCGCGGGCAGCCTGGCGGACTTTGTCGCGATAGGCTTCGATCAGTTGCTGCAACCGCGCATCCTGCACGCGGATGTTGTTGTGGATGCGGCCGTAGTCGAACAGGTTCCAGCGCAGGCTCGGGCCACCGATCAGGTCGAGGCTGCGCGGAGTGGCGCCGAGGGTGTCGCTGGACCAGACGATGCTGCCGAGCAAGGTCAGCGAGGGATAAAGGTCGGTTTCCGCCACGCCGACCAGCGCCGATTGCGCGGCCACGTTCAGCTCCGCCGCGCGCACATCGGGACGGCGCAGCAACAGGTTGGCCGGGACATCCTGCAACACCGCGCGATCCACCAGTGGAATCAGCCCCGGTTGTTCCGCCAGAAACGCCGCGCCACCGGGCGGCTGGCCGACCAGCACCGCCAGCGCGTTGCGGGTACGCAGCAATTGATCTTCGAACGCCGGAATGCTGCTCAGGGTGCCGAGGTATTGGGTCCTGGCCTGTTGCAGGTCGAGTTCGGCGGTCTGGCCGCTGCGAAAGAGTTTTTCGGTGATTTCGAAATTGCGTTTTTGCTGGGCGGCGTTTTCCCGGGCGACCCGCAGCCGGGCTTCGGTGGTGCGCAGGGCAAAGTAGGTGTCGGCCACTTGGGCGCGTAATAGAACGAGGGCGTCTTCGTAGTTGGCCTGGGCGGCGAAGTAGCTGGCGTCGGCGGATTCGATGGCGCGGCTGAAGCGACCCCAGAAATCCAGTTCCCAGCCGACATCGAACGCGGCGCTGTGCTGCCAGAAGTGCAAGTCCTGCGGATTGCTGCCGCCGGACTGGTGGCGGTCGATGTACAGGCTGTCGGCGCTGGCCTGTTGCAGTTGCGGGTAGCGACCGCTGTCGGCGATGCCCAGTTGCGCGCGGGCTTCGAGGACCCGCAGGCCGGCGATCTTCAGGCTGCTGTTGCGGGCTTCGGCGTCGCTGATCAAGCGGTCGAGCACTGGATCGGCAAACACCTGCCACCACTGGCGCAGGTCCGGCACTCTGCCGCGTTCGCTGGCCTGCTCCAGTGCCGGACTTTGCCATTGCTTGCTCCAGTCCTCCGCCGGCGGCTGGAAATCCGGGCCCAGCCGCAGGCAGCCGCCAAGGCTCAGCGCACCGAGCAACAGCAGGTGGCCGGGACGGATCAGCAGGGCTGGCGTTGCAGGCATACCGGGAGGCCCCAGCGGGAAATGTCACTGGAGCATAGACTGCAGATTGCGGGTTGTTGGAAGCAATCAGCTGCTACGCTTTTTCAGGCGAACGCCACCGAACTCCGCCCCGGATAAAAAGGTAGGAAGCCATGGACACTGCTCAAGAACCGCTTGCCCCCACCAGCGCCAGTTGGAGATTCAAGGTCGGCGTGGCAATCATCTGCCTGATGCTCGGTTCGTGGCTGATGGTGCCGATTGCTGCCGCCCTCGACGTGCCGGGCTCGAAAGTCGCGGCGCTGACCGGGGTGTTGTTCATCAGCAATAAAGTGCTGTTGCTGCTGGTGATCGCGGTGATGGGCAAGGCCGGGTTCGCCGAACTCAAGCGCACGATCGGCCACTATATTTCCGGCGTGATTCCGACCCCGGTGGCCGAAGTCAGCCCGATGCGCCACAAGATCGGCGTGGTGATGTTCTGCCTGCCGCTGCTGTCGTCCTTCCTGGAACCGTATTTCGATAACTTCTTCCCGGGCGTACGGCCCAACCTCTGGCAGATGCAGGCGCTGGGCGACTTGATGTTCGTCGGCAGCTTTTTCGTGCTGGGCGGCAATTTCTGGGACAAGGTGCATGCGCTGTTCGTGCGCAAGGCGCGGGTGGTGGCGGAGTGATCGCCGATCGAGCATTGATTTCGATCAGGCATGCCCAAGCGCGATGGCAAACGATACGACGACCATGCAGGCAAATGCGAAATTGAGGTTCATGGGGTATTCATCCTGGTCCTTTTGAAAGTGGGGCCATTCTGCCGGGGTGGGGTGAAAAGAAAAAATTCGGCTTCGTGATTCCAATGATCGAAGCCATTGATACCTGCGTTGTGTTTACCGACCGGCTTGGCTAATCTCGCCAAACCTGCAACGACAAGCACAAACAGGCAAAACCATGCACGATCATTCCGCTTCCGAGCTTCCCTCCCTGCGCCGGCAGAAAATCCTTCTGATCCTCGAACGTGACGGCAAGGTCATGGCGTCCGAGTTGAGCCAGCATTTTGCGGTGTCCGAAGACACCATCCGCCGCGATCTCGCCGAGCTGGACAACGCCGGACTGGTGCAGCGAGTGCACGGCGGCGCGCTGCCGAGGCCCAAGGACACCGGCAAGGATTACTTCACCCGGCTGGACGAGATCGACGAGGTGAAAATCCGTCTGGCGCAATTGGCGGCGCAGCAGGTGCGCAACGGGCAGACGGTGATGTTCGACTCCGGTTCCACCTCGTTGCAGGTGGCGCGTTCGTTGCCCAGGGACATCAGCCTCACGGCGGTCACAGCATCGCCGATGACGGCGATTGCGTTGTCCGAATACCCTGGCATCAAAGTGATTCTGGCGGGCGGGCAGCTCAATCCGAAAACCATGTCCGCCGGCGGTCACGAGGCGCTGCGGCTGCTGTGGGGGATCAAGGCGGATCTGGCGATCACCGGGGTCTGCGCGATTCATCCGGAGGTGGGCATCACCTCGCTGCATTTCGATGAAGTGCCGGTCAAACAGGCGCTGCTCGACTGTGCGACGCGGGTAATTGCCGTGACCACGGCGGATAAGCTCGGCGCGGTGGAGCCGTTTGTGGTGGCGCCGTGCGAGCGCTTGCACACGCTGATCACCGAACGGCATGTGGCGTCGGGGAGTGTCGAGGATTATCGGCGGTTGGGGATTGAGGTGGAGCAGTTGCCCGACTGAGGTTTTGCGGCAAAAAAGACCCCATCACTGGCGATGGGGCCTGTTCGATCAGCGCAGTTTTTCCAGCATCTGGTAGTACCACATGCCGGCCGCCAGCATCGGATTCCCCAGCAGATCGCCCATCGGCACGCGAATGTGCGAGCACGCGGCAAACGTGTCGAACTGCTGCATCTGCCCGGTGATCGCCCGGCTCATGATTTCACCCATGATGTGGGTCGTAGCGATGCCGTGGCCGGAGTAGCCCTGGCAATACCAGACGTTGTCCGAGAGCTTGCCCAGTTGCGGGATGCGGTTGATGACGATGCCCATCGCGCAGCTCCACTGGTAATCGATCTTCACCCCTTTGAGCGCCGGGAAAGTCTGTTCGATGCACGGCCGCAGTTCGCCGGCGATGTCCCGTGAGTCCTTGCCGCTGTAGTTGGCGCCGCCGCCGAACAGCAGGCGACCGTCGGCGGTGAGGCGGTAGTAATCGAGGACGAAGCGGCAGTCGTAAACGGCGAGGTCTTCAGGGTTGATCTGTCTGGCCAGATCGCCCAATGGTTCGGTGGTGACGATGCCGCCCATGGCCGGGAAGATCTTGCCCTTGAGCTGGCCCGGCTCGAGCTTGTGGTAGACGTCGCCGGCCAGCAGCACCTGATTGGCGTCGATCCGGCCGTGGGTGGTGCGCACGCCGGGGCTGTCGCCGTGAATGATCTCCAGCACTTCGCTGTTTTCGAAGATCAGCGCGCCGTTGCTTTCCGCCGCTCGCGCTTCACCGATGCACAGGTTGAGCGGGTGCAGGTGCATGTTGCGAGTGTTTTTGATTGCGCCGTGATAGAGCTCGCTTTGCAGCAGGTCGCGCACCTGGCTGCGATCGAGCAGGCTGACTTCATCACCCATGCCGCGACGCACGGCTTCGTCGTAATCGCTGCGCAAACCGGCCATGTGGCTCGGCTTGTAGGCGGCGTGCAAATGGCCGTGCTTGAGGTCGCAATCGATCGCGTATTTCTCGACGCGCTGTTTGATGATTTCGTGCCCACGCCAGCGCAGGTGCCAGATAAAGTCATCGACCTCGTCGCCCAAGGTGTTGCGCATTTGTTTGCGCATCGCGCCGTCGCCGGACAGGCTGCCGGTGACCTGCCCGCCATTGCGCCCGGTGGCGCCCCAGCCGATCTTGTGGCTTTCGACGATGGCGACTTTCAGGCCTTTCTCGGCCAGCTCGACGGCGGTGGCGACGCCGGTGAAACCGCCACCGATGATCACCACATCGACCTTGTGCCGACCTTGCAGGGTCGGGTAGTCAGTGTCGCGGTTGAGGGTCGCGGTGTAGTAGGAATTGCTGCGTTCAGTCATGTCGGTATCCAGGGCAAGAAGAGGAAAAAGGATCAGGCTTCGGTCAGATACCAGCGCCAGTCCTGCTCACCCACTTCAGCCATGAACTGCCGGTATTCCGCGCGTTTCACCGCCAGATACACCCCGAGGAATTCCTGCCCCAGCGCATCCCGCGCCCACACCGAGTTTTCCAGTGCCGTGAGCGAGGTCAGCCAATCGGTCGGCAGCAGCTCTTTCGCCTGCGCGTAGCCGTTGCCTTCCACCGGCTCGCCCGGATCGATGTCGTCTTTTATCCCGCGATGAATGCCCGCAAGGATCGCCGCCGCTGCCAGATACGGGTTGGCATCGGCGCCGCAGATGCGGTGTTCGATGTGCCGGGTGTTGGCCGG
Organism: Pseudomonas sp. FG35; assembly: GCF_057809295.1. Lineage (NCBI taxonomy): Bacteria > Pseudomonadati > Pseudomonadota > Gammaproteobacteria > Pseudomonadales > Pseudomonadaceae > Pseudomonas > Pseudomonas sp. FG35. Next base: position 91,427 of record NZ_JBMDJR010000013.1, on the reverse strand, counting down.
GCCGCCGGGCACGCGCAGGCTGACGGTGCGGTTGTCGACGCCCCAGGTCGGCGCCAGTGGCGCGTAACTGTTGGCCTGGAAGCGACGGTAGGAGTTGGCGTTCGGGCAGAACAGCAGCAGCGAATCGAGCAGGGAAGCGAGCATCCCGCCAATCGCCGTGCGCAACAGCGGGGTGCCGGCCGGGTCCTCGGAGGCAAACAGATTGCGTCCCTCGGCATCGGCGAGGCTGACGTGCATGTGCATGCCGGTGCCAGCCAGGTGATCGAACGGCTTGGCCATGAACGTCGCCTGCATCCCGTGCTTGTGCGCCACGGCTTTGACCAGTCGTTTGTAGCGCACGGCCTGGTCCATCGCCTCCAGTGCATCGCCGTGTTCGAGGGTAATTTCCACCTGGCCCGGCGCGTATTCCGAGATCGCCGTGCGCGCCGGAATGCCGTGCAGTTTGCAGGCGCTGTAGAGATCGGCGAGGAACGGTTCGATCTGTTCCAGCTCACGCAAACCGTAGACCTGCGTGTGTCTCGGTCGACCACCGTCGGCATCCAGCGCCGGTTGCGGGCGACCGTTGTGATCGCGTTTGGCGTCGAGCAGATAGAACTCCAGCTCGCAGGCCATTACCGGGTGGTAACCCTCGGCTTTCAAGCGGTCGATGATCTTGATCAACAGGTGACGCGGGTCGGCAATGCTCGCCGGCATGCCTTGTTCCGGATGCATGCTGACCTGCACCGCAGCAGTCGGAATCTGCCGCCACGGCAGGCGTACCAGACTGCCTTCCAGCGGGTAGGCGCGGCAGTCGATGTCGCCGACGTCCCACACCAGACCGGAGTTCTCCACGTCTTCGCCGTGCACCGTCAGGCCGAGGATGGTGCTTGGCAGCGGGCGGCCACTTTCGTATACGGCGAGCAGTTCTTCGCGGTGCAACAGCTTGCCGCGGGGCACGCCGTTGGCGTCGAGGATGAACAGCTCGATCATGTCGATGTCGGGGTTGTGCTCGAGAAAGCTGCGGGCGTCTTCAATGGCTGCGAATTTCATAATCAATCACTCACGATGGCGCCGCACAGGCGCGCAGATTCGGGCCGGACGCAGCGCGGCAAAAGGCGCGGGCGTCCTGGCAGGGATATCGAAAAAAGAGGGGGAGCTGTCGCGATTTTTTACCGGCGCGATCAGACGGGCAGGCAGATATCCGGCGGGCGTGCGGAGTGACGCAGCTTGGAGCGGCTCAGGGCCATGGGGAGATTGACGATGCGATTCATGCGCGGCCCCTGTGAAGGAGGGCGCACAGTACAGAGACGTTCAACGATTCTGATTGTTGGAGTGACGTGCTCATGACGCGTGTTTCCGTTGGCGGAAAACGTCGGCGGCGGGAGTGTCCCGCCATGCCGGTGTGGCTGGATAGTAAGGGGGAATCCCCGGACAAGTAAACGCCTGTTTCCGGGAGCTGTCGCGGGCCCCCGGTTCAGCGCAGCAGGTAAAACCCCAGCCCGACGAGGGCGCAAACGATCAACACCTCGATTACGCCGCGCTTGAAAAAGAACAGGGCGACGGCGGCAGCCAGGGCCAGCAGGATCGAGAAAACGTCCGGTTGCCCGGCGAATCCATTGGGCCAGAACACGTGCCAAGCAAAGAAACACGCCAGATTGAGGATCACCCCGACCACCGCTGCCGTGATCGCGGTCAGTGGCGCAGTGAATTTCAGTTCGTTGTGCGTCGACTCCACCAACGGCCCGCCGGCGAGGATGAACAGGAACGAGGGCAGGAAGGTGAACCAGGTCACCAGCGTCGCGGCCAGCGCGCCGGCGGCGAACGCGTGTTCCGGGCCGAACGTCGGTTGCACGTAAGCGCCGACGAACCCGACAAACGCCACGACCATGATCAGCGGCCCCGGCGTGGTTTCGCCCAGGGCCAGACCGTCGATCATCTGCGTCGGCGTCAGCCAGCCGTAATGCCCGACCGCGCCCTGATACACGTAGGGCAGCACGGCGTAGGCGCCGCCGAACGTCAGCAGCGCCGCTTTGGTGAAGAACCAGCCCATCTGCGTGAAGGTGCCGTCCCAGCCGAACAACGCGGTCAGCAACGCCATCGGCAGGCACCACAGCAGCGCACCGATCAGCGCCAGACGCAGCAGCCTTGGCAAGTTGAACTGCGCATGTTCGGGCGGCGGTGTGTCGTCATCGATCAGCGCCGGGCCGAAGGACTTCTCGCTGCCGCGATGGCCGCCGTTGCTGAAGCGCTGCGGCGCCCAGCGTCCGCCAAAATAGCCGATCAGTGCTGCGCCGAGCACGATCAGCGGGAACGGCAGGTTGAAGGCAAAAATCGCCACGAACGCTGCCCCGGCAATCGCCCATAGCCAGCTGTTTTTCAAGGCTCGCGAACCGATGCGATGGGCCGCGTGCAACACAATCGCGGTCACCGCCGGTTTGATCCCGTAAAACACCCCGGCTACCGCTGGCAGATCACCGAGCGCGATGTACACCCATGACAGGGCGATCAGGATCAGCAGCGACGGCAACACAAACAACGCCCCGGCCAGCACGCCGCCAGGGGTGCGATGCAGCAGCCAGCCGATGTAGGTCGCCAGTTGCTGGGCCTCCGGGCCGGGCAGCAACATGCAGTAGTTGAGCGCATGCAGGAAGCGCCGCTCGGAGATCCAGCGCCGGCGCTCCACCAGTTCCTGATGCATGATCGCGATCTGCCCGGCGGGGCCGCCGAAGCCGATGCAGCCGAGTTTCAGCCAGAAGGGCCAGGCCTTGCGCAGGCTGACAGGCTCGGGCCGGGGCAAATCCTCAGGGGGCGTTGTGCTCAAACGAGGCTCCAGGGTTGGTTTTGTCGGAGATGCTATCTAATCAGGCTTTTGTGAATTTGTGGCGTCCGCCTTGCCCTCACCCCAGCCCTCTCCCGGAGGGAGAGGGGGCCGACCGCATTGTCTTGCGTGATACATCGACCTGAAGAATCGAGTCGATTATGGATTCAGCACACTGCTGTTAGTTGGATTCAACGCTATACGTTCAGGTCGGCGTATTTCTCAAGCATCCCCCAATCGGTTCCCTCTCCCTCTGGGAGAGGGCTAGGGTGAGGGCTTTCGGTCTTCAGGCATGCGCCAGACTCCAGCGAACCGCCGCATCCTGATCACTCTCCCGCGCCTCGACCCAATGCGAACCGTCGGGGGTGGTCTCACGCTTCCAGAACGGCGCCCGGGTCTTCAGCAGATCCATGATGAACGCGCAGGCCTCGAACGCCGCATGCCGATGCTTGCTGCTCACGCCAACGAACACGATCGGCTCGGTCACCGACAATGCGCCGACCCGATGCACAATCTCCACCGCCAGCAACGGCCAGCGCTCGCGAGCCTGTTCGGCTATCTGCTCCAGAGCCTTCTCGGTCATGCCCGGATAGTGCTCCAGAAACAGCTCGGTCACCGACTGCCCGACGTTCAGATCCCGCACATAACCAATGAAATTCACCACCGCGCCCACCCGTGGATTGCGCGCATGCAGGTCGGCAATCAACTGACCGGCATCGAAGCCTTTACGCTGGACTCGAACACCCATGTCTCAACCCCCCGTGACCGGCGGGAAAAACGCAATCTCGTCGAAGTCCTCAATGGCCTGATCCGGCTGACACAGCTCCTGATTCACCGCGCACATCAGGTTGCCGGCACCGAGCACTTCACGCCAGACATCGCCGCGCTGCATCAGCATTTGCCGCACATCTTCGACACAAGCGAGGGTGTCGCTGGCCGGAATCTTTTCACCGCCCAGATTGAGCCGGTCACGGTAGCTGGCGAAGTAGTTGATCAGAATCATTGCGGGTTCTCCCATTGAAAGTGGCCGGAGCGGCCGCCCTGTTTGCTCAGCAGGCGGATGTCGCCGATAACCATCGCCCGGTCCACCGCCTTGCACATGTCGTAGATGGTCAGCGCGGCGACGCTGGCGGCGGTCAGGGCCTCGAGTTCGACCCCGGTCTGGCCGGTGAGGCGGCAGGTGCTGGTGATCTGCACGCGATCCGGTTCACAGGCCTTGAGTTCGACGTGGATAGAGCTGAGCAACAGCGCATGGCACAGCGGAATCAGCTCGTGGGTGCGCTTGGCGGCCTGAATCCCGGCGATCCGCGCCACGGCGAACACATCGCCCTTGGGGTGGCCGTTGGACTGGATCATTTGCAGGGTTTGCGGACGCATCTGCACCCAGGCCTGGGCAGTGGCTTCGCGGCGGGTCGCGGCTTTGTCGCTGACGTCGACCATGTTGGCGCGGCCCTGATCGTCGAGGTGGGTGAGGGTGTTGCTCATGCGGTGGGCTCCTGGATCGGGCTGTAGATTCGCGGGGCGTTGTGGTGCGGGACGTGGATCAGGTTCAGGCGGTGCTTGAGCGCCCAGCGCACCGTAAGTGCAGTAGGGGCGGACAGGCTGACGAGGGTGCCGAGGCGTGCGCGCACGGCTTTGTGGATCAGTTCGAGGCTGCAACGGCTGGTGACCACGACGAAGCCCTGGCGCGCATCGAGACCTTCGAACTGCAAGGCGCCGATCAGCTTGTCGAGGGCGTTGTGGCGGCCGATGTCTTCGCGGCACAACAGCGCTTTGCCGTCGGCGTCGAAGTACAGCGCCGCGTGCAGGGCACCGCTGCTGCGTGCCAGTTGCTGGGCCTGCTCGATGCGCTGGCGGATGCCGTTGAAATGCGCGGCCGGTGGCAACGGTGTCGGGGTCAGGATCTCCAGTTGCGGCAGCGCCTGCTCAAGGGCTTCCACGCCGCAGAGGCCGCAGCCGCTGGTGCCCGCCATCTGCCGGCGATGATCCTTCAGAGCCCAGAACGCGCGGCTGGAAATCTGCACGTCGGCCTGGCAGGCCTGGTCGAAATGGGTCAGGCGGATGTCGTGGATATCGTCGAGGCGGTCGACAATGGCGTTGCTGAGGCTGAAGCCGCGAATGAAGTCCTCGATGTTGCCCGGCGAGACCATCATCACCGCCTGATTCAGTCCGTTGTAGCTGATGGCCAGGGCGATTTCCGCCGCCAGCGCCGCGTGGGACACCGGCGCGTCGTCGAGGTATTCGCGGTAGGCCACTTGCGCCGGTTGTGGCGCGGGGGCGTTGGCGTCGCCCGGTTCGATGAGTTGTTCAACTTGGCACAGCATCTTGAAAAGTCCCCGAAGCGCTGAAGTGGGTTCAGGCTACGGGGCAGGGAAAAGTGCGTCCAATCGCTTGTTCCGATGCAGTGATTGGATTGGTCGATGACCGCAGGCGGACCTGAAGTCGTTGCACCGAAGTGCAACGTTTCAGGCAACTTGGGGAGGGTTAAACGGCGGGCGCCTCGATCCCGAACATCTTGCGCGCCTCGGCAAAACACTTCTCGGCGATCGCCGAGCGCGGTTCGGTCTTGCGCATCACCAGCCCCAGGGGCGCGAGCACGCTGGCATCCGGCAGGTTGATGAAGGCCAGGTGTTCGATCGGCTCTTCCAGACCGCTGTCCAGCGGCATGATCGAGCAGCAGAAGCCTTGGTGAATCGCCTGCAGCAGTTGGTAGGTCGAGTCGCTTTCCATGATCGGCTGCGGATTGAGTCCGCGACTGCGGAAACTCAGGTCGATGGATTTGCGGTAGTGCATGCCGGTGGTGATCATCCCCAGCGGCAGTTCGGCGGCGTCCTCCCAGCTCATTTCCGGGCCTTCGAAATGGAAGTGACGGGTGTCGTAGAGCAGGCCGACGCGGGTTTCGCCAATCTCGAAGAACTCGAAATAGTTCGGGTTGACGTGGTCCAGATAACACACGCCCAAGTCCAGCTGATTGTTACCCAGACCTTCGATGATCTCGTCCGAACTCAGCGACGACAGGCTGTATTTCAGCTCGGGAAATATCCCTGACAAACCCTGAATGTAATTCACCGGATTGAAGTTGCTCAGCGGCACCAGCCCCAGGCGCAGGCTACCCACCAGTTGTCCGCGGCAGGCCGCCGCTTCGGCAAACAACCCGTCATGGGCAGCCAGCAACGTGCGGGCCCAGGCCAGGACGCGCTCGCCGGCCTGGGTGAAACCTTCGAAGCGCTGGCCGCGATTGACCAGCACCAGATCCAGCTCGTCTTCCAGATTGCGCAGGCGCATCGACAGGGTCGGCTGGGTGATGTGACAGCGCGCGGCGGCCTGGCCGAAGTGGCGGGTTTCGTCCAGCGCGATCAGAAACTTGAGTTGTTTGATGTCCACGACGGCACCTGCTCGATTGAGAATTTTGATTGAGTATTGACGCAGATGCGTACGGCGCACGGAAAGCGCAGGGAGCGACGATCCCACTGAGGGATTTTTTCGTCCAATCGGCAGTGTTTACGAGCCTATCGAGGGTTTCGATGACCCCCGGTTTTATTGGCTCGGACAGCGGTCGAGGGGCTGAAAAAATTCACCGATAGAGCAGGTCGATAGTGTGGTTGGCCAGAGTGATTAGACAGTCCTCACAAGCGGCACTTAGGCTCGTCATCCATTGAATTGACGACGGCCGGAGAGTGCCATGAGTGTTAAATCGGATGCCTTGTTCGTTCCCCTGAATATTGCCGTGCTGACGGTCAGCGATACCCGCGATTACGCCAGTGACACCTCCGGCCAGTTGCTGGTCAGCCGTCTGCTGGAGGCCGGCCACACCCTGAGCGAGCGCAACTTGCTCAAGGACGACCTGTACAAGATCCGCGCCCAGGTCGCGCACTGGATCGCCGACGACAACATTCAAGTGGTGCTGATCACCGGCGGCACCGGTTTCACCGGGCGTGACAGCACTCCGGAAGCCGTGGCGTGCCTGCTGGACAAGCAGATCGACGGTTTTGGCGAACTGTTCCGCGCCATCTCGATTCTCGACATCGGCACCTCGACCGTACAAAGCCGCGCGCTGGCGGGCTTGTCCAACGGCACACTGGTGTGCTGCCTGCCGGGCTCCACCGGCGCTTGCCGCACCGCATGGGAAGGCATCCTCGCCGAACAACTGGATAACCGTCACCGTCCGTGCAACTTCGTTCCGCACCTCAAACCGGTGCAAGCCTGCGGGCCGCGCGGATGAGCAAGCCGGGGTTGATGCCGGTCGAGGACGCCCTTGACCAACTGTTGGCGATGGCCGATGAACAACGCCTGCCGGACAGCGAATCGGTGCCGCTCAATGAAGCGCGCGGGCGCGTGCTGGCCAGCGATCTGGTCGCCACACTCGATCTGCCGCCGTGGCCGAACAGCGCCATGGACGGTTATGCCTTGAACCTCCCCGACCTGCATCGCCAGCCGTTGAGCGTGTCGCAGCGGGTCTACGCCGGGATGGCGCCGGACGCCTTGCTGCCCGGCACCTGCGCACGGATTTTCACGGGTGCGCCGTTGCCGCCCGGTGCCAATTGCGTGGAGATGCAGGAAAACGTCGAGGTGCTCGAAGACGGCCGCGTACGTTTCCTGCAACCGCTTAAGGCCGGCCAGAACATCCGCGCCCAGGGCCAGGAGAACCGCGTCGGCGACACCTTGCTGCGCGCCGGCAAACGCCTCGGCCCGTTCGAACTGGCCGTCGCCGCCGGGCAGGGCATGACTCATTTGCCGGTGGTGCGTCGTCCGCGCGTGGCGTTGCTGTCGACCGGTGATGAGCTGGTGGAACCTGGCCAGCCGCTGCGTCCCGGCAGCATCTACAACAGCAACCGCACCTTGCTCGACCACTGGTTGCGCGAACTGGGTTGCGAAGTGATCGACGCCGGGATTCTGCCCGATCGCCCGGCGCAGACCCGGCTCAAACTCGAGCAACTGCAAGTGGCGGCCGATCTGATTCTGACCACCGGCGGCGTGTCTGCCGGCGATGCCGACTGCCTCGGCCAGGTGCTGCGCGACAACGGCAAACCGCTGCTGTGGAAACTCGCGATCAAGCCCGGTAAACCGCTGACGGTCGGGCATTTCGGCACGGTGCCGGTGATCGGCCTGCCGGGCAATCCGACCTCGGCGCTGGTGACCTTCGGCCTGCTGGCGCGCCCGTACCTGCTGCGCATCCAAGGCGTGGAAGAGGTGATGCCGCTGAGCTTCACCGTCAACGCCGGCTTCGACTGGCCGAAACCCGGCAGCCGTCGCGAGTACCTGCGGGTACGCCTGGAGGGCGGGCAGGCGGCGCTGTATCCGAACCAGAGTTCCGGGGTTCTGCTCGGCGCGACCTGGGCCGACGGATTGGTGGAAATCCCCGAGAACAGCACCTTGCAGAGGGGGGCTCCGCTGCGTTTCATTCCGTTCAGCGAGCTGTTCTGAGCGCGATCAAAAGGTGCAAACCGCTTGCCGGGAAACTGTCGAAGACTGTGAAGACGGCTATCGGGTCAATCCCAGCCGTTCATGCCACTGGGCGATGGACTCTTCGGGATAGACCTCGAATTGTTGATCCTTCTTGCTCGCCTGCACTTCGACCCACGGTGCCTTCGAACCGAGCATCAAATGAGTGTGTTCCGGCGGCACCGGCAGCGGCGTGTCGATGGCCGAGGCGAACGGGTGGATCAGCTCCGGCCATTCCGGGCTGAACAGCCACAGTCCGCTGCCGCACAACGAGCAGAAATGGCGTTCGGCGGTACTGCGGTGGGCGCGGGTATCGCCTTCGTCTTTCATCTTCGCGTGGTAGATCGTGATGTTCTTGCGACCGCGCACCTTGAGGCTGGCCGCGTCGCCGCCGAGATTGATCGCATAGCCGCCACCGCCCTGGGTCTTGCGGCAGATCGAGCAGTAGCAGCGCTGATAAGGGTAGGGGTGGGCGCTGTCGAGGGTGAATGAAACCGCGCCGCAGTGGCAGGAGCCTTCGAGGTGCATGAGTGGCCTCCGGTGTTTTTCGTCGGTGCGGTTCAGCCTAGAAGAGATCTCTTGCCTGTGCCGCCGCTATGGACGCCTGCGAAAAGCCCGGTCAGCATGTCCGCAAAAAAGGGATCCACACCCATGCGCCGACTACCTTCCCTGGCCGCCCTGCGAACTTTCGAGTGTGCCGCCCGCCACGCGCATTTCGGCCGCGCCGCCGCTGAGCTGTGCGTCACCGACAGCGCCGTCAGCCATCAGATCCGCCAGCTCGAAGAGCAACTGGGCGTGTCGCTGTTCATCCGCGAGGGCCGGCAGATTCGCCCGACCATCGCCGCCGGGCGTCTGATGCAGAGCCTGCAACAGGCCTTCGAATTGATCGGCGATGCCTGCGATGAATTGCGCGATCCGTCCTCGCTCGCCGTGTTGCGGCTGGCGGTCACGGCGGAGCTGGCGCAGAAGTGGCTGATGAACCGTCTCACCGATTTCTACGCGCGTTATCCGCACATCACCTTGCACCTCTACGAACAACCGATCGACGCCACGGCGCCCGGCGAAGACATCGATCTGGCGATCACCTACGGCACCGGCCCGGTGGACAGCAGCGCGTATTTCGTCCGTCCGTTGCCGGCGTTGCAGTTCTTCCCGGTGTGCAGCCCCGGCCTGTTCAACCAGGGCATCCTGAAAACCCCCAAGGACCTGGCCCGGCATTGCCTGTTGCATGACGATCAGGACGGCAAGACCTGGACCGCGTGGCTCACCAGTCATGCCGGCGATTTGCGCCCGGAACGACAGTTGTATTTCGCCCACGCCGGCCTGGCGCTGGAGGCGGCGGCGCAAGGGCAGGGCGTGGCAATGGGCGACAACCTCACGGCGCAGGAGGACTTGCAGAACGGGCGTCTGGTGCGACCGTTCACCTCCAGCATGACCGCGCTGGGGCAGTATGCGCTGGTCTGCGAGCGGGTGCGGCTGGAGCGCCCGGCGGTGGCGCAGATGCTGGAATGGTTCAACGATCAACTGGCGGATTGATGAGTTGAATTCAACTGTTCCGAAATAATCATCGTTGGCGGGCCGACTGCCCGGGACCGTAGCCTGAGGTCATTCCCATCCCGATGACGAGGTTTGACCATGGCACGTTTGCTCGACACCACCCCGAAACAGGACGGCTTCCGTCTGCCCGGCGAATTCGAAGCCAAGGCCGGCTGCTGGCTCGGCTGGCCGGAGCGTACCGACGTCTGGCGCAACGGCGCCAAGCCTGCGCAGAAAGTCTGGGTGCAGATCGTCACCGCGATCTCCCAGAGCGAGCCGGTGACGGTCTGCGCATCGGCCTCCCAGTTCGCGACTGCCCGCCGCCAGTTGCCGCCACAAGTGCGGGTGGTGGAAATGACCTGCAACGACACCTGGTTCCGCGACAGCGGCCCGTGCTTCGTGGTCAACGACCAGAGCGGTGAAGTGCGTGGTGTCGACTTTGAATTCAACGCCTACGGCGGCCTCGACGGCGGGCTCTACTACCCGTGGGACAAGGACGATCAGATCGCCAGCAAGATCCTCGAAATCGAACGCTTCGACCGCTATCGCGCGCCATTGATTGCCGAGCTTGGCGGTATCCAGAGTGACGGTCAGGGCAGCATCCTCACCACCGAGCAATGCCTGCTCAACCGCAATCGCAACCAGCACCTGGGCAAGGACGAAGTCACCCGCCGGCTGACCGATTACCTCGGCGCCGAGCAAGTGATCTGGCTGCCACGCGGTTGCAAGTTCGACGAAACCGACGGCCACGTCGACGACATCGCGTGCTTCGTGCGACCCGGCGAAGTGGTGCTGCAATGGACCGACAACCGCGACGATCCGCAGTGGGAAATCTATCAGGAGGCCTACGACATCCTGCGCAGCACCCGTGACAGCCGTGGCCGCGAACTGATCGTGCACAAACTGCCGCAACCGGACGTGCTGGAGTGGACCGCCGAAGAAGCCGAAGGCCTCGATCAGCAGGACAGCACCCACACCCGCCAGGCCGGCACCAAAATCTGTGCGTCGTACATCAACTACTACGCCGGCAACAGCTCGATCGTGGTGCCGCTGTTCGGTGATCGCAACGATCAGGTGGCGCTGGCGACCCTCGCCGAACTGTTCCCGCAGCACAAGATCGTCGGCATCGAAAACTCCCGGGAAATTCTGCTCGGTGGCGGCAATGTCGCGTGCATCACCATGCCGCAATACGCCGGCCAGAAAAAAGGAGCCTGACCATGGGCCTGCACAACCTGAGTAAAGCGTTATTGCTGGTGCTTGCACCCCTGTGTGTGCAGGCTGCCGAGACGGCGAAACCGGTGGTCAATCTGTATATCTGGGGCGAGTACCTGGCCCCGGATACCCTGAAGAATTTCGAGGCAAAAACCGGGATTCGGGTGGTCGCCGATCACTTCGACTCGCTGGAAACCGTCGAGACCAAACTGCTCACCGGCCGCAGCGGCTACGACCTGGTGCTGACCGCCGGTCAGCACCTGTCGCGGGCCATCGAGAGCGGCGCGATCCAGACCCTGAACAAGCAGCAGCTCCCGCACTTTGCCGGGGTTGGTGACGAGTTCCGTCAGCATATGGCGGTGTTCGATCCGGGCAACCGCTACGCCGGGATCTATGCCTGGGGCACCACCGGTGTCGGTTATCAGGAGGAGGCCGTGAAGCAGCGCCTGCCGGACGCGCCGAGGGACAGTTGGGCGATGCTGTTCGATCCGGCGGTGGTGTCGAAATTCGCCGATTGCGGGGTGAGCCTGCTCAACGATCCGAACGAAGTGTTCGCGGCGGTCATGAAGTACATGGGCCTGGACATCAATCGCCAGAGCCTCGACGACCTGAAACTCGCCGAACAGCAACTGGCGAAGATCCGCCCGTACATCCGCTACTTCGACAATGACCTGAACATCAGCGACCTGGCCAACGGCAACACCTGCGTGGCGATGTCGTGGAACGGCAACGTTGCCATCGCGGCAGGTCAGGCTGAAGCGGCCCGCAAACCGTTCAAGTTGAATTACCGGATTCCGAAGGAGGGCACGTTGATCTGGTTCGACGCGATGGTCATACCCAAGGATGCACCGCATCCCGAGGCCGGATTGGCGCTGATGGATTACCTGATGACGCCCGAGGTGATCGCACCGATTACCGATACGATTCATTACGCCAATGCGATTACGGCGGCGGACGGGTTGGTTGATCCGGCGATACGCAATGATCCGGGGACTTATCCGCCGGAGGCGGTGAAGGCTTCGTTGTATAGCAAGAATGACAATGGCAAGGCGTTCAACCGGGCTTTGATTCGCGCGTTCAGTCGGTTGAAATCCGGTCTGTAGCCCAAGCCCCTCACCCCGGCCCTCTCCCAAAGGGAGAGGGAGCCGACCGAGGTGTCCTGCGTCTTACATCGACCTGACACACCGTGTCGATTATGGATTCAAAAAGTCTTGGCGCCGCTGGATTCACAGTTGCCGTTTCAGGTCGGCGGAAATCGCCAATATCCCCGAATCAATCCCCTCTACCCCCCGGGAGAGGGCTAGGGTGAGGGGCTTTTCGGCACCCGCCACAAATACCAGGCCGCCACCGTCCGAAACGGCTTCCAATCCAACCCGATCTCAATCATTTGTTTGCGCGCAGGCTGCACCTCCAGCCCCTTCAACCGCCGATACCCTTCGCGCACTCCGAAATCGTCGGCCGGCAGAATATCCGGCCGCTCCAGGCTGTAGATCAGCAACATCTCCACCGTCCAGCGCCCAACCCCGCGCAGGCTGACCAACCGCTCGATCAGCGCCTCATCCTCCATCGCCAGCGCGGTAGGGTAATCCGGCACCACACCGTCCAGGGTCGCCTGGGCAATCCCCTGAATCGTCGCAATCTTGCCCGCCGAAAACCCGCAACCGCGCAATTGATCGAAGTCCGTCGCCAGAATCTGCTCCGGACGCGGAAACGTCTGCCCGGGAAACAACCCCACCAGCCGCCCGACAATCGCATCGCCAGCCTTGGCGTGCAGTTGCTGATAGGCAATCGCCCGCACCAGCGATTCATACGGATCGCGCGTCGGATGCGGCTGATGCAGGCAGGGACCGACCGCAGCAATGTGGCGCTGCCAGTCGGCATCGAGGCTGGCCAGAAACTCGCTGGCCGGTTGGTAGGGATCGGGCATGAGTTACTTCAGCAGACCGTTGACTTCGCCATAGGTGAAGGCCTTGAGGTCATGGGTGTCGAGCTTGCCGCTGGCGAGAAAACTTTTCACCAGTGAGCCCATGGCGCCGTACAGGAACTCGGCGATGCCGGAACCGACGCTCAAGCGGCGCACGCCGAGGGTTTGCAGTTCTTCGGGGGAGGGCAGGCAAGCGAATCCCAGGACGTTGACCGGCAGGGTCGTACCTTTGCAGATGGCTTCGATTTCGTAGGCGGACGTCACCCCGGCAGCGAACAACCCATCGGCCCCGGCTGCCTGATAAAGCGCCGCGCGACGCAGGGTTTCGGCGACACGATCCTCGGCCGGCACCAGACCTTTGAGGTAAACGTCGGTGCGGGCGTTGATGAACAGCTTCACATTGCGCTTCTCGGCCACTTGCCGCGCGACCTTGATCTTGCGCACCAGCAGTTCCGGCGTGCCGCTGCCATCTTCGATGTTGATCCCGACCGCGCCGGCTGCGATAACCGCATCGATCACTTCGGCGACCCGGTCGAGGTCATCGGAATAACCGGCTTCGACGTCCACGCTCAACGGCACCTTGATGACCCGGGCAATCGATTCCACGGTGCTGATCAACCGCTCGAGCGGCAGGGTGTTGCCGTCCGGGTAACCGTGGGCCCACGCGACAGCGGCGCTGCTGGTGGCGACAGCTTTGCCACCCAGTTGCTCGACCAGTCGCGCGCCGGTGGCGTCGGCAACGTTGGTCAGGATCAGCAGGCCATCGTGGTGCAACTGGTGAAACTGAGTGTCGAGCGCGTTCATCGAAATCCCTTCTTGTCGTTGGTCAAAAAGCCAGTTGTTGCGTGAGCTGCACGGCGGCGTTTTCCAGCCTGAGCAGAAACGCCTTGCGCGGTTGCCCACCACCATAGCCGGTCAACGAGCCGTCCGCACCGATCACCCGATGGCATGGCACCACGATCGACAGCCGATTGTGTCCGTTGGCCAGCCCCACTGCTCGGCTGGCGCCGGGTTTGCCCAGGCGTGCGGCGATGGTGCCGTAGGTGCTGGTTTGGCCGTAAGGGATTTGCCGAAGTTCGGCCCAGACCTGCTGGGCAAACTCGCTGCCGGGCAGGTGCAGCGGCACGCCGAATTCGCTCAGCTTGCCGGCGAAGTACAACGCCAGCTCGTTGTCGATCTGCTGCAAATGCGCGTTCTGCCCCGGTGCGACCACGTAGCCGTAGCGGTTCTGCAATTCTTCAACTTCGCGGGTCAGCGCCGGACGATCAAGAAATTCCAGCAATACCAGCCCGCGCCGTTCGGCCATGGCGATCATCGGCCCCAGCGGCGTGGTCAGGCGGGTGAACAGCAGCGGTTCACTGGCCGCTGCGCGTCCCGGCGTGATGTGGAACGACTTCTGAAACGCATCGCGAAAACCACTGAGGGATTCATAACCGGAGTCGAACGCGGCATGGTCGATGGACGTACCTTGCTTGATCCCGCCCAGCGCCACGCCGAGTCGGCGGGTGCGCAGCCACGCATGGAAGGTCATGCCGAAATGCTGCTTGAACCAGCGCCGCAGCTTCAGCGGTTCAATACCTTCGGCGAGCAATTGCGCATCGCTCCAGCGAAGTTCCGGATCGGCGTCGACCGCTTTTAGCAGCTGCTGCACCCAATCCGGGGCGATGGCCGCGGCATCCAGCGGTTTGCAGCGCAAACAGGCGCGGTAACCAGCGGACAGGCAATCGTCAGCGTGGGCGAAGAACTCGACGTTTTCCGGTTTCGGCTTGCGCGCCGTGCAGGTAGGGCGGCAAAAGATCCCGGTGGTTTTCACGGCCGTGAAAAACACGCCTTCATAGGCAGTGTCGCTTGCGAGCATGGCGCGAACCATTTCGGCGTGAGGGGGCAGGACAGCGGTCTGTATGTTCATGGGCCGAGGATAAAACCAGTTATTCGATGGCTCCACCGAAAAATCGACAGTGAATTTTCGGGCCGCTGCACTACAGTGATCGGGTCGCTACAACTCGGGAAATGAAGGTATGCCACCGTTCACGATTCACCACATCGATCACATCGTGCTGCGCGTCGCCGATCTGCAACGCAGCGTTGATTTCTATGACCGGGTCTTCGGTGCCGAAGTGGTCAAGCGCAACGAAAAGTTCGGTCTGGTGCACCTGCGCGCCGGCACGTCGATGATCGATCTGGTCGACCTCGACGGCGAAATCGGCCGCAAGGGCGGCGCCGCTGCCGGCAGCGAGCGGCGCAATGTCGATCACTTCTGTCTGCGCATCGAGCCGTTCGATGAAGCGGCGCTGATCAGTCATTTGCAATCCTGCGGCCTGACCGTCGACAAGGCCGCCACCCGTTTCGGCGCCGAGGGCAACGGCCTGTCGTTGTACTGCTTTGATCCGGACGGCAATCAGGTCGAACTCAAAGGCCCGTCCGAAGCCTAGGCCCGCTTGGCCATCAGCAACACCGAAGCCGCCGCCGACAGCAGCCCGGCGCAGCAACGGTTGAAAATCCGCTTGCCGCGCGGCTCGGCGAACCAGCGGCGCATGTGCAGCCCCATGTACGCGTAGGCGCTGATGGCGATCCATTCCAGCAACAGAAACAGCGCGCCCAGCAACATGAATTGCGGGGTGATGGCGCGGGCCGGGTCGACGAATTGCGGCAGGAAGGCGGTGAAGATAAGGATTGCCTTGGGATTTCCCGCTGCCACCAGGAATTCCTGGCGAGCCAGAGCCATAAGTCCGTTCGCCGACGCCGCAACGGCGTCTTCGGCGGCAGGATTGGCCCGCCACAGCTGCCACGCCAGGTACAGCAGATACCCCGCGCCGATGATCTTGATCCCATAGAACAACAGTTCAGAGGTTTGCAGTACCACCGCCAGCCCCGCCGCCGCGAGGGCGATCATCCCGGCGAACGCCAGCAACCGACCGACACCGGCCACGCAGGCGCGACGATAGCCGTAGCGGGTGGCGTTGCTGACCGACAGCAGATTGTTCGGCCCCGGTGCCATGTTCAGGGCGAAACAGGCGGGCAGAAACAGGGAGAGGGTGGCGATATCCATGACTCGGGCTCCGGTGACGGGAGCGTTATTTTTATCACGCGGGTGTGCGGGCCTAACCGTACAGTCAGGCGCCAGAGTCGCGGTACAGCGACTATCGGCAGTGAATTCCTTCGAACTTTCTACCGTCCGGTCAGCTCTTAACCCTTCACAGGTTGATGAATTCATCAGAGAATCCCATCTGCCGGGTCAGAAACTACCATTGCCGTGTAAGCTTTCGCGCCATGCTTCTCCATTCCCCTATGGCCCCAGGCGGCCCACTGTACGAGCGACTACATGCAAGCAAAGGCCCGCGAGGTTCATGTACCACCGGTGTTGCAAGATTTGCGCGCCGGCACGGCCGAACTGCACATTGCACTTGAAAAGCGCCTTCCTTTTTTCTCCGACACCCTTGATCTGAACGCTTTCGAGCGACTGATGCGCGCCTATTACGGCTTCTATCAGCCATTGGAAGCCGTGCTGCAGGACAGCGACGCGATTCCCGCCGATTTTGATCTGGCTTCCCGCCTCAAGGCGCCGACCCTGCAACGCGATCTGCAAGCACTGGGCGCAAATGGTGGCGATTTTCCGATCTGCCGCCGGTTGCCCGCCATCGATTCCGCCGCCGCCTGCCTGGGCGTGTTGTACGTGCTGGAAGGCGCAACCCTCGGCGGGCAGATCCTGCGCCGGGAAATCGCCACACGCCTGAGCCTTGGCGCGGACAACGGTGCAGCGTTTCTGGACATCTACGGCGCTGCCACCGGCCGTCGCTGGCGCGATTTCATCGAATACCTGGGCAGCCGCCCGATGGACGCCGACGAGCGTAAAGCCGTCGTGGCGGCCGCCCACACTACATTCAGTTGTTTCGAGCAGTGGCTCGAAAGTCAGGAGGTTCTGGTATGAACCCGCAAGACAAAGAAGCCTTTGAAGAGTTGCTGGCCAACTGCGCCGACGAGCCGATCCGCTTTCCCGGCGCGATCCAGCCGCACGGTTTGCTGCTGACCCTGAGCGAGCCGGACCTTTCGATCATTCAGATCAGCGCCAACGTCGAGACCTTGCTCGCGCGCCCGGCGCAAGAGCTGATCGGCCAGCCACTGCAAAGCCTGATCGGCGATGCCCATGCCGCGCAGGTTCGCGAAGCCTTGCAGCAAGCAGCCTTGTCCGATGCGCCGTCGCTGCACTTTCGCCTTAATGGCACGGCGTTCGAAGGCTTGCTGCACCGGCATCAGGATGTGCTGATTCTGGAGCTGGAAATCCACGTCGAAAATTTCCAGCCACGCAACGTCGCCGGCACCGAAACCCACCTGGGACGGATGCTCGCGCGCCTGCAAAAGGCCCAGAGCCTGCAAGCGCTGTACGACATCAGCGTCAAGGAAATCCAGGCCATGACCGGTTACGACCGGGTGCTGATTTATCGCTTCGAAGAGGAGGGCCACGGTCAGGTCATCGCCGAAGCGTCCGATCCGTCGATGGAAGTCTTCAACGGTCTGTTTTTCCCGGCCTCCGACATCCCCGAGCAAGCCCGCGAGCTGTACCGCACCAACTGGCTGCGGATCATTCCGAACGCGGACTACCAACCGGTGCCGCTGGTGCCCAAGTTGCGTCCGGACACCCAGACCCCGCTGGACCTGAGCTTCGCCACGTTGCGCAGCGTGTCGCCGATCCACTGCCAGTACATGAAAAACATGGGCGTGCTGTCCTCGATGAGCATTTCCCTGCTCAAGGGCGACAAGCTCTGGGGCCTGATCAGTTGCGGCAATCGCCAGCCGCTGCATGTACCGCATGAATTGCGCACGGCGTGCCAAACCATCGGCCAGGTGCTGTCGTTGCAGATCAGCGCGATGGAAGCGCTGGAGGTCAGCCGTCAACGGGAAGAAAAGCTCGAGGCGCTGGCGCTGCTCAATCAGGCGATGATCGACTCGCCACAGAACGTCTTCGATGGCCTGGCCAACCAGCCACAAGTCCTGATGGCGCTGGCCAATGCCGGCGGCATCGCGATCATCGAAGACAAGCAATTGCACCGTTACGGCAACTGCCCGGAGCCTGAAGAAATTCGGGCCCTGCACAAATGGTTGCAGGAGCGTGGCGAGCCGGTGTTTGCCAGTCATCACCTGGCCAGCGTCTACCCGCCGGCCGCGCACTATCAGCAGGTCGCCAGCGGCGTGCTCGCCATGAGCCTGCCCAAACCGGTGGACAACGGCGTGCTGTGGTTCCGCCCCGAAGTCAAAGAGAACATCAACTGGAGCGGCGACCCGCGCAAGCCGCTGGACCTGGAAAACTCCGACGCCGGCCTGCGCCTGCGGCCGCGTACTTCGTTCGAAATCTGGAAGGTCGAGATGGCCGGGATCTCCACCAAGTGGAGTCACGGCGATCTGTTCGCCGCCAACGACTTGCGTCGCTCGGCGCTGGAAAATGATCTGGCCCGCCAAGTACGCCGCGAGCAAGAAGCGGTGCGCGCCCGTGATGAACTGGTGGCGGTGGTTTCCCACGATCTGCGCAACCCGATGACCGTGATCTCGATGCTCTGCGGCATGATGCAGAAGGCGTTCAGCTCGGACGGGCCGCACACTTCGCGGCGCATCTCGACTGCGATCGACACCATGCAACAAGCCGCCGGGCGCATGAACACGCTGCTGGAAGACTTGCTCGACACCTCGAAAATAGATGCCGGGCGCTACACCATCGCGCCGCAGAAACTCGATGTCGCGCAGATGTTCGAAGAGGCGCAATCGCTGCTCGCGCCGCTGGCGCTGGACAAGGACATCAGCATCTCGTTCGAGGCCGATCCTGACCTGAGCATCCATGCCGACCCCGAGCGGTTGTTTCAGGTGCTGTCGAATCTGGTCGGCAACGCGATCAAGTTCACTCCGCGCCTGGGCACGGTCGACGTGTATGCCAAATCGGTCGGTGATGACATCGTCTTCACGGTGCGTGACAGCGGCGAAGGCATTCCCAAGGATCACTTGCCGCACGTATTTGACCGTTACTGGACGGTGAAGGAAGGCAATCCGACCGGCACCGGGCTGGGTCTGTACATCACGCAGGGCATCGTCGAGGCCCATGGCGGGCAGATCGTTGCCGAGAGTGAGCCGGGGCAGGGCAGCGAATTCCGCTTCACCGTGCCGCGCCTGGACTGAAAAACGGATCAGCGCTCGGGTGGCTGCAACATGGCCACCCATTCTGCGGCGAATCGATGGCAGTCGCCGGGCCAGCGCGCCGTCAGCAGTTGGCCGTCGCGCACCACAAATCCTGATTGCAGTTTCTGCGCACAATCGCGCTTGGCGATCAGCGGCCCGCGTATGAAGTCGGATTTGCTGGCCAGCGCGGTTTTTACTTCCGCTTCGACGGTCTGCTTGTAGGTGCGGTAGTAGCGCCCCAGCCAGGCAGCTGTCATCAGCCACGCCGGCAATTCCATGGTTGCCGCGAGCAACGCCGTGACCTTGTGCCCGAACAGCACCGAACGCCCGGTATCGGGGTCGAGCGTCCTCGCCAGCAACAGCACGCCATGACAGACCGCCGCCACGGGTTTTTCGGCTTTGAAAAATTGCAGGGCAATCTGCTGGGCCTGCGTGGACTCCAACAACGTGCGCATGCCTTTGGCATGCCCGCCGGGGATCAGCAGACCATCGAAGCGGTTCGTGTCGACATCGGCATACGCCAGCGGCTGCCTGAACGCTTCGGACTCGATCATCTGCGTGTAACTGTCCAGATCGGCCTTGCGTGTCATCAGCATCGAATTCAACAGGCCGAAACCGATGTCCACCAACCGTGGGTCGGCGTGGGCGGGCAAACCTTGCGGGGTGGCAAAACGAACTTCGATGCCCGCGTTACGCATCGCCTGCCAGGGCACGCTGCTTTCGGTCGGGTCGTAATCGGCGCTGGGCAGCAGAATCAGAATCATCAAGTGCAGACTTCCTGGTCAAAAGTGATCGCATAGCCAGAGCGTAGTGGGTCTGCGCGAGCGGGGGTAATTTCCTTCAATACCGCCTGCCGTGCGCCGGCTACCGTGAGCGCCTTGTTCCTCGATTTGAAGCAGGTGTGCGATGAGTCTGATTGTGTCGATGGCGGCGTTTGCCCTGGCCGCGTCCATTACTCCGGGGCCGGTGAATATTGTGGCGTTGAGTTCGGGGGCGCAGTTCGGTTTTCGCGCCAGTCAACGGCATGTGGCCGGGGCGACGCTGGGGTTTGTGTTGCTGCTGGTGTTGATGGGGCTGGGGCTGCATGAAGTGCTGGAACTGTGGCCGTCACTGACCCGTGTGGTGCAACTGGCCGGGGTGGCGTTTCTGCTGTTCATGGCCTGGAAGCTGGCAATGGATGACGGGCAGTTGAGTGCGGGAGGCGCGGGAAGGGCACCTTCGATGCTCTACGGCGCGGTGATGCAGTGGCTCAACCCCAAGGCCTGGCTGGCCTGTGTGGCGGGGATGGGCGCGTTTGTCGCCGATGGCGAGGCGCGGCTGGTGTGGCAGTTTGCGGCGGTGTATCTGGTGATCTGTTATCTGTCGGTGGGGTGCTGGGCGTATGCCGGGACGTTCTTGCGCGGTTATCTCGGCAACCCGGCGGGGATGCGCTTGTTCAATCGGGTGATGGCGTTACTGTTGGCGGTGAGTGCGGGGTATCTATTGCTGCCGTGAGCGGGGCGGGGTTTGCCTTACGAAACCGATTTTGGCCGAGGTCAGGGTTTCACAGGCGTCGGCCAGCAATTCTTCGCTGTCGATGCCGGGGGCGATGAGGTAGCGGGTGTTGGGTTTGAGCTTATCCCCGATACTGCCCCGGCGTAGCCGCCAGATGCTGCTTGAACGCTCGCTGAAAATGCGCCTGATCGGCAAACCCGGCCTCCAGCGCCACATCCGCAATCAACTGCCCGCGCCGTAAACGCTCGCGGGCAAACTGAATTCGCTGATTGACCAAAAACGCATGGGGCGTCATGCCGAAGTGCTGTTTGAAGGCGCGGATCAGGTAGGACGGTGACAGTTCGGCAGCGGCGCAGATGTCGTCGAGGCTGAGCAGGTCGGTGCAATGCTGGCGGATGAAGTCGGCGGCGCGTTCGAGTTTGAAATTCGGTTCGCGGATGGATTGTTCGATGGGGTTCAGGCGCAGTTGCAGCTCGCTGAAAAACTCCACGGCGGCGCTCTGTTTGCGCAGTACGTCTTGCTGATCGTCGACCAACACGCCGTACAACCCATTCAAGTCGCGAAACAGGCGAGCATCATTCAAATGGGTATCGGAAAACCGCCGAAACTCAAGCTCCGCACTGAACCCCAACTGATGCTGCAGATCGGTCAGCCACGGCGTTTCCACATACAACATCAGATACGACCACGGCTGATCATCGATCGGGTTGCACGCGTGCACGTCTCCCGGGTTCATCAGCACCACCGTGCCGGCCGCCACTTCGAACGAGGATTGCTCATGCACGTAAGTGCTGCGCCCGGCGGTGATCGCGCCGATGGAGAAATGCGCGTGGGAGTGCCGTGAATAGCAGACCTCACGCCCGTCGGCGATGGCCCGCGCCTCGATGAAGGGCAGGGCGTCGTCGCGCCAGAAGCGCGGGGCTTGTTCGGGGTTCTTGGCGGCAGCGTGTTTCATCGTTGGAGTTCTCGGCAGGCCAGTGCCCGAGTGTATTAGCTCTGGCCGGCGAAGGCTCGCTCGAGTTCGGCGATGTCGAGTTTTTTCATCCCGAACATGGCCTGCATCGCCCGTTGGACTTTGGTCTGGTCGGGGTCGGTCATCATGTGCATGAACGCCACCGGCACGATCTGCCACGACACGCCGAACTGGTCCTTGAGCCAGCCGCATTGCTGCGCTTCCACCGGCCCGCCCGAGCTGAGGTTGCCCCAGAAATGATCGACTTCTTCCTGGTTCTGGCAATTGACCTGAAACGAAATCGCCTCATTGAACTTGAACAGCGGCCCGCCATTGAGCCCGGTGAAGGTCTGGCCGTCGAGTTCGAAACTGACGGTCATCACCGAGCCTTCCGGGCGACCGTGAAATTCCTGGCCGACCTTGCTGTAGTGGGTGAGGGCGGTGATTTTCGAGTGATCGAAGATCGAGCAGTAGAATTTCGCCGCAGCTTCCGCCTGATCGTCGAACCACAGGCACGGAGTCAGCTTTTGAAAGCGTTGCATGGCAGTCATCCTCGGCAGGTTGGACACGCTGGATAACAGCGTAGTCAGTCAGTGGTCAGCTGGCGTTGCCATGGGTCGAATGGTTGGTTGTTGTGAATATGGCGTGTAGTCGTATTGACCTTGCTATGTGTCAAAAAGACTCTTTCCAATCTAGGTCAAATTGACTCGAATCTTCGCAACTGGCTGATTTTTCTGGGCTGGAAATCTGGCACGCAATTTGAGTTGCCTTACGTACAAACTGATCCGCTCAGGAGTACGAAACATGTTCACTTTCTTCGAGAATCCGCTGAACGTTCTGCACCTGTCGAGCAAAGTGCTCGTCGCCGGTCTGGTCATGTTGCTGGCCGGGATTTACGGCGCTTATCTGTATCAGGGCCACATGCCGATTGCGTTGCTGGTGGGGATGCATGCCATGACCATCGTCGGCCCGACGCTGATCAAGATTGGCTATGTGATGCGCCTGCTGTCGCAATATCGGTTGGGCCAGTCACCCGCACTGGCGGTGGCCTGAGATGCGCAGACTCGCTGCGGCACCGCTGTTCAGCCTGGGCTTTCGGCCGCTGTTTCTGGCCGGTGCCGGATTCGCCGCGCTGGCGATTCTGATCTGGGGCCTGTGGCTTTACGGCCACTGGTTCGATCTGCAACCGGCGGGCGGCATGTTGGCCTGGCATCGGCATGAAATGCCGTTCGGCTTCGCGGCGGCGATCGTTGCCGGGTTTCTCCTGACTGCGGTACCGAACTGGACCGGGATTCCCGGCGTGCGCGGCGGGGCGTTGATTGCGTTGGTGTCGGTCTGGGTGGTCGGTCGATTGGCGTGGTGGCTGCCGTTGCCGACCGGGCTGATTCTTGCACTGCAATGGGGGTTTCTGCCGCTGCTGGCGGTGATGCTGGGACGGGATCTGGTCGCAGCCCGCAAACGTGAAAACTACCCGATTGTGTTCGTGCTTGGGTTGATGGCGGGTTGTCAGGCGCTGACTTTGATCGGCCTGTACAACGACGATGACGGCCTGCAACGCCAGGGCGTGCTGGGCGCGTTGTGGCTGGTGGCGGCGCTGATGACCGTGATCGGTGGGCGGGTGATTCCGTTCTTCATCCAGCGCGCCTTGAACCGTCCACCGGCGCCGACCTCCAATCCACTGCCAACCCGCTTGCTGCTGATCGGCAGCCTGCTGACCGCTGTCACTTTTGCGGCAGGCCTCAATGATTCGCCACAGTGGTGGCTGGCGGGGCTGTTCATGCTGACCGGCAGTTTGCAGTTGATGCGGCTGATCCGCTGGCATGATCGCGGGATGTGGCGGATGCCGTTGCTCTGGTCGCTGTACCTGGCTTACGCCTGGATGGCATTGGCAACCTGGGCCATGGCGCTGTGGCATCTGGGCTGGATCGGTCAGCAAAGCCTGGCGACCCACGCGTTGGCGGTCGGCGGGGTGGGCGGGTTGATTCTGTCGATGATCGCGCGGGTCAGCCTTGGGCACACCGGCCGGTTGTTGCAGCCCTCGAAAGGCATGGTGCTGGGTTTTGCGCTGGTGCTGTTCGCGGCGGGTTGCCGGGTGTTGCTGGTGCCGTTTTCCAGTCTGGGACTGGGGCTGTCCGTGGTGCTCTGGTGTGCGGGGTTCGCGCTGTTTTTGTGGTATTACACCGGGATCCTGCTCAAGCCGAGGCTCTAGCGCTTTAACTGCGACGCTCGGCAATCATCAGCAATGACTGCGGCACCGGGCTCTGCGGATGTTGCGGCTCGCGCAGACTGATCAACTGAAACCCGGCCATGTCCAGCGCATTCAGCCAACTGGACAGGGTGCGGAAATACCACGGCATCGGCTGCCACTGGCCCTTAAAGCCATCGAAGGTTTCTTTCCGCCAGCCATCCTGATAATCACCGGCGGCCACGGACCACGGATGCAGCGTCTGGATCACCAGTGCACCGCCCGGCACGAGCAGGGCATTCATGGCCGCGAGCAGCGGAATGATGTCCTGATGCAGCAGGGAAAAGTTGGCGCAGATCAGGTCGTAATCACGGCCGATATCGACCTTCGCCTCAACCAGATCCTCATAACTGGCGACATGTGCGGGCGATGAGCCGGCCACTCGCGCGGCCTCGACCAGCGTCGGATCACCGTCCACGCCGACCGCCTCGAATCCTCGCTCGGCCAGCGCCCGCAACAGCCAGCCTTCGCCGCACCCCAAATCGAGCACGCGCTCGGGCTGACGCCCCATCACCGCCAGCAAAATGGCCTGATCGGTCACCTGACGACGGCTTTCGATGGCGCCGCTGCGCACAGCTTCGGTCCAGGCCCGGGCGTTGTGGTGCCAGCTCAGCAGCAGGGTGGATTCAGGCGAGGACATGACGGACTCCGAGGTTACGGGATGCAGGCAAGGATAGGTCAGGTGTAGTCGGCCAGTTGAATCCGGTTGCGACCGCCGCGCTTGGATTCGTAGAGCGCGCTGTCACCCTGTTCGATCAACGCTGCGAGGCTGGCGGGCGGCTGATCGAACACCTTGGCGCCGATGCTCAGGGTGACCGCTTGCGGGGTGGTGTAGGTCTGGGAAGTCATCTGTTGGAACTGCTCACGCAGCGCACTGCCCAGATCCATGATCTGGGCGTGGGACGCATCGCCCAGCAGCATGACGAATTCGTCACCGCCCAGCCGTGCCGCCAGCGCGCCATTGGGCAGCACTGCGCGGATCATTTCGCTGAGGGCGATGAGCAACCGGTCGCCGGCGGTGTGGCCGTACAGATCGTTGACCAGTTTGAAGTTGTCGATGTCGATCAGCAGCAGCGCGCCGGGGCGGGCGCTGGACACTTCATCAAGCAGGCGCGGTGCGCGGACTTCCAGGGCGCGGCGGTTGTACAGCGCGGTCAACGGGTCTCGAGCGGCCAGTTCGGCAATCTGCTTTTCCCGGCGGTAGCGCTCGGTGCCGGTCATCGAAAGCGCGATCAGCATGATCGCCATCGCGCCTTCAACCAGGGAAATCTGAATGATTTCGCCGCGTAGCGACGCCAGATCGATCAACGTGCCCGGAATCACCGCGATGATCGCCTTGGTGAAATAGAACGCGCCGTGGATCAGCAACACATAACGCAATTGCACCGCGCCGACGCTCAACGATTTGCCGTGCGGGCGCAGCAACAGGCTGGCCCGCAGCATCAACGCGGCCACCAGCAGCGAGTTGGCCATCAGCATGATCTTCGACCACGACGGATCTTCCGGTAACAGCAGCAACGCCAGCCAGAGCAGGAACATCAAGTACCAGGCCCGCGACAACCGCTGCTGGGTAAATCGCGCGACCCCCAGCAGAAACAGCCAGTGCGCGACCACCAGCAGGCCGTTGGCAAACCAGATGCCGATCAGCGGATAGCCATTGGCGCGCAACAGGGCCAGGCTTGAGCCGACGGTGATGGTGGCGAAACCGGCGCTCCAGAACAGCAGGGAAGATTCGCGGATGCTGCGCCATTCGACCGCCAGATACAGGGCGGCCGCCGCGGCCAGGGCGGTGGAAATGGTGAGCATCGTGAGGGGATCGAGCGCCATGAAAGAACGGGTCTGCCTGAGTAGTATTAATGGGCCACGATTGTAAGCGTTCCCCCTTTGGGCTGCTATTTTCACTCACCGGATATTCCATTTTCAGACGAGGTGTCCCATGGATCGATTGACCGGCGGTTGTCTCTGCGGCGAAGTGCGCATCGAGGCGTCAGGGCGACCCTACAGGGTTGGCGTTTGTCACTGTCTGGATTGCCGCAAACACCAGGGCGCGCTGTTTGCCGCGTCGGCGATCTTTCCCGAGGACGCGGTGACGATCAGCGGCGAAACCCATGACTATGCGGGGCGACATTTCTGCCCGCGCTGTGGTTCGTCGGTGTTCGGCCGCAGTGGCGATGAAGTGGAGGTGAATCTGGGGGCGCTGGATGCACCGGATCAATTCCAGCCCACCTACGAGCTGTGGACCCTGCGTCGCGAGTCGTGGTTACCGGCTTTTCCATTGGCCAGACACTACGTGCGCGATCGCGAGAGAACGGGGCGAACCGAAGAATAGCCGGGGTCAGGCAGGGCGCCTGACCCCGGCCACTATCAGCCGCGAATGAACGCCAGCAGATCCGCGTTGATCGTCGGCGCCTCGGTGGTCGGCATCCCGTGGGGGAAGCCCGGATAAATCTTCAGCGTGCTGTTTTTCAGCAGTTTCGCCGACAGCACGCCGGCGTTTTCATAGGGCACGATCTGGTCATCGTCGCCGTGCATCACCAGCACCGGGATCGAGATGCTTTTGAGGTCAGCGGTGAATTCGGTCTGCGAGAAGGCAACGATACCGTCGTAGTGCGCCTTGGCGCTGCCGATCATGCCTTGGCGCCACCAGTTCGCAATGATCCCTTCCGATGGCTTGGCGCCAGGGCGGTTGTAGCCGTAGAACGGCCCACTGGGCACGTCGCGATAGAACTGCGCGCGATTGGCTGCCAGTTGCGCCTGAAGATCGTCGAACACCGACTTGGGCAAGCCGCCCGGATTGCTCTCGGTTTTCACCATCAGCGGCGGCACGGCACTGATGATCGCGGCTTTCGACACCCGATCCTCGCCATGCCGGGCGATGTAATGAATCACCTCGCCGCCACCGGTGGAGTGGCCGACATGCACGGCTTTCTGCGTCCCCAGATGATTGACCACCGCCGCCACGTCGTCCGCGTAATGATCCATGTCATGGCCGTCCCAGACCTGGCTCGAACGCCCGTGACCCCGTCGATCATGGGCCACGACCCGGAAGCCCTGCGCCAGGAAGAACAACATCTGCGCATCCCAGTCGTCCGCGCTGAGCGGCCAGCCGTGGTGGAAGTGGATCACCGGGGCGTCTTTCGGGCCCCAGTCCTTGTAGAAGATTTCGACGCCGTCTTTCGTTGTGACAAATCCCATGTTCGCGACTCCTGGAAAATGTGAGAAGGCAGGTCTTGCGGTGATAACCGGAATCAACTGTAGGAGCAAAGTCGACACTTTGATCGAAGAATTCCCGAACGGTGCTGCATGACCGGTGGTCGCGGCGGCTGGTCGTCGGGGCAAAATGCGCTTAGCTGAAAGGGATAAGCCGAGGCGCGCACCGCCAACGATGGCCGTAGCAGCGCCCTTCAGAACACTGTGAGTCTGAGGAAGTCCCCGATGCTGACCTTGAATATCAATGGCAAGGATCAGGAGCTCGATGTCCCTGCGGACATGCCGTTGCTCTGGGTCCTGCGCGATGTCGCGCACCTGACCGGTACCAAATTCGGTTGCGGCATGGCCCAGTGCGGTGCCTGCACCGTGCACGTCGATGGCGCGCCGTTGCGCTCGTGTATCACGCCGGCCACGGCCGTCGCCCATGGCCAGAAGATCCTCACCATCGAAGGCCTGTCGAGCGACGGCTCGCACCCGGTGCAGCAGGCCTGGGCCGAACTGGACGTGGTGCAATGCGGTTACTGCCAGTCCGGGCAGATCATGTCCGCCGCCGCGTTGCTGGCGAAAATCCCCAAACCCACCGACAGCGATATCGATCAGGCGCTCTCCGGCAACATCTGCCGTTGCGGCACGTATCCAAGAATCCGCGCGGCGGTCAAACGCGCCGCCGACATCGGCTGAGCGAGGGGAGGTGAGTGATGAACAGTCCTGTATCCCGTCGCGGATTTCTCAAGGGCAGCGCCGTGCTGGGCGGTGGTCTGGTGGTGGCGTTCGTGGTGCCCGGCGGCAACCGCTTTGCCATGGCGGCCGAGAATGAAGGCAAGGTGTTTGCGCCGAACGCGTTCTTGCGGATTGCGGCGGACAACAGCGTCACTGTGCTGCTCGGCCATTCGGAAATGGGCCAGGGCATCTGGACCGGCCTGACCATGTTGATCGCCGAAGAGCTGGACGCCGACTGGTCGAAGATCCGCGTCGAGCATTCCCCGGCTTCGGCCGCCGATTACGGCATGCCGGCGTTTGGCGGGATGCAGATTACCGGCGGCTCCACTTCAACCTGGATGGAATTCGACCGCTACCGACTCGCCGGCGCCACGGCGCGGCAGATGCTGATCGAAGCGGCGGCCAAGCGTTTCAACGTGGCGCCGTCGACGATCCGCACTGAGTCCGGCGTAGTGATTGCCGGTGACAACCGCGCCACCTACGGCGAACTGGCGGACGCCGCCGGGCAACTGCCAGTGCCGGATCCGAAGTCGATTACCTTCAAGGAAGCCAAGGACTGGAAAGTCATCGGCAAACCCACCAAACGCCTCGACACCCCGGAAAAAATCACCGGCCGCGCCAAGTTCGGCATGGACGTGCAGTTCGACGGACTGATGACCGCGATGGTCGCGCGGGCGCCGGCGTTCGGCGCCACGGTGAAATCCTTCGAAGGCGCAGAAGCCCTGGCGATTCCCGGCGTGCACAAAGTGGTGCAGGTGCCGACCGGTGTGGCGGTGGTCGCCGAGCATTACTGGGCGGCGAAACTCGGTCGTGATGCGCTGAAGGTCGATTGGGACCTGGGGCCGAACGCTGATCTGAGCAGTGAAAAGCTGTTGGCGAGTTTTCGCAAACTGGCGGCCACCCCGGGCACCTCGGCGGCGCAGGCCGGCGATGCCAAGGGCAACTTCGGCAAGGCAGCGAAGAAAATCGATGTTGAATACAGCGTGCCGTACCTGGCCCACGCGCCGATGGAGCCGCTCAACTGCACGGTGAAGATCAGCACCGACAAGTGCGAGATCTGGACCGGCACCCAGTTCCAGACGCTGGATCAAATGGTCGCCGGCAAGATCACCGGGCTCAAACCGGAGCAGGTCGAGATTCACACCGAATTCCTCGGTGGTGGTTTCGGCCGGCGGGCCAACCCGACCTCGGATTTTGTCGCCGAAGCGGTGCAAGTGGCCAAGGCTGCGGCGATGCCGGTGAAAACCGTGTGGTCGCGCGAAGACGATATTCGCGGTGGTTACTACCGCTCGATGTTCCTGCATCAGGCGAAGATCGGCCTCGGCGCCGACGGCCTGCCGCTGGCATGGCAGCATGTGCTGGTCGGGCAATCGATCATGGCCGGCACCATGCTCGAGAAAACCATGGTCAAGAACGGCGTCGACCAGACCTCGGTCGAGGGCGTTTCGGACAGCCCGTACATCAAGGGCCTGGCCCATCATCAGGTCGATCTGCACTCGCCGAGCACCGGGATCAACGTGCTGTGGCTACGCTCGGTGGGCCATAGCCACACCGCGTTTGTCATGGAGTCGCTGATCGATGAAATGGCCACGGCGGCGGGCCAGGATCCGGTGGAGTACCGACGAACGCTGCTCAAGGAGCATGCCCGGCATCTCGGCGTGTTGAACCTGGCGGTGGAGAAGGCTAACTGGAAAGCCCCGCTGCCGGACGGCCATGCGCTGGGCGTGGCGGTGCACGAATCGTTCGGCAGTTACGTGGCGCAGGTGGCCGAGGTGTCCCAGGACAATCTGGCGATCCGCGTGCATCGCGTGGTGTGCGCGGTGGACTGCGGAGTGGCGGTGAACCCGCAGAGCATCGCGGCGCAGATGGAGTCGTGTATCACCTTCGGCCTGGGCATGGCGCTGCACAGCAAACTGACCCTCAAGGACGGCCATGTCGTGCAGTCCAACTATCACGACTATCAGGTGTTGCGGCTCAATGAAATGCCGCTGGTCGAGGTGCACATCGTGCCCAGCAGCGAGAAACCCGGCGGCATCGGCGAGGCCGGTGTGCCGCCCACGGCGCCGGCGGTGGCCAACGCGGTGTTCGCCCTGACCGGGCAACGCCTGCGGGAACTGCCGCTGCAACTGTCGGGGGTGTGAGATGAAACGACATCTGTTGTTGGGCACGGTGATTCTGCTTGGGCTGGGCGGTTACGCGTCGGATCTGTTTGCCGACGATCAGGAAGCCTTGAAAGCTTTCGGCACGGTGCAGAAAGTCTTCCAGAGCCCGCGTTGCCAGAACTGCCACATTCCCGGCGATTCGCCGTTGCAGTTCGACGCCGGCATCCCCCACGCGATGAACGTGGTACGCGGCATGGA
This sequence comes from Pseudomonas sp. FG35, assembly GCF_057809295.1. NCBI lineage: Bacteria > Pseudomonadati > Pseudomonadota > Gammaproteobacteria > Pseudomonadales > Pseudomonadaceae > Pseudomonas > Pseudomonas sp. FG35. The sequence continues at coordinate 61,373 of NZ_JBMDJR010000013.1, read as the reverse complement.
CGGCAAGGGCGCCGCCGGTTTGCCTTGCGCCACTTGCCACGCCGAAAGCAATCCGCCGGCCAGTTACGGCCCCCATGCGCCACCGGGCGCGCCGCACTGGAGCCTGCCGCCGGCCGCCCACAAAATGGCCTGGATCGGTCTGCCGCCGGATCGCTTGTGCGCGATGATCAAGGACCGCGCCAGCAACGGTGACCGCGATTTCGCCGCGCTGATCAAGCACGTCAGCGAGGACAAACTGGTGCTCTGGGGCTGGAGTCCCGGGGCAGGGCGCGCGCCGGTGCCGGTGCCGCACGATATCTTCGTGACCCAGTTCAAACTGTGGGCCGATGCGGGCGGGCCGTGTCCGGTGGCCGGCGGATGAGAGGTTGAGTCATCGCTGATTCGGGCTAAGCTCAAAGGCATCGACGACAAAGGAGTGTGTGATGCTGGTACCCGGCAAACCTGCCAATGAAGCTGTCCGTATTCAAGCGTTGCAGGATCTGAAGCTGCTCGACACCGCACCGGAGGAGCGCTTCGACCGGCTGACGCGACTGGCCAAGCGTCTGTTCAACGTGCCGATCGCACTGGTCACGCTGGTGGATAAGGAGCGGCAATGGTTCAAGTCCTGCGTGGGTCTGGACACGACCGAAACGCCACGCTCTGTTTCATTCTGTGGCCATGCGATTCTCAGGGACGAGCTCATGCTGGTACCTGACGCCCGAGAGGACGAGCGTTTCCACGACAACCCTTTGGTTACCGGGGAGCCGAACATCCGGTTCTACGCCGGTTATCCGCTGACCGTACCCAGCGGCAACAAGATGGGCACCTTGTGCCTGATCGACACCAAACCCCGCGATCTCGACGACGAGGAGCGCGCCCTGCTGCGCGATCTGGCCGGCATGGCCGAGCAGGAACTGATGGCCGTGCAGATGGCGAGCATGGACGAGCTGACGCTGCTGTCCAATCGTCGCGGCTTCAAGATGCTGGCCCAGCATGCGCTGGACGCCTGCGCACGGCTGGAAAAACCGGCGACGCTGCTGTTTTTTGACCTCAATGATTTCAAGCAGATCAACGATCTTTATGGGCACGCCGAGGGCGACAGCGCGCTCAAGACCTTCGCCGATGTGCTGCGCATCGCCTTTCGCGAAAGCGATGTGGTGGGACGGCTGGGCGGTGATGAGTTCGTGGCGTTGCTGACCGGCTCAAGCCACGTCGAAACCACGGCGATCATGGCGCGACTCAAGGAAATCCTCGAAGAACGCAATGCCACGTTGCACCGGGGTTACGCGATTCGCTTCAGCGTCGGCCAGATCGAATACAACCCGCAGCGCCATGACTCCGTGGATAAGCTGCTGGCGGATGCGGATGCAGCGATGTATGAGCACAAGCAGGCGTTGAAGCGTTGTTAGTGCGAACCCATCGCCAGCAGGCTGGCTCCCACAGAAAAAGACGATGTTAACGAAATCGCAGGCATGAAAAAGCCCGCCTGAATAGGCGGGCTTTTTATCGGCAGCGCGAAGATTACTCTTCGATGTTGCCCATGGCGGTGGTGTTGAAGCCGCCGTCCACGTACATGATTTCACCGCTGATGCCCGACGCCAGGTCGGAGCACAGGAAGGCGCCGGCGTTGCCGACTTCTTCGATGGTGACGTTGCGGCGCAGCGGGGTTTGCGCTTCGTTGGCGGCCAGCATCTTGCGGAAGTTCTTGATGCCGGAAGCTGCCAGGGTGCGGATCGGGCCAGCCGATACGCAGTTGACGCGAGTACCGTCCGGGCCCAGGGAGCCGGCCAGGTAACGCACGCCGGCTTCCAGCGAAGCCTTGGCCATGCCCATCACGTTGTAATTCGGCATGGTGCGCTCGGCGCCCAGGTACGACAGGGTCAGCAGGCTGCCGTTGCGGCCTTTCATCATTTCACGGCCAGCTTTGGCCAGGGCCACGAAGCTGTAGGCGCTGATGTCGTGAGCGATGCGGAAGCCTTCACGGGTGGTGGCTTCGGTGAAGTCGCCGTCCAGTTGGTCGCCCGGGGCGAAGCCGACGGAGTGCACGATGCAGTCCAGGCCGTCCCACTTCTTGCTCAGTTCTTCGAAGACCTTGGCGATTTCTTCATCGCTGGCCACGTCGCACGGGAAGCACAGCTCAGGGCTCGAACCCCAGCCCTGTGCGAACTCTTCGACGCGACCTTTCAGTTTGTCGTTCTGATAAGTGAAGGCAAGCTCAGCGCCCTCGCGATGCATGGCGGCAGCGATGCCGGATGCGATGGACAGCTTGCTGGCGACACCGACGATCAGTACGCGCTTACCGGCGAGAAAACCCATGTGTTGCTCCTCTTTCAGGTTATTGCGCAGTGGCTGGTGCCAGGAAAGCGGCCTCCAGCAACTGCTGTGTATACGGATGTTGGGGGGCGGCAAAGATACTTTGCGCGTCTCCCTGTTCGACCACTTGGCCATGCTTGACCACCATCAGCTGGTGGCTCAGCGCTTTGACGACAGCCAGGTCATGGCTGATGAACAAATACGTCAGGTTGTACTTGGCTTGCAGTGAACGCAACAGCTCCACCACTTGCCGCTGCACCGTCCGGTCGAGGGCCGAAGTCGGCTCGTCCAGCAGGATCAGCGCCGGTTTGAGCACCAGGGCCCGGGCGATGGCAATTCGCTGCCGTTGCCCACCGGAAAATTCGTGGGGGTAGCGGTGCCGGGTTTCCGGATCCAGACCTACCTCCTTCAATGCCGCAATAATTGCCGCTTCCTGCTCGGCGGCGGTGCCCATCCTGTGGATCCGCAGACCTTCGCCAACGATGTCATTCACGCACATTCGCGGGCTCAGGCTGCCAAACGGATCCTGAAACACCACCTGCATCTCCCGGCGCAACGGCCGGACTTCGCTTTGCGTCAGGCAGTCTAGCTGCTTGCCTTCAAAACGGATCGCACCTTTGCTGCCGATCAACCGCAGGATCGCCAGTCCGAGGGTGGATTTGCCGGAACCGCTTTCCCCCACAATCCCCAGGGTCTGACCCTGAGGCAGGCTGAAATTGATGCCGTCCACTGCCTTGACGTGATCCACCGTGCGCTTGAGCAGGCCTTTCTTGATCGGGAACCAGACTTTCAGATCCTCGACTTCAAGCAGCGGCGCCCCGATTTTATTGCTCGCCGGGCCTCCGCTGGGCTCCGCGCCAAGCAGTTCCCGAGTGTACGGATGCTGCGGCGAACGGAACAGCTCTTCGCACGATGCCTGTTCGACGATGCAACCGCGCTGCATGACACATACACGATGCGCAATTCTTCGCACGAGGTTCAAATCGTGACTGATCAGTAACAGCGCCATGCCTAATCGGGCCTGCAATTCCTTGAGCAGGTCGAGGATTTTCAGCTGAACGGTCACGTCCAGCGCAGTGGTCGGTTCGTCGGCGATCAGCAGTTCCGGCTCGTTGGCCAAGGCCATGGCGATCATCACCCGCTGACGCTGGCCGCCGGACAATTCGTGGGGCAGGGCCTTGAGGCGCTTGTGCGGCTCGGGGATGCCGACCATCTCCAGCAACTCCAGCGTACGCTTGGTCGCGACTTTGCCGGTCAGGCCCTTGTGGATGCCCAGCACCTCGTTGATCTGCTTCTCGATCGAGTGCAGCGGGTTGAGCGAGGTCATCGGCTCCTGAAAGATCATTGCGATCCGGTTGCCGCGAATGTGACGGATGGTCTTTTCGCCCAGTTCCAGCAGGTTCTGCCCGGAGTAATTGATGCTGCCGGCCGGATGCCGCGCCAGCGGGTAGGGCAGCAAGCGCAGGATCGAGTGCGCGGTCACCGATTTGCCCGAGCCGGATTCGCCGACCAACGCGAGGGTTTCACCGCGCTTGATGTCGAAACTCACGCCTTCCACGACCCGGTGCACACGCTCGCCGAAACCGAATTCGACGGCGAGGTCGCGCACTTCGATCAGATTGTCCTGATTCATTTCACTTCCTCGGGTCGAAGGCATCGCGAGCGGACTCGCCGATGAACACCAGCAGACTCAACATCAGCGCCAGCACCGCAAACGCACTCATGCCCAGCCACGGCGCTTGCAGGTTGGATTTGCCCTGGGCCACCAGTTCACCCAGCGACGGACTGCCGGCCGGCAAGCCGAAACCGAGGAAGTCCAGCGCGGTGAGGGTGCCGATGGCGCCGGTCAGGATGAATGGCATGAAGGTCATGGTCGAAACCATGGCGTTGGGCAGGATGTGGCGGAACATGATCGCGCCATTCTGCATGCCCAGCGCCCGGGCTGCGCGCACGTATTCGAGGTTGCGCCCGCGCAGGAACTCGGCGCGCACCACGTCCACCAGGCTCATCCACGAGAACAACAGCATGATGCCCAGCAGCCACCAGAAGTTCGGCTGGACGAAACTGGCGAGGATGATCAGCAGGTACAGCACCGGCAAGCCCGACCAGATCTCCAGGAAACGCTGGCCGGCCAGATCGACCCAGCCACCATAGAAGCCCTGCAAGGCGCCGGCGATCACGCCGATGATCGAGCTGAGCACGGTCAGCGTCAGGGCAAACAGCACCGACACCCGGAAGCCGTAGATGACCCGCGCCAGCACATCGCGGCCCTGATCGTCGGTGCCCAACAGGTTGACCGCCGACGGCGGGGCGGGAGCCGGGACTTTCAGGTCGTAGTTGATGCTCTGGTAGCTGAACGGAATCGGCGCCCACAGTACCCATGCGTCCTTGGCCTTGAGCAGTTCGCGGATGTACGGGCTCTTGTAATTGGCTTCCAGCGGGAATTCGCCGCCGAAGGTGGTTTCCGGGTAGCGCTTGATCGCCGGGAAATACCAGTTATTGTCGTAATGCACCACCAGCGGCTTGTCGTTGGCGATCAGCTCGGCACCGAGGCTCAGGCCGAACAGGATCAAAAACAGCCACAACGACCACCAGCCACGCTTGTTGGCCTTGAACAGTTCGAAGCGCCGGCGGTTGAGAGGGGACAGGTTCATCTCAATGCTCCCGGCTGGCAAAGTCGATGCGCGGATCGACCAGGGTGTAGGTGAGGTCGCCGATCAGTTTCACCACCAGCCCCAGCAGGGTGAAGATGAACAGGGTGCCGAACACCACCGGGTAATCGCGGTTGATCGCCGCTTCGAAACTCATCAGGCCGAGGCCGTCGAGGGAGAAGATCACTTCCACCAGCAACGATCCGGTGAAGAAGATGCCGATAAACGCCGACGGGAAACCGGCGATCACCAGCAGCATCGCATTGCGGAACACATGGCCGTAGAGCACGCGGTGGCGGGTCAGGCCCTTGGCCTTGGCGGTGACCACGTACTGCTTGTTGATTTCGTCGAGGAAGCTGTTTTTGGTCAGCAGGGTCATGGTCGCGAAGTTGCCGATTACCAGCGCCGTCACCGGCAGCGCCAGGTGCCAGAAGTAATCGAGGATCTTGCCGCCCAGGCTCAGCTCATCGAAGTTGTTCGAGGTCAGTCCGCGTAAAGGAAACCAGTCCAGGTAACTGCCGCCGGCAAACACCACGATCAGCAAAATCGCAAACAGGAATGCCGGGATCGCATAACCGACGATGATCGCCGAACTGGTCCAGACGTCGAAATGGCTGCCGTGCCGCGTGGCCTTGGCGATCCCCAGCGGGATCGACACCAGGTACATGATCAGCGTGCTCCACAGCCCGAGGGAGATCGACACCGGCATCTTCTCCTTGATCAGGTCGATGACCTTGGCGTCGCGGAAGAAGCTGTCGCCGAAATCCAGCCGGGCGTAGTTCTTGACCATGATCCACAGGCGTTCCGGGGCCGACTTGTCGAACCCGTACATCTTCTCGATTTCCTTGATCAGCGCCGGGTCAAGGCCCTGCGCGCCGCGATAGGAGGAGCCGGCCACCGACACCTCGGCACCGCCGCCGGCGATGCGGCTGGTGGCGCCTTCGAAGCCTTCGAGCTTGGCGATCATCTGTTCCACCGGCCCGCCGGGCGCGGCCTGGATGATCACGAAGTTGATCAGCAGAATGCCGAACAGGGTCGGGATGATCAGCAGCAGTCGCCGAAAAATGTACGCCAGCATCTGATTACTCCGTGCCCGCAGGGTCGGCTTGCAGTTGGGTTTCGACTTCTACCGCAGGTTTCGCATCGGGTTTGACCCACCAGGTGTTAATGCCGATGTCGTACTTGGGGGAGACTTTAGGGTGGCCGATGTGGTTCCAGTACGCCACGCGCCAGGTCTTGATGTGCCAGTTGGGGATCACGTAGTAGCCCCATTGCAACACACGGTCCAGAGCGCGGGCGTGGGCCACCAGGCTTTTGCGCGAATCGGCGTTGATCAGGTTTTCCACCAGATGGTCGACCACCGGGTCCTTGAGGCCCATTGAATTGCGGCTGCTGGACTTGTCGGCGGCGGCGCTCATCCAGAACTCACGCTGTTCGTTACCCGGCGAGTTGGACTGCGGGAAGCTGCCGACGATCATGTCGAAATCCCGCGAACGCACGCGATTGACGTATTGCGATACGTCCACGCGGCGGATCACCAGATCGATGCCGAGGTCGCTGAGGTTGCGCTTGAACGGCAACAGCACGCGCTCGAATTCGGTTTGCGCCAGCAGGAATTCGATGACCACCGGTTTGCCGGTGGCGTCGACCATTTTGTCGTCGACGATTTTCCAGCCGGCCTCTTGCAGCAACTGATACGCCTCACGCTGTTGTGCGCGGATCATGCCACTGGCGTCGGTTTTCGGATTCTCGAAGGCTTCGCTGAACACCTGCGCCGGCAGCTGGCTGCGGAATGGATCGAGGATTGCTACCTGCTCTGCATCAGGCAGGCCGGTGGCGGCCATTTCCGAGTTTTCGAAGTAACTGCGGGTGCGCGCATAAGCGCCGTTGAACAATTGCTTGTTGGTCCATTCGAAGTCGAACAGCAGGCCGAGGGCCTGGCGTACCCGCACGTCCTGAAACACCGGCCGGCGCAAATTGAAGACGAAGCCCTGCATGCCGGTCGGGTTGCTGTTGGCAATCTGTTCCTTGATCAGTCGCCCCTCGGTCACTGCCGGCACGTTGTAGGCGTTGGCCCAGTTTTTCGCGGCCATTTCCAGCCAGTAATCGAATTGCCCGGCTTTCAACGCTTCCAGCGCGACGGTGTTGTCGCGGTAATAGTCGGTGGTCATCACGTCGAAGTTGTAGAAGCCGCGATTGACCGGCAGGTCCTTGCCCCAGTAATCCTTGACCCGCTCATAACGCACCGAGCGTCCGGCCTTCACTTGGGTGACCTTGTACGGGCCGCTGCCCAAGGGGATTTCCAGGTTGCCCTTGTTGAAATCACGCTCGGCCCACCAGTGCTTCGGCAGCACCGGCAACTGACCGAGGATCAGCGGCAACTCGCGGTTGTTGGTGTGCTTGAACTTGAACAGCACCTTGAGCGGGTCTTCGGCGATCACTTCTTCAACGTCGGCGTAGTAGCCGCGATACATCGGTGAGCCTTCCTTGGTCAGGGTCTGGAAGCTGAATACCACATCGTCAGCGCGTACCGGGTGGCCGTCGTGAAACTTCGCTTCGGGCCGCAGGTAAAAGCGTACCCAGCTGTTGTCGGGGGCCTTTTCGATCTTGCTGGCGATCAGGCCGTATTCGGTGAACGGCTCGTCCAGACCCTGTTTGGCCAGGGTGTCGTAGATCAGGCCGATATCGTCCGCCGGCACACCTTTGCTGATGAACGGGTTGAGGCTGTCGAAACCGCCGAAGCCGGCCTGGCGGAAGATCCCGCCCTTGGGCGCGTCGGGGTTCACGTAATCGAAGTGCTTGAAGTCGGCGGGGTATTTCGGCGGCTCGTTGTACAGGGTCACGGCGTGTTGCGGGGCGGCACAGGCCAGCCCGGCGAACAGCAGACCGCTGGCCTGCACAAGCAGGGCGCGGATAGGCTTCATCGATCTTTCTCCGAAGATTTCAGCCACCACGCGCTCAGGCCCAGGGTGTAGGGCGGCGTAGTGACGAAGGCGAACCGGTTGCGGTACGCCAGACGGTGATAATTGAGGTACCAGTTGGGAATGCTGTAGTGCTGCCAGAGCAGCACGCGGTCGAGCGCCTTGCCGGCGGCGACCTGTTCATCGCGGGTGCGGGCGGCGAGCAGTTGCTCGAGCAGATGATCGACCACCGGGTTGGCGATGCCCGCGTAATTCTTGCTGCCCTTGACCCCGACCTGGCTGGAGTGGAAGTACTGCCACTGTTCCAGCCCCGGGCTGAGCGTCTGGTTGAGGGTCATCAGGATCATGTCGAAATCGAACTGGTCCAGACGCTGTTTGTATTGGGCGCGATCCACCGTGCGCAGGCGCGCGTCGATGCCGATGCTGTTGAGGTTTTCGATGTACGGCTGGAGGATTCGCTCCAGGTTCGGATTGACCAGCAGCAACTCGAACCGCAGCGGTTGGCCGGCGGCATCTTGCAGACGCTGGCCGTTGAGCTTCCAGCCAGCCTCGGCCAGCAGCGCCAGGGCCTTGCGCATGGTTTCCCGAGGAATGCCGCGACCGTCGGTCTGCGGCAGCGTGAACGGTTCGGTGAACAGCCGCGCCGGCAGTTGATCCTTGTACGGTTTGAGCATCAGCCATTCATGGCCGACCGGCAGGCCGACGGCGCTGAACTCGCTGTTGGGGTAGTAGCTGGTGGTGCGCTTGTAGGCGTCGCTGAACAGCGCGCGATTGGTCCATTCGAAGTCGAACATCAGGCCCATGGCTTCGCGCACCTTGATGTCGGCGAAGGCCGGGCGTCGGGTGTTCATGAGCAGCCCCTGGCTCTGGGTCGGGATCTGGTGCGGGATCTGCGCCTTGATCACGTCGCCGCGACGGATCGCCGGGAAGTTGTAGCCGTTGGCCCAGTTCTTGGCCTGATGCTCGATATAGATGTCGAACTCGCCGGCCTTGAACGCTTCGAAGGCCACATCGCTGTCGCGGTAGAACTCGACTTCCATGCGATCGACGTTGTACTTGCCGCGATTGACCGGCAGGTCCTTGCCCCAGTAGTCCTTGACCCGCTCGAAAATCAACTGCCGCCCCGGCGTGACCGAGGTAATGCGATACGGCCCGCTGCCCAGCGGCGGCTCGAAGGTGGTGGCCTTGAAGTCGCGGCCCTTCCAGTAATGCTGGGGCAGCACCGGCAATTCGCCGAGGCGCAGGATCAGCAACGGATTGCCGCTGCGCTTGAGTACGAAACGGATGCGCTGCGGATTGAGGATATCGACGCGGAGCACTTCCTGAAGGGCGGTGCGATACAGCGGGTGACCTTCCTTGAGCAGCAGGCGATAGGAAAACGCCACGTCGTACGCGGTGATCGGTGTGCCGTCGTGGAAATGCGCTTGCGGGCGCAGATTGAACACCACCCAACTGCGATCTTCGCTGTACTCCACCGATTGGGCGATCAAGCCGTAACTGGATGCTGGTTCGTCCCCGGACGGCGCGTATTGCCCGGTGCCGACCATCAGTGGCTCGTTGAGCTCGTTGATGCCGTACTGCAGGAAATTGGGGGTGGTAACCGGGCTGGTGCCCTTGAAGGTGTAGGGGTTGAGCGTATCGAAGGTGCCAAACGCCATCACCCGCAAGGTGCCGCCCTTGGGCGCTTGCGGGTTGACCCAGTCGAAGTGGGTAAATCTGGCCGGGTACTTGAGCGTGCCGAACTGCGCATAACCGTGGCTTTCGGTGATCGTCGCGCTGACGGGGGAGCTCAAGGCCAGGCTGATCAGGAGCAGGAGGAGGGGACGCTTCAAGTCAGATCCGATCCAGGCGGCTTGGGCTTTGTGGGCGGTACAGTAACAGCTTGTATGGACAGGAAAAAGACAGGGGCTTAATGCGCGGTTAATTGTGGGAGCTGTCTGCGCCGATCTACGGAAATATCAAAAAATGACAGGCGAAAAAAAGCCCCTGAAATTCAGGGGCTCCTTGTCAGTGCGGCTGGTAGACCGTGAGCATCTGCCCAGGCTTGAGCGCCTTGCCGGCGCCCGGATTCCAGCGCTTGAGGTGTTGCATCTCGACGTTGAAGCGCTTGGCCACCACGTACAGCGTGTCGCCACGTTTGACCTTGTACTGGGTCTGTTGCTTGCCGTCGTCATTGGCTTTGGTCTTGCTGCTGGTCTTGCTGTTGGCCGCGACAACCGTATTGATGCGTCCGCCACTGTTACGCGCCGGGGTGCGTCTGGTGGTGTCCTGCATGACCAGGGTCTGGCCGACCTTGAGGTTCTTGCCGGTCAGCTTGTTCCAGCGTTGCAGGTCCTTGACCTCGACCTTGTTGGCCTTGGCGATGGAGCCGAGGTTGTCGCCGCGCTTGACCCGATAGGCGCGCTTGGCCTGGGCGATCTCGCTCGGGTCGGCGCCTTCGAACACCGGTTTCAGCGAACGCGGGCTGATCAGCTCTTCAGGACGCATGGTCTGCAGGCTGGCGGTCAGCAGTTGTGCCTTCGAGGTCGGCACCAGCAGGTGCTGCGGGCCGTCGATGGTGGTGCGCTGCTTGAACGCCGGGTTGAGCTGGAACAGCTCGTCTTCATCGATGTTGGCCACCGCTGCGACCTTGGACAGGTCCATGCGCTGGTTGATTTCGACGACCTGGAAATACGGTTCGTTGGCGATCGGGTTGAGGTTCACGCCATAGGCTTCGGGCGTCAGCACCACTTGCGAGAGCGCCAGCAGTTTCGGCACGTAAGCCTGGGTTTCCGCCGGCAGTGGCAGGTTCCAGTAGTCGGTCGGCAGGCCGAGCTTTTCGTTGCGCTCGATGGCGCGGCTGACCGTGCCTTCACCGGCGTTGTACGCGGCCAGGGCCAGCAGCCAGTCGCCGTTGAACATGTCATGCAGGCGGGTCAGGTAGTCCATCGCTGCCGTGGTCGACGCGGTAATGTCGCGACGGCCATCGTAGAAACGGGTCTGGCGCAGGTTGAAGTAGCGCCCGGTGGACGGGATGAACTGCCAGAGGCCCACCGCGTCGGCCCGGGAATAGGCCATCGGGTTGTAGGCGCTTTCGATGACCGGCAGCAGTGCCAGTTCCAGCGGCATGTTGCGTTCTTCGAGGCGCTCGACGATGTAATGAATGTAGAGGCTGCCGCGTTCGCCGGCGTTCTCGAGAAAGGAAGGGTTACTGGCGAACCACAGGCGCTGTTGCTCGATGCGCGGGTTCACGCCCAGACCTTCCTGCAGCTGGAAACCACTGCGCATGCGCTCCCAGATGTCCTGAGGCACCTGCGGGCTGGGCTTTTCCGACAGCCAGATGGGCTTCTGCTTGGCTCGCGCAGCAATGTTCGGCGTATGCGTCGCTTCAGTCTGCGGAGCATGGCTGGAACAGCCCGCCAGCGTGGCGGACACAGCCACCGCGATGGCTTGCGCCAGGCGGGTCAGTGCATCTGAATTGACGGACTTACGTATGGATGACGACATTGGCTGGAAGTAAGTTCCGGGCAAAAATGTCGGGCGATTCTAGAAAGCGCACCCCCTGCGGTCAACCATTCAGAATTTTTGTACCAGGCGGCGAGCCACTCAGAACGTATCTTTCCATGCCCGCAGAGCCGCAAAAACCTCACTCGGCGCCCGGTTCTGAGGGCCGTTCCGTTCGTCCACTTTTTGTGTAACTAATATTTCACCGGTGCGCAAAAACGGGTTTGTGAGTTTTTCCAGCGCAAGGGTCGAGGGCAGGGTCATGACACCGTTCTCACGTTGCCGGGTGACTTTTTCCAGACGGGCGGCGATGTCCCGGTTGTCCGGCTCCACGGCAGCAGCGAATTTCAGGTTGCTCAGGGTGTACTCGTGGGTGCAGTAGACCAGCGTGTCTTCCGGCAGCGCCGCCAGACGGCTCAACGACTGGTGCATTTGTTGCGGCGTACCTTCGAACAGACGGCCGCAGCCGGCAGCGAACAGGGTGTCACCGCAAAACAGCAGGCCGTGATGGTAGTAGGCGATGTGTCCGAGGGTGTGGCCGGGAACGGCATAGACATCGAAGTCCCAGCCGAGCACGCGCACCGTGTCGTTGTCCTTGAGGGCCACGTCCCGCCCCGGAATGTTTTCGCTGGCCGGTCCATAGACCGTGGCACCGGTGGCCTTCTTGAGCGTCTCGACGCCGCCGACATGGTCGTGGTGATGGTGAGTGATGAGGATGTCGCCGAGCACCCAGCCCGGATGCGCGTCGAGCCACGCCTGCACCGGGGCGGCATCGCCTGGGTCGACCACTGCACAACGCTGGGTGGCATGATCCTGTAACAACCAGATGTAGTTGTCGGTGAAGGCGGGCAGGGCACTGATCTGTATCATCGTCGAATTCGCCAAGCGGGTAACATTGGCGCATCTTAGAGGTTCCTGGCGTGTTGGAGAATGCAATGATCGATAAAGCGTTCGCTCAGGCCGATCCTGACTGGCTCGCGCTGATCGGTGCAGCCCGTGAATGGCTGTCCGGCCCCCTCGGGCAATTTCTGCTGGACGAAGAACGGCGCATGCTCGAAGACGAGCTGGGCCGGTTCTTCGGCGGCTATCTGGTGCACTACGGCCCGTCCGCCGAAACACCGCCGTCGGCGCCGCAGGTGCAGCGCAACGTGCGGCTCGGTGCGCCGTTGCCGGGCGTGGAAATCGTCTGCGAAGAACAAGCCTGGCCGTTGAGCGAGCACGCCGCCGATGTGGTGGTGTTGCAGCACGGCCTGGATTTCTGCCTGTCACCCCACGGCTTGCTGCGCGAAGCGGCCAGCAGCGTGCGCCCTGGCGGGCATCTGCTGATCGTCGGAATCAACCCCTGGAGCACCTGGGGGCTGCGCCATGTGTTCGCCCATGATGCGTTGCGTCAGGCGCGCTGCATCTCGCCGTCACGGGTGGCAGACTGGCTGAACCTGCTGGGCTTTGCGCTGGAGAAACGCCGCTTCGGGTGCTATCGTCCGCCGCTCGCTTCACCCAAGTGGCAGGCCCGTCTGGCCGGTTGGGAGCGCAAGGCCGGTGACTGGCAATTGTCGGGCGGCGGTTTCTATTTACTGGTCGCACGCAAGATCGTGGTCGGCCTGCGCCCGGTGCGTCAGGAACGCCGCGAGCCGATGGGCAAGCTGATTCCGCTGCCGATGGCCAAGGTCAACCGCCGACGCATCGAACCGTAAACCTTCTTTTATTCATGGCCGGGTATATCCCGGCCTTGGCCATCGTCGATCCGTGATCGGCGAGGCCACGCATTTTTTCTGGATAGACTGGCATGAGCGAAAGCGTCGATAGCGTAGAACTGTTCACTGACGGCGCCTGTAAAGGCAACCCCGGCCCCGGCGGCTGGGGCGCCTTGCTGGTGTGCAAGGGTGTTGAAAAGGAACTGTGGGGCGGCGAAGCCAACACCACCAACAACCGCATGGAGCTGCTCGGCGCGATTCGCGGCCTGGAAGCCCTCAAGCGTCCGTGCGAAGTGCTGCTGGTGACTGACTCGCAATACGTGATGAAAGGCATCAACGAGTGGATGGCCAACTGGAAGAAACGCGGCTGGAAAACCGCTGCCAAGGAGCCGGTCAAAAACGCCGATCTGTGGAAAGCGCTCGACGAGCAGGTCAACCGCCACAAAGTCACCTGGAAATGGGTCCGCGGCCACATCGGCCACCACGGCAACGAACGCGCCGACCAGTTGGCCAACCGTGGGGTGGATGAAGTTCGCGGTTACAAGCAGAGCTGAATCCTTCTCGCTGAAACACTCCCGGCGAGCGTGTTAACATCGCCGCTTTTGCACGATTGACCCCGTTGAGAGCTGAACACTGATGGCCACCAGATCCGTTGTACTCGATACCGAAACCACCGGCATGCCGGTGACCGACGGCCACCGGATTATCGAAATCGGTTGTGTCGAGCTGATCGGTCGACGTCTGACGGGCCGGCACTTTCACGTTTATCTGCAACCGGATCGCGAGAGTGACGAAGGCGCGATTGCCGTTCACGGCATCACCAACGAGTTCCTGGTCGGCAAGCCGCGCTTCGCCGAAGTGGCCGACGAGTTCTTCGAGTTCATCAACGGCGCGCAGCTGATCATCCATAACGCGGCGTTCGACGTTGGCTTCATCAACAACGAATTCGCCCTGATGGGCCAGCACGATCGCGCGGACATCACGCAGCACTGCACGATCCTCGACACCCTGATGATGGCCCGGGAACGTCACCCGGGTCAGCGCAACAGCCTCGATGCCCTGTGTAAACGCTACGGCGTCGACAACTCCGGTCGTGAGCTGCACGGCGCCTTGCTCGACTCGGAGATTCTCGCCGACGTCTACCTGACCATGACCGGTGGCCAGACCAGCCTGTCGCTGGCCGGCAACGCTTCCGACGGCAATGGCACGGGCGAGGGCGCGGACAACTCCGCCACCGAAATCCGCCGTCTGCCGGCAGATCGTCAGCCGGGGCGAATCATTCGCGCCACTGAAGCCGAGCTGGCCGAGCACCAGGTGCGCCTGGAAATCATCGCCAAGTCAGCTGGCGCCCCCGCGCTGTGGACTCAGTTGCTGGAAGCCGAAGCTCAGGCGTAAGGCAAAAAAGGATCGCCCGAACATCCAGGCCGTGTTCAGGCGATCCTTTGTTTTTGGCAGTACTGACAACTGGCCACCCTCGCCACATCGGCTCCGACCCTCTAACCTGAGGACATTGGCAGATCACTCTCCGCCGCCTCAGGACACTGAGCCTCATGTACAAAGATTTGAAGTTCCCGGTGTTGATCGTCCACCGCGACATCAAGGCCGACACGGTTGCCGGTGACCGCATCCGCGGCATTGCCCGAGAGCTGGAGCTGGAAGGTTTCAGTATCGTTTCGGCCACCGACTACACCGAAGGCCGGCTCGTGGCGTCGACCCACCATGGTCTGGCGTGCATGCTGATCGCCGCCGAAGACGCCAGCACCAACTCCCATCTGTTGCAGAACATGGCCGAACTGATCGGTCTGGCCCGGGTGCGGGCGCCGGATCTGCCGATCTTTGCCCTCGGCGAGCAAGTCACCCTGGAAAACGCCCCGGCCGATGCGATGGCCGAACTCAACCAGTTACGCGGCATTCTCTACCTGTTCGAAGACACCGTGCCGTTTCTCGCCCGACAAGTGGCGCGGGCAGCGCGCAAATACCTGGACGGCCTGTTGCCGCCATTCTTCAAGGCGCTGGTCCAGCACACCGCCGATTCCAACTATTCCTGGCACACCCCCGGTCACGGCGGCGGGGTGGCCTATCACAAGAGTCCGGTGGGGCAGGCGTTTCATCAGTTCTTCGGGGAAAACACCCTGCGCTCCGATTTATCGGTCTCGGTGCCGGAGCTGGGTTCCTTGCTCGATCACACCGGGCCGCTGGCCGAGGCGGAAGCGCGGGCCGCGCGCAATTTCGGCGCGGATCACACCTTTTTCGTGATCAATGGCACCTCGACCGCCAACAAGATCGTCTGGCACTCGATGGTCGGGCGCGATGATCTGGTGCTGGTGGATCGCAACTGCCACAAGTCGGTGCTGCACGCGATCATCATGACCGGCGCGATTCCGCTGTACCTGTGCCCGGAGCGCAACGAGCTGGGGATCATCGGGCCGATCCCGCTCAGTGAATTCAGCCGCGAATCGATCCAGGCCAAGATCGACGCCAGCCCTTTGACCGAGGGCCGCGAGCCGAAAGTCAAACTGGCGGTGATCACCAACTCCACCTACGACGGCCTCTGCTACAACGCCGAACTGATCAAGCAGAGTCTGGGCAACAGCGTCGAAGTCCTGCATTTCGACGAAGCCTGGTACGCCTATGCGGCGTTTCACGAATTCTTTGCCGGCCGTTACGGCATGGCCACCTCGCGCAGCGAGGACAGTCCGCTGGTGTTCACCACCCATTCAACCCACAAACTGCTGGCGGCGTTCAGCCAGGCGTCGATGATTCATGTGCAGGACGGCGGCGCGCGGCAACTGGATCGCGACCGGTTCAACGAAGCGTTCATGATGCACATCTCGACGTCGCCGCAGTACAGCATCATTGCTTCGCTGGACGTCGCCTCGGCGATGATGGAAGGCCCGGCCGGACGCTCACTGTTGCAGGAGACCTTCGACGAAGCCCTGAGCTTTCGCCGGGCCCTGGCCAATCTGCGTCAGCACATCGCCGCCGACGATTGGTGGTTCTCGATCTGGCAGCCACCGGGCGTCGAAGGCATCGATCGTGTGCAGACCGAGGACTGGCTGCTGCAACCGGATGCGGACTGGCACGGTTTCGGCGAGGTCAGCGACGACTACGTACTGCTCGACCCGATCAAGGTCACTTTGGTCATGCCGGGCCTGACTGCTGGCGGCGCTTTGAGCGACAAGGGCATTCCGGCGGCCGTGGTCAGCCGTTTCCTCTGGGAGCGCGGGCTGGTGGTGGAGAAAACCGGTCTGTATTCATTTCTGGTGCTGTTCTCCATGGGCATCACCAAGGGCAAGTGGAGCACGCTGCTGACCGAACTGCTGGAGTTCAAACGCAGCTACGACGCCAACGTCAGCCTCGACACCTGCCTGAAGTGTGTCGCCCAGGAAGATCCTGTGCGCTATCGCGGCATGGGCCTGCGCGATCTGTGCGATCAGCTCCACGCCTGCTACCGCAGCAACGCCACCGCCAGACACCTCAAGCGCATGTACACGGTGCTGCCGGAAATCGCCATGAAACCGGCCCACGCCTACGACCAACTGGTGCGCGGCGAAGTCGAGGCGGTGCCGATCGATGAGCTGGAAGGCCGGGTGGCAGCGGTGATGCTGGTGCCGTACCCGCCGGGCATTCCGCTGATCATGCCTGGCGAACGCTTTACCGAATCCACGCGCTCGATCATCGAATACCTCAGGTTTGCCCGCACGTTCGACACAACGTTTCCGGGGTTCGTGGTCGATGTGCACGGTCTGCAACACGAAGATGAGGGCAATGGGCGGCACTACACCGTCGATTGCGTCAAGGAATGAGGGCTTTTCCGAGTATGCAACCGGTCATGAATCCGAAATACCCAGGGCTGTCGGTGCGGGTCGCCGACGACGGTTTTGCCGCGTATATCTGGGGCAGCGATTTCAGCTTCGAGGTGGCCGCCTACGGCACTGCTGAAATCGGCAAACCCGTGGCGCAATGGGCCATGACGCCCATCGTGCCGTATCGCAAGTGCTACGGCATCGATCCGGAGGAATTCAGCAGCTTTCGCGATGCCGCCGACAGTGCGATTTTCATGGCGTATCTGGAGGACGAGCCGGTCGGTCATCTGGTGATCAGTACCAACTGGAACGGCTTCGCCCACATCGATGAACTGGCGGTGCACGCTCCGGCGCGGCGCCATGGGGTGGCCAAGGCCTTGCTCGACGTGGCGCAGTTCTGGAGCCGCAAGAAAAAACTGCCGGGGATCATGCTGGAAACCCAGAACAACAACCTCGGCGCCTGCCGCCTGTATGAGCGTTGCGGCTATGTGATCGGCGGCATCGACCATCTGCGTTATCGCGGCATCGATCCGAACACCGCCGAAGTGGCGTTGTTTTGGTATCGATTGTTCGATAACCCGCTGGAGCATCCGATCAGTTCGCCAGCATCGCCTCGGCTTGTTCCGTGACGATCCCGATCAGCGTCTGAATCGCCGCTGACGGTGTGGCGTGTTTGAAGGTCAGGGCATAGAGGCTGATCGGCACCGCCGGCGACAGTGGGCAGACATCGAGACCGCCCGCCCGTGCACCGAGGGCGGTGAACGGATCGACGATCGCCAGGCCTTCGCCGGCCTCGACCATGCTGCGCATCATCTGGTGGGTTTGCACGCGGGTCTGGATGGTCGGCACCGGGCGCAGGGCCTGGAGCTTGTTTTCCAGGGCCGGACTCAGCGGGTCCTGGCCTTCGAGGCCGACCATCGCCTGGCCGGCCAGATCCTGCAGAGAAATGTATTTCTGCTTCGGTTGCAGCCAGCCGTGGGGCGCAAGCAATTGCAGCTTGCCCTGGGCCAGTGGCTGGCAATGAATGTCGGGGTGTTGCGGATCATGCAGACTCAGGCCCAGATCACTGTCGCGCAGCACCAAGTGGCGGACGATGTCGCGGGTCGGTTCGCTGAGCAGGGTGCAGGGCACGTCGGGCAAGCGACGGCGCAGGGCCGCGAGGCTTTGCGGCAGCAGTTGCTGGGCCAGCGGCGGGGTGCCGATGATCCGCAGGGGCGGGGCGAGGTATTGCTTGAGGCTGCTGGCCAGCCGTTGCACCGGTTCCAGCGCTTCATAGATGTGGCCGATCTCGACTTGCAGCGCCCGGGCCTCCGGGGTTGGCTGAAGTCGTCCGCGTACGCTGGCGAACAGCATGAAACCGAGCTGACTCTCGGCTTCGCGCAAACGCTCTTCGACCTCGGGCGCCGATAGTTGCAGCCATTCGGCGGCGGTGCCCACGTGACCGGTCTGCAAAAGCGCCTGAATCACTTCGATATGACGTAAACGCATGCGTGAAGTCCATGTCCGGCCGTTGGGGTCAGTGGCTGAATCCTACCCCAACTCGGCGCGGATGACTTCTGCTCATAACGATCGGTTATGAAGCGACCGATGGCTCGGGTTCGCGGATCAGGGTGATGCCCGACTGAACCAGCAGAAACTCGTTGTCGTCGATCTTGTTGACGCGGTCGCCAATCGCCAGTTTGTAGGTGGTAACGGGCTCCGTGCCGGTGAAACCGTCTGCCGACGGGTTGGATTCCTGGAACTCATGCACGGAATAAACGCGGCCTTCCGCATCTCTTGCATGGAACTGACCGACGAGTACTGCTGCCATCTGCTTAGAACCTCTGGAGATAAAACGCTTGATTTGCGGCTTGGTAGACCTTCATCGAGCTTGGTAAGTTTTCCTACAGGAAAAAAATATTCCAGACGCGGGAAATAACCTTCGACGTCTGGTGGAATCGTCATCGGATCATCTATAACTACTGGCTCCTCCCACGGACAGTCGAGAGTCTCCCAATGAGCAATGTCTATAACGTCGCAGTAGTGGTCGGCAGCCTGCGCAAGGCGTCCATCAACCGCAAAGTCGCCCTGGCGCTGGCGGAACTGGCACCGGCCAATCTCAAACTGAACATTGTCGAAATTGGCGATCTGCCACTCTACAACGAAGACATCGACGGCGATTCACCGCCGGCAGCCTACAGCACTTTCCGTCAGAAAGTGGCTTCATCCGACGCTCTGCTGTTTGTCACTCCGGAGTACAACCGCTCGGTGCCGGCGCCTTTGAAGAACGCGATCGACGTCGGTTCGCGGCCGTATGGCAAGAGCGCCTGGAGCGGCAAGCCGGGGGCGGTAATCAGCGTTTCGCCGGGTGCCATCGGCGGTTTTGGCGCCAACCAGCATCTGCGCCAGTCCTTTGTTTTCCTCAACGTGCCGTGCATGCAGCAGCCGGAAGCCTACCTGGGCGGCGCGGGCACGGCATTCGATGAGGCGGGCAAGCTGAACGAGTCGGTGAAACCGTTCCTGCAAAGTTTCATCAATGCGTTTGGTGAGTGGGTGGCGCAGCACAAGAAGTGATCTGGCAATATTTCTGACACGATAACGAACCTGTGGGGGCTGGCTTCCACAGGTTTTTTTTGTGTGGTCTGATTCTTTCCCTTTTATTGAAGGCTGTCGCGAATGCTCGCTGCGTCACTGATTTTCCTGCTGACCATTACCCTGGTGATCTGGCAACCCAAAGGCCTCGGGGTCGGCTGGAGTGCAACGTTCGGCGCCATCGTTGCGCTGATTTTCGGCGTGGTGCACCTGAGCGACATCCCGCTGGTGTGGCAAATCATCTGGAACGCCACCGGTACGTTTGTGGCGCTGATCATCATCAGTCTGTTGCTCGACGAGGCCGGGTTTTTCGCCTGGGCCGCCCTGCACGTAGCGCGTTGGGGGCGTGGCAGCGGGCGCAAGCTGTTTGCTTTCATGGTGCTGCTCGGTGCACTGGTGTCGGCGCTGTTCGCCAATGACGGCGCGGCGCTGATCCTCACGCCGATCGTGATTTCCATGCTGCTGGCCCTGCGTTTTTCCCCGGCGGCGACCCTGGCGTTCGTCATGGGCGCGGGCTTCATTGCCGACACCGCGAGCCTGCCGCTGGTGGTGTCGAACCTGGTGAATATCGTCTCGGCCGACTTCTTTCACATCGGATTCAACCGGTATGCGGCGGTGATGGTGCCGGTCAACTTTGTCAGCGTCGCGGCCACGCTGGGCATGTTGCTGTGGTTCTTCCGCCGCGACATTCCCAAGGCCTACGACCCGGAGCAACTTGAACACCCGGAAACCGCCATCCACGACAAAGCCACGTTCTACGCCGGTTGGGCGGTGCTGGTCATTCTGCTGATCGGCTGTTTCGCGCTGGAGCCGCTGGGAATCCCGATCAGTGCAATCTCGGCGGTGTGCGCGGCGCTGTTGCTGGCGATTGCCGCGCGCGGGCACAAGATCTCCACGCGCAAGGTGATGAAAGAGGCGCCGTGGCAGATCGTGATTTTCTCGCTGGGCATGTATTTGGTGGTCTACGGGCTACGCAATGCCGGGCTCACTGATTATCTGGCCGGGTGGCTCAATGTGTTCGCCGGTCACGGTGTGTGGGGCGCGGCGATGGGCACCGGGGTGCTGACGGCCTTGTTGTCGTCGATCATGAACAACCTGCCGACGGTGCTGGTCGGCCTGCTGTCGATCGATGCCAGCCAGGCTACGGGTGTGGTGAAGGAAGCGATGATCTACGCCAACGTGATCGGCAGCGACCTGGGCCCGAAAATCACCCCGATCGGCAGTCTGGCGACTCTGCTCTGGCTGCATGTGCTGGAGCGCAAGAACATCAAGATCGGCTGGGGGTATTACTTCAGGGTCGGGATCGTGCTGACCGTGCCGGTGTTGCTGGTGACGCTGGCCGCACTGGCTGTGCGGTTGAGCGTCTAACTCTGCCCGGGCACGTTCGGCCACAGGTCCGACACCAGAAACAGCCGCTCGGCTTCTTCCCACTCGCCCCGGGCGTTTTCGGTCAGGCGCACCATCAGTTGCGCCGGGGCCAACGGTTCAAGTTCATCGAGCCAGGCCTGCAAATGCCCGTTGCTCCAGGTCTGCTCCGCCGGGTAGTGCGCCGGCGCCAGCCAGGCGTGGCGGGGCAGGGGTTGCCAGCGTCCGGCCGGGCGCTGGGCGACGAACGCCGGCCAGTCTTTCTGATGCAGCCAGCTGCCACGCAAATGCTGAGAATGGGCGCCGCTGGGCGGCACGGACTGGCCGGGCCACGGATACAGCAGATACCCACCCAGCCACAGTTGCGCACTGAACGACCCGACATCCAGCGCCGCCAGCACTTCGCGGCTTTCCGGGCGCGCGGAGATCGGCAGCTGATGCTCGCTCAAATGCGCCAGTTTGCGATCCAGTCGATCATGACAGCCCGGCCCCAGCCACGACGCCGGATCATGACCGTCGCCGTTCTGCGGGCCGAGGTAGAGCTTGATGGCCAGTTCCAGGTGGTGCACGCCGTCGCGATCGCGCAGCAGCATGTCCAGCTCGCCGAGGGTGTGGCCTTCGCGGCGGATCGGCAGGTTGGCGGCAATCAGTTCGATGCCCGGCGCGTGTTTCACCGCAAATTGCCACAACCGTTCGTAATACAGGCCCAGGCGCCGGGTACGGGCCTGGGACAGCCAGTGCAGCAGGCCGTAACTGTCGCGGTCGAGCTGGCGCAGCCAGTGTTCCAGACGCTCGGGATCGCTGACCCAGTCGCTGCCCGCCAGCGGATGGCGCTGCGGCCACGGGGTGGCGGCGAGCATCGGCGGGGCGAGGATCACCCACGCCAGATCGCGCACCTCGGGGTGGCGTAACTGGTGGGGTAACTGAAGCAAATCGGGAAATAGGATCATCTTGCGAGCATAGCCTCAAACACCGGTGCATCCTCGGGGCTGAAAGGATTTTGTCTATCCGGCGCTTTCGCCCATAATCGTGCTTTTCGCCGTCTCAGTCCCCCGCAGGAGTCCCATGGAGCAATTTCGTAATATCGGCATCATCGGTCGCCTGGGCAGCTCCCAGGTGCTGGATACCGTCCGCCGACTGAAACGCTTCCTGCTCGATCGTCACCTGCATGTGATTCTCGAAGACACCATCGCCGAAGTCCTGCCGGGCCATGGCCTGCAAACTTCGTCACGCAAGATGCTCGGCGAAGTCTGCGACATGGTCATCGTGGTCGGCGGTGACGGCAGCCTGCTCGGCGCAGCGCGGGCACTGGCCAAACACAATATTCCGGTGCTCGGGATCAACCGTGGCAGCCTCGGTTTTCTCACCGACATCCGCCCCGACGAGCTGGAAATCAAGGTCGCCGAGGTACTCGACGGCCATTATCTGGTGGAAAACCGCTTCCTGCTGCAGGCCGAAGTTCGTCGCCACGCCGAGGCCATCGGCCAGGGCGATGCGCTGAACGACGTGGTGCTGCACCCCGGCAAATCGACGCGGATGATCGAGTTCGAGCTGTACATCGACGGCCAGTTCGTCTGCAGCCAGAAGGCCGACGGCCTGATCGTCGCCACCCCGACCGGTTCCACCGCTTACGCACTGTCCGCCGGTGGCCCGATCATGCATCCCAAGCTTGACGCTATTGTGATTGTGCCGATGTACCCCCATACCTTGTCGGGCAGACCGATCGTGGTCGATGGCAATAGTGAGCTGAAAATCGTCGTGTCCAAAGATATGCAGATCTACCCGCAGGTCTCCTGCGACGGGCAGAACCACTTCACCTGCGCGCCGGGCGACACCATCACCGTCAGCAAGAAAGCGCAGAAGCTGCGGCTGATTCATCCGCTCGACCACAACTACTACGAAGTCTGCCGGACCAAGCTCGGCTGGGGCAGCAAGTTGGGTGGTGGAGGCGACTGATGCTCGATCCCGCGCGCAGTTATGACCTGATTGGTGACGTGCACGGATGCGCCCTGACCCTGGAACACCTGCTGGACCGTCTCGGTTATCACAAGCAGGGCGGAGTCTGGCGGCATCCGTCGCGCATGGCCGTGTTTGTCGGCGACATCATCGACCGTGGCCCACGGATTCGCGAGGCGCTGCACATCGTTCACGACATGGTCGAAGCCGGTCAGGCGTTGTGCATCATGGGCAACCACGAATTCAACGCGCTCGGTTGGAGCACACCGGCGCCTCCGGGCAGCGGCAAGCAATTCGTCCGTGAACACACCCCGCGCCATGCCCGATTGCTGCACGAAACCCTGACCCAATTCGAAAACCATCCGCGCGACTGGCACGATTTCCAGCAGTGGTTCTATCAACTGCCGTTGTTCGTCGACGCCGGACGCTTCCGCGTGGTGCATGCCTGCTGGGATGCCGGCCTGATCGAGCCGTTGCGCGGTTTGTTCCCCGATGGCTGCATTGATGAACACTTCCTCCAGGCCTCGGCCGTGCCGGGCAGTTTCGCCTGCACCGTGTTCGATCGCCTGCTGCGCGGCACTGACATGCGCCTGCCGGATGGCCTGACCATGACCAGCGGCGACGGCCTGGTGCGTTCGTTCTTCCGCACCAAGTTCTGGGAAGACGATCCGCAAACCTACGGCGACATCGTGTTCCAGCCCGATGCACTGCCGGAACCAGTGGCGCAAAAGCCGCTGACCTCCAGCGAAAAGAATTCCCTGCTGCGCTACGGTATCGATGAGCCGTTGCTGTTCGTCGGCCACTACTGGCGCAGCGGCAAACCGGCGCCGATCCGCCCGAACCTCGCGTGCCTGGATTACAGCGCGGTGCTGTACGGCAAACTGGTTGCCTATCGTCTGGATCAGGAAACCCGCCTCGATCCGCATAAATTTGTCTGGGTCGACGTCGAGCGGCCGGAGGTGCTGCGATGAGTGCCATAGCCGTCTTGCGTGTGCCGTTGGCGGCGGACCTGAGTGGTTTCGTCAAACTGCTGCAACGCATGCAAGTGCCCCATCGTGTCAGCGAAGAGGCGGGCGAGCAGGTGTTGTGGGTGCCGTCGGAAATCAGCGATGACGTACGCTCGCTGTACGAGCGTTTCCCGGCGGGTGACCCGGATCAGCAGCTGGAAATTCCGGCGGCGCCGACGTTCAAGCGCCCGAGCTTCGCCGAGCAACTGAAACATGCCAAAGCCACCGGATTCATTCTGCTGCTGAGCCTGATCGTCGGCGGGTTGACCTTCCTTGGCGATAACCTCGACACCCTGCGTTGGCTGACCTTCCTCGATTTCCGCGTGGTCGGCGACTACATCCACTTCACACCACTGGCCGACAGCCTGGCAGCGGGGCAGTGGTGGCGCCTGTTTACGCCGATGCTGATCCACTTCGGCATCCTGCACCTGGCCATGAACGGCATGTGGTACTGGGAACTGGGGCGGCGCATCGAGTCGCGCCAGGGCAGCGTCAACCTGATCGGCCTGACGCTGCTGTTCGGCCTGGTTTCCAACTATGCGCAGTTCGCCTGGAGCGGCCCGAGCCTGTTCGGCGGCCTGTCCGGCGTACTTTACGGGCTGCTCGGTCACTGCTGGATCTTCCAGCTGCTGGCGCCGAACCCGGCCTATCGCCTGCCGCGCGGCGTGCTGGCGATGATGCTGGTGTGGTTGCTGGTGTGCATGTCGGGGCTGGTCTCGATGATCGGTTTCGGCGAAATCGCCAACGCCGCCCACGTCGGCGGGTTACTCATCGGATGCTTCACCGGTTTGTTGGGCGGTTTGTACAACCGCCGTAAACTGGCCGCCTGAATTTTTTGAATAAAGAGCACGGAGACCCTGATGTCCTCTTTTAACGATTTGATCAAGAACATCACCCCCGACATCTACCAGAGCCTGAAACTGGCCGTAGAGATCGGCAAATGGTCGGACGGTGGCAAGCTCACCGCCGAACAGCGTGAACTGTCGTTGCAGGCGATGATCGCCTGGGAAATGCAGAACCTGCCCGAAGAAGAGCGCACCGGTTACATGGGCCCGCAGGAATGTGCGTCGAAGTCGATCGAAGTGCCGAACATCCTGTTCAAGTCGGACGCCCTCCATTGATCGAGATCGGCCGCGGTGCAATCAGCAAAATGTCGGCGCGCCTGGACGGGCCGAACGTGCAGTACGCGTTTCGTCTGGATGACGTCGAGGTGCCGGCCAACCCGTTGATCGGCAGCACGGTGCGTCTGGAATATCTGGGGGCGATCCACTGCACCCATTGCGGGCGCAAGACCAAGACCAGTTTCAGTCAGGGTTACTGCTATCCGTGCATGACCAAACTCGCCCAGTGCGACATTTGCATCATGAGCCCGGAGCGCTGCCACTTCGAGGCCGGCACCTGCCGTGAGCCGGAGTGGGGCGAGAAGTTCTGCATGACCGACCACGTCGTCTACCTGGCCAATTCGTCGGGGATCAAGGTCGGCATCACCCGCGCCACCCAGTTGCCGACCCGCTGGCTCGATCAGGGCGCCAGTCAGGCGCTGCCGATCATGCGCGTTTCGACGCGGCAGCAGTCGGGCTTCGTCGAAGACCTGTTCCGCAGCCAGGTGGCGGACAAGACCAACTGGCGCGCCTTGCTCAAGGGCGATGCGGCGGCGGTGGATCTGGCGCAGGTGCGTGATCAGTTGTTCGAAAGCTGCGCCGAAGGCCTGCAAGGCTTGCAGGAGCGTTTCGGGCTCCAGGCCATTCAGACCATCGCCGATGTCGAGCCGCTGGAAATCCGTTACCCGGTCGAGCAGTACCCGGCCAAGATCGTCAGTTTCAACCTGGACAAGAACCCGATTGCCGAAGGCACGCTGCTGGGGATCAAGGGCCAGTACCTGATCTTCGACACCGGCGTGATCAACATTCGCAAGTACACGGCCTATCAGCTCGCCGTGCATCAATAAGGACTTCAGCATGCGCACCGAACAACCGAAGATGATTTACCTGAAGGACTATCAGGCGCCCGAGTACCTGATCGATGAAACACACCTGACCTTCGAGTTGTTCGAGGACCACAGTCTGGTCCACGCGCAACTGGTGATGCGCCGCAACCCGGCCCGTGGCCCGGGCCTGCCGCCGCTGGTGCTCGATGGCCAGCAGCTGGAATTGCTCTCGGTGACCCTGGCAGACCAGGAACTGAGCGCGAGCGATTACCAACTGACTGAAAACCACCTGACCCTGCAACCGGCCAGCGAAACCTTCACGGTCGACACCAGCGTCAGGATCCACCCGGAAACCAACACCGCACTGGAAGGCCTGTACAAGTCCGGCACGATGTTCTGCACCCAGTGCGAGGCTGAAGGCTTCCGCAAGATCACCTATTACCTCGACCGCCCGGACGTGATGAGCAAGTTCACCACCACCGTGGTCGCCGAGCAGCACAGCTATCCGGTGTTGCTGTCCAACGGCAACCCGATCGCCAGCGGCCCTGGCGAAGATGGCCGGCACTGGGCGACCTGGGAAGACCCGTTCATGAAACCGGCGTACCTGTTCGCGCTGGTGGCCGGGGACTTGTGGTGCGTTGAAGACAGCTTCACCACCATGACCAACCGCAACGTGGCGCTGCGCATCTATGTCGAGCCGGAAAACATCGACAAGTGTCAGCACGCCATGAACAGCCTGAAGAAGTCGATGCGCTGGGACGAAGAGGTCTACGGTCGCGAGTACGATCTGGACATCTTCATGATCGTCGCCGTGAACGACTTCAACATGGGGGCGATGGAAAACAAGGGCCTCAACATCTTCAACTCCAGCGCCGTGCTGGCCCGCGCCGAAACCGCTACCGACGCCGCGCACCAGCGCGTTGAAGCGATCGTCGCTCACGAATACTTCCACAACTGGTCGGGCAACCGCGTGACCTGCCGCGACTGGTTCCAGCTGTCGCTGAAAGAAGGCTTCACCGTCTTCCGTGACGCTGGTTTCTCGTCCGACATGAACTCGGCCACGGTCAAGCGCATTCAGGACGTGGCGTACCTGCGTACCCACCAGTTCGCCGAAGATGCAGGTCCCATGGCCCACGCCGTGCGCCCGGACAGCTTTATCGAGATTTCCAACTTCTACACCCTGACCGTGTACGAAAAGGGCTCGGAAGTGGTCGGCATGATCCACACCCTCCTGGGCGCCGAAGGCTTCCGCAAGGGCAGCGATCTGTACTTCGAACGCCACGACGGCCAGGCCGTGACCTGCGATGACTTTATCAAGGCCATGGAAGATGCCAACGGCGTCGACCTGACCCAGTTCAAGCGCTGGTACAGCCAGGCCGGCACACCACGTCTGGCGGTGAGCGAGTCTTACGATGCCGCCGCGAAAACCTACAGCCTGACCTTCCGCCAGAGCTGCCCGGAAACCCCGGACAAGGTTGAAAAGCTGCCGTTCGTGATTCCGGTCGAACTGGGCCTGCTCGACAGCCAGGGCAACGAGATCGCCCTGCGTCTGGCCGGCGAAGCCTCGGCTCAAGGCACCTCCCGGGTGATTTCGGTGACCGAAGCCGAGCAGACCTTCACCTTCGTCGACATCGCCGAACAACCGCTGCCGTCCTTGCTGCGTGGCTTCTCGGCGCCGGTGAAACTGAGCTTCCCGTATAACCGCGATCAGTTGATGTTCCTGATGCAACACGACACCGACGGTTTCAACCGCTGGGATGCCGGTCAGCAACTGTCGGTGCAGGTGCTGCAAGAGTTGATCGGCCAGCAGCAGAAGGGCGAAAGCCTGCTGCTCGACCCACGTCTGGTTTCCGCGCTGCGCACCGTGCTGTCGGACGAAACGCTGGATCAGGCGATGGTCGCGGAAATGCTCTCGCTGCCAAGCGAAGCGTACCTGACCGAAATCAGTGAAATCGCCGACGTGGACTCGATCCACACCGCCCGCGAATTCGCCCGTCAGCAACTGGCGGACAACCTGTTCGAACCACTGTGGCTGCGTTATCAAGCCAACCGCGACCTGTCGAAGCAAACCCCGTACGTGGCCGAGGCCGAGCACTTCGCCCGTCGCGCGTTGCAGAACATCGCGCTGTCGTACCTGATGCTCAGCGGCAAGCCGGAAGTCCTGGCGGCAACCCTGGAACAGTTCGACAGCTGCGACAACATGACCGAGCGCCTGACCGCGCTGGCGGTGCTGGTCAACTCGCCGTTCGACGAGCAGAAAGCCAAAGCCCTGGCCAGTTTCGCCGAGCACTTCAAGGACAATCCGCTGGTCATGGATCAGTGGTTCAGCGTGCAGGCCGGCAGCACCTTGCCGGGCGGTCTGGAGCGCGTGAAGGCACTTATTCAGCACCCGGCGTTCAACATCAAGAACCCGAACAAGGTGCGTGCACTGGTCGGTGCCTTCGCCGGACAGAACCTGATCAACTTCCACGCGGCGGATGGCTCGGGCTATCGCTTCCTCGCGGATCTGGTGATCGAACTGAACGGCTTCAACCCGCAGATCGCCTCTCGCCAATTGGCGCCGCTGACGCGCTGGCGCAAGTACGACAGCGCTCGTCAGGCGCTGATGAAGGCGGAGCTGGAGCGGATTCTGGCTTCGGGGCAGCTGTCCAGCGATGTGTATGAAGTTGTCAGCAAAAGCCTTGCCTGAAGTCTTTTCGGGACAATAAAAAACGCCGCTCAATGAGCGGCGTTTTTGTGGGTCGATGAAAAGCCCTTATTGGCGCAGATCAAACCGATCCAGATCCATCACCTTCGCCCAGGCTGCAACGAAGTCCGTGACGAACTGTTCCTTCGCATCGGAACTGGCGTATACCTCGGCCAGTGCCCGCAGCACCGAGTTGGAACCGAACACCAGATCGACCCGGGTCGCCGTCCATTTCACGCTGCCGGTTTTACGGTCGCGGCCTTCGAACTCGGTTTTGGACGTCGGTTTCCATTCCACGCCCATGTCCAGCAGGTTGCGGAAGAAATCGTTGGTCAAGGTGCCGGGTTTGTCGGTGAACACTCCGTGTTTCGTCTTGCCGACGTTGGTGTCCAGCACGCGTAGGCCGCCGATCAACACGGTCATTTCCGGCGCCGAAAGCGTCAGCAATTGCGCCTTGTCGATCAGCAATGCCTCGGCCGGCACGCGGTAGGTGTTGGCGGCGTAGTTGCGGAAGCCGTCGGTGTGCGGTTCAAGGAAACCGAACGACTCGACGTCGGTTTGCTCCTGAGTCGCATCGGTGCGCCCCGGATTGAACGGCACGGTCACCGTGTGCCCGGCGTTTTTCGCCGCTTGTTCGACACCGGCATTACCCGCCAGCACGATCAGGTCCGCCAGCGAGACTTGCTTGCCTGCCGCCCCGGCGTTGAACTCGTTCTGAATGCCTTCGAGGACTTTCAGCACCTTGTCCAGTTGCTCCGGCTGGTTGGCCTGCCAGAACTTTTGCGGTGCCAGACGCAGACGACCGCCATTGGCGCCGCCGCGTTTGTCCGAACCCCGGAAGGTCGATGCGGCCGCCCAGGCAGTGGAAACCAGTTCCGAAACGGACAGCCCCGACGCCAGTATTTTGCCTTTCAGCGCCCTGATATCGCTGTCGTCCACCAGTGGATGGTTGGCCTCGGGAATCGGGTCTTGCCACAGCAGTTCTTCCTGGGGCAATTCCGGGCCGAGATAACGTGACAGCGGGCCCATGTCACGGTGAATCAGCTTGTACCAGGCCCGGGCGAAGGCGTCGGCCAGTTGATCGGGATTGGCCAGGAAGCGCCGCGAAATCTTCTCGTAGGCCGGGTCGAAACGCAGGGCCAGGTCGGAGGTGAGCATGGTCGGGTCGATGCGTTTGTTCGGGTCGTGGGCGTGCGGAATGGTACCGGCCCCGGCGCCGTTTTTCGGCTTCCA
The DNA here is from genome assembly GCF_057809295.1 of Pseudomonas sp. FG35. Lineage (NCBI taxonomy): Bacteria > Pseudomonadati > Pseudomonadota > Gammaproteobacteria > Pseudomonadales > Pseudomonadaceae > Pseudomonas > Pseudomonas sp. FG35. Next base: position 31,781 of record NZ_JBMDJR010000013.1, on the reverse strand, counting down.
CTGATGGGCGCCGGCGGGGCTCTTGGTCAATTCCCACTCGAAGCCGAACAGGTTTTCCAGATAGTTGTTGCTCCACTTGGTCGGGGTGGTGGTCCAGGTCACTTCCAGGCCGCTGGTGATGGTATCGGCGCCCTTGCCGGTGCCGAAGCTGTTTTTCCAGCCCAGGCCTTGTTCTTCGAGGCCGGCGGCTTCCGGTTCCGGGCCGACATTATCGGCGGGGCCTGCGCCGTGAGTCTTGCCGAAGGCGTGACCACCGGCGATCAGGGCGACGGTTTCCTCGTCGTTCATGGCCATGCGGCCGAAGGTTTCGCGGATGTCCTTGGCCGAAGCCACCGGGTCGGGATTGCCTTCCGGACCTTCCGGGTTCACGTAGATCAGGCCCATCTGCACCGCGGCGAGCGGGTTCTCGAGGTTGCGTTCGCCCTGGTTGGTGCGGCTCTCTTCATTGCCGTGCTCGGCTGGTTCGGCCACCAGCGTGCCTTCGCCCGGCGGCTGCATGGATTCCGGATCCTTGCCGTAACGGTTGTCGCCGCCCAGCCATTTGTTTTCCGAACCCCAGTACACATCTTCATCCGGTTCCCACACATCCGCGCGGCCACCGGAGAAACCGAAGGTCTTGAAGCCCATGGATTCCAGCGCGACGTTGCCGGTGAGCACGATCAGGTCGGCCCAGGAAATGTTGCGGCCGTATTTCTGTTTGATCGGCCACAGCAGGCGGCGGGCCTTGTCGAGGCTGACGTTGTCCGGCCAGCTGTTGAGCGGGGCGAAACGTTGCTGGCCGGAACCGGCACCGCCACGACCGTCAGCGGTGCGATAGGTGCCGGCGCTGTGCCAGGCCATGCGGATGAAGAGCGGGCCGTAGTGGCCGAAGTCCGCTGGCCACCACTCCTGAGAGTCGGTCATCAGTGCCGTCAGATCGCGTTTGAGGGCCTGGAAATCCAGGCTTTTGAAAGCCTTGGCGTAGTCGAAGTCCTTGCCCAGCGGATCGGATGCGGGCGAGTGCTGACTCAGGATTTTCAGGTTCAGTTGATTCGGCCACCAATCGCGGTTCGTCGTGCCACCGCCGGCGGCGTGATTGAACGGGCATTTCGATTCATTTGCCATGTTCGGGTCCTTATCAGGTCTTCTGCGGCCGGCTCGTGCCGACTTCGGAGTAGTAAGGCTAGACCCGACTCGGCGAGTCAGCTAATAGGCGAAGTATTGGTATCTGATAGAGCTGCTCTCTCACAAACAACGATGAGTAATGATGATCGTGGTGCTTACTTCGAATAGTGATAAAAAACTGTCGTAAATGACAGTTGGGGCGTGCAGTCGTCAAGTGTAGGTTTGAGTTGTGAAAGATATAAAAGCCCCTCCATCCTTAAAGAAGGAAGTTTGTATGAGCCAAAATGTAAATAGACCCAGCAAAGGTACTTTCGAGGCCTCTCTCAATGGCGAGAAGTTTCTTACCAGCACCTTGGTTAAATTTCACGAGACAAACAATGGGGACATCATTCAAGGTTATGACAATAAAAATAGTTTCATAGTTTTTTTTATTGGTCTATTAGTGGGTGGGCCGCATGAAGTGATGTATGACCCGAACTCACCGGTCGCATGGACCGTCCAAATCGACAATGAAATTTATGCTATCGATTCCGGGCATGTGATCGTAACTATTGACCAAGATCACGAAAGCGTAAAGGGTACAGTCTATCTCGTTTTGCAGGATGATAAAGGGACGGTGGCCGGGGATTTTGATATCACTAACCTGGTTTAACCCAATAAGAAGCCGATTCAGGCAGACAATGCGGCGGCCGGTGCGCTTTACCATCCAGGAGCAGCCTTCGGGCCGCTCCTGCATTGTCCACGGCGATCAACTGGATTGCGCCGTCTCGTCAGCCGGCGTTTCATCCAGCATATCTTCCTGCCCCGGCAGTTCGGTGATCACGCTGAAGTCACTGACTTCCACCGCGCCCAGCCCATATCCCAACAAGTGAAACGAAAACGCCTTGCGTGGTTGCGGGTTGTCGAAGCTGAAATCCATCTCCAGCGGCTGATCCGCTGTGGCGACCATCTCGGTCGGCAGGCCCAGTTGCACGTCCTGTTCGAACTCCTTGGCTTTGAGCTGAATGTACGCCGCCTGCTGCGGATCGACCGAGCGCACGGTCAGGCGCACGCGGGTGTGGGAGCCCTTGGGCATTTCCAGGTATTGCGCGCCGATCAGGTTGTCGGCCCAGTCGTCCTTGATCTGCGCTTGCAGCGGGATGACGTTGGCGCTGCCGAACTGATAGCGCTGGTTGAGCGGGGTGCGCAGCAGCGACAGGTCCAGGGCCGAGGCGCGGGCGGCGATGTCCCGGGCATTCTGGCCGCTGGCGTTGCCCTTGAACGTGGCGCTTTCGGCGATGAATCCTTCACTGGCGTAATTGCGGCAACGACGCGGCATGTCGCATTCGGTCAGCAGGCCGCGACCGTCGTGATAACGCAGCTTGCCGTTGGTGAACGACATGATTTCGCGGCCCGAATCGTAATCGCGAAACAGTGAGCGACCGCTGAGGGCGGAAGGCACCGGAAAGTCGAAGTAATCCAGAATCGACGCACTCAGGTCGACGTGACCGTAGACCCCGGCGTTCAGGCGCGGCAGTTGCGCCTGTTCCGGCGCGAGGGTCAGGTTGAAGCCCCAGGACGACGCGAGACGGACGCCGTCGATGCCGTGGGACTCGTCCGAGGTGATGACCACCAGCGTGTCTTTCAGCACGCCCTGGCGTTCGAGGCCACTGAGAAACTGTTCCAGTGCATCGTCCAGATAACCGACGGCGGCTTGCTTGGGTGTGTCGTAGCGTTGCAGGTATTCCTCCGGCGCGGAGTAGGGCTGGTGGGTGCCGACGGTCAGCAGCGTGAGCATCCACGGTTGTTTCTGCTTTTTCAGGTCGCCGACGTATTTCAGCGCGCCTTCGAAGAACGCCTTGTCATCCTTGCCCCACGGGAATTCCAGGTAGTTGGCGTTGGTGAACCACTCCAGGCCATGGGTCGCGTCGAACCCGATGTGCGGCATGATCTTGTCTTTGGCCATGAACCGCAGCCCTGCGCCTTGCAGGTAGTGAGTGGCAAAACCGTGCTGACGCAACTGAGCCGGCAGACAGGCTTGATTGCGCTCGTGCTGGGTCAGCATTTCCACGCCTTTGGGCGTGCCGTTGTCGAGTTTGTCGTAATCGCCGCAGAGCATGGCGTACAGACCGCGAATGGTCTGGTGGGTGTGCAGCACGTAATCCGGGGTGTTCATGCCGCGCTCGGCCCAGCGGCTGAGGTTGGGCATCAGGTCTTCCTGATAATGGCTGCCGATGGCCTGGCGATTGGCGCCGATGTAGGCGCCGGGAATGCCTTCGAGCGCGACGATCAGCACATTGCGCGCTTGGCCCTTGGCCGCCAGCAGCGGATGACCGTTCAGATCGACATCGGTGAGGCCGGCCATCGGTGGGGGAGCAACCTGAGTGTCGCCGTCCAGCCATTCTTCGGCCTGCATCTGCACGTCGGCGACCTGCGCGGCGAGCAGTTGGTGCGGCAGGTTGTACAGACGCCATGGGTCGGCATCGCTCGGGTTCAGGTGCTGCGCGCCCCAGTACGCGCAGAACAGCAGCACCGGCGTCGCCCAGGCTGTGCGGGGCAGAGCGGGGGCGGTTCTTCCGCGTCGAGTCCAATGACTCAGCAACCAAAAGGCCAGAGCCACCAGCAGCGTAACCGCCACACCGGGATGGGCGAATCCGCCGCCGGTGGAGTTTTCCACGAACTGCGGGTCGATCAGGTAATGCAGATCCGCCACGGTCGGCAGGCGACCGACTGCGCTGACCAGTTCAGCGGTCGCCACCGCCAGCAATCCCCAGAACAGCAGCACCGGCAGCGCCAGCCACCAGGGACGGCGATGCAACAAAACCAACAGCAGACTGCCGATGGCCAGATCCGAAAGGTAGCCGAACAGGCTCGACCAGCCGAGCGCCGCGCGAAGGCACACCGGCACGATCAGTACCAGGAAAACCAGAGAAAGAAGGCGGGCATCCAGGCGCCGCAGCCGTTGAAAAAGAGCGCTCACAAAAAAGACCTTCCAGCCATTAAACCGTCATAAAAGTGTGGGCGATGATACCAAGGGTAGGAAGGCTGATCGTGTTTTTAAACGCAGTAACGAGCCCATTGCGCGTGGAGCACGCGAGCGAGAAATGCGTGAGGCCTTTGACCGACTTGACTAAAGAGGTCCAACCGAAGGAAAACTGCCTGACATAATTATTGTTACTGAGTGTTTGGCCGGAGCAACATCTTCGCTCCTTCTCGCAGCGGTTGCAGCCCAAAGGGATGAAGCGCCAAGTAGCTGTAGCGGCTCAGCTACTCTTATCGCAGTTATTACGAGATGACCTTGATTAATCCGAAGACCATGCCGATCCCCGTAGCGATCAATATGCAATCCAGGTTCTTGTTATATGCATCTTCCAGATACGAGCGAGGGATGATTGTGTCCAGAATTCGCGTTGTTTGAGACTTGCGCTCCATTCGCAGTGAGTCGGGATTAAGGAGATCTACTGTGAGTCCGTTTGTCGCAAGTTTAGTTGTGACTCTCGCCCCTTGAGCGGAGATCGCCCTCAAGGAAATCGTCATGTCTACAGGGTTTAAACCTTCGATTTCGAAGTCCTTAAAGGTGGCGGTGTTTGGGCCTAGATTCTGCCGAGAGAGGTGACTCATTTTAAGATTCCTGTGAAATTGCGGTCGGAAATAACCTCTCAGCAGATTAGTGAGCAAATGTCGTTGCTGAACCTGTCAAACTTGTCAGTTTTTTAGATCAAATCATTCTTTGAGGCGATTTTATAATTCCCGGCGCCGATTCAAGACCGGCTTCAAGGTGATATCAATATGTGATAACGGTATTTAAATTTCGTTTTTTATAGCGATAGAGTCCCGCCTCACAGATTTCCCTGTAAATCACTGCGAGGTTGTCATGACCCTACCGCTCAAACGTTCTGCACTGACGCTGCTGGCGGCCTCGCTGGCTGGCGCACTGCTCGGCAACACTGCGCAAGCCGAAGGCAAGATCAGCATCGCCCAGCAATTCGGCATCGGTTATCTGATTCTGGATGTGGTGCGCGATCAGCAATTGATCGAGAAACACGGCAAGGCTCAGGGGCTGGACATCAAGGTCGACTGGAACAGCATTTCCGGCGCCACCGCGATGAACGAAGCATTGCTCACCGGATCGCTGGACGTGGTCTCGGCGGGCGTGCCGCCGATGCTCACCGTATGGGATCGCACCAAGGGCAAGCAGAGCGTCAAGGCCATCGCTTCGCTGGGTTCGATGCCCAACTACCTGCTGACCAATAACCCGAACGTGAAAACCCTCAAGGACTTCAGCGACAAGGATCGCATCGCCGTGCCGGCGGCGGGCGTGGGCTTCCAGTCACGCACGCTGCAGATCGAAACGGCCAAGGAATTCGGCAATGACCACTACAAGAAATTCGACGACATCTCCGTCAGCCTGCCGCACCCGGATGCCACGGCTGCACTGATCGCCGGCGGCTCGGAAATCAACGCGCACTTCTCCAGCCCGCCGTTTCAGTATCAGGCGTTGCAGAATCCCAACGTGCATAAAGTGTTGAGTTCCTACGATGTGCTCGGCGGCCAGGCCACGTTTAACGTGCTCTACACCACGGAAAAATTCCACGACGAAAACCCGAAAACCTACAAGGCCTTCTATGACGCTCTGGTCGAGGCCGAGAAGATCATCAAGGCCGACAAACCTGCGGCGGCTCAGGCCTACATTCGGGTTGAACAGTCAAAGCTGCCGCTGGCGCTGGTGGAGAAAATCGTCACCGACCCGGAAATCGATTTCACCGTGGTGCCGCAACGCACCTTTATCTATGCAGAGAAATTGCAGGAGCTGGGCGTGCTGAAGAACAAGGCGGACAGCTGGAAGGATTATTTCTTTGAAGAGGCGCATGGCGGGGCGGGGAGTTGAGCAGTCGTGATTGCTGAACCATCCGCCCATCCTCTTGCCGGGTGAGCGGTAAACCCGCGTCTATAGTGAGAGGGCTGTGTGAAACGGGTGGCGCACCTCAAGCTGCGACGGGAGGCGCCGAGTGAACAATCTGCTGTTTTTCATTCAGGAGATCGCCATGAGTCAGATCGAAAAAGTCCTCTACACCGCGAAAACCCACACCACCGGCGGACGTGACGGCGCATCGCGCAGTTCCGACGGGATCCTCGATGTAAAACTGTCGTCGCCCGGTTCCAGTGGCGGCGGGACCAATCCGGAGCAACTGTTCGCCGCAGGCTGGTCGGCGTGTTTCATCGGCGCGATGAAAGCGGTGGCGGGGCAGCAGAAAATCAGCCTGCCGGCGGACCTGGCGGTGGATGCCGAAGTGGACCTGGGCACTAATTCGGGAGGGTATCTGCTGCAGGCTCGACTGAATGTAAGCCTGCCGGGCATGGAGCGCGGCGCGGCGCAGCAGCTGGTGGATGCGGCGCATCAGGTGTGCCCGTACTCCAAGGCCACGCGCAACAATATCGAGGTCGAATTGAAACTGGTCTGACATTCAGATGCAAAAGGGGCGGCATGATCATCGATCATGCCGCCCCTTTTGTTTTTTGAAGCCGTGTATCTGTCAGTCAGCGATCAATGCATCTTGCTGTGATCGTGGCCTTCCATGGTCAGCGCCTTGACCGGCGCTTTCACTTCCACGGTTTCCTTTTCGCCCTTGGCGTTTTCGATAGTCAGGGTCAGCGGCACGCTGTCGCCTTCCTTCAACTGAGCGCTCAGGCCCATCAGCATCACATGGTAGCCATTCGGATCGAAGTTGATGGCTTTGCCCGCCGGCAGGTCGACCGATTTCACCGGGCCCATGCTCATCACGTCGTTCTTCATGGTCATCTCATGAATCTGCACGTCCTTGGCCGCCGGCGAAGCAACGCTGAGCAGCTTGCTGTCGCTGTCGGCGGTGACGGTCATGAATGCGCCGCTGGCCGACTGGTTCGGCACGGTCGCACGCACCCAGGCGTCGTCGACTTTGGTCTGCGCCGATACCTGGAAAGCCAGGCCCAGCAGGGACAGGCCCAGTGCGGCGCGTTTGATGTGGTTCAGAAAAGGGTTCATCAGCAGACCTCCATGACGGTAAGCAAATCTTCCGTGCACTCTTGTGCAGAAAGCGATTGAGACAGGCCCACACGCAATGTGCCCCGGGTGTCGTAGACATAACTGGTGGCGGTGTGGGAAAGGGTATAGGTGTCGCCGGCCGGGACTTTTTCGTAGAACACGTCGAATTCCTTGGCGGTGGCCTTGGTTTCTTCGAGGGTGCCGTACAGGGCGACGAAGCTTGGATCGAAGGTCTTGACGTAGGCGTCGAGGATTTCCGGGGTGTCGCGTTCCGGGTCGAGGGTGATGAACACCACTTGCAGGATGTCACCGTCCTTGCCCATCAGCTTCTTGATTTTCGCGGCGCGGGCCAGCGTCGTCGGGCAGATCGCCGGGCACTGGGTGAAGCCGAAGAAGATCATCGGCATCAGGCCGCGAAAGCTCGACAGCGTCACGGTGTTGCCTTCGGTGTCCTTGAGCTTGAAGGTGCGTCCGAGGATCTTGTCGCTCAGATCCTTGCCGTACTTGTACGACAGTTCGCCGCGGGTGTCGCAGCCGGCGAGCAGGCCGAGACCGAGTACGCCCATTCCCGCAAGCACCTTGCGGCGAGTCAACAAAGCCGTCATTTCATACCGCCCTTTGGAGCCCGCCGGTCGGCAGGACAGGCGGGCGGGTTAACCGTAAAAGCGGCGCATGATACCAAAATGATCCGCTGCGCCGGTTTTCGATCGCCGGGCAATGTGGGATCTGGCGACAAAAGGTGTAAGAAAAAATGACTCAAGGTGCTGGCGGAAGCGGCTCGACCGGGCTCCAGCCACCGCCCAGCGCGGTGTACAGATTCACTTGCGCCAACAGCTGCGCCAACCGATCGGTAATCAGTCCTTGCTGGGAACTGAACAGCGAACGCTGGGCATCAAGGAACGTCAGGCTGCTGTCGACGCCGCTTCGATAGCGATGCTGCGCCATGTCGTAGTAATCCTGGGTCGCCTGCACCAGATCGCGTTGGGCCTGGAGCTGTTGTTCGTAGGTCTGGCGCGCTGCGAGGCCGTCGGACACTTCCTGAAATGCCGTCTGAATGGTCTTTTCGTACTCGGCGACGGTGATGTCTTTTTGCAGCTTCGCGTAATCCAGGCTGGCGCGCAGACTGCCGGCGTTGAAAATCGGCAAGTTGATCTGCGGCTGGAACGTCCAGGTCCCGGAGCCGCCCTTGAACAGCCTGGACAGATCGCGGCTGGATGTCCCGGCATTGGCGGTCAGGCTGACACTCGGGAAAAACGCCGCCCGCGCCGCGCCGATGTTGGCATTGGCGGCGCGCAGCTTGTATTCGGCCTGGAGAATGTCCGGTCGGCGTTGCAGCAGATCCGAGGGCAATCCGGCCGGCACGGTTGCCACAAGATCACTGTCCAGCGGACGCGCCGGCAGGTGCTCGGGCACCGGCGCGCCCACCAGCAGCGTCAGGCTGTTCAAGTCCTGGGCGACCTGGCGCTGATAACGGGCCAGGCTCGCGCGGGTGCTGTCGACACTGGTCTGCGCCTGAATCTGATCCAGCGCCGAGGACTTGCCGGCCTCGCGGTTGCGGGTGGTCAGGTGCAGGCTGCGCTCGTCGGCGGCCAGCGTCTCCTGAGCCAGTGCCAGCAACTCCTGATCGGCACGCCAGGTCAGGTAGGCATTGGCGACATTGGCCACCAGACTCAATTGCGCACTGCGCCGCGCCTCTTCGGTGGACAGCCAGGTCAGCAGCGCCTGCTCGCTGAGACTGCGCACCCGGCCGAAGAAGTCCAGTTCATAGGCGCTGATGCCCAGATTCACCGAGTAGGTCGAGGTGATCGCCGCCTTGGTGCGGGTCACGCTGGACGGCACCCGCTGGCGCAGTTCGTTGGCGTTGGCCGACACCGCCGGCAGCAGATCGGCGCGCTGGATCCGGTACTGCGCCTGAAACGCCTCGACATTCAGCGCAGCGACCCGCAGGTCACGGTTGTTGACCAGCGCGCTTTCAATCAATTGCTGCAACGCCGGGTCATTGAACAGCGCGCGCCAGTCTTCGACCCGGGGCGTGACCGGGGATTGCGCGGCATACGCCGGACCTTGCGGATACTGCGCCGCGCTCGGCGATGCCGGTCGCTGGTAATCGGGAATCAACGAGCAACCGCCCAGCAGCAGCGCGGCGGTCAGCAGGGAAATCGGCAACCTGGACATCAAACAGCCTCGTTCACGAATGAGAGCGGACGCCGGGCGCCCGTGATGAGAAAAACGCCGGATCAGGCTCCGGCCATCCATTTCGCCAGACCGTGACGGCCGCTGACCCCAAGCTTGGCGGCCGCGCGCTTGAGGTAGGTCTCGATCGAGCTGTTCTTGACCCGCAACCGTTCGGCCATCTGCGGCACGGTGCCGCCGGTCAGCAGGCCCAGGCAGACCTCTTTCTCACGCACTGACAAGGTGATGTCGCCCAACGCCAGGCGTTCGTCGAACACCTGTTGCAGCGGCGTCTGTGGTTGATCGGCTTGTGGCGCGCGGGGTTGGCGGGCGATGGCTTGTCGACTGATGTGCGCGTGGCGCTCGATCAAGGGCAGCAGGGTGTCGGACAGGCGCTTGAGGAACGACAGCTCAGGCAGAGAGAACACCCGATGCGTGTGGGGACGGTAGAACGAGATAACGCAACGGCGGTTGGACGTGCGGGACACCAGATTGCATTGGTGGACACTGTGGTGCGGATGCCGATGCTGGAGCGAGGCTTTCAGTTGAATCAGTAGCGAGTCGTTCATCTCGATCATCTGTTGCAGCAGCGGATGGTCGTCCGGGTGCTGCAGCGGATCCGGGGGCGGGAAGGTGTCCGGCAACCCCGCGCTGCCCAACGCCTTGATCTCGACCACGCTGGACTCTCGTTCATCCAGGGTCCACTCACTGAGATGGACGCGATTGACCGGCACAAGGTTGTCGACCAGCTGGAACATGTTCGTGGCAAAACGCTCGTTGCCGGTGCTGGCGATCAACTCCCCCAACTGCCAATAAAAGTGCGGATTTTCCATGTTGCGAAGACTGCCGGTCAGATTCATATCCTTGTCATCCCTGATTTAGAGCCATTGCCGAATCGTCTGCCGTGCATGCACCCGTGAAACGCCCACCCAGCCTTTTCTCCTTGAAATCGTCTGGAGCGGGATTTAAGCCTATGCATTTGTCCTACGTCTGTAGGGGAAAACAGGGACACAAAGTGCCACCCTTTCCGAAAAAATGGCGTCACGTTTCTGTCAGATCAATGTGTCAGATCACGTAGGTCGTGACTGTACGGTCTAGTGCGAACCCCGTAATCCGGGGCTCGCGCCGACACGTCCTGCAATGACGGGGCACTAGTCGGTAGCAGCGTGTGGCGATTGTCCTACAGGATTTTCAGCCATTTCTTTCCGAACTATTAGGGGGATCGCTGACTTGTCCGACGCTGTTGGTTCACAGGGTTGTACGAAGAGAGGGAAGTTGTCCGGGTTTCACGTGTCATGCGGGTTTCAGGGCCGATGCTTGAATACGCGCCAAATCACGTGAGATGGATCTTATGAACCAATTTGCTGCCGACGCGGCGGACGGTCTGTCCGCGATTTCCGAGGCTTTCCCGCTGACCGCTGCCCAGCGCGATATCTGGCTCGATCAATTGCGTCAGGGAAATTCGCCGATGTACAACATCGGTGGCTATGTCGAACTGACCGGGCCGCTGGATCCGGCGCTGATGCAGACAGCTCTCGAGGGGCTCGTGGCCCGGCATGACGCCATGCGCACCAGCCTGCTGCCGGGGGCCGGCGAGCATGGGCTGCCATTGCAGCGTTTCGCGCGATCGATGCCGGTGCCGATGCCGGTGCACGATTTACGCAGCCATCCCGATCCATACGCCGCAGCGCGCCAACTGACGCAGGAAAACATCGAGCAGCTGTTTACGCTGGATGGCGGTCCGTTGTTTCGGTTTAGTCTGCTCTGGCTCGATGACGACCGTCATTGGCTCTCACTCCAGGCCCATCACTTGATCGTTGATGGCTGGGGGTTCGGCGAGATGCTCAAGTCCCTCGACGAGATCTACAACGCGCTCGCGCTCGGGCAACTGCCGCCCGATTCGGCGCCGTCCTATGTCGATTTCATCCGCGACGATGCGCGGTATTTTCAGTCCGCCCGTTATGCCCGCGACCGTGCGTATTGGCTGGACAAATACCAGCACCGTCCCGAGCCGCTGTTGTTGCCGCGTTACCAGGAGCGCTTTGCCGGCGCTGCGGCACCCACCCGGATTTTCTCGCAGGTGTTTCCGGCTCGCTTGCACGAGCGCATGAAGCAGGTGGCCCGAGAGTACGGTGCGTCGGCGTTTCACGTGTTGCTGGCAGCGATCCATGTGCACTTCAGCCGCAGCGCCCAGCGTGACGAATGGGTGGTGGGCGTGCCGCTGCTCAACCGTTCCGGCGCCCGGTTCAAATCGACCCTGGGGCTGTTCACCCAGGTCAGCGCGGTGCGCATGGGGTTTGGTCGCGAGTTGTCATTCAAGACGCTGGTCAAGGCGATTCACGACGAATTGAAAAAAGACTTCCGCCACCAGCGTTTTCCCTTGAGCGAGATGAACCGCGCCCTCGGTTTGCTGCGCGAGGATCGCTCGCAGCTGTTCGAAGTGACCGTGTCCTATGAGCGCGACGCCCATGAATATCGCTATGGCGAAGCACAGGGGCGGGTGGTCAAAGTGTCGAACCACGAAGAGGGTACGCCGCTGTCCGTGCACTTGCGCAGCAGCCGGGGCGACGACGAGGACAGTCTCTACATGGTGTACAACGAGGCCTACTTTGACGCCAACGAAGTCGCGGCGCTGAGCGGGCGCTTGCTGTGGGTGCTGGAGCAGGGGCTTGAAGAACCGGCGCTGGCAGTGGGCGACTTCAGCCTGAGCCTGCCGGCCGAATCGGCGTTGCTACAGCAATGGAATGACACGCGCGTTGAATTCCCCCAAGACCTGACCATTCACCAGCGCATCGAAGCGCAATCGGCGGCGCGGCCGGACGCGGTAGCGGCTGAATCCCTGGGACAGCAGATGACCTATGCCGAGCTGAACCGACAGGCCAACGCCCTGGCCCATCATTTGATCGGGCTCGGCGTGCGACCCGACGACCGTGTGGCGCTGGTCGCCCGACGAGGGCTGGACACGCTGGTCGCGCTGCTGGCGATTCTCAAATCCGGCGCCGGTTACGTGCCGGTCGATCCGGCCCATCCTGCGGAACGCCTGAGCTATTTATTGCGCGACAGTGCTCCGGCCGTGGTCCTGACCCAGCGCGATTTGCGCGAACGCTTGCCGGTGCTGGACGTGTCGCTGATCGAAATCGATTCGCGCGGCTGGCCGATCAACGATCTCAACCCCGACGTCTCGGGGCTGACCTCCGCGCACCTGGCCTACGTGATCTACACCTCCGGCTCCACCGGCCAGCCCAAGGGCGTGATGGTCGAACATCACACGTTATCGAATCTGGTCGACTGGCATTGCACAGCCTTCGATCTGTGGGCCGGTCGCCACGCTTCAAGCCTTGCCGGCTTCGGCTTCGACGCCATGGCCTGGGAAGTCTGGCCCGCCCTGTGTGTCGGCGCGACCCTGCACCTGGCGCCGTCTCGTGACGGTGGCGAAGACATTGATGCGCTGCTCGACTGGTGGCGCGCGCAACCGCTGGACGTGAGTTTCCTGCCGACCCCGATTGCCGAATACGCCTTCAGTCGCCACGTCGAACACCCGACCCTGCGCACGCTGCTGATCGGCGGTGATCGCCTGCGTCAGTTCAATCGCGAGCAGACGTTCGCGGTGATCAACAACTACGGCCCGACCGAAGCGACGGTGGTCGCTACCTCGGGCCGAATCGGGCCAGGCCGGACGCTGCACATCGGCAAACCCGTGAGCAATGCCACGGCCTATCTGCTGGATGACCGACAGTGTCCGGTGCCGATTGGCGTTCCCGGTGAGTTGTACGTCGGTGGCGCCGGTGTGGCGAGGGGGTATTTCAACCGCCCTGAGCTGACCGCCGAACGTTTCCTCGACGATCCATTCAGCCGCCAGCCCAACGCGCGGATGTACCGCACCGGCGACCTCGCACGCTGGCGCCCGGACGGCACCCTCGAGTACCTGGGCCGCAACGACGATCAGGTGAAAATCCGTGGGGTGCGCATCGAGCCCGGTGAGATCGAAGCCGCTTTGAGCAGCCATGAATCCGTGCGCGATGCGGTGGTGCAGGTACGCGACGGGCAATTGCTGGCCTGGTTCACTGAACGCCAGCCGCTGGATATCACGCAGCTGCATGCTCACCTCAAGACCCGTCTGCCCAGCGCGATGCTGCCATCGGCTTACGTACGCTTGACGGCGTTGCCCCTGACGGCCAACGGCAAACTGGATCGCCAGGCGTTGCCGGCACCGGGGCCGGAGGCATTGATCCGCCGCGAGTACGAGGCCCCGCAAGGCGACGTCGAAATCCTCCTGGCGCAGATCTGGGCTGAGGTGCTGCAAGTCGAAAAGGTCGGGCGTCACGATCACTTCTTTGAACTCGGCGGGCACTCGTTGCTGGCGGTCAACCTGATCGAACGCATGCGCCAGCTCGGCATGAGCAGCGATGTGCGCGTGCTGTTCGGCCAGCCGACCCTGGCGGCACTGGCTGCGTCGGTGGGCAGTGGCCGCGAGGTCGAAGTGCCGGCCAACCGCATTCCGCCAGGTTGCACGCGGATCACGCTGGACCTGTTGCCGTTGGTTGAACTGGATCAGGCCACCCTCGACCGGATCATCGCCACGGTGCCGGGCGGGGCGGCCAACGTGCAGGATATTTATCCGTTGGCGCCGTTGCAGGAAGGCATTCTTTATCACCACATCACTGCCGCGCAGGGCGATCCATACCTGCTGCAATCGCAACTGGCGTTCGCCAGCGTCGAGCGGGTCGAGGCCTATGCGGGCGCGTTGCGTCAGGTCATGGCGCGCCACGACATCCTGCGCACCGCCGTGGTCTGGGAAGGTTTGACCACTCCGGTGCAGGTGGTCTGGCGCGAAGCCGAATTGCCGGTGCAGGAAATCACCCTCGATCCGGCCGAGGGCGATGTCCTCGCGCAACTGCACGCGCGCTTCGATGCCCGACGTTATCGCATCGACGTCTGTCAGGCGCCGCTGATCCGGCTGATGTATGCGCGCGATCCGGCCCTCGGGCGGATCGTGGCGATTCTGTTGTTCCATCACCTGGCGCTGGATCACATTGCGCTGGAAGTCCTGCGCCATGAAATGCGCGCCAACCTGCTGGGGCTCGATGAACCGCTGCCGCCAGCGGTGCCGTATCGCAATTACGTGGCCCAGACCCGACTCGGTGTCAGCGAGCAGGAGCATGAAGCGTTCTTCCGCGAGATGCTTGCCGATATCGAGGAACCGACCCTGCCGTTCGGTTTGCAGGATGTGCAGGGCGACGGGCGCGGTATCGATGAAGCCGTACGCACGCTTGCGCCTGAACTGGACCGGCGATTGCGCCTTCAGGCGCGGCAGGCCGGCGTCAGCGTGGCCAGCCTGATTCACCTGGCCTGGGCGCAGGTGCTGGCGGCGACCTCGGGGCAGGAGCACGTGGTGTTCGGCAGTGTTTTTATGGGCCGTATGCAGGGCGGCGAGGGCGCGGACCGGGCGCTCGGGGTGTTCATCAATACTTTGCCATTGCGGGTGGACATGGACCGGAGCGCGCAGGAGGCGGTTCAGCTCACCCACGCCCGACTGACCGATCTGCTCGGGCACGAACATGCATCACTGGCGCTGGCCCAGCGTTGCAGCGGCGTTGCGTCACCGGCACCGCTGTTCAGTGCGTTGCTCAACTATCGGCACACCGACCTTGAGGCCCAGGAATCGGCGTCGGACCAAGCCTGGCAAGGCATCCAGACCCTGGACAACGAAGAGCGCACCAACTACCCGATGACCCTGAGCGTCGATGATCTGGGCAACGCCTTGCAGATCACCACGCGGACCCTGATCAGCATCGGTGCCCGGCGCATCGGCGACTACGTGCAGACCGCGTTGCAGGCACTGGTCGATACCCTTGAGCAGGCACCGCAACAGCCGCTGAATCGCTTGCCGATACTGCCGGCAGCAGAGCTTGAGCAATTGCTGGTCGAGTTCAATGCCAGCGAAGTCGATTGCCCGCTCGATCCGCCGCTTCAGGTGTTGTTCGAGCAACAAGTCCAGCGCAGGCCGGACGCCATCGCATTGCAGGCTGGCGAGCAACAACTGACCTATCGCCAATTGAACGAACAGGCCAACCGTCTGGCGCATCATCTACGCGAGCACGGCGTGCAACCCGATTCGCGGGTGGCGATCTGTGTCGAACGCAGCCTGGACCTGGTGGTCGGCCTGCTCGGCATTCTCAAGGCGGGCGGCGCGTACGTGCCGCTGGATCCCGACTATCCGCTGGAACGCCTGCATTACATGCTGCAGGACAGCGCCCCGGTGGCGGTGCTGGTCCATGACGTTACCCGCAATTTGTTGGGCGATCCGGGTGTGCCGGTCATCGATTTCGACCGTTGCACCTGGCAGCACGCGTCGACTGAAAACCTGCAAATACCGGGTCTGAGCGCTTCAAACCTGGCCTACATGATCTACACCTCGGGCTCCACCGGCACGCCGAAGGGCGTGATGATCGAACACCGAAGCGCCTGCAACATGGTGCACTGGGGCTCGCAGATCAGCCCGCCGACCGAGCACGGCGCGCTGTTGCAGAAGGCGCCGTTCAGCTTCGACAGTTCGGTGTGGGAGATTTTCTGGCCGCTGTGTTCCGGCCTGCGGCTGGTGCTGGCGCGTCCCGACGGCAACCGCGATTCGGCCTATGTGACCCAGGTGATTCGCGAACGGCAGATCACTGTGGTCAAGTTCGTGCCGGCGCTGCTGCAACAGTTCATCGAACAGGACGATGTCAGCCAGTGCACCAGCCTGACCGACGTGCTCAACGGTGGCGGCGAACTGACCGCCGCACTGGCCCGGCGTGTCCGCGAGCGCCTGCCATGGGTGCGCCTGCATAACGTCTACGGCCCGACCGAAACCACCGTCGACAGCACTGGCTGGACACTGGAACCGGACCAACCGGTGCCGGAGGCCGTGGTGCCAATCGGCAAGGCCCTGAGCAATACCCGGCTCTACGTGCTGGACGCCCACGATCAACCGGTGCCATTCGGCGTCAGCGGCCACCTGCACATCGGCGGGGTCGGGGTCGCGCGGGGGTATCTGGGCTTGTCGCAGATGCAGGCCGAGCGCTTCATCGACAGCCCGTTCGTGGCCGGTGATCGCCTGTACCGTACCGGCGATCTGGTGCGCTACCGGGCGGACGGCAACCTCGAATTCCTCGGCCGCAACGACTTCCAGATCAAGCTGCGCGGTCTGCGTCTGGAACCGGGGGAAATCGAGGCGCGACTGATCGAGCATCCCGCCGTGCGTGAAGCGGTGGTGCTGGTGCGGGACGAGCGGCTGGTGGCGTATTTCACCGTGCGCGAAGGCTTCGACGCGCCCCCCATCGAAACCTTGCGCGCCCATGTGCTGGAGCGTTTGCCGGAGTACATGGCGCCGGGCGCTTACGTGAAACTCGAGGCATTGCCCCTGACTCCCAACGACAAGGTCGACCGCAAAGCCTTGCCGGCACCGGGGGCGGAGGCGGTGCTCAGTCGCCGCTACGAGGCGCCCGAGGGCGAAGTCGAAATCCGGCTGGCGCAGATCTGGGCCGAAGTGCTGCAACTGGAGCAGGTCGGGCGCAATGACCACTTCTTCGAGCTGGGCGGGCATTCGTTGCTGGCGGTCAGCCTGGTGGCGCGCATGCGTCAGGCCGGGCTGCACGTCGATGCGCGGACGCTGTTCAGCCAGCCGACTCTGGCCGCGCTGGCGGCGCAAACCTCGGACCAGGCAAAACAGCTGGAAGTGCCGCCAACCACCATACCGACGCTCAACCGCAAACGCCGGCTCTGAGCCGACACCGGCGTCGATTCGCGGTTCCCGCGGATCGGCGCCATGACTGATCGGTCACGGGGCTTGTCCCCGCTTCCCATGTCAGACACCCAAGCCCCGATGTTTTAGTTTTTCCAGGCTGCGCGCGACCGCACGGACTCGCCGCTGCGCGCTCCTTTTTCCCGAATTTACAGCAGGTTACCCCCATGCAATTTCGCGAGCTGATGGCTGTTATTTCCACCCATGCGATCCGCCTTCAACAGGACGATGAAGACCTGGTCATTCTGGGCAACGACGACGCGCTCGACGATGCGTTGTGGGACAGCCTCGCCAAACACAAGGCGCAGTTGCTGGAGCTGGTGGCGAGCCACGGCGGCGACTGGTCGAGTCCGGCGCTGCGCATCACCCCGGACATGCTGCCGCTGGTGCAACTGGATCAGCCGGCCATCGACCGCATCGTCGCCACCGTGCCGGGCGGCGTGGCGAATGTGCAGGACATCTATCCGCTGGCGCCATTGCAGGAAGGCATGTTGTATCTGCACCTGGCGGCTGGCGAAGGCGATCTGTATGTGCAACAGGCGCAGTTCACCTTCGACAATCACCCGCGCCTCGATGCATTTGCCCAGGCACTGCAATGGGTGATCGACCGTCACGACATTCTGCGTACCTCGTTTGTCTGGGAGCGCCTGGACGAGCCGGTGCAAGTGGTCTGGCGCCAGGCGCCGCTGGTCTGCGAAGAGGTGGAAGCCGACACGTCCACCGATGTGTTCAGTCAGTTGCAGGCGCGCTACGACGCCCGTCATTTGCGCCTCGATCTGCAACAGGCACCGCTGCTGCGTCTGGTGTTCGCCCGGGATCCGGCGCAGGGCCGGATCGTGGCGCTGCTGCTGTTCCATCACATGATCATTGACCACGTTGCGCTGGACGTGGTGCGCCGGGAAATCCAGGCCTGGCTGCAAGGGCAGACCGAACAGGTCGCGCCGGCGGTGCCGTTTCGCAATCACTTGGCGCGGGCGCGCATGGCGCTCGATGAGCAGGCCCACGAAGCGTTCTTCCGCGAGATGCTCGGCGATATCGACGAGCCGACGTTGCCGTGGGGCTTGCAGGATGTTCACGGCGGCGGACAGGACTTCGAAGACGCGCAACTGATGCTCGGCGACGCACTGAACCTGCGACTGCGCACGCAGGCGCGGCAACTCGGTGTGAGCGTGGCGAGCCTGATGCACCTGGCGCTGGCGCGGGTGTTGGGCCAGTTGTCCGGGCGCACCTCGGTGGTGTTCGGCACCGTGTTGCTCGGACGAATGGAGGCGGGCGACGGCGGTGAGCAGGCGTTGGGCATGTTCATCAACACCTTGCCGTTGCGGGTCGATGTCGGGGCGCAAAGCGTCCACGACGGCGTGCTCGCCACGCACCGTCGGCTGAGCGCCTTGCTCGCTCATGAACAGGCCTCGCTGGCATTGGCCCAGCGTTGCAGCGCGTTGAGTGCGCAGACGCCGTTGTTCAGCGCCATGCTCAATTACCGTCACAGTGCTGTCGGTGACGTTGCCGAGGTGATCGACCTGGCCCCCGGTGTCCAGGTGTTGAGTGGCAAGGAACCGACCAACTATCCGCTGACCCTGAGCGTCGATGATCTGGGCAGTGGTTTCCGGTTGTCCGCCATCGCTCCGAGCGGCATTGGCGCCGAACGCGTTTGCGGATACGTGCAAACCGTTCTAGACGCCTTGCTCGATGCCCTGGAGCAATCGCCCGAGACGCCGATCAACCAGTTGCCGGTTTTGCCGGCACACGAGCGGCAGCAATTGCTGGAGGGCTTCAACGACAGTCACGTCGATCTCGATCTGGAACAGACCGTTCACCGTCTGTTCGAGGCGCAGGTCGAGCGTACGCCGCAGGCCGTCGCGTTGCAGTCCGGCGCGCAGTCACTGACGTACGTTGAACTCAATATGCGGGCCAATCGCCTGGCTCATCGGTTGCGCGAGTTGGGTGTCGGGCCGGATACGCCGGTGGCGATCTGTGTCGAGCGCGGACCTGAACTGGTGATCGGTCTGCTGGGCATTCTCAAGGCTGGCGGTGCTTACGTGCCGCTGGATCCGGCCTACCCGGCGGAACGCCTGAACTACATGCTCAAGGACAGCGCGCCAGTGGCGCTGCTGGCGCACGGCGCGACCCGAGCGCTGTTCGAGGCGGGCGGCGTGCCGTTGCTCGATTTCGATCAGGATCACTGGCAGGACTATCCCGAGCACAATCCTCAGGTGCCGGGCCTGAACGCTTCGAACCTGGCCTACGTGATCTACACCTCCGGCTCCACCGGCACGCCGAAAGGCGTGATGGTCGAGCACCGTGGCCTGGGCAATCTGCTTCATTGGAGCTCGCAGGTTTGCCCGCCGGTGGCGGACGGCGCCCTTTTGCAGAAAACCCCTTACAGTTTCGACGCCTCGGTCTGGGAGCTGTTCTGGCCGCTGACGGCCGGCCTGCGTCTGGTGCTGGCGCGTCCCGATGCGCACTTCGAACCGGCGTACCTGACGCAAGTGGTGCAGGAGCAGCGCATCAGCGTGATCCAGTTCGTCCCGGCGTTGTTGCAACAGTTCCTCGACGTGGAAAACGTCAGCCAATGCACCAGCCTTACGGATGTTTTCTGTGGCGGCGGCGAGCTGACGCCAGAGCTGGGCCGCCAGGTGCGCGAGCGTCTGCCGCAGGTTCGCTTGCATAACGTCTACGGCCCGACCGAAACCACTGTCGACAGCAGCGTGTGGACGCTGGAGCCATCGATGCCGGTGCCAGAGGCGCTGTTGCCTATCGGTCGGCCAGTCAGCAATACCCGTTTGTACATTCTCGATGAACAACTGCAACCGCTGCCGTTGGGCGTGGCCGGTGAGTTGTACATCGGCGGCGTGCAAGTGGCGCGGGGTTACTTGAACCTTGCGTCGCTCACCGCCGAGCGCTTCCTCGACGATCCGTTCAGCGATCAGCCGAACGCGCGGCTGTACCGCACGGGTGACCTGTGCCGCTACCGGGCCGACGGTAACCTTGAATACCTCGGTCGCAATGACGATCAGGTAAAGGTTCGCGGCCTGCGTATCGAACTCGGGGAAATTCAGACGCGCCTGACTCAACTCGCTACCGTGCTTGCGGCCGAAGTGCTGGTGCGCGAAGACGTGGCTGGCGATCCTCGGCTGGTGGCGTACTACACCGGCGGGCCGCTGGAGATCGGCGAACTGCGCAGCCATCTGCTGGAGCAGTTGCCGGATTACATGGTGCCGACGGCGTTCGTTCATCTCGCCGCCATGCCCCTGAGCCCCAACGGCAAACTCGACCGCAAAGCCTTGCCGGCACCGGATCAAAGCAGTCAGATGTTGCGCGGATATGAGGCGCCGGTCGGTGATGTGGAATGCCGCATCGCCGAAATCTGGCAAGCCTTGCTGAACGTCGAGCGGGTCGGTCGTCATGACAATTTCTTCGAGCTGGGCGGCCATTCCTTGCTGGCCGTGAAGCTGGTCGAGCGCATGCGCCAGCAGGAATTGAGCTGCGACGTGCGCGTCCTGTTCGGTCGGCCAACCGTGGCGGGGCTGGCGGCCACCCTGGGCGCGTCGTCCAGCGTTCAAGTGCCGGTAAATCGCATCACCCCTGACTGCCAACACATCACGCCAGACATGTTGCCCCTGGCCTCACTGGATCAGGCCGGCATCGACCGGGTAGTGGAAAGCGTCCCTGGCGGGGTCGCCAATGTGCAGGACATCTATGCGCTGGCGCCGTTGCAGGCGGGGATTCTGTATCACCACATGGCCGCGACTGCGGGCGATCCATACGTTTTGCAGGCGCAGTTCGTGTTTGACGGGATCAAGTCGATCAAGGCATTCGTGCGAGCCGTCAATGTGGTGATCGCGCGCCACGACATCCTGCGTTCCAGCGTGGTCTGGGAAGGCCTCGAAGAACCGGTGCAAGTGGTCTGGCGTGCGGCGCCACTGGCGCTTGAACGAGCAGATCACGAGGCACTGGAAGGCGACGTGCTGCAACAGATGCAGGCACGTTTCGACCCGCGGCACTATCGTCTGAATCTGGGCCGCGCACCGATGATGCGCTTCGCCTACACCGAGGATCCGCAGCAACAACGTTGGGTCGGCATCCTGCTGATGCACCACTTGATGCTCGATCACACCGCGCTGGAAGTGCTGGTGAGCGAGATGAACAGCGTGCTGCACGGTCACGCCGCCGAACTGGCGACCCCGGTGCAATACCGCAACTACGTCGCGCAGGCTCGGCTTGGCGCGAATGCCGAGGCGCACGAAGAGTTTTTCCGCCACATGCTCGGCGACATCGACGAGCCGACCCTGGCGTTCGGCGTGCAGGACGTGCACGGCGACGGCAGCGCCGTGGTCGACAGCCAGCTCACGCTGGACACCGCACTGGCCTTGCGTCTGCGCGAGCAGGCGCGGCGGCTCGGCATCAGTGTGGCGAGTCTGGCGCACCAGGCCTGGGCACAGGTCCTGGCGCAGATCAGCGGTCGGGACGAGGTGGTGTTCGGTACGGTGCTGCTGGGCCGGATGCAGGGCGGCGAGGGTGCCGACCGGGCGTTGGGCCTGTTCATCAACACCTTGCCGCTGCGGGTCAGCGTGACCGCCACAGCGGTGCGCGAAAGTGTGCTTGCCACCCATGAACGGCTGGCGCAATTGCTCGCGCATGAGCAAGCGTCACTGGCGCTGGCCCAGCGTTGCAGTGGGGTTTCCGGCTCGCTGCCGCTGTTCGGCACGTTGCTCAACTATCGCCATAGCGCGCCGCAGGCTGCGGGGCTGACGCTGGATGGCATTGAATTGCTCAGCTCCCGCGAGCGCAGCAACTATCCGCTGTTGGTCAGCGTCGATGACCTTGGCGAAGGTTTGCGTCTGAGCGTGCAAGCGGTGCCGGGCATCGACGGTGCGCGGGTCTGCGAGTACATCAATGTTGCCTTCGACAGTCTGGTGCAGGCGCTGGAGCAGACGCCGCAACGGGGCGTCGATCAGTTGTCGATTTTGCCGCCGGATGAGCGTCGGGAGTTACTGGTCGGGTTCAATTCCACTGAGCGGGAATACCCGTCAGGTTCGACGGTTCATGGTCTGTTCGAACAGCAGGTGAAACTGCATCCGCAAGCGGTGGCGGCGGTGCATGGCAACACCGCGTTGACCTATGAAGAGCTGAATCAACGGGCCAACCGACTGGCCCACCATCTGATCGGGCAGGGCGTACAGCCGGGCGACCCTGTGGCGATCCTGCTGCCGCGTTCCCTGGATCTGCTGGTCGCGCAACTGGCTATCGGTAAATGCGCAGCGGCTTATGTGCCGCTGGACATCAACGCGCCAGCCGAGCGGCAGGCGTTCATGGTGGAGGATTGCTCGGCGAAAGCGCTGCTGACCTTCAGCACTGAAACGGTTGATTACGCGGTGCGCCGGATCGATCTGGATTCGCTGCCGCTGGACGCGCAACCGGTCCACAACCCGGGCTTGCCGCAGTCCTCCGAATCCGTGGCCTATATCATGTACACCTCCGGCTCCACCGGCACGCCGAAAGGGGTGATGGTGCCGCACCGGGCCATCGGGCGACTGGTGATCAACAACGGCTATGCCGATTTCAATGCGCAGGATCGCGTGGCATTTGCCTCCAACCCGGCGTTCGATGCCAGCACGATGGACGTCTGGGGCCCGTTGCTCAACGGTGGGCGGGTGGTGGTGATCAATCACGACACCTTGCTTGATCAACACGTGTTCGGACAGGAACTAAAGGCTTCTGGCGTCACGATCCTGTTTGTCACTACCGCGTTGTTCAACCAGTACGTGCAGTTGATTCCGGAAGCCCTCAAAGGCCTGCGCATCGTGCTGTGCGGCGGCGAACGCGCTGACCCGGCCGCTTTCCGTCGCTTGCTGAGCGAGGCGCCGAACCTGCGCATCGTCCACTGCTACGGCCCGACCGAAACCACCACCTACGCCACAACCTTCGAAGTGCGCGAAGTGGCGGAGGACGCCGATAGCGTGCCAATCGGCGGCCCGATCTCCAACACCCAGGTCTACGTGCTCGACGCCCGTCAGCAACCCGTACCGATGGGCGTGACCGGCGAGCTGTACATCGGCGGGCAAGGCGTGGCGCTGGGCTATCTGAGTCGCCCGGATCTGACTGCCGAGAAATTCCTGCAAGACCCATTCAGCGAGCAACCGGGCGCGCTGCTGTATCGCACCGGCGACCTCGCACGCTGGCTCGCGCCGGGCCAACTGGAATGCATCGGCCGTAACGACGATCAGGTGAAGATCCGCGGCTTCCGCATCGAACTCGGGGAAATCGAAAATCGCCTGCTGAACTGCGAGGGGGTCAAGGAAGCCATTGTGCTGGCCCGTCAGGACGGTCAGGAACCGCTGCGCCTCGTGGCGTATTTCACCGCCGAAAAGGGCGTGGACAGCGCCAGCCTGCGCGAACAATTGCAAGCGCGCCTGCCGGAATACATGGTGCCCTCGGCCTGGGTGCAGCTCGATGCGTTGCTGTTGAACAACAACGGCAAGGTCGACCGCAAGGCCTTGCCGCTGCCGGATTCGAGCGCCTGGCTCAGTCAGGCATACGAAGCCCCGCAAGGCCCGGTGGAAACCGCGCTGGCGCAAATCTGGGCCGATGTCCTGAAGCTGGAAAAAGTCGGTCGCCACGACAACTTCTTCGAACTGGGCGGCCATTCATTGCTGGCGGTGAGCCTGATCGAACGCCTGCGCCGGATCGGCCTGAGCACCGACGTGCGCGTGCTGTTCAGTCAGCCGACCCTGGCCGCGCTGGCTGCGGCGGTGGGCCGCGGTCGGGAGATCGAAGTGCCGGCCAACCGCATTCCTGCCGGTTGCACCCACATCACCCCGGACCTGCTGAGCCTCACCGAACTGGATCAGACCAGCATCGACCGGATCGTCGCCAGCGTGCCGGACGGCGCTGCCAACGTGCAGGAAATCTATCCGCTGGCGCCGTTGCAGGAAGGCATCCTTTATCACCACTTGAGCGCGGAGCAGGGCGACCCGTACCTGCTGCAATCGCGGCTGGCCTTCGACAGCGTCGAGCGTCTGCGCACCTTCACCGACACCTTGCAGCAGGTCATCGCTCGCCACGACATCCTGCGCACCAGCGTTGTCCACGAAGGTCTCGCCACCCCTCATCAAGTGGTGTGGCGCCACGCCGAACTGGTGGTTCAGCACGTGACGCTGGACCCGGCGCAGAGCGACATCCTCAAGCAGTTGCACGAGCGTTTCGACGCCCGTCACTACCGCCTCGACATCAGCCAGGCGCCGCTGCTGCGCATGGTCTATGCCGAAGATCCGAAACAGCAACGCGTGGTGGCGATCCTGCTGTCCCATCACCTGATCCTCGATCACACGGCGCTGGAAGTGATCGTCGAGGAAATGCGCGGTGTGATGTTCGGTGAGGTCGATCACCTTTCGGCGCCGATTCCCTATCGCAATTACGTAGCTCAGGCACGCCTGGGGCTCAGCGAGCTGGAACACGAAACGTTCTTCCGCGAAATGCTCGGCGACATCGATGAGCCGACCCTGCCACTCGGTCTGCGGGACGTGCAGGGCGACGGTCACGGCGTCGAGGAAGCGCTGCAACCGGTGGCTGCCGAACTCAATCTGCGCTTGCGTGAACAGGCGCGACAACTGGGCGTGAGCGCGGCCAGCCTGATGCACTTGGCCTGGGCGCAGGTGCTGGGCGTGCTGTCGAACCGTCGCGATGTGGTGTTCGGCACGGTGATGATGGGGCGGATGCAGGGTGGTGATGGTGCCGACCGGGCGCTGGGGGTGTTCATCAACACCTTGCCGCTGCGCATCGATATCGGCGCCGGCGCGCGGGAAGGAGTCAAAGCGACCCACGCACGGCTGACGGCATTGCTCGGGCATGAACATGCTTCGCTGGCGCTGGCCCAGCGTTGCAGTGGTGTCGCGGCGTCGTCGCCGTTGTTCAGCGCCTTGTTCAACTACCGCCACAGCGCCCCTGCGCAGCCGTCACAAAACGGGCAGGGCATCTGGGAGGGCGTGCAAAAACTCGGTGGTGAAGAGCGCACCAACTATCCGCTGACCCTGAGCGTGGACGATCTGGGCGAAGGCTTTGCCTTGTCGGTGCTGGCGGTCAGCCAGATCGGCGCGCAGCGGATTTGCAGTTACATGCACACCGCGCTGGAGCAACTGGTGCAGGCGCTGGAACAGACGCCGCAAAAACCGTTGAACCGCTTGCCGATCCTTTCGACTGCGGAGCTGGAACGTCTGGTCGACGGCTTCAATCCACCGGTCACGGCCTATCCCCGTGGCGCGACGATTCACGCAATGGTCGAGGTGCAGGCCGAGCGCAACCCGCATGCCCTCGCCGTGATTCAAGGTGCGCAACAGCTGACCTACGGGCAGCTCAACCAGCGTGCCAACCGACTGGCCCATCATTTGATCGGTCTAGGCGTGCAACCGGACGACCGCGTCGCGCTCTGCGTGCGTCGTGGCCCGCAGATGCTGGTCGGCCTGCTGGCGATTCTCAAGGCCGGCGCCGGTTATGTGCCGGTGGATCCTGCGCATCCGGCGGAACGCATTGCCTACCTGTTGCAGGACAGCGATCCGGTGGCCGTGCTCGCACAGGCTTCGACCCGGGAGCTGCTGGGCATGATGCCGGTGATCGATCTGGACAGCGACGCCTGGCAACACCTGCCCGACAGCAACCCGCAACTGCCGTACCTGACTCCGGCAAATCTTGCGTACGTGATCTACACCTCGGGCTCCACCGGCCAGCCGAAAGGCGTGATGGTCGAACACGCGACCCTGGAAAACCTTGTGCACTGGCACGCCGAAGCTTTCGACCTGCACGCCGGCAGCCACACCGCCAGCGTGGCCGGGTTCGGCTTCGATGCGATGGCCTGGGAAGTCTGGCCGGCGTTGTGCGTCGGCGCGACGTTGCACCTGCCGCCGGAAACGGTGAGCAACGAGCACCTGGACGAGTTGCTCGACTGGTGGCGCGCGCAGCCGTTGCAGGTCAGCTTCCTGCCGACGCCGGTAGCCGAATACGCCTTCAGCCGCGAGCTGCAACACCCGACCTTGCGTACCTTGCTGATCGGTGGCGACAAGCTGCGTCAGTTCAACCGTGCACAAACCTTCGCAGTGATCAACAACTACGGCCCGACTGAGGCCACCGTGGTCGCCACGTCCGGCCCGGTGGAAGTCGGCCAGCCGCTGCACATCGGCCGGCCTATGGCGAACGCCCGCATCTATCTGCTCGATGACCAGCAACGTCCGGTGCCAGTAGGTGTCACGGGCGAGATGTACGTCGCCGGCGCTGGCGTGGCGCGGGGTTATCTGAACCGTCCCGATCTGACTGCCGAACGCTTCCTTACTGATCCGTTCAGCGATCAGCCGCAGGCGCGGATGTACCGCACCGGAGACCTTGCACGCTGGCTGGCGGACGGCAATATCGAGTATCTGGGTCGCAACGACGATCAGGTCAAACTGCGCGGCGTGCGGGTTGAACTGGGGGAAATCGAAGCGGCGCTGGCCAGCCATCCGGCGGTGCAGGACGCGGTGGCGCTGGTGCGCGACGGGCAGTTGCTGGCGTGGTTCACCGAGCGTGCGCCGGCCGATATCGAAGCCCTGCGCAATCATCTGCAAACCCGTTTGCCGCAAGCGCTGATCCCGGCGGCTTACGTGCGACTCGACGCCTTGCCGCTGACAGCCAACGGCAAACTCGACCGCAAGGTCTTGCCGGAACCGGATCAGAACGCCTGGCTCAGCCGTGAATACGCAGCCCCGCAAGGCCCGATGGAAACCGCGCTGGCGCAGATCTGGGCCGATGTCCTGAAACTGGAAAAAGTCGGACGCCACGACAACTTTTTCGAACTGGGCGGCCACTCGCTGCTGGCCGTGAGCCTGATCGAACGCCTGCGTCAGATCGGCCTGAGTAGCGACGTGCGTGTGCTGTTCAGCCAGCCAACGCTGGCTGCACTGGCCGCAACGGTGGGCAGCGGTCGCGAAATCGAAGTGCCGGCCAATCGCATTCCTGCTGATTGCATCCATATCGCCCCGGACCTGTTGAGCCTGGCGGAACTGGATCAGCCGAGCATTGACCGCATTGTTGCCACGGTGCCCGGCGGTGCTGTGAACGTGCAGGACATTTACCCACTGGCACCGTTGCAGGAAGGCATCCTTTACCACCACTTGAGCGCGGAGCAGGGCGATCCGTACCTGCTGCAATCGCGGCTGGCCTTCGACAGCGTCGAACGTGTGGAAGCGTTCGCGGCCGCGCTACGCCAGGTTGTTGCCCGTCACGACATCCTGCGCACGGCGGTGATCTGGCAGGAACTGGCCGAGCCGATGCAAGTGGTGTGGCGTCAAGTCGAGCTGCCGGTGCAGGAGATCGTGCTTGATCCGGCGGATGGCGACATCCTCGAGCAGTTGCACGGGCGTTTCGATGCCCGGCACTACCGGCTCGACATCAGCCAGGCACCGCTGCTGCGTCTGGTGTATGCCCGTGATCCGGTCCACGGTCGGGTGGTTGCGATGTTGCTGTTCCACCATGTGGTGATGGATCACACCGCGCTGGACGTGGTGCAGCACGAAATGCTCGCCTGCCTGCAAGGGCGCGAAGCCTCGCTGGGCGCGGCCGTGCCTTACCGCAACTACGTGGCGCAGGCGCGGTTGGGTGTCAGCGAGCAGGAGCACGAAGCGTTCTTCCGCGACATGCTCGGCGACATCGACGAGCCGAGCCTGCCGTTCGGCTTGCAGGATGTGCAAGGTGACGGTAGCGACATTGAGGAAACGCGACAGGCCCTGACCACTGCAACCGGCCAGCGTCTACGCAGCCTCGCGCGGCAACTGGGCATCAGCGTGGCCAGCCTGTTCCACCTCGCGTGGGGGCAGGTGCTGGCGGCGACGTCCGGGCAGGAGCGGGTGGTATTCGGCACGGTGCTGATGGGCCGGATGCAGGGCGGCGAGGGGGCCGACCGGGCGCTGGGGATGTTCATCAACACCT
Source organism: Pseudomonas sp. FG35 (assembly GCF_057809295.1). Lineage (NCBI taxonomy): Bacteria > Pseudomonadati > Pseudomonadota > Gammaproteobacteria > Pseudomonadales > Pseudomonadaceae > Pseudomonas > Pseudomonas sp. FG35. The sequence goes on along the minus strand of NZ_JBMDJR010000013.1, from coordinate 3,771 downwards.
TGCCGCTGCGGGTCGATCTCGGAGATACGCCAGTGCGCGAAGGGGCTCGGGCGACGCATGCGCGGCTCAGTGCGCTGCTCGGCCATGAACACGCGTCACTGGCGCTGGCCCAGCGTTGCAGCGGCGTGGCCGCGCCTTCGCCGCTGTTCAGTTCGATGCTCAACTACCGGCACAGCGCCGACGAGGCGCAACAGCAAAACCTGCGTCAGGCCTGGCAAGGCATCGAGACCCTGAGCAGCGAAGAACGCACCAACTATCCGCTGAGTCTGGGTGTCGATGATCTGGGCAGCGGTTTTGTGCTCACCGCCATGACCCCGGCGAGCATTGGTTCGCAGCGCATCTGCGACTACATGCAGACCGCGCTGGAGACACTGGCGAATGCTTTGGAACAGGCACCGGATCAGTCGCTGAACCGCTTGCCGATCCTTGACAGCGCAGAGCGTCAGCATGTCGTTTACGACCTCAACGTCACCGGGACCGCAGACAATCTGGAGCACACCGTTCATGGGCTGTTCGAGGCGCAAGTGCAGCGCACGCCGCAAGCCATCGCGTTGCAGGCCGGTGAACAGCGGCTGACCTACGCCGAACTCAACGCACAGGCCAATCGACTGGCCCATCATCTGCGCGAACTGGGCGTGGGGCCGGATTCGCGGGTGGCGATCTGCGTCGAGCGCGGGCTGGAGCTGATGGTCGGTCTGCTCGGCATCCTCAAGGCGGGCGGTGCCTATGTGCCGCTGGATCCGGCGTACCCGGCAGAGCGTCTGGATTACATGCTCAAGGACAGCGCGCCGGTAGCGGTGCTGGTGCACGGTGCGACGCGTGAGTTGCTGGATGAGAGCACCGCGCTGGTGATCGATCTGGATCAGGCTCATTGGACATTCAACCCGGATGACAACCCGCAAGTGCTGGGCCTGAGCGCTTCGAACCTGGCCTACGTGATCTACACCTCCGGTTCCACCGGGGCGCCGAAAGGCGTGATGGTCGAGCATCGCGGCGTGGGCAATCTGCTGCACTGGAGTTCGCAGCTGTGTCCCGCCGTGACGGACGGCGCCCTGTTGCAGAAAACCCCGTTCAGTTTCGATGCCTCGGTCTGGGAGCTGTTCTGGCCATTGAGCGCCGGTTTGCGGCTGGTACTGGCGCGTCCCGACGGGCACCGCGAACCGGCGTATCTGGCGCAGGTGATTCGCGAGCAGCGGGTCAGCGTGATCCAGTTCGTGCCGGTGCTGTTGCAACAGTTCCTCGAGCAGGACGACGTCAGCCAGTGCAGCAGCCTCACCGATGTGTTCTGTGGCGGCGGCGACCTGACGCCGGCGCTGGCTCGCCTTGTGCGCGAGCGTTTGCCGCAAGTGCGTTTGCACAACGTTTACGGCCCGACTGAAGCCACGGTCGACAGCACGGTGTGGACGCTGGAGCCGTCAATGGCGGTACCGGACAGCGCGTTGCCGATCGGACGGCCGATCAACAACACCCGTCTCTACGTACTCGACGCTGCCAAACGGCCGGTGCCTATGGGCGTCATCGGTCAGTTGTTCATTGGTGGTGCCGGGGTTGCGCGGGGCTATCTGGGCCTGCCGCAATTGATGGCCGAACGGTTCACCCCGAGCCCGTTCGTGGCTGGCGATCGGCTGTACGCCACGGGCGACCTGGTGCGTTACCGCGCCGATGGCCAGCTCGAATTCATCGGGCGCAACGACTTCCAGGTCAAGCTGCGTGGCCTGCGCCTGGAACCGGGTGAAATCGAAGCGCAACTGCTCAGCCATCCGGCCCTGCGTGAAGCCGTGGTGCTGGTGCGTGAGGAACGTCTGGTGGCGTACTTCACCTGGCACGCCGAGGCCGGGCAACCTGGGATCGAGGCGTTGCGCGAACACTTGCTCGCACGCTTGCCGGATTACATGGTGCCGTCGGCATTCGTCGCGCTCGACAGCCTGCCGCTGAGCCCCAACGGCAAGGTGGATCGCAAGGCGCTGCCGGCCCCCGGTGCCGAGTCGGTGCTGGTGCGTGAATACGAGCCGCCGGTCGGCGAGACCGAAATCGCCCTGGCCCGGTTGTGGGCTGAGGTGCTGAAGGTCGAGCGGGTCGGGCGTCACGATCACTTCTTTGAACTGGGCGGGCACTCGCTGCTGGCGGTGAGCCTGATCGAACGCATGCGTCAGATCGGCCTGAGCACCGACGTGCGTGTGCTGTTCAGTCAGCCGACCCTGGCCGCACTGGCCGCCGCCGTGGGCAGCGGGCGGGAAATCGAAGTGCCGGCCAATCGCATCGCGGCCAATTGCACCCACATCACCCCGGACATGCTGACGCTGGTGTCGCTGGATCAAGCCGCCATCGACCGTGTGGTGTCCAGCGTGCCGGGTGGCGCTGCCAACGTGCAGGATATCTATCCGCTGGCGCCGTTGCAGGAAGGCATTCTTTATCACCACTTGAGTGCGGGAGAAGGCGATCCTTACCTGCTGCAATCGCGGTTGGCGTTCGACAGCCTTGAGCGTCTGCAGCGTTTCAGCGCGGCATTGCAACACGTCATTGACCGCCATGATGTTCTGCGTACGGGCGTGGTGTGGGAAGGCTTGAGCGTGCCGGTGCAGGCCGTGTGGCGTCAGGCTGAGCTCGTGGTGCAGGAGGTTTCGCTCGATCCTGCGGCCGGCGACATTCTTGAACAACTGCACGGCCGGTTCGATGCGCGGCATTACCGCCTCGACATTGCTCAGGCGCCGTTGCTGCGCCTGGTGTTCGCCCGTGATCCGGCCCATGGCCGGGTGGTGGCGATGCTGCTGTTCCATCACATCGTGCTCGACCACACCGCGCTGGAAGTGGTGCGCCACGAAATGCAGGCGTACCTGCGCGGGGCCGACGAGCCGTTGCCGGCGGCGGTGCCGTACCGCAATTACGTGGCGCAGGCGCGGTTGGGCGTCACGGAGCAGGAACATGAAGCATTCTTCCGCGACATGCTCGGCGACATCGCCGAGCCGACTTTGCCGTTCAGCCTGCGCGATGTGCGTGGCGACGGACGCGGCATCGAGGAAGTGCAGCAAGAACTCGACAACGGCCTGAACCTGCGCCTGCGCAGTCAGGCGCGGCAGTTGGGCATCAGCGTGGCCAGCCTGTTCCACCTCGCGTGGGCCCAGGTATTGGCGGCGACCTCCGGGCAAGACAATGTGGTGTTCGGCACCGTGCTGATGGGCCGGATGCAGGGCGGCCAGGGCGCTGACCGTGCGCTGGGCATGTTCATCAACACCTTGCCGTTGCGGGTCGATCTGGGGGAGACCCCGGTGCGCGAAGCGGTCAAGGCGACGCATCAGCGTCTCACCGCACTGTTGGGGCATGAGCATGCTTCGCTGGCATTGACCCAGCGTTGCAGCGGGATTGCGGCGACGTCGCCGTTGTTCAGCGCGATGCTCAACTACCGGCACAGCCATGGTTCAGAGCATTCGGACAGCGTGATTCAGGCCTGGCAAGGCATCGAGACCCTGAGCAGTGAAGAACGTACCAACTATCCACTGAGCCTGAATGTCGATGACCTGGGCAACGGTTTCTCGTTGATTGCCATGGTGCCGACGGACATCGGTGCGCAGCGGATTTGCGGTTACATGCAATCGGCGTTGGCGGGATTGGTTGAGGCGCTGGAACAGGCACCGACGCAGGCGATGAATCGCTTGCCGGTTCTTGAGGGGGCTGAGCGGCAGCGGCTGTTGTTCGACTTCAACGCGACCGACGTTGGTTATGACCTTCAGCAAAGCATCCATGGTCTGTTCGAGGCGCAGGTTTTGCGGTCGC
>NZ_JBMDJR010000012.1:0-189616 GCF_057809295.1 Pseudomonas sp. FG35 | reverse complement strand
GAGGGACGCGCCCGGCACCGCTCGTTGAATCCCGTCGCAATCGGCCGACCGAAAAAACGCAGCGCGTCTTCGGAGGGGATCGGCTTGCTTGAAGAAAGTGGTTTTCGCGGCGCGGCACCACCGTGCTCCGTGCAAAGAGGGCTCACAAGGCCATTTCGATAAACGTCTAACAAAGTCGGAAACAACCATGCTGATGAACACTCCACGCTTCACGCTCAAACCCTTGGTGGCGACGATTTCCCGCCACCGTTTCGTTCCGTTGTACCTGGTGGCCATGGGGATGGGCGCCGGGGTTCAAGCCGCCGAGGACGACAACAGCGTCCCGGCCGCCGCTGCGGTGGTCGCGCCGACCACGCAACTGCAACGGGTCGAAGTGACCGGTTCGGCGATCCGTCGGGTCGACGCGGAAACGGCGGTGCCGATCACCGTGCTCAAGGCTGAAGAGCTGCGCAAACAGGGCGTGACTACCACCGCCGAACTGGTGCAGCGCATCACCGGCAGCCAGTCGATCAACAACAGCGCAGGCTCGGTCGGAGCGGCCACCGGCGGCGCATCGTTCGCCGACATGCGCGGCATCGGCGCGAACAAGACGCTGGTGCTGCTCAACGGTCGCCGGCTGGCCAACAACGCCCTGTCGGGCACCAACTCGGCCGGCGGCGCGGTGGATCTGAACATGATCCCGTTTGCCGCGATCGAGCGCGTGGAAGTGCTGCGCGACGGCGCCTCGGCCCTGTACGGTACCGACGCCATCGGCGGCGTGATCAACTTCATCACCAAGAAATCCATGACCGACGGCCAACTCACCCTCGGCGGCGAAACCCCGACCCACAGCGGCGGCGGTGCGACCAAGGACATGAGCGCCAGCTGGGGCTACGGCGACCTCGAACAGGACCGCTTCAACGTGCTCGGCGTGTTCAACTACAACAAGCAACAGAACCTCGACGCCAACGACCGCTCCTTCGCCCGCGACTACGTGCCCGGCCGAGGCCTCGACCAGACCTCCGGCACCGCGTTCCCCGGCAACTACAGCCAGAACGGCAACGCCACCAACCCGCTGGCCAACAGCAATTGCAACGGCCCCAACCTGGTGGCCCGCGACGGCCTCTGCCGCTTCAGCACCCGGGAATTCATCGACCTGGTGCCGCAGACCGAGAAGACGTCGTTCTTCGGCAAGACCACCGGCAAACTGGCCGACGACCACAACGTCAACCTTGAATACTTCTGGTCGCGCAACAACAACGCCACCGCTGTCGGCCCGGCGCCATTGACCGGCCTGAGCCTGGATTCGTCCTCGCCCTACTATCCCGGCAACGGCATCACCCCGGCGCCCACCGGTTTCGCCCTCGACCCGACGCAACCGGTGGACGTGAACTGGCGCGAAACCGCCGCCGGCCCGCGTGAATCGAAAGACCAGAACACCAGCCAGCGCTTTTTGCTGAGCTTCGACGGTCTGGTGGGCGGCTGGGACTACAACGTTGGCGCCTCGTACAACCAGAACAAGATCGTCTCCAGCGTTACCAGCGGCTACGTCAGCGATCAGGCGATGATCGACGGTCTGGCCAGCGGCCTGCTCAACCCGTTCGGCCCACAGACCAGCGCCGGTCAGCAATACATCGACCAGGCCGCGTACCACGGCGCCTATTCCACGGCGGTCGGTCGGGTCGCCGGTTTCGACGGGCGGATCAGCCGCGAGATCGGTGACTGGTTCGGTGCCGGTCCGTCCGGCCTGGCCCTGGGCGGCGAGTACCGCAAAGAGAAATTCCACCAAGACTACGAAGCCTTTGCCGGCGACATCCAGAGCCTGGGCATCGACCCGGCCGGCAGCGTCGAGGGCGACCGCAGCGTGAAAGCCGCCTACGCGGAAATCAACGTACCGGTGCTCGACAGCCTGGAACTGTCCGCCGCTGTGCGTCACGACAAATACAGCGACTTCGGCAGCACCACCAACCCGAAATATTCGTTCCGTTATCAGCCGCTCAAGGAGCTGGTGGTCCGCGGCGCCTACAGCGAAGGCTTCCGTGCGCCGTCGCTGTATGAGCTGTATTCGCCGCGCAGCATCACCTACACCCAGGGCTACTACAACGACCCGGTGCTGTGTACTGGCGGCGTGGTGCAACCGGGCGGCAACGGCGGGCGCGATTGCGGTCAGCAGTTCCTCAACCAGATCGGCGGCAACGAAGACCTGGCCCCGGAGAAGGCGCGCAACGTGACGCTGGGCTTTGTCTATCAGCCGGTCAGCAATCTGTCCGTGGGCCTGGATTTCTGGTGGATTCACATCTCCAACCAGATCCAGCCGTTCCCGGAATCCACCGTGTTCGATCAGGCCGGCAGCTACCCTGACCGCTTCGTGCGCAACGCCGACGGCACGCTCAATTACATCGTCACCGGCAACGCCAACCTCGGCATCGTCGAAACCAACGGCGTCGATGTGTCGCTGGACTATCGCTTCCCGAACACGCCGTACGGTCAATTCGGCCTGGGCCTGCAAGGCACTTATGTCGACGAGTACGACTTCCAGAGCACCATCAAGGGCCCGTTCACCGACAAGGTCGGCGACTTCCGGGGTGACGGTGTGATCGCCCGCTGGAAACACAACCTGACCGGTTCCTGGACCTTCGGCGCCGCCCGCGCGGCACTGACCAACCGCTTCACCACCGGCTACAACGACTACGACCGCGAGACCAACGCACGGGTCGCGTCGTACTCGGTGTGGGACCTTTCGGCCGGCTACACCTTCGACAAGGTGCTGGACGTGGACGCCGGGGTGAAGAACCTGTTCGACCGCGATCCGCCGTTCTCCAACCAGGCTTACAACTTCCAGAGCGGTTATGACCCGCGCTACACCGATCCGCTGGGCCGTACGCTGTTTGCGCGCATGACGTACCACTTCTGAGTCCCGGTCGGGGCCGCGCAAGACTCCGGCCGGCCCCTTCCCCTTGCGAATTCGCATCCCGCAGCGGCCAGCCGCCGCTCCGGGCTTTTCCCGCTCAGAGGAACGACTTCATGACATTCATGCGCAACATGGCCGGCCTGCTGCTCGGCAGCGCGCTGCTGTGCAACGCGGCAGCTGCGCTGGCCGGCGGCAGCTACGCGATGACGGTGTACGGCGAGGCGCCGAAATACCCCGCCGGTTTCCAGCACTTCGATTTCGTCAATCCCGACGCCCCCAAGGGTGGCTCGCTCAGCCGCGCTTCGATGGAGATCGGTCAGTACAACTACATCACCCCGTATGCCGATCAGGGCATTTCCGTGGTGCAGGTCAACGACTGGGTGTATTCGCCGCTGGCGTTCCGCTCGCTGGACGAGCCTTACACCGTCTACGGTCTGGTGGCGCAATCCATGGAGCGCGATCCCGGCGGCCTGTGGGTGCGTTTCAACCTGAATCCCGAGGCGCGTTTCGCCGATGGCACGCCGATCACCGCCGAGGACGTGCGCTACACCTTCGAACTGTTGATGACCAAGGGCAGCCTGAGTTATCGCCAGCAATACGCCGACGTGCAGGACGTGCTGATCGAAGGCCCGCGGCAGATTCGCTTCACCTTCAAGAACAACCTCAACCGCACCCTGGCGCTGGATCTGGCGTCGCTGCGACCGGTGCCCGAGCACTGGTGGAAAACCCGCGACTTCGCCAACGGCGGCGGCTTCGAGCCTCCGCTGGGCAGCGGCCCGTACCGGGTGAGCAAGGTCGACGCAGGACGCAGCATCAGTTTTCAGAGAGATCCGCACTGGTGGGGCAAAGACCTGCCGGTCAGTCGCGGGATGTACAACTTCGACAGCCTGACCGTGAATTTCTACGGCGACACCGATGTCGCCCGACAATTGCTGCAGGCCGGCGCGTTCGACTACAACCGCGAGTTTTCCTCGTCCGGCTACGTGGTCGGCTACGACAGCCCGGCCCTGCGCGACGGTCGCCTGCAACAGGCAATTCTCGCTCCGGACAAACCGACCTGCGCCCAGGGTTTCGTGTTCAACCTGCAGAATCCGCTGTTCAAGGATCGCCGCGTGCGTCAGGCGCTGAGCCTGCTGTGGGATTTCGAGTGGACCAACAAGCAGATGATGCGCGGCTTCTACGTGCGCCAGAACAGCTACTGGCCGAAGAGTGAAATGGCCGCCACCGCGCTGCCCGACGCCGGGGAGCTGGCGATCCTCGAACCGCTGCGCGGACAGATTCCGGACGAGGTTTTCAGCCGGGTCTATCAGGCGCCGAAAACCGATGGCAGCGGCTACATCCGCGACAAGCAGTTGCAGGCCCTGAAGCTGTTGGCCGAGGCCGGATGGACGCCGAAAAACAACCGACTGGTGAACGCCGCCGGCGAGCCCTTCGAATTCACCTTCCTCGACGGCCAGGGCGGCTTCGACCGCATGCTGCTGCCGTACAAACGCACCCTGGCGCAGATCGGCATCACCCTCAACTTGCGACGTATCGATTCGGCGCAATACATCAACCGGCTCAACGCCCGGGACTACGACATGATCGTCACCAGTTTCCCGCGCAGCGGCGATCCGATCGTCTCGCCGGGCCGCGAGTTGTACAGCCTGTACGCCTCACAGAGCGCCACGCAGGTCGGCAGTTCCAATTCGATGGTGCTGGCGGATCCTGCGGTGGACCGGCTGATCGACGGCCTGGTCCAGGCCAATACCCGCGACGCCATGGTGCGTTACGCCCGCGCCCTCGACCGGGTGCTGCAATGGGGTGACTACATGATTCCCAACTACTACTCCAAAGGCACGCCGACGGTGTATCAGAACCGCTTTGGCAGGCCACCTGTGCAGCCGATTTACAGCGAAGGCCTCGACACCTGGTGGGAGGTCTCGGCCAAGCCGCTGACCAATCAGCAGATGAGTGCCTTGCGCCAGCTCGCGGGGGGCCAGTGACATGTGGCGATATCTGAGTCGACGTCTGTTGCTGATCATCCCGACGCTGCTGTGCATTCTGGTGGTCAACTTCGTCATCGTGCAGGCCGCGCCCGGCGGCCCGGTGGAACAAGCCATCGCCCGCCTGCAAGGCTTCGGCGGGCACAGCATGGGCGGCGCCAGCGAGGTCACCGCGATCGGCGGTGCCGGGCGCAGCAGCCGTGGCCTGGACCCGGCGCTGATCGAAGAGATCAAACACCACTACGGCTTCGACAAGCCGATGCACGAACGCCTGTGGCTGATGCTCAAGAACTACGCGCAACTGGATTTGGGCAGCAGCTTCTTTCGCGGTGCGAAGGTGACCGATCTGATTGTGCAGAAACTGCCGGTGTCGCTGTCCCTCGGCCTGTGGGCGACCTTGATCACCTACCTGATCTCGATCCCGCTGGGCATTCGCAAGGCAATCAAAAACGGTAGCGCGTTCGATGTCTGGAGCAGTACGGCGATCATCGTCGGTTACGCGATGCCGGCGTTTCTGTTCGCGATTCTGTTGATCGTGGTGTTCGCCGGGGGCAGCTACGTCAACTGGTTTCCGGTGCAGGGCCTGGTTTCGGACAATTTCGACAGCCTGAGCCTGTGGGGCAAGGTCGGCGACTACCTCTGGCACCTGGTGTTGCCGGTGACGGCGCTGGTGATCGGCGGTTTTGCGACGCTGACGATCCTGACCAAAAACAGCTTCCTCAACGAGATCAGCCGCCAGTACGTGATCACCGCGCGCGCCAAGGGCCTGACCGAAAGGCGCGTGCTCTACGGCCATGTGTTTCGCAACGCAATGCTGCTGGTGGTGGCCGGAGTGCCATCGGCATTGATCGAGGTGTTTTTCGCCGGCTCGCTGCTGATCGAAACCATCTTCAACCTCGACGGCCTCGGGCGCATGAGCTACGAAGCGGCGGTGTCGCGGGACTACCCGGTGGTGTTCGGCACGCTGTTTCTGTTCACCCTGTTCGGCCTGTTGATCAAGCTGATCGGCGACCTCTGCTACACCCTGCTCGACCCGCGCATCGACTTCTCGGCGAGGACTGCCTGATGTTCACACTCTCCCCTCTGGGCCGGCGGCGCATCGCCCAATTCAAGGCCAACCGTCGCGGGCGCTGGTCGCTGTGGCTGTTCATCGGGCTGTGCCTGATCTGCCTCGGCGGCGAACTGATCGCCAACGACAAACCGCTGGTGATCCGCTACCACAACGCCTTTTACTTCCCGATCCTCAGCGATTATCTGGAAACCGATTTCGGCGGCGAACTGCCGTTCCAGCCGGATTACGCCAGCAATTACGTACACAAACTGATCGAGGATCAGGGCGGCTGGATGCTGTTCCCACCGATCCCGTTCAGCTACGACACGGTCAATTACGACCTCACCGAACCGGCGCCGAGCCCGCCGTCCTCGAGCAACTGGCTGGGCACCGACGATCAGGCGCGGGACGTGTTGGCGCGGGTGATTTTCGGCACGCGGATTTCGATTCTGTTTGCGCTGATCCTCACCGCCGTCAGTGCGCTGGTCGGCATCGTGGCCGGGGCGTTGCAGGGTTATTACGGCGGCTGGGTCGACTTGCTCGGGCAGCGGGTGCTGGAGATCTGGTCGGGGCTGCCGGTGCTGTACCTGCTGATCATTTTGTCGGGGTTCGTCTCGCCGAGTTTCTGGTGGCTGCTGGGGATCATGGCGCTGTTTTCCTGGCTGGCACTGGTGGATGTGGTGCGCGCCGAGTTCCTGCGCGGGCGCAGCCTGGAATACGTCAAGGCCGCGCGGGCCCTGGGCCTGACGGACAGCGAGCTGATGCGCCGGCACATTCTGCCCAACGCCATGACCTCCACCCTCACCTACCTGCCGTTCATTCTGACCGGCGCCATCGCCACCCTCACCGCGCTGGATTTTCTCGGTTTCGGCATGCCCGCCGGCACCGCGTCGCTGGGTGAACTGATCGGCCAGGCCAAGCGCAATCTGCAAGCGCCGTGGCTGGGGCTGACGGCGTTTTTTGCCCTGGCGCTGATTCTGTCCTTGCTGGTGTTCATCGGCGAAGCCTGCCGTGACGCGTTCGATCCGCGATCCTGATCCCCGGAGCTGAAATGACCGACAACCTGATTGAAATCCGCGACCTGCGCGTCGCCTTCGCCGGGCACGAAGTGGTGCACGGCGTGAACCTCGACATCCGCCGTGGCGAATGCCTGGCACTGGTCGGTGAATCCGGCTCGGGCAAGTCGGTGACGGCGCACTCGATCCTGCGTTTGCTGCCAGGCAAGACCGTCAGTAGCACGGGCAGCATCCGCTACAACGGCGTGGACTTGCTGCACGCCAGCGAACAACAACTGCGCGGCTTGCGCGGCAATCGCATCGCGATGATTTTCCAGGAGCCGATGACCTCGCTGAACCCGTTGCACACGGTGGAAAAACAGATCAGCGAAGTGCTGGAGATCCACAAGGGACTCAAGGGCCGCGCCGCGCGCCAGCGCACGCTGGAGCTGCTGGAACTGGTCGGCATTCGCCAGCCGTTGCAGCGTTTGAAGGCCTATCCGCACCAGCTCTCCGGCGGCCAGCGGCAACGGGTGATGATCGCCATGGCGCTGGCCAACGAACCGGAATTGCTGATCGCCGATGAGCCGACCACGGCGCTGGACGTGACCGTACAGCAGAAGATTCTCGAGCTGCTGATCGAGTTGCAGCAACGCCTGGGCATGTCGCTGCTGCTGATCACTCACGACCTCAATCTGGTGCGACGCATCGCCCAACGGGTGTGCGTGATGCGCCACGGGGAGATCGTCGAACAGGCCGACTGCGAAACACTGTTCCGCGCCCCGCAGCATCCTTACAGTCGCCTGCTGATCGAGGCGGAACCGTCCGGCGCGCCGGTGCAGAGTCGCTACGATCACAACCTGCTGGAGGTGGACGATCTGAAAGTCTGGTTCCCGCTGCCCAAGGCGTTGTTCAGCTGCACCCAGCAATACATCAAGGCCGTGGACGGCGTGAGTTTCCGGCTGCAACGGGGCAAGACCCTGGGGATTGTCGGCGAGTCCGGCTCGGGCAAGTCGACGCTGGGCCAGGCGATTCTGCGGCTGGTGGAATCCGAGGGCGATATTCGCTTCGGCAACAAGCATTTGAGCCTGCTCAATCAGCGCTTGATGCGCCCGTTGCGCCGGCAGATTCAGGTGGTGTTCCAGGACCCGTTCGGCAGCCTCAGCCCACGGATGTCGGTGCAGCAGATCATCGCCGAAGGCCTGCTGACCCACGGCATCGGCACGCCCGAAGAACGTGAGGCTGCGGTGATCCGCGTCTTGAAGGAAGTCGGCCTCGATCCGCAGAGCCGGCATCGCTATCCCCATGAGTTCTCCGGTGGCCAGCGCCAGCGCATTTCCATCGCCCGCGCATTGGTGCTGGAACCGGCGTTGATTCTGCTCGACGAACCGACCTCGGCGCTGGATCGCACGGTGCAGAAACAGGTGGTGGAGTTGTTGCGGCAGTTGCAGATCCGCCATGGCTTGACGTACCTGTTCATCAGCCATGACCTGGCGGTGGTGCATGCGCTGGCGCACGACTTGATGGTGATCAAGGACGGCAAGGTGGTGGAACAGGGGTCGTCCCGGGAGATTTTTGCGGCGCCGCAGCATGCCTACACCCAGGAACTCCTGAAGGCCTCCGGCCTGGCATTGGCAAAAACCGGGAAAGAGCTGGTTACAACAATCTGACCAATGCTGAAGATCCCTGTGGGAGCGGGCTTGCAGTGTTTTCAAAATTATTTGTCGGGCCCTGCATCCAAACGCCTCCGTCACGGGTAGTCCCTGTAACAGCCCTCTTTCGGCTGTCAGCGGTTTACCCTTTTTCGGAGAAACACTGATGAACATCACCCAACTGATCGGCTTCACCGGTTTGCTCGCCGTCGCCTCGACAAGCTTTGCCCAAAGCAGTTATCCCGACGCGATCAAAGTGCCGGACGGCCACAAGATCGCGATGGAAACCACCGGGGTCGGCGAGATCACCTACGAATGCCGGGACAAGGCCAATGTCGCCGGCCAGACCGAGTGGGTGTTCGTCGGCCCGAAAGCGGTGCTCAACGATCGCAGCGGCAAACAGGTCGGCACCTACTTCGGCCCGCCCGCCACCTGGCAGGCAAAGGACGGCTCGAAAGTCACCGGCACGCAACTGGCCGTAGCGCCGTCGAGCCCGGGCAACCTGCCCTATCAGCTGGTCAAGGCCAACCCCGCCGAGGGCAAAGGCGCCATGAGCGGCGTGAGCTACATCCAGCGCGTCGCGCTCAAGGGCGGCGTGGCGCCAGGCAGCGAATGCACGGCAGCCAACAAGGGCAAACAGGAAGTGGTGAAGTACCAGGCCGACTACATTTTCTGGGCGGCGAACTGAGCCTGACTGGACGTTTGGCCGATGCTTGCTAGATTGCAAGACATGCCATTACCCGAAACCGCGTTCGATTACGAAGCCCGCCTCGCCGCCTGTGCCCGCGGCGAGCGCGGGGCCCTGCGCGAATTGTATGTGCAGGAAAGCCCGCGGCTGCTCGGTGTGGCCCGGCGTCTGGTGCGAGACACGGCGCTGGCCGAAGACATCGTTCACGACGCATTCATCAAGATCTGGGCTGGCGCGTCGGGGTTCGATCCGGCGCGCGGTTCGGCCCGGGGCTGGATGTTCAGCGTGACCCGCCATCTGGCGCTGAATGTGCTGCGCAATCACGACCGGGAAACGCCGTTGAACGACAGCAACGAATCTCCGGCGATTGATGACGACTTCGATGCGCTGGCGCAATCGACCCGCATCCATCGCTGCCTGCATCAACTGGAACCGCAACGCCGCCGCTGCATCCTTCACGCCTACGTCGACGGTTACAGCCACGCACAGATCGCCCAACGCCTCGACACGCCGCTGGGCACCGTCAAAGCCTGGATCAAGCGCAGCCTCAATGCGTTGCGGGAGTGCATGGGATGACCACCGAATCGGCGCAGGAACGCGATGAACTGGCCAGCGAATACGTGCTCGGCACCCTCTCGGCCGAAGCGCGCGCCGAAGTGCAACGACGCTTGCCCAACGAACCCGAACTGCAAGCAGCCGTGGACGCCTGGGAGCGGCGTCTGCTGGAACTGACCGACCTCGCGCCGGCGCATCAGCCCTCGTCGCAGTTGTGGCAACGCATCGAACGCAGTGTCGGGCAACTCACCCACAAGAGGGCGCCAGAGATTTCCTGGTGGAACCGCCTGTCGCTGTGGCGCGGCTTGAGCGCTGCCGGGCTGGCCGCGACCTTGTTGCTGGGTTCGATCCTGCTAACTCAAACCACCCCGAAACCGAGCTTTCTGGTGGTGCTGGTCGCCCCGCAGGACAAGGCGCCGGGCTGGGTGATCCAGGCCAGCAACCCACGGGAGATTCAGTTGATTCCGCTGGGCGTGGTCGAGGTGCCGACGGACAAGGCGCTGGAATTCTGGACCAAGGCCGACGGCTGGCAGGGTCCGGTGTCGCTGGGGCTGGTCAAGCCAGGGCAAGCGCTGTCGATCCCGCTGGACAAACTGCCGCCGCTGCAACCTAACCAATTGTTCGAGCTGACGCTGGAAGGCGCCAACGGCTCGCCGATCGGCAAACCCACCGGGCCGATCCAGGCAATTGGCCGCGCAGTGAAGGTGCTGTGACAAACCATCATCGGCGTCGATGTTCACCATCACGTCAATGAAGTTCTCTTAAAAAATCCCGGGCGTAACATCGGCTCCATACCAAACAAACAACACCCCGGAGCACACAATCATGAAACGCCAAGTCATCCTCAGCATTGCCCTTTCGGTTCTGGCCTTCAACGCATTTGCCGCCAAACCTGCCCACACCATGATCGCCGAAGGCGGTTCGGATCGTCTGATCGAACGCCGCGTTGCCGAAGGTGGTTCGGATCGTCTGATCGAGCGCCGCGTTGCCGAAGGTGGCTCGGATCGTCTGATCGAACGTCGCGTTGCCGAAGGTGGTTCGGATCGTCTGATTGAACGTCGCGTTGCCGAAGGTGGCTCGGATCGTCTGATTGAACGCCGCGTTGCCGAAGGTGGATCGGATCGTCTGATCGAACGCCGCGTTGCCTGAATGAATGGCTTGATCGCAACAACCCAGAAAAAACCCGGCTCCCGTCAGCCGGGTTTTTTTATACCTTTTTGATCGACCTCAGCCCTTGGCCATGCAGCGCCGATAACGCTCGTCGACCCGTTTGGCAAACCACGCCGTGGTCAGTTTGCGGGTGATCTTCGGGCTCTGCAGCACGATGCCCGGCAACACCGCACGGGGCAGTGACTTGCCTTCCGCACGCTCCGCCAGCTCGAAGACCCGTTGATACAGTTTGGTCTCCTCGAAGGCCAGGCTATCGCCCTTCTCCAGTTGATCGCGGATCACCGGATTGCGCATGCCCAGGGATTTGCCGAGGGCGCGCACCGCCAGTTCAGTGCTGCCCGGCATGATCGCGCCCGGGCGGATCAGGTCGCCATCCAGCGCCAGCGGAATGCCCGACGCCCGGCTGACCGCGTTCTGAAACGCCGCGTTGCGACTGGCGTACCAGCCGGCGTTGAAATCGGCGAAGCGGTACAACGGCTCGCGGTAACTCACCGGATAACCCAGCAGATGGGCGATGCCGAAATACATCCCGCCGCGACGGCTGAACACCTCGCGACGAATCGTCCCGTCCACCGGGTACGGGTAGTCCTTGGCGTGCTGCTCGGCGAATTCGATGCTGACCTGCATCGGCCCGCCGGTGTGCACCGGGTTGAAACCGCTGAACAGCGTGCGACCCATCGGCACCGAGCCGATGAAATCATCGAAAATTGCGCTCAATTCCTTTTCGCTGCGGGCGGCACTCAGGCGTTCGCTGTAGGTCTTGCCGTTCGGCGAGCGCACCTGCAAGGCGCCGCTGACCAACAGGCTCGGGATATGCACCTTGGCGGCGCGGCGGTCGATTTCGTCACGGGCGATCTTGCCCAGGCCCGGCACTGGCGGATCGACCTGAAAGGTGGATTCCTGCTCGGTGACGGCCAGCACCGAACACAGATTCTGCGTGGTCGGGCTGATGCCCTGAGCGGCGAAAGCAGCGTAGATGTCAGTGGCCCAGCCCTGGCGGTCGACGGTTTTGGCCGGCAGCAGGCGCACGATCTGCGCCTTGACCTCGGCGGGCGGGCGCGGCGCCGCTTCTTCGCTGCGTTGACCGGCGCAACCGGCCAGTACCAGCAGCGCGGCTAGGCTGACGATTAATCGAGGGGTGTGCATACACTTCATCCAGTCCGTTGAGCCGGGTTAACCCTACGCTCAATCGCAGGGTGCAGGATAGGACTGCGGGCCAGCGGCGCTGTTCCATCGCCCCGTTTGGCAGGCCGACTGGCCGCCCTCGCCGTCTGATCCATACTTGCTGCTGCACACTCAGTGCATGCCGCAGGTCAGGACACGCGAGGAGGACAGACCATGAACCGCAGTGATGTTCTGATCATCGGCGCGGGCCCCACCGGGCTGGTGCTGGCCCTGTGGCTGAGCAAACTGGGCGTGCGGGTGCGCATCATAGACAAGGCTTCCGCGCCGGGCACCACTTCAAGGGCGCTGGCGGTGCAGGCGCGCACCCTTGAGCTGTACCGGCAACTGGATCTGGCCGACGCGATAGTGCGTAACGGTCACCGGGTGGCGGCGGCCAATTTCTGGGTCAAGGGCAAACCTGTGGCACAACTGCCGCTGAACCGGATCGGCGAAGGCCTGACGCCCTATGCCTTTCTGGAAATGTACCCGCAGGACGAACACGAGCGACTGTTGATCGACCGCCTCGAAGACTACGACGTGACCGTCGAGCGCAACACGACGCTGGAGAGTTTCACCGAAAACGGCGACGGCCTCACCGCGCATTTGCGCCTGCCGGATGGCGAGCAGGAAATCTGCCAGGCCTGCTATCTGGCCGGGTGTGACGGCGCCCGTTCGGTCGTGCGCAAAACCCTCGACACCGGTTTTCCCGGCGGCACTTATCAGCAGATTTTCTACGTCGCCGATGTGCGGGCCAGCGGCCCCGCGCTCAATGGCGAGTTGCATCTGGATCTGGATGAAGCGGACTTTCTCGCGGTGTTTCCGCTGGCCGGCGAAGGCCGTGCGCGGTTGATCGGCACGGTGCGTGACGAACGTGCGGATCGTGCCGAAACCCTCGAGTTTTCCGATGTCAGCAATCGCGCCATCGAACATCTGAACGTGCACATCGAGGACGTCAACTGGTTCTCCACCTACCGCGTGCATCATCGGGTGGCGGATCACTTTCGCCAGGGCCGGGCGTTTCTGCTCGGCGATGCGGCGCATGTGCACAGTCCGGCCGGCGGTCAGGGCATGAACACCGGCATCGGCGATGCGATCAATCTGGCGTGGAAACTCGCGGCAGTGCTCGGCGGCGCAGCCACGCCCCAACTGCTCGACAGCTACGAAACCGAACGCATCGCCTTCGCCCGGCGACTGGTGTCGACCACCGACAAGGTCTTCAGCTTCGTCACCGCCGAAGGCCGAATGGCCGACCTGTTGCGCACGCGGCTGGCACCGTTCCTGATTCCGAAAATGGCCTCGTTCGAAACCAGCCGCGAATTCCTGTTTCGCACGGTGTCGCAGATCACCCTCAACTATCGGGGCATGGCGTTGAGTGAAGGCGTGGCCGGGCACGTCCACGGCGGTGACCGCTTGCCGTGGGCTCATGATGGCGAGGGGGACAATTACGAACCGTTGCGCCATCCGTGCTGGCAGGTGCATGTGTACGGCGACACCAGCGACGAGATGATCGCCTGGTGCAATGAACATCACTTGCCGCTGCACGTGTTCGACTGGCGCCCGGCGTTTGAAACGGCGGGACTGGGGCGCAACGGCTTTTACCTGCTGCGCCCGGATACCTACGTGGCGATTGCCGACAACAGCGCGGATCCGAAGGTGATCGAACGGTATTTCCGTGATCACGGGATCCGGCCGTTTTTCAATTGCCCCTGAAGGATCAGATCCCGGCCAGGGCCAGGTCCATCGCAAAGTAGGTGAAGATCAGATCCGCACCCGCGCGTTTGATCGCACCGAGGCTTTCGCGCACCACGCGATCTTCGTCGATAGCCCCGGCCTGGGCGCCGAACTTGATCATCGCGTACTCGCCGCTGACCTGATACGCCGCCAGCGGCAGGGTCGAGGCTTCGCGGATGTCGCGGATGATGTCCAGGTACGCGCCGGCCGGTTTGACCATCAGTGCGTCGGCGCCTTCCTGCTCGTCGAGCAACGATTCGCGCAGGGCTTCGCGGCGGTTCATCGGGTTCATCTGATAGCTTTTGCGATCGCCCTTCAGCGCGCTGCCACCAGCCTCGCGGAACGGGCCGTAGAGCGCCGAGGCGAATTTGGTCGAGTAGGCCATGATCGGAATCTGCGAGAAGCCGGCATCGTCCAGCGCCCGGCGAATCGCCCGCACCTGGCCGTCCATCGCTGCCGATGGCGCGATCACGTCGGCACCGGCACGCGCCGCCGCCACCGCTTGCTTGCCGAGGTTGATCAGGGTCTGGTCGTTGTCGACTTCATGGTTGTGCATCACGCCGCAATGGCCGTGGTCGGTGTACTCGCAGAAGCAGGTGTCTGACATCACGATCATGTCCGGCACGGCGTCCTTGGCGATCCGCGACATGCGAGACACCAGACCGTTCTCACGCCAGGTGTCGCTGCCGTTGGCGTCCAGGTGATGAGACACGCCAAACGTCATCACCGACTTGATCCCGGCCCGGGCGTAACGCTCGATCTCGCCGGCCAGTTTGCGCTCGGGAATACGCATCACGCCGGGCATGCTCTTGATCGGCACGAAATCGTCGATCTCTTCTTCGACGAAGATCGGCAGCACCAGATCGTTGAGGGAAAACTCGGTTTCCTGGAACAGGCTGCGCAGGCTCGCATTGCGGCGCAGACGGCGTGGACGTGCTTCGGGGAACTGACTGGACATGGGGCCTTTCCTGAAAACAGCGGATGAGACGAAAGTCGTAGGGGGCGAAGCTTATGCCTTGCGGGGGACGGGGTACAAACCTGGATCAATCAACAGTGCGTTACCGGGCACGCAACAATCTGCGCACCCGGCTGCCACAGGATCAGGAAGGAATGGTCAAGCCGCGCACAACCGCCGGCCGTGCCAGGAAGCGCTCCAGCACCCGGGTGACGTTCGGGAAGTTGTTGATGCCGACCAGATCGCCGGCCTCGTAGAAGCCGATCAGGTTGCGCACCCACGGGAACGTGGCGATGTCGGCGATGGTGTAGCGCTCGCCCATGATCCAGTCGCGCCCTTCCAGACGGGTGTTCAGGACGCTGAGCAGGCGGCGGCTTTCTTCGACGTAGCGGTCACGGGGACGCTTGTCTTCGTAGTCCTTGCCGGCGAATTTGTTGAAGAAACCGAGCTGGCCGAACATCGGGCCGATACCGCCCATCTGGAACATCAGCCATTGAATGGTCTCGTAGCGCAGCGCGCCTTCCTGGGCCAGCAACTGACCGCTCTTGTCGGCGAGGTAGATCAGGATCGCGCCGGACTCGAACAACGGCAGCGGTTTGTCCTCGGGACCGTGGGGGTCGAGGATCGCCGGGATCTTGTTGTTCGGGTTCAGCGACAGGAATTCCGGGGACATCTGGTCATTGGTGTCGAAGCCCACGCGGTGCGGCTCGTACGGCAGGCCGATTTCTTCGAGCATGATCGAGACCTTGACGCCGTTGGGGGTCGGCAGGGAATAGAGCTGAATCCAGTCAGGGTACTGCGCCGGCCATTTCTGGGTGATCGGGAACGCGGACAGATCAGTCATGTGTAGCATCCAGTCACAAAATGAAAGGCCTGAGCATAATCCACGATCAGCGCTCTGGCTCGGGTTCTTTACACACCTGCCCCGCAGGCTTACTTAAATCCGCAACATCCTGTGGTTAACCTTCCCTCCAACCGCGCAGCCTCAAAGGTAAAGTGCGGCGCACTCAAGCGGATCGAACCAAACGGGCCTCAGGGGGCTCCAAGCAAGCCAGTGATGACAGGGAAAACACCCGGCGCCCATGCACCGGTGCAGAGGTTTGTCAGCCTTAACCGAACAGACTGAAGACGCCTTATCCCATGACGAACTTGATGAAAGTCGCCAACCGCTTCAAACATCGCGCGTATGTGGCCCTGCCCACCCTGCTGGCGGTCAGCGCGCTGTTCCTGTCGCTGGAATCCAGCGAAAGCCGTGCGCAACCGGTGGACGGCACCCAGACCCTGGTGTTCCTGCGTCACGCAGAGAAACCGGCCGGCGGTCTCGGCCAGCTCAACTGCCAGGGCCTGAACCGGGCCATCGACCTGTCGACCCTGCTGCCGGAAAAATTCGGCAAGGCCGACTATGTGTTCGCCGCCAACCCGACGCGCAATGTCGAAGAAGGCGAACTGGACAATTCCTACAGCTACATCCGCCCGCTGATGACCATCAGCCCGGCCGCGATCAAACTCGGCCTGCCGGTGAACATCGAGTTCTCGGCCAACGACACCAGTGACCTGGCCCGGGAACTGACCGACGACAAGTACCACAACTCGACCATCTACACCGCGTGGTCCCATGGTTACCTTCCTGAATTGATCAACAAGGTTGCCGGCAATGCGGTAGGCGGAAAACAGAAAATCACCGATGACTGGGAATCCAGCGACTACGACTCGCTGTATGTGCTGACCCTGACCTGGCACAACGGCAAGGCCAGCCTGCAGAGCCACAGCTACAAACAGGGGCTGGATAACGGCCAGGAAAGCTGTCCGACCTGAGAGTGCCCGGGGCCCGTTCGGGCCCCGTCAGGCCTGGGATTTGCCCCGTTGACGCAGGTACTCGATAACGGCCTGCCGCTCCCCGGCAAACTCGATCCGCCCGCCCTTCTTCTCGCGCTGAAACACATACATGGGGTCGTAATACTCGCGCAGCAAGCCCTCGATCCACGCGCGATGCAACTCCACCGCCCCGCTGCGGCCCTGCTCCGCCAGCGCCTCCTCCATCAACACCCGCATCCGTCGATGCCGCTCGCCACCCAGGCGTTTGTGCACGTTGTCGAGGCTATCCAGCAAGCGCTCGGAAAACCGCCCGAAACCTTCTTCCCCATGCACCGCCTGAAACTCGGCAGACAAATCCACCACGTAATCGCGCAGGATTCGCTCGACGCGCTGCTCGAAACGATCTTCCAGCCAGACCATCGGGTACTGCTGTATGCCCTGATACAACGGCAAGGGCAACGCGCAGCTGCCCACCACCCGGCCCTCATCCTCCAGCACAAACTGATCGATGCCGGCGGCGCGCTTTTTCAGGAAGTCGATGGCCAGCCGGTTCTCGAAATCGATGTTCGACGGCTGACCGGTGGCGCGCTTGCCAAAACTCGAGCCCCGGTGATTGGCATGACCTTCCAGATCCACGCTGTTGCGCAGTTGCACCAGCACTTCGGTCTTGCCGGTGCCGGTCATGCCGCCCAGCAGCACGAAATCACAGTCGGTCAAGGCTGATTCAAGAGTGTCGATCAGAAAACCGCGCAGCGCCTTGTAGCCTCCGCCGATACGCGGGTAATCGATGCCGGCTTCCGACTTCAGCCACTGCTGCACGATCTGCGAACGCAGGCCGCCACGAAAGCAATACAAAAAACCCTCGGGATGCGCGCGGGCAAACGCCGCCCAGGCCTGGAGGCGCTCGGCCTTGACCGCACCGGACACCAATTGATGGCCCAGCTCGATGGCCGCCTGCTGCCCGTGATGCTTGTAGCAAGTGCCGACTCGCTGACGCTCGATGTCGTTCATCAGCGGCAGATTGAGCGCACCGGGAAACGCGCCCTTGTGAAATTCGACCGGCGCGCGGGCGTCCATCAGCGGTCGGTCGTTGAGGAAGATGTCGCGGTAGTCGGTGACGTCGATGGACATCAATTCACCTCGACCGCGTGGCTCTGTCGCCCGATCAACTCACCGATCGGCTCAAGCGCGAGGCCGAGTTCGGCAGCGACGGCGAGGAATTCGGCATTGCCTTCAGGGGTGACGGCCACCAGCAGACCGCCGCTGGTCTGCGGGTCGCACAGCACCCGTTTGTGCAATTCCTGCACCCGCCCGACGCGGCCCGAATAACTGTCGAAATTACGCAGGGTGCCGCCGGGCACGCAGCCCTGTTCGAGGTAATACTCGACGCTCGCCAGTCGCGGCACCCGGTCGTAAAAAATGCGCGCCGTCAGCTGGCTGCCGTCAGCCATTTCCACCAGATGCCCGAGCAGGCCGAAGCCGGTGACATCGGTCATCGCGGTGACCCCGGCCAGTTTGCCAAAACGGCTGCCGGGCTTGTTCAGCGTACACATCCAGTCCCGGGCCACGCCGATGTCGTCGGGGCGCAGCTTGCCCTTCTTCTCGGCGGTGGTGAGGATGCCGATGCCCAATGGTTTGGTCAGGTACAGCAGGCAACCGGCGGTGGCCGTGTCGTTGCGTTTCATGAAGCGCTTTTCCACAAGCCCGGTGACAGCCAGACCGAAGATCGGCTCCGGTGCATCGATCGAATGCCCGCCGGCCAGTGGAATCCCCGCCGCATCGCACACCGCTCGCCCCCCCCGTATCACGTCCCGCGCCACTTCCGGCGCCAGCACATTGACCGGCCAGCCGAGGATCGCAATCGCCATCAACGGATCGCCGCCCATGGCGTAGATGTCGCTGATGGCATTGGTGGCGGCAATCCGGCCGAAGTCGAACGGGTCATCAACGATCGGCATGAAAAAATCCGTGGTCGAGACCACCCCGCGCTCGGCATCGATTTCATACACCGCCGCGTCATCGCGCGACGCGTTGCCGACCCACAGTTTCGGATCAAGATTCTGCGCCCCGCTGCCGGCCAGAATCACCTCCAGCACCTTGGGCGAAATCTTGCAGCCACAGCCGGCGCCGTGGCTGTATTGGGTCAGACGGATGGGCTCGGTCATGGGGCAGTCTCCGGGAGGCAGTGGAAGGGATTTTAGCAGAGGGGTCGGCAGGCAAAAAAAAGCCGCCCTTGCGGGCGGCTGAAGTGCTTCGCTCCTGAATCAGAACCCGAGGCTGAAGCTGATGGTCATCGCATGATCGTTGCTCTCGTTCGACAGCTGCCCCGAGTAACCGATACCGAGTTTGCCGGTCGGGCTGATCTGGAAGTCCACGCCTGCTTCGACCACCGCGCTGTCCTTGGCAATCGGTACGCCCTGGGTGTTGAACGAGGCGCCGCCGTCGATGAAGGTCAGGTCGGCGTCGGGTTTGGTGTCACCGAAGGCATGCCGCCAGCCGAGGGCTGCGCGCGGGGTGAATTGCCCGCCGTTGGCCAGGGTGATGACCTTGCCGGCGCGCACGCCCAGGGTCGAGAAGGTGATGTCCTGATCGGACTCGGCGCGCAGGCGCCCCACCCCACCTTTCTCCTTGGCCTTGTCGCTGTCGTAGTTGACGTACGCCAAATCGGCGAACGGTTCCAGAGCGATCCCGGCCGCTTCGATGGCATAGCCGACTTCACCGAACACCTGGGCGCTGCGGGCGTCGTAATTGGCCTTCAATCGGTCGTTGTAGGCGCCGACGCTGACGTCGCGTTTGGTCTCGATGTCGTGCCAGCTGTACGCCGCACCGAGGCGCACTGCCAACGCATCGAATTGCGAGTTGAGGTACGCCGCCAGGTGGTAGCTCTCGACCGTGGCATTCGAACGACGATCATGGGCATCCAGATCGCTGCGGGTGTAGCCGGCGGCCATGCCGACGCGCCATTGGTCGTCGAGCTGCTTGTCGGTGCCGAGCATGAAGCCACTCAGGTTGCGATCCAGTTTCGCGCTGTTGCTGTCGCCGTCCGACTCGCCCCAGGCGCCGAGTGCGCGGGCCCAGCCGACCATTTCGCCGTGGCAACCGTTACTGGTCAGCTGGTTGTCGCTCGGGGCCAGGGCGCGGCGTGGATCGTCCGGTGCGCTGCACGACGGCTGGCGCATGCGGTCGTTGACCGCGTCCCGCACGTACCGCGAATCCTCTAGGATCGCGCTGGCGGTGCTGGCATGGATTTCCCCCGACAGGCTGTCGAAGGCGTTCCGTGCATCGGCCACGCTGAGGTTGACGATTTCATTTTGCAACACCGCACCGGCTGCGCCATTGCGCATCAACGCCGAAGCGGTGTTGCCCTGGTTGCCAGTGGCGGCGACGTCGACGAACGAATTGCCGTTGCGGCTGACGACCAGATTCACCGCGTTGGCATCGTAGGCCAGCGTCGTATTCAGGAACGCGTATTGCGGCAGATCAGCGGCGCTGAAGGTGCCAGTTACCCCGCCGCCAGCGGTAATCAACGAATACACGGCGTTACCGGTAAACGGCGCAAGGCTGTTGACCAGCAGGCCACCACCAAGAGTCGCCGTGCCACCGACGGCCAGCGGCGTCGCCGTTGGCGAACTGACGGTCAGGGCCAGCAGACCGTCGGCGGCGTTGGTCAGGTTACCGGTTACGCTCAGCGTACCGGCCTCGGCACCGGAAGAAACCACCCCGTGGTTGACCACTGAACCGACGCTGCCATTACCGCTCAAGCCCGCGCCATTGGCCACCGTAACCTGCCCGCCCAGGGAAGCCCTCGCCGCAGGACTGCCGACCTGCAGCACGCCCTGATCCACTGACACCGTGCCGCTGAACGGATGATTACCGGTCAACAACAACGTCCCGCTGCCACGTTTGGCCAATGCCCCTAGGCCGCTGAGTGTCCCGTTGAACTGGCCATTGGCGTTTTGCTGGAACACCAGCGATGCGTTGTTGAGGATGTTGCCCTGCAGGCTGGTGGTGTTGCCGATCAACGTACCGCCGCTGACCGTGGTTCCCCCGCTGTAAGTATTGGCGCCACTGAGGATCAGGGTGCCGGAATCGAGCTTCTCGATCCCGCCGCTGCCAATCAGCGGTACGGAAATTTCCGCGCTCGCCCCGGCATTGACCCGCACCGGAGCAAGACTGCCGCCAGGCCCGTTGACCGGCGTCAGCGTGCCGCCGGCGCCCGGAATCAGGCTGTAACCGTTGGTGAGGAACTGCAACCCGGTGAAGTTCTGGTTGCCTTGTACGGTGACCGTGCCAGCCTGTCCTCCGAACACTGCGAACTGACCGCTGGAGGCCTGCGCCTGAGTCCCGGTCGGATCGGTCCAGTTGGTGCCCGGCCCCCACACGCCGCTGCCACCACCGATGCTGCCGTCCGGATTGGTCTTGCCGCCGTTCCAGAACTGCACTTCATTCGGCGCGTTCTGCACCAGCAGGTTGACCTGATTGGCCAGCGCGGTCTGCAGGGTCAGGTTGGCCGCCGACACCGGCAGGCTGCCGTAGACCAGACCGTTGTCGGTCAGGCTGCCACCGTAGGTGAACAGTTGATAGACCCCGGTGCCGAAGCCGCCGGCGTTGCTGATGTTCAGTGTGCCGTCGAGGGTCAGGTTGCCGGCGACGTTGACCACCGTTGTAGAGCTGGCGGCCGAGCCGAGAGTGAAGTCCAGGTTGGTGCCCGAAGACAACGCCAGCGAACCGACCGACAACGGCGTTGCACTGCCGCCACCAGTCAGCGTCGCACCGTTGGCCAGTTGCACGGCGCCGGCGAACACGCCGCTGCCGCCGATTTTCGCCCCACTGGCGACGTTGACGTTGGCACTGTTGAGCACACCGTTGACGTTCAGCGCACCGGCCTGCACCGCAGTGTTGCCGGTGAAGGTGTTGTTGCCGGTCAGCAGCAAGGCACCGATGCCGGTTTTGTTCAAGTTGCCGGCGCCGGTCAGATTGCCGGTATAGCTGCCGTCGCTGTTCTGCTCGAAGGTCAGCGTCGCGTTGTTGACGATGGCGCCTTGCAGGCTGCTGGTGTCGCCACGGGTGCTGCCGCCGCTCAGCGTCGTACCGCCGCTGTAGGTGTTGGCGCCGCTGAGCACGAGGTCGCCACCGCCGTTTTTCACCAGACTGCCGCTGCCGGTGATTGCACCAATCAGGGTGGCGTTCTGGTTGCCGGCCAGGGTCAGTTGCGCACCCAGGTTGATGGCGTTGGCCAGTTGCAGCGCGCTGGTGCTATCCAGGGTGCCGTTACCCAGCACGCTGAGGGCGCCGCTGCTGATCGCGCTGTTGTTGCCGAGGATCAGCGAACCGCCGGACAGTTGAGTACCGCCGCTGTAAGTGTTGCTGCCGTTGAGAGTCAGGCTCGATGCGCCGGTCTTGATCAGACTGCCGCTGCCGCTGACCACACCGTCGAGGGTCAATGCGTTGGCGCCGGCGACGGTGAGTCCGCCGTTGAGCACCACGGCGTTGGCCAGACTGACCGCTGCGTTGCTGTCCAGCGCCGTGCCGTTGGCGGCGGTCAATACGCCGGTGCCGAGGGCCGCGTTGTTGCCGACCACGATTTTGCCGCCATTGAGCGCGGTGCCGCCGGTGTAGCCGTTGGCGGCGTTCAGCACCACGGTGCCGGTGTCGTATTTGCCCAGCGTGCCGGCTCCATTGAGCGCCACGCCCACAGTGGCGGTGACGTTCGGATCGACCCGTACGGTCGCGTTGCCCAACGAACCGTTGACCAGATTCAACGAACCGGCCGTGCCGTTCTGCAGGCTGTAGCCATCGGTGACGAACTGCATGCCGGTGATGGTTTGCGCGCCGTTCACGGTCACGGTACCCGCCGTGCCCTGGAATACCGCGAAGTTGTTGGTCCAGGCCTGATTGGTGGTGCCGTTGACGTCGGTCCAGTTGGTGGTGCCGGTGCCCCAGGTGCCGCTGCCGCCATCCACCGAACCGTTGGCGACGAGCTGGTTGCCGTCCCAGAACTGCACGGTGACGCCCGGTGCGGTGACCAGCAGGTTGATCTGGTTGGCCAGCGCGGTTTGCAGGGTCAGGTCGCCCGGGTTGACGCTGCCCGGCACGGTGCCGATCAGCATGCCGTTGTCGGTCAGGCCACCGGTGTAGTTGATCAACCGGTACACGCCGCTGCCGAAACCGCCGATGTCGCTGACGTTGAGGGTGCCGTCGAGGGTCAGGTTGCCGCCGACGTTGACCAGTGCGTTGCCGCCACCGGAGACCGGTGTACCGAGGCCGACATCGAAGTTGGAGTTGCCGTTGAACACCAGCGAATTCACCGAAAGCGTGCTACCGGTGGCGCCGGTCAGATGACCGCCGTCCGCCACGGTCACGGCCCCGCCGAGCGAGCCGCCGCCGGTCAGGGTGCCGCCGCTGTTGACCAGCACACTGGCGCTGTCCAGCGAGCCGCTGACGTTCAAGGTGCCGGCGTTGACCGTGGTGTTGCCGGTCAGGCTGTTGAGGCCGGTCAGAGTCAGCGTACCGGTGCCGAGTTTGCTCAACTCGCCGGTGCCGGTGAGCACACCGCCGAAAATGCTGCTGGCGTTGTTGCCGCCGATGCTCAGCGTGTTGCCGCCGCCGATCAGTGCAGTGCCGCTGCCGGTCAGGCTGGCGAGGCTGCCGGAACCGCCGAGGTTGAGGGTCGCCGCAGCGCCGAGATTGATTCCGGCATTGCTGCCCAGTGCCGAGTTGCCCAGGGTGGTCAGGCTGCCGGATTGCACGTCGAAGGTGCCGCTGAAGGTATTGTTGCCGGACAGCGTCAGGTCGGCCAGACCGTTCTTGGTCAGGGTGCCGGCCCCGGCGATCACGCCGCCGAGCGTCAGGTTGTTGTTACCGGCCACGCTCAGGTTGGCATTGACGTTGACGTCGTTGGCCAGCACCAGCGGCGCAGTGGTATCGAGGGTAGAAGCGCCCGCCACGGTTACCGCGCCGGAGCCCAGACCCGCCGAGGTGCCGAGGGTCACGGTGCCGGCGTTCAGCGTGGTACCGCCGCTGTAGGTGTTGATGCCGTTGAGGGTCAGGTTGGAGGCGCCGTTCTTGATCAGACCGCCGGTGCC
This sequence comes from Pseudomonas sp. FG35, assembly GCF_057809295.1. Classification (NCBI taxonomy): domain Bacteria; kingdom Pseudomonadati; phylum Pseudomonadota; class Gammaproteobacteria; order Pseudomonadales; family Pseudomonadaceae; genus Pseudomonas; species Pseudomonas sp. FG35. The sequence continues at coordinate 165,880 of NZ_JBMDJR010000012.1, read as the reverse complement.
GCTGACCACGCCGCTGAGTGCCACATCGCTGTTGCCGGTGTTGGTCAGGTTGGCGTTGAGCACCACGTTGTTGCCCAGCGACACCGAAGTGTTGCTGTCCAGCGCTGAGGCGCCGGCCACGGTCAGGTTGCCCAGACCGAGAGCGCCGTTGCTGCCGGCGGTCAGGGTGCCGGCGTTGAGGGTGATGCCGCCGAGGAAGTTGTTGGCCCCGCTCAGGATCAGGTTGGCCGCGCCGTTCTTGGTCAGGCTGCCGGCGCCGTTGATCGCGCCGCTGAGGGTCAGATCGTTGCTGCCGACGATGCCGAGGTTGCCCGCCAGGTTGATCGCATTACCCGCCGTGAAAGCGCCGCTGACATCCAGAGTGGTGCCGTTGGCCGCGTTCAGGGTGGCCGAACCCAGTGCGCTGTTCGACGCCAGAATCAGACCGCCCGCGTTCAATGCCACCGGCCCGAGGAAGGCGTTGTTGCCGCCAAGGGTCAGGCTGGCCGAACCGTTCTTGATCAAGCCGCCGGTGCCGGAAATGACACCGTTGAGGGTCAGCGCATTGCTGCCGAGTATCGTCAGGTTGCCGTTCAGCGTGGCCGCGTTGGCCAGGGTCACGGCGGTGTTGCTGTCCAGTTGCGTGCCGGCATTGGCGATCAGCGCGCCAGTGCCCAAGGCGGTGTTGCTGCCGACCACCAGGGTGCCGCCGTCCAGTTGCGTGCCGCCGCTGTAGCTGTTGGCACCGTTGAGCACCAGGGTGCCCGCGTCGAGTTTGTTGAGGATGCCGCTGCCGTCGATGTTCACGCCGACCGTGGCGGTCACGCCCGGGTCAACGCGCATCGCCGTGGTGCCGCCGGTGCCGTTGACGGCGGTCAGCAGTCCCGAAGTGCCGTTGACCACGTTGTAGCCATCGGTGAGGAACTGCATGCCAGTGAACAGTTGCGTGCCGTTGACCGCTACCGTGCCGGCCGTGCCCTGGAATACCGCGAAGTCGCCGGCCCAGGTCTGGTTCACCGTGCCGCTGGAATTGGTCCAGTTGGTGCCGCCTGCAGTCCATGTGCCGGTGCCGCCATCCACGGTGCCGTTGGCGATCGTCTGGCTGCCGTCCCAGAAACGCAGGTTGGTGTTCGGCGCCGACACCACCAGGTTGATCTGAGTGCCAAGGGTCTGCACGAGGATGTCGCCGAGGCCATAACCCACCGGCACTCCGGCCACGGTCAGGCCGTTGTCGGTCAGCGCGCCGATGTAGTTGAACAAGCGGTAGACACCGACGCCGAAACCGCCGGCATCGGTGACGTTGAGGTTACCGTCGAGGGTCAGGTTGCCGCCGATGTCCATCAGCGACGTGGTCGATGGCGTCGCGAGGTTCGCATCGATATTGCTGTTGGCGGCCAGAACCAGTGACGCTGCAGACAGGGTGGTGCCCGACGACAACGCCAGGTGGCCGCCGTCGTTGACGTTGAGGGCTCCGAGAATCGAACCGCTGCCGGTCACGGTCGCGCCGGTATTGACGTTGACCTGGGCACTCGCCAGCGAACCGCTGAGATTCAAGGTGCCGCCGTTGACCGCGGTGTTGCCGATGATGCCGTTGATCCCGGTCAGGTTCAGGGTGCCGGTGCCGACCTTGGTCAGGCCGCCGTTGCCGCTGAGGTCGCCGTCGAAGGTGCTGGTGCTGCTGACTCCGCCCACGGTCAATGTGTTGCCGCCGCCGATCTGCACGCTGCCGCTACCGCTCAGGCCATTGAGGCTGGCGTTGCTGCCCAGATTGAGACTGGCACCGGCGCTGATGTCGGCGCCGGAGGTATTGCCCAGCGCCCCGCTGCTCACGGTGGTGACGCTGCCCGCGGCAATGTTCAGCGCACCGGTGAAGGTGTTGTTGCCGCTGAGGGTCAGGTCGTCCAGGCCGGTCTTGGTCAGGCTGCCGGCGCCGTCGATCACGCCGCTGAGGGTCAGGCCGTTGTTGCCGGCCAGGGTCAGCCCGGCATCGAGGGTGATGTTGTTGCCGAGGGTGAAAGCGGTGCTGTTGTCCAGCGTCGCGGCGCCACCGACGGTGAGCGTGCCGCTGCCCAATGCGCCGGGCGCGCCGAGGGTCAGGGTGCCGGCGTTGAGGGTGGTGCCGCCGCTGAAGGTGTTGGTGCCATTGACGGTCAGGTTGGCGCTGCCGTTCTTGACCAGTTGGCCGGTGCCACTGAGCACGCCGCCGAGGGTCAGGTTCTGCGAGCCGCCGACGCTCAGCGCCGCATTGAGCACGACCGCGTTGGCCAGGCTGACCAGCGGCGAACTGCTGTCGAGGGTTGCTGCCCCGCCGACGGTCAAGGCGCCGGTGCCGAGCGCCGAACTGTTGCCAACGGTCAGGGTACCGGCGTTCAGGGTGGTGCCGCCGACGTAGGTGTTGGTGCCATTGAGGTTCAGATTGGCCGCACCGTCTTTCACCAGGCTGCCGGCACCGGCGACGGTGCCGGTGAGGGTCAGGTCCGCGCTGCCGCCGACATTGAGCGCGCCTGCGAGGTTGATCTGATTGCCCAGAGTGACGGCGGTATTGGTATCCAGCGTGGTGCCGGCCGCCGCGTTCAATGCGCCGCTGCCGATTGCGGTATTGCTGCCGACAATCAGCTTGCCGACGTTGAGTGCGGTGTTGCCGAAATAGGTATTGGCGCCGTTGAGGATCAGATCGGCGGGGCCGCTTTTGGTCAGACCACCGACACCCGAGACCACGCCCGCGAGGGTCAGCGCGTTGCTACCGCCGAGGGTCACGTTACCGCCGAGGTTTACGTTATTCGCCAGACTCGTCGCGGTGCTGGCATCCAGCGTGGTGCCATTGGCGGCGTTGAGTACGCCAGTGCCGAGGGCGGTGTTGGAGCCGACGAGCAGAGTCCCGGCGTTCAGCGACGTAGCACCGGTGTAGGTGTTGTTGCCGGTCAGGGTCAGGGTTGAAGCACCGGTCTTGATCAGGTTGCTGGCGCCGCTGATCACACCGCCGAGGGTCAGCGGGTTGGCGCCGCCGGTAGTGAGGTTGGCGTTCAGCGCAATGGCGTTGTTCAGCGTCACGTTGGCGCTGCTGTTGAGCGTGCCGCCCGACCCGCCCACGGTCAGCGTGCCGGTGCCGAGCGCCGCGCCGTTGCCGACGGTCAAGCTTCCGGCGTTGAGTGCGGTGCCGCCGGTGAAGGTGTTGGCGCCGTTGAGGGTCAGGTTGGCCGTGCCGTTCTTGATCAATTGACTGGCGCCGCTGATCACCCCGCCAAGGGTCAGTGCATTGCTGCCGCCGATCCCCAGATTGCTGTTGAGAATGACGTTGTTGTTCAGCGTCACCGCGGTATTGCTGTCGAGGGTCGCCGCGCCGCCGACAGTGATATTGCCACTGCCCAGCGCAGCGTTGGCACCCGCTGTGATGGTGCCCGCGTTCAATGCAATAGCACCGAGAAACGTGTTGGTGCCGTTGAGAATCAGGTTCGCCGCGCCGTTCTTGGTCAGCCCGCCGCTGCCGCTGACGACGCCATCGAGGGTCAGATTGGCATTGCCGGCGATATTCAGGTTGCCGCCGAGGGCGACCGCGTTGCTCAACGCCACGCTGGTACTGGCGTCGAGGGTGGTGCCCGCCGCCGTGGTCAGTGCGCCGGTGCCGAGCGCGGTGTTGGAACCGATGATCAGCGTCCCGTTGTTCAGCGCTGTACCGCCGGAGAAGGTGTTGTTGCCGCTGAGGGTCAGATTCGCGGTGCCGCCCTTGATCAGATTGCCGGCGCCGCTGATGACCCCGCTCAAGCCCAGTGCCTGAGTACCGCCGATGGTCAGATCCGCCGCCAGCGCCACCGCGTTGGCCAGGGTCACGGCGGTGGTCGCATCCAGCGTGGTGCCGGCCGCCGCGTTCAACGCGCCCGTGCCGAGGGCGGTGTTGCTGCCGACGAGCAAGCTGCCGCCGTTGAGAGCGGTGCTGCCGCTGTTGGTGTTGTTGCCGGTCAGGGTCAGACTGGCGCTGCCGCTCTTGGTGATCGAGCCGGTGCCGGACACGATGCCGGCCAGGGTCAGGGCATTGCTGCCGAGCACATTCAACGTACCGGTGATGCCGACGTTGTTGGCCAAGGTCACGTTGCCGGTGCTGTCGAGACTGGTGCCGTTGCTGGTGTTGAGGACCCCGGTGCCCAATGCGTTGTTGTTGCCGACGCGCAAAGTCCCGGCGCTGAGGCTGGTGATCCCGGTGTAGGTGTTGATGCCGTTGAGGGTCAGGCTGCCGCTGCCGGTTTTGGTCAGATTGCTGGCGCCGCTGATCACCCCGCCCAGGGTCAGCGCTCCAGTGCCGGTTGCGGTCAGGGTGCTGTTGAGCGTGATCGCGTTGGCCAGCGAAATCGGCGTCGTTGCCGAGATGCTCGAAGCGCCGCCGACCGTAATGCCGCCAGTGCTGAATGCCGAGTTATTACCCACTAGCACTGTGCCGCCGTTGAGCACGGTGTTGCCGGTGTAAGTGTTGATGCCGTTGAGGTTGAGCTGACCGCTGCCGATCTTGGTCAAGCCGCCAGTACCGGAAATCACGCCGTTCAGGGTGGTGCCGTTGATGCCCTGCAGGGTCAGGCCACCGGCGCCCAGACTGATCTGGTTGGCCAGCGACAAACCGGCATTGCTGGCCTGAAGAATCCCGCCGTTGGACGTCAGCACACCGCTGCCGAACGCGGCGTTGTCGTTGAACTGCGCGACACCGCCATTGAGTGTGGTCGCCCCGCTGACCAACGGCCCCTGCAAGGTCCAGGTGCCGCTGTTGAGGGTCAGGTTGTTGAAGTTGACGTAGGTCGCGCTGGACGCAGTGCCGGTCCCGGTGACGCCACCACCGACGCCGATCGGGTTTTGCAGGATCAGCGTGTTGGTGCCCCCCGCGCCGCCATCGATGGTGCCGGTCGGGGCGAAAGTCAGGTTGATGCCGATCAGGCCACCGAGGCCGACGGACACTTGCACGCCGTCACCGACGTTAACGCTGGAACCGGTGATCGCGTAGAAGGTGTTGGTGCTGCCCGCCCCCATCGACACACCGCCGGTGATGTTACCGGCGTTGGTGAAGGTGTTGCCTGCTGCCGACGTCTCGAAAGCAATCCGGCCGTTGATCGTGCCGCTGGCACTGTTGGTCATGTTGACTTGCGAACCGCCATACACCCCGACCACCGGGGTATCGGCCAGGGTGATGCCGCCGACCGACAGCCCGGTGGAGGTAATCGTGCCGTCGTTGGTGATGGTCGTGGTGCCCGACACCGAGTTGTTCACACCAATCCCCAGACCGTCGATGCTGGTCAGGTTAAGGCCGAGCAACATGCCGGTGCCGCGAATGAGCCCGGTGGTGTTGTTGACGATGCTCACCGTACTGGTTGCACCGGTGCCGATGAACGCACCGCCACTGAGGATCGACACCAGGCCGAGCAAGGCCGGGTCGAGGGTGCCGGAGTTGTTGAGGTTGATGTTGGCCCCGGTCAGGTTGATCACCTTGCCGCCCAGCGTCGCGTTCATCTGCGCGCCGTTGGTGACGTTGACCGTCAGGCCGCTGGTGGCGCTGCTGTAATCATTGAGAAACAGCGGCAGGGTCGGGACGCCCGAACAGGTAATCGTGGAACCCGCCGCCGAACAGGTGGCGAACGCCTGCTCGCTGACACCACCGAACAGCAGCCCGGCGACGCTCAGATGCACAGCAAGGGACAGAGGGGAAAAACGCGAGACGAGGGCAACACCAAACCTTGCTTCCACGGGCTACTCCTTGCGTGGCCAATTTCGTCCTTGAAGGCGTGCAAATGCAGCAAGACCCAGCACGCATCAAGCGTATGACGGTCATCAGATAAACCGTCGCTTTCCAGACACACGCTAGTTGATGCCCTTCGATGGGGCACCGGTTAAATAGTGTTAATACTTTTGTGCGATAAGGCCCTGCGTCGATACTTCCGGCCGTTCTGAGCAAGGTGATGAGGGTTTTCGCAGGCCCTTTTCAGGAGCTGACCGAGTCGCCAGGTAAACCCGCGAATCGATCGTTTTTTCAGCGACTTGAGAAACTGGTACGGCTTGTGCAAACGTTTGCTAGTCGCTATTGACTGCGTTTTCGTTACAAAACCGTACAGGGCCCATCATTTCGGGCCTTGATCTGCAAAAAGGACTTTGAATGTACGTTTCTTCCTGCCACCGCCGTCGCGGTGCACGCACCTTTGCTGTTTCCCTGCTACTGGCCGGCGTTACTGGAGTTCTCAGTCACACCGCATTGGCGCAACCTGCCCTGCCCGAGGAATCCGCCCAGGGTGAAGCCCTCAGCCCCGAAGCCAGCCCGCCGAAAAAAGGCGCGTACCTGTCGGACTGGTACAACCAGGATCTGATGCTGATCGGCAGCAAGGACATCAGTTTCGGTCCGCAACCGGCCGACGACATCTACCTCGAATACGAGTACTTCGGGCGCAAGGGTCCGTTCGAGCTGTACGGCTACATCGACATTCCGAAGATCTTCAACATCGGCAACAGCCACGACAAAGGCGTGTGGGACCATGGCTCGCCGGTGTTCATGGAGCACGAACCGCGCATCTCCATCGACTACCTCGCCGGCCGCAGCCTGGCCATCGGGCCGTTCAAGGAATGGTACGTGGCGTTCGACTGGATCTACGATCACGGCAGCCGCAAAGAGAACCGCGCCAACACGCTGTACAGCGGTTTCGGCACCGACATCGACACCCATTCAAGGGTCAATCTGTCGGCCAACCTGTACGGACGCTACCAGTGGGAAAACTACGGGGCCAGCAACGAGTATTCGTGGGACGGCTACCGCGCGCAGCTCAAGTACATCGTGCCGATCGACAAATTCAGCAATGGCGCCTCGCTGACCTACATCGGCTTCACCAACTTCGATTTCGGCTCGGACCTGCACAAGGACAACCCGGCGCGCACTGCCAATGCCACGGTGGCGACCAACGTCTTGCTGTACTCGTTCACACACCTGCGTTTCACCCTGGTCGGCCGATATTTCCACAACGGCGGCAACTGGGAGGATGGCAGCGAGCTGAACTTCGGCGACGGCAACTTCCGGGCGCGCTCAAATGGCTGGGGTTACTACGCCGGCATCGGTTATCAATTCTGAATCAAGGAGCAACCATGAAAGCAATGACGCGTGTATCACTGGCCGCTGCCGCCCTGCTCTCTTCCACCGCATGGGCGGCCGAGGCACCGATTCAGCCGAAAGTGGTGCTGATCACCATGTTCGCCCCGGAGGCACAGCACTGGATCGATCGCCTCGAGCTCACACAGGAAATCCGCGTGCCGGGCCTGTCGGCCGAATACCCGACCATCCGCTGCAACACGCAGCAGGTGTGCCTGCTGACCACCGGCATGGGCCAGACCAACGCCGCCGCCTCGACCCTGGCACTGGCGCTGTCACCGAAGTTCGACCTGCGCAAAAGCTACTTCCTGATCGCCGGGATTGCCGGCATCAGCCCGAAACACGGGACCATCGGCACTGCCGCCTGGGCGCATTACCTGGTCGAGTTCGGCACCCAGTGGGAACTGGATTCCCGCGACGCGCCATCGAGTTGGCCGACCGGATACCTGGGCATCAACACCAAGGGCCCGAACGAAAAACCACCGCTGGACTACAAGACCGAAGTCTTCGAACTCAACCCGAAACTGCAGGCCAAGGCCTACGCCCTGAGCCACAAGGTCGAACTGAGCGAGAGCAAGGAATCGGCGGTGTGGCGCCTGAAATACCCGGCAGCGCCGGCCAATCAGCCGCCGGTGGTCACCCGTTGCGACACGCTGGCGGGCAATACCTGGTTCTCCGGCACGCGTCTGAGCGAACGCGCCGAGGTCTGGACCAAACTGCTGACCGACAACCAGGGTGAATACTGCACCACCCAACAGGAAGACAACTCCACCTACGAAGCCTTGCTGCGCGCCAGCCGCGAGGGCCTGGTGGACGTGCAGCGCCTGGCCGTGGTGCGCGCCGGCTCCGACTTCGACCGTCCGGCGCCCGGCGGCAGCGAAGTGGACAACCTGCTCAAGTATGCCGATCAGGGCGGATTTGTGCCGGCACTGGAAAACCTCTACCGCGCGGGCAATCCGTTGGTGCAGGACATCCTGAAGAACTGGTCGGCGTGGGAGAACGGCGTCCCGCAATCCTGAGACCCAAAAAACCGTGGGAGCGAATTCGCTCCCACGGTTTTGTGATGTCATGAAAAACAGAGACCGTCAGGGGACAAGAATCACTTTGTCGCCACTGCCCTGATTCACATCGGCATACCGCGCCAGCCCTTCGGCCAGCGGCGCTTCCACCAACCCTTGCGGCAGTGGCAGCAGGTCTTCGTCGAAGAACCGGCCAAACTGATCCAGCATCGCCGCGCAGGCTTCAACGCCATACAGCAACGAGTTGATGCCGACCACCGAACCGCCCTTGCGATACAGGGCCAGCGCCGGCAGTTGCACATGCCCGTCCACCGGTGCGGCGATGATCGCGATCCGTCCGAAGGTCGCCAATGCCGCGACCGAGGCCGGCAGCCAGAAACCGGTGGTGTCGAAGATCACATCGGCACCGCCGCGATACACCGCATCGACCTGCGCCCCCAGCTCCTCGGGCTTGTCCAGCTGAATCGTCTGATAACCCTGCGCCTGCAGATCCTTGACCTGCTCCGGCCGCCGCGCCGCCGCCAGCAACTGCGCGCCGCGCACTTTGGCCAGCGCCAGCGCCGCCGTCGCCACCGCCCCGCCGCCGATGACCAGCAGACGGGTTTCGGCACTCACCAGGCTGCGCTCCAGCGCATCCCACGCCGTGGTGTAAGGCACCCCGAGGCTGGCGGCCTGAGTGAAACTCAAATGCGAAGGTTTATGCGCCACGCCCTTGGCCGGCAGTTTGACGAACTGCGCGTGGGAGCCATCGGCGAAAAAACCCAGCTCACGCCCGGTGCCCCAGACTTCCTGACCGATCAACGCCTGCGGCCCTTCGACCACCACACCGGCAAAGTCACGACCGGGAATACGCGGCAGCGTGGTGTACGGAAAACGCCCGAGTACGTTCTTCACGTCGCTGGGATTGAGGCCTGCAGCCTTGATCTGCACCAGCACCTCGTCAGCGCCCGGCACCGGCGTCGGCACCTCGACGAAGCGCAGGGACGACAGGTCGCCGGTTTTATCGAATTGCAGTGCTTTCATGGAAATCTCCACCAAAGGAAAAAGACAGGATTCAGGACAGCCAGCCACTGACCAGTTGCCGGCCCATCGGCCACAACTGCTCGCCCGCCAGCATGCCCAGCAGGCCCACCAGCGCGATGGTCGGCGGCGCCGGAGAACGGACATCCAGCGCGCCATACAGCAGGCCGACACCCAGACCGACGCCCAGTGAAATCAGGTAATTCATGGGATCACTCCGCCACACAAAGGGAATGGGCAAAGTCTAGGGAAAGGCGGCGACCGGCATCGGCCAAGGACTTCTGAATTTCTGCCAAATCAACCGGCAAGCGGCCCGCCATCGAATTGCGAAGGGGCGACACCCAGCTCGCGGCGGAACATGTCGCTGAAACTGCTCGGCGAATAACCCAGCTCACGGGCAATCGCGCTGACCGGCACGCCCTGGATCAACTCCGCCACCGCCGTCGCCAGTTGCACCTGACGCCGCCACTCGGCGAAGCCCATGCCCAGCCCCTCCTTGAACAACCGCGCCAGGGTGCGCACGCTGGCCCCGGCGTTTTCGGCGTGCTGCTCAAAGGGAACGTCCAGCGAAGGCGCGGCCATCACCGCCTGACACAGACTCATCAACCGCCGGTCGGCATCATCCGGCAACGGGATCTTCAGCTGTGAACGCCTTGCACGTTTCAGCTCCAGCAGCGCCAGCCCGACCAGCGCCTCGTAATACTCGGCATCACCGCTGTCGCCCTGCGCCACCAGACCGACAATCAACTCGCGCAGCAGCCCGCCGACCTCGATCACCTGCACCGTCTCATCCAGCGTCGCCGCCAGCGCCGGGCGCAGGTAGATATTGCGCATCTGCAAATCCGACACCACCCGAATCCCGTGCGGAACCCCCGGCGGCAACCACACCGCCCGCTGCGGCGGCACCACCAGCGCCTCGTGCGGCGTCTCGACCCACATCACCCCGCTCATCGCATACAGCAACTGCCCCCACACATGCTCGTGCGGCTCGATAAACAACCCACGCGGATAGGTGCGCGCCAGCGGCTGCACGGGCACATCGGTATCAGTCAGATCAGGGGGCGCAGCGAGGGCCATGGCGAACATTCATCGGGGTGGGCGAAAGCGCCATGGTAACCAGTCCGACCGGAACCTCGCCATTGATAGATACCGTCTGACAATCCGAGTGAATTTTCCCGCAGCCCAGCGATCCTTCTATTACCACAGGGAGGAAGATGGGCTTTATGAACAACGCAAAACTGTACGTCATCGATTACACCCTTCACGGCGCGCCAAAGTCGTTCATTATCCGCTCGGACAAAATGGACAACACCGAGGCGTGGCACTGGGCAAGCTGCGACGCCGGGGTCGGCCGCATCCCGCGTTTCGGCCGGGAGAAAGTGCAAAAGACCAGCAAGCCGATGGCCGAAAAATTCGGCGTGGAAAACGTCACATGGCGACCGGCAAGCTAAGCTTGCGCGCGGTGGGGACACTTTCGGGGGAACACACATGACAACCATCAACAGCCCGGCGCACCTGGACTACGGCCTGGACACCCTGTTCGGCCGCATCACCAAAAGCGTTGACTGCCCGGTTGGCCTGGAACCGGTCGAAAACGACCCCTACCGCTTCGCCCTGCGCGTACCGGCCCCCTTGCCGGAAGACCTTGAAAAGGCCAAGACCATCGTCGTCAACGTCGAAGGCCGCCGCCTGCATGGCAACGTCCGCCACACCGAACGCCTGGACGACGACAGCCTGAAACTGGAAGTGGAGCCTGATTAGGCTCCACCTTTTCAATACCCGAGATTACTCGGGATGCGCACACTGACACCCCTTGCCCGAACACTCCTCACCACTCTTGTGATGATGCGCACAGGCCTCACAGCAATAATGCTTACCGTGCGCCACATAAGAATGCTCACCCTCCTTGATCGTGCAACGACATCCCGGACAATCGCATTTTCTATCTGCCATGAAACAGACTCCTCTGGTGGTGGTTGTCTGAGGCCGAAAGAACAGCCGTGCTACCAGTGTAGAACGTGAAAACCACCTAACCTCCCAACCCACACCACCCACCACGATGAGCGTTAGCTCGAGTAAAGCTTTTGATCGCAAGGCCCGTCGGCAGGCTGAGTGGAGGGATTGATCCGGGGGTGGGAGCGCAGCGACCGTGCGGCGCAGCCGCATGCATCGAGAGGAGGTGCAGCGAAGCAAACCGTAGGCGATGCCCCCGGATCAATCCCGGAGCGAAGGAACCCGAGCCACAGCGAGGGCCGTACGTCAGGGTAAAGCCTTTTGGGTTACCTTTTCGGCGTTTGGAAAAGGTGACTCGCCGTAAGGGCGAAACCGCCAGCCGCAACCCCCGAAGAAACGGATATACACGCAAAACGAACAAAAGCCTGGTCGGCCCAAAGGCCGCCAAGTTCAAACGGCCTGACGCACGCTACTGCGATACATGAACACCAACGCCAGCCCCAAACAAACCATCGCCAAAACCCGACTCGAAGACAACTCAATAGCGGGATTCCCCAACCAGCCAAAATTATCAATCAACATCCCCATCCCCAACTGCCCGACAATCACCGCCACCGTCGCCACAGCCGTCCCCACCCGAGGCACCGCCCCCACCATCACCATCATATAAACAACCCCAAACAGCGCCCCACTCAACTGCCACTTCGGCACATCCAGCAGGCTGACCGCATGGGCCGGTTCGAAAAACAGAATCAGCAGCCCTGTACTCACCGCGCCAACCACGAAAGTCAGGAGGCTACTGCGCAACACACCAACGGTTTCCCCAAGACGCCCATTGATCGCCGCCTGAACACTCAACACCGCACCGGCCAAAACCACCACTGCCAACAAAATAACCAGACTCATCACTCACCCCCGCGCAATCAAAACCAAAGCCGCCACAATCAACCCCAACGCCAGCCACCGCTCAGCATTGACCTTCTTGCGCGTGGCCCCAAACCACCCGAAATGGTCAATCAGCACACTCTTGCCAACCTGCCCCGACAAAATCGCAATCATCGTCATCGCAATCCCGATATGCGGCGTCGCCAGCGTCAACACCACCACATACATCGGCCCCAGAAACCCGCCGATCAACTGCCAGCGCGGCAGATCCGTCAGCTCCGGCCCCTTCTGTGGCCCCGCAAACAGCAACAGCAAAAACAGAATCGCCGAGCCCACCCCGAAAATGCTCAAGGTCGCCCACAAATGCCCGACCTGCTCACCCAACGGCCCCAGCAACCCGGCCTCCACCGACAACCCCATGCCGGCCAGAATCACCAGCGGCAACAGCAACAAACGCAAACCCGGCCGGGCGACCGGGGCCGGCGCGGCACTCACTTCATCAAACGACTGCATCCAAAAAACCTCTGAAGGAAACGATGGCGCGGATTATCGGCTGGCGCAGCTGTGCGATAAATGGGAGCATCCTGACAACACTTTTGCGCAACTCGCACAGCAGGACAAACGATGCACGGGCTCAACGAACTGGGATTCAAGGCGCTAAGGCTGTTTGTGGCGGTGCTCGACCACGGCAGTTTTTCCGAAGTCGCCCGCCGCGAGGGCGTGGCGCCCTCCTCGATTTCCCGGCAGATCCAGTTGATGGAGCAAGCGCTGAATCAGCAATTGCTCTACCGCCACACCCGCGCGGTCACACCGACCGAGGCCGGGCGCATGCTCGGCCACCACGCACGGCTGGTGCTGGTGCAACTGGAAGAAGCCGAACAGGCGTTGCAGGAACAGCAAAGCGAACCGACCGGTCTGGTGCGGATAAACGCCCCGGTGGTGTTCGGCCAGCGCCACCTGACGCCATGGCTGGGCCGTTTGTGCGAGCGCTATCCGAAGCTGCAACTGGATATCCAGCAGACCGACCACTACATCGATCCGCTGCAGGAAGGCGCCGACCTGCTGTTTCGCATCGGCCCGCTGCACGACTCGAGCATGCAGGCGCGGATCCTCGCGCCGCACCGCTTTCAGGTCGCGGCCAGCCCGGCGTATCTCAAGCGCTATGGCACGCCACAGCATCCCGACGATCTCGCCCGCCACCAGTGTCTGGCCTACAAGGGTGCGACCGGCCAGCAACGCTGGTTCTTCCGTCAGGATCAGGGCGAGTGGACGGCGTATGCAGTCAAGGGCCCGATCACCGGCAACCACGCGGACACGTTGACTCAAGCCGCTGTGCAAGGGCTGGGGCTGGTGATGTTTCCGTCATGGCTGATCGGTGAGGCGGTGCGTGAGGGCACGCTGGTGCCGGTGCTGGGGGAGTATCAGGTGTCGAACAGCGTGGAGCCGCAGCAGATTGCGGTGCTGTGGCCGGGGAGCCGGCGGTTGTCGGTGAAGGTGCGGACGGTGATTGATTTCTTTGTTGAGTGTTTTGGGGAGGTTCCTTATTGGGATCGTCCCTGAAGATCAAAAGCCCCCTCACCCTAGCCCTCTCCCGGAGGGAGAGGGAACCGAACGGGGGATATTCGAGAGATACGCCGACATGAGCGATCGGCTGTGAATCCATAATCGACACGATTTTTCAGGTCGATGTATGACGCAAGACACTGCGGTCAGTCCCCTCTCCCTCCGGGAGAGGGTTAGGGTGAGGGGGCCTTTGGGGGTCAGATACGGAACTGGCCGACCAGTTTGCCCAATCGCTGCCCCAACTCCGCGAGACTGCGCGATGTCTGCGCCCCCAACTGTGTCTCATCCGCCACGTTATCCACCGCCACCGCAATCTGATGCACGCTGCGGTTGATCTCTTCGGCCACCGCCGTCTGCTCTTCCGCCGCACTGGCGATCTGCGCGTTCATCGAGTTGATGGTCGCAATCAGATCCGCCATCGCATCCAGCGAAGCCCCCGCCTGATTGGCCTGGGCCGACGTGCCGTCACCCGCCTCGCTGGAACGGCGCATCGCCTCAACCGCAGATTGCGTACCCGCCTGCAAGCGATCGATCATCCCCTGAATTTCCTGAGTGCTGATCTGCGTGCGCGAAGCCAGCGCCCGCACCTCGTCCGCTACCACCGCAAACCCGCGCCCGGCCTCGCCGGCCCGCGCCGCTTCGATGGCGGCGTTGAGTGCCAGCAGGTTGGTCTGTTCGGCGATCGAGCGGATGACCCCGAGCACGCCGACAATCGACGACACGTCCTGCTGCAGGCTGTCGAGGGACACGCCGCTGCTGCGGATGTCGTCCACCAGCGCATGAATCTGCTTGATGCTGCCGGCCACCACACGCTTGGCGGTCTGGCCTTCTTCGTCGGTCTGCTGCGCGGCGACGGCGGCGTTCTGCGCGCTCTTGGCGACTTCCTGGGCAGCGGCGGACATTTCGTTGATCGCCGTGGCGACCTGATCGGTTTCGTGGCGCTGACGTTCCATGGCCTGATCAGAGCGCTGGGCCTGATCCGACACCTGCGTCACCAAACCGGTCAGTTGCGAAGTCATTTCGGTGATCTGCCGCACCAGGCCGTGGATCTTGTCGACGAAACGGTTGAACGAGCCGGCCAGTTCGCCGAGTTCGTCCTGGCTGGTGATGGTCAGACGCCGTGTCAGGTCGCCCTCGCCCGCCGCGATGTCATCGAGGTTGGCTTTCATCAGGGTCAGCGGTCGCAGGATGGTGTTGGCCAGCAGCATCCCCGCTGCCGCGATCACCAGCAGCACCACCACCGCCACGCCGACGATGCTCAGCACCACGCCCTGCATGCGTTCCTGCACCTTGGCCTCGACCACCGCCACTTGCGCTTCGATGCCATCGAGGTTGACCGACGTACCGACCGCCATGTCCCACTTCGCCAGGTATTCGGTGTAACCGAGTTTCGGCACCAGCACTTGCGCGTTGCCCGGCAGCGGCGAGCTGTATTGCAGGTAATGGGTGCCGTCCTTCGCGACTTTCACCAGATCGCGGTTGACGTAGACGCCGTTCGGGTCGCGGTTGTCCTTGAAGCTTTTGCCCACGCCTTCGGGGTCGTTGGCCTTGAACAGGCGCACGGTCTCGGAGTCGTAGCCGAAAAAGTAGCCGTCCTTGCCGTACTTGATGCTCGACAGCAGCTTGATCACCTGCGCCCGCGCCTCGGCATCACCGGGGGCGGCGGCGTCGTACAGCGGTTTGATGGTGGTCATGGCCACGGCGACGTAACTGGCCAGCGTGGCTTTGGCGTCACCGAGCAGGCGTTCGCGGGTCTGTTGGACTTCATTGCGCGCCTGTTCCTGGAGGATGAACAGCGTGGTCAGGCTGATCACCAGCGCAAAGAGCAAAACCGGAAGGACGGCAAGGGACAGGACTTTAGCCTTGAGACTCAGGCGCATGGGGGCTCACTCTTTTGATTTTATTGGCGTGGTTAAAGGCTTTAACGGCACGCGAAACCAAAAGTTGAGTGAGTCCCCGCAGGGGCGGTGCTACAGGACCATCGCGGCCACCCAGCCAAACGCCAGCAGCGGCAGGTTGTAATGCAGGAAAGTCGGGACCACGGTGTCCCAGATGTGATGGTGCTGGCCGTCGATGTTCAGACCGGAGGTCGGGCCAAGGGTCGAGTCGGACGCGGGCGAACCGGCATCGCCCAAGGCCCCGGCCGTGCCGACGATGCAGACAATGGCAATCGGGCTGAAGCCCAGTTGCACGCACAGCGGCACGAAAATCGCCGCCAGAATCGGCACCGTGGAAAACGACGAGCCGATGCCCATAGTCACCAGAAGACCGACCAGCAGCATCAGCAACGCACCGATGCCCTTGCTGTGATTGATCCACGACGCCGAAGACTCGACCAGGGTCTGCACCTCGCCGGTGGCCTTCATCACTTCGGCGAATCCGGAAGCGGCGATCATGATGAAGCCGATCATCGCCATCATCTTCATGCCTTCGGTAAACAGGTCATCCGTCTCGCGCCATTTGACGATGCCCGACGCTGAAAAGATCAGGAAACCGGTCAGCGCCCCGATAATCATCGAATCCAGCAGCAACTGAATAATGAAGGCTGCGGCAATGGCGACACCGGCGATCAACAGGCTTCGCGGGTTGTACTGCACCGCCACCTGCTCGACCTGCTCGATTTTCCCCAGGTCGTAGACGCGCTTCTTGCGATAACTGATAAAGGCGATGCCCAGCCCCACCAGCATGCCCAGCGCCGGAATCCCCATGGCATGGGTGACGTTGATCCCGCTGATGTCGACGCCACTGCGAGCAACGTTGGCCAGCAGGATCTCGTTGAGGAAGATATTGCCGAAACCCACCGGCAGGAACATGTACGGCGTGATCAGGCCGAAGGTCATGACGCAGGCGATCAACCGGCGATCCAGTTGCAGCTTGGTCAGTACATAGAGAAGCGGCGGCACCAGCAGCGGAATGAACGCAATGTGAATCGGCAGGATGTTCTGCGAAGCGATCGCCACCACCCACAGCAGGCCGATCAGCAGCCATTTGACGCTGCCGCCACCGGTCGCATGCTGACGATCGACCATCGCCAGAGCCTTGTCGGCCAGCGCGTGGGCCAGGCCGGACTTGGCAATCGCCACGGCGAAAGCGCCGAGCAACGCGTAGGACAACGCCACTGTCGCCCCGCCACCCAGGCCACTGTTGAAAGCCTTGAGCGTGGCGTCGATGCCCAGACCACCGGTCAGGCCACCGACCAGCGCACCGACGATCAACGCGATCACCACATGCACCCGGGACAGGCTGAGGATCAGCATGACGCCGACCGCAGCAATCACTGCATTCATTTCACTACCTCGAAAACACGACGGTAAAGCCATTCACCGCCAGACAGAATGAGTCCGGCCGACAAGCCACGAAGGTCGCCAGCGGATTTGCATAGAGGGTCTTATTAGAAGGGCGCGCACTGTGCCGCAGCGCGGGCGCAGTGTCAAAGCGACGGGTCGCAACACTGTGTAACTTTCCATGATCAATCCGCTGAACAAGGCATATCCGCCACAACATGCGTCAATTCGCCCTATTGCATTTACGCCATAAAGAAAGCCGAAACGCGGCCGTTACAGTGCAAAGTCTCAGATATTTATCGAATAAGGACGTTTCCATGTCACTCGGACAACTTTCCATCCAATGGAAAATCACCCTGCTCGCCGGGCTCTGCCTGGCCGGTATCGTGACCCTGTTGGTGGGTCTTTCGCTGTATCGCATGGAGCACAGTTCCGAACTGGTGAAAGCTTCGAGCATGGAAATGCTCACCGAATCGGCCCAGGCTCGCATCGAATCCCAGGGCGAAGTCCAGGCAGCGGGTATTCGCCAGCAGTTCATGGACGCCTATCAATATGGCCACGGTTTCTCGCGTCAGGTGCTGTTCCTGCGTGAGCAGGCCGAGAAGCGCTTCCTCGATGCCTTCGATCTGCGCGAGGACTTGACCCGTCAGGTGAAATCGGCACTGCAGGCCAACCCGGATCTGCTCGGTCTGTCGCTGGTGTTCGAAGCCAACGCGCTGGACGGCAAGGACGAACTATTCGCCGGGCAAAATGAATTAGGCAGCAACGACAAGGGTCGCTTCGCCCTGTACTGGTCGCAGCCGACCCCAGGCAAAGTGACCTCGATGGCGCTGTCGGAAAGCGACATGACCGACACCAGCACCGGCCCCAGCGGCCAGGCTGCCAACGCCTGGTTCACCTGCCCGCGCACCACGCTCAAGCCATGCGTGATCGAACCCTATTTCTATGTGATCGACGGGCAAAAGGTGCTGATGACCAGCATCGTGTTCCCGCTGATGGTCAACGGCAAAGTCATCGCCTCGCTGTCGGTGGACATCAACCTCAACAGCCTGCAAGCGATCAGCCAGAGCGCCAGCAAGAAGCTCTACGACGGCCAGACCGCCGTGAGCATCATCAGCCCCGCCGGCCTGCTCGCCGGCTACAGCCCGGACGCCAACAAACTCAGCCAGCGCCTGGATGCCGTGGACACCACCAGCGGCGCCGAACTGCTGCGTCTGCTCGCCTCGAGCAACGCCGTCAGCAGCCTGCACAGCAACGCGCAACTGAAAGTGCTGTCGCCGTTCCAGCCGATTCCCGGTGGCCCGTCGTGGGGCGTACTGCTCGATGTGCCGGAAAAAGTTTTGGTGGAACGCGCCGAAGCGCTCAAGCAACAACTGGATGCCAGCAATACTTCGGGCACCCTGATCGAACTGAGCCTCGGCGTGCTTGCCGCGCTGATCGGCCTGTTGCTGGTGTGGCTGATGGCCCGCAGCGTGACCAAACCGATCCTCGGCGTGGCCCACATGCTGGAAGACATCGCCAGCGGCGAAGGCGACCTGACCCGCCGTCTGGCCTATGACAAGAAGGACGAGCTTGGCCAGTTGGCTGGCTGGTTCAACCGCTTTCTCGACAAGCTGCAACCGATCATCGCCGAGGTGAAACGCTCGGTGCAGGACGCGCGCAACACCGCCGACCAGTCTTCAGCGATAGCGACCCAGACCAGCGCCGGCATGGAGCAGCAATACCGTCAGGTCGATCAGGTCGCCACCGCGTCCCACGAAATGAGCGCCACCGCCCAGGACGTGGCCCGCAGCGCGGCACAAGCCGCCGAAGCCGCCAAGGACGCCGACCGCGCCACCCGTCAGGGCCTGACCGTGATCGACCGCACCACCGCCAGCATCGACACCCTCGCCGCCGACATGAGCGCAGCGATGGTGCAAGTCGAAGGCCTGGCCGCCAACAGCGAGAAGATCGGCACCGTGCTGGAAACCATTCGCGCCATCGCCGAACAGACCAACCTGCTGGCGCTCAACGCCGCCATCGAAGCGGCCCGTGCCGGTGAAGCAGGTCGCGGTTTTGCGGTGGTCGCCGACGAAGTGCGCAACCTCGCCCGCCGCACTCAAGAGTCGGTGGAAGAAACCCGTCAGGTCATCGAGCAACTGCAGAACGGCACCCAGGACGTGGTCGGCTCGATGGGCAACAGCCATCGCCAGGCCCAGGGCAGTGTCGAACAGGTGGGTCAAGCGGTTACCGCGCTGCGCCAGATCGGCGATGCGGTGACGGTGATCAGCGACATGAACCTGCAGATCGCCAGCGCCGCCGAAGAGCAGAGCGCGGTGGCTGAAGAGATCAACAACAACGTGGCGACGATTCGTGATGTGACGGAGTCGCTGTCGGGACAGGCGAATGAATCGGCGCGGGTGAGTCAGTCGCTCAATAGTCTGGCGAATCAGCAGCAGAGTCTGATGGATCAGTTTCGGGTCTAGGGTTCATCGCAAAGTCCCTGTGGGAGCCCGCCTGGCTGCTCCCACAGGTTTGTGGAATGACGGAAATCAGCGTTTAGGCAATTCGATCACCACCTTCAAACCGCCCCACTCACTCTCACCCAACACCAGCAACCCACCCCAGGTGTCGACGATGTCGCGCACAATCCCCAGGCCCAAGCCATGCCCGTCGGTCTGCTCGTCCAGTCGCGTACCACGACTGAACACCTGAGCACGCTGCAATTCGGGAATTCCCGGCCCGTCATCTTCAACGCTCAGGGCGAAGCCATCCGTCCGCTCAAGCACGCTCAGTCGCACCTCGGCATCCGCCCACTTGCAGGCGTTGTCCAACAGATTGCCGAGCAGTTCCAGCAAATCTTCACGATCCCACGGCAATTGCAGGCCCGGCGGCGCCACATAACTCAGCTCCAGATGCTCGCCGTGGATCATGTTCAACGTCGACAGCAGCCCCGGCAGTTCTGCGTCGCAATCAAACAGTGCTCCCGGCAACGCATCGCCGGACAGGCGCGCACGATTGAGTTCGCGATTCAGTCGCTGCTGAACCTGCTCCAGTTGTTCCTTGAGAATCTTGCGCAGCTCCGGGTGTGCGTCGAGCCTTTCACTCGACGCCAGACTGAGCAGCACTGCCAACGGGGTTTTCAGCGCATGCCCGAGATTGCCCAGCGCATTGCGCGAGCGCTTGAGGCTGTCTTCGGTGTGCGCCAGCAAGTGGTTGATCTGCGCCACCAGCGGCTCCAGTTCCGCCGGCACTTGTTCATCGAGTTGTGAACGCTGGCCCTGCTGCAACTGGGCGATCTGTTCGCGAGCCTTTTCCAGCGGACGCAACGCGCGGCGCACGGTCAGGCGTTGCAGCAATAGAATCAGCAGCAACCCGGCGAGCCCGAGGCCGAGACCGATCTGCCGCATGCGCTGGAAGCTCTCGCGCACCGGGGTGTAATCCTGAGCCACGCTGATGGAAATCGACTGGCCGAGCCGTCGGTAGTCCGAACGCAGCACCAGCAGTTGCTGACCGTCCGGCCCCAGTTGCAGGTTGCTGTGCAGACCGGAGCGTTCGAGCAACGGCAGATCCTGATCCCACAACGAGCGGGAGCGCCAATGGCTGTCGGCGAAATCGATGCGGAAGTAATGCCCGGAAAACGGTCGCTGATAGGCCGGCGACAAGTGACGCTCATCCAGCTGCAAACCCTGTGGCCCGCGAACCAGCGCCACCAACAGGCTCTCGCTGTCGTTACGCAAGCCGGCTTCGAGATAGCGCTGCAATCCCACCTCGAACAACCACAGACTGGTTTGCGCCAGCAGTACGCCGACGACCACCAGCACGCTGATCAACCCCAGACTCAAGCGGCGCTGGATCGATCTCACGAAGCCTGTCCGCCAAACAGATAACCCTGACCGCGACGGGTTTCGATCACGCTCTTGCCAAGCTTGCGCCGCAAGTGATTGACGTGGACTTCCAGCACGTTGGAATCGCGTTCGGTCTCACCGTCGTAGAGGTGTTCGGCGAGGTGGCTCTTGGAAAGGATCTGCTCCGGGTGCAGCATGAAGTAGCGCAGCAGACGGAATTCGGCGGCGGTCAGCTGAATGTCGGCACCGTCGCGCACGACACACTGGCGGCCCTCATCCAGGTGCAGCCCGGCAGCCTTGAGCGTCGGCTGGTTGGCCTGGCCCTTGGAGCGGCGCAGCAGCGACTGGATGCGCAAGTACAGTTCTTCCGGGTGGAAAGGTTTGGTCAGGTAATCGTCGGCGCCGGCCTTCAGGCCTTCGATGCGCTCGGCCCAGGAGTCGCGGGCGGTGAGAATCAGCACCGGAATCGTCAGACCGCCAGCGCGCCATTGCGCCAGCACCTCAAGCCCCGGCACGCCGGGCAGACCGAGGTCGAGGACGATCAGATCATAGGGCTCGCTGCTGCCCTGATAGACCGCGTCGCGCCCGTCCGCCAGCCAGTCCACCGCGTAGCCCTGACGTTGCAGGCCGGCGAGCAGTTCGTCGGCCAGCGGTACGTGGTCTTCCACCAGAAGCAAGCGCATCGGTCAATCTTCCTTGTCTTTCACGAGTTCGCCGGTGTCGGCCTTCAGGTGCAGCTCGCGGGCCACACCTTCGACGGTCAGCAACTCGACTTCATAAATGTAGACGTCGTGTTTTTCTTCCAGCTCGACTTCCAGCAGTTTCGCGCCGGGATAACGGTCCATCGCCTGCTGCAATACCTGCTCCAGCGGCAGGATCACACCCTGCTTGCGCAGATTGAGGGCTTCGTCGGGACCCAGGTCGCGGGCCATGGCCGTCGAGCAAAACATCACCAGCGCCAATGCTGTACAGCGGGTGGCGCGAACATTCACCTTCATTACGTATCCTGATGATCCTTGAGCACTTGCCCGCTCACCGCGTCCAGTTCCAGGTCCCATTCCAGCCCCTGCGGATCACGCAGTTCGATCTGGTAGATGTACTTGCCGTACTGCTCTTCCAGCTCGGTGTCGGTGATCGTCGAGCCCGGGTGTTTGGCCAACGCGGTGGCGTTGAGCTTCTCGAAGGAGACGATAGTACCAGCGTCGCGCAGACGCAGGGCTTCATCCGGGCCGAGATCGCGGGCGTGAACGGTGCTGGCGGCGAGGCCGATGATCGAGGCGAGGGTCAGGGCAGTCAGGGTTTTCATGGTGTCTCCGTATTTTTATGTGTCGCTACGGGCGGCACCTTAACGGTGCGAACTTAACTGAAACTGAATGGCCATCATTGGGCCTGCCCCTACTGAGCCCGGCAACATGTGCTTATAATCTTTCGCTTGCTAACGATCGAGACCGGTATGACCGCCATCCACATCAAGTTTCCTGCCCTCACCCTCAAGGCCGGCCCCCGGGCCATGGCGCGCATTCGTGCCCAAGGCCTGAGCGCCGCTGACGTCGGCACCCTGCCCGGTGCTGCCGGCGGGCCAAAGGCGCTGGGGATTCAGGGGCTGGATCTGGCGCTGTTCGGCGAGTGGTTGCCGACGGCGCCGCGCGAGCGTTCGCTGATCGGTGCGTCGGTAGGCTCCTGGCGCTTCGCCAGCGCTTGTCTGCCGGACGCCGCCGAAGGCATACGCCGCCTCGGTCATCTGTACAACGAGCAGAACTTCAACAAAGGCGTGACCATCGGCGAGGTCAGCCGCAGCTCGCAGCGCATGCTTGATGACCTGCTCGACGGACGCGATGCCAGCCTTTTGACCAACGCCCATTACCGCTTGAACATCATGGTGGTCAAAAGCCACGGCGGGCTGGCGGACGACCATCGCGGCCGGCTCGGGCTGGCGCTGGGCTCGGTGATCGCCGACAACCTGCGGGGCCGCGCGCGGCTGTCGCGGCACTTCGAACGGCTGATCATCCACGACCCGCGCCTGGCGCCGCCGGTACATGCGCTGCACGACTTCCCGTCGCGCTTCGTCGCCCTCGATGCCGGCAACCTGCGTCAGGCGCTGCTGGCGTCCGGCTCGATCCCGATGGTCATGGAAGGCGTGCGCGACCTGCCGGGCGCCGGTGCCGGCACGTTCCGCGACGGCGGCCTGCTGGACTATCACCTCGACCTGCCCTACAGCGGCGACGGCATCGTGCTCTATCCGCACTTCACCGACCGGGTGATTCCGGGCTGGTTCGACAAGACCCTGCCGTGGCGCAAAGCTTCGGTCGAGCGTTTGCAGGACGTGCTGTTGCTGGCGCCGTCAAAGGAATACCTGGCGCGCCTGCCCTACGGCAAACTCCCCGACCGTAACGACTTCAAGCGCTTCATGGGCGATGCGCCGAGCCGGCAGAAATACTGGCGCGCGGCGATGGACGAGAGCCGACGGCTGGGCGACGAATTCCTCGAACTGACTGCCAATGGTCGCCTCGCCGAGCGCTTGCTGACCCTTTAGTCAGCACAGCCGGGAACAAGCTGATAAACTCGCCGCCTGCCCGAATTCGCTGCGGCGAACGCCATCTGAACAGAGCTGAAATCACTGTGGAAATCTTCAAGGAATTTACGTTCGAATCCGCCCACCGCCTGCCCCACGTACCGGACGGCCACAAGTGCGGACGCCTGCACGGTCACTCGTTCAAAGTGGCGATTCATCTGAGCGGCGACCTCGATCCGCACACCGGCTGGATCCGTGATTTCTCCGAGATCAAGGCGATTTTCAAGCCGCTGTACGAGCGTCTGGACCACAACTACCTCAACGACATTCCGGGCCTCGAGAACCCGACCAGCGAAGTGCTGGCCAAATTCATCTGGAATGAATTGAAGCCCCTGCTGCCGGAACTCAGTGCGATCCGCATCCACGAGACCTGCACCAGCGGTTGCATCTATCGCGGCGAGTAATTCCCGCGACACAAAAAACCACCGAGACCGGTGGTTTTTTTACGCCTATGCTTTTTGGCTCGAACCCGCCAAGAGGACAGGCCCATGACGGACTGGCTGCTGGATCAGGTCTTTGATTTCAACGGGCGACAGATTCGCCACGGGGTGCGCGGCGACGGCCCGCCGCTCATGAAGCGGCGTTCAGCGGCCTGCCCGATTACATCCAGCGCGCCATCGTGCCGACCTACATTCGCGGGGCGATTCACCGGGAAATTCCCGATGACGAACTGGCGCCCTACGTGCAGCCATGGCTGGGCGATCCGGGGCAAGCGGCGTTCCACCGGCAGATCGCGCAGATGGATCAGCGCTACACGCTGGAAGTGCAGCCGCTGTACCCTACGATCCGTTGCCCGGTGCAGATTCTCTGGGGCGAGGACGATCAGTGGATTCCCATCGAACGCGGACGCGAGTTGCACAAGATGATTCCGGGATCGCAGTTTCATCCGGTCCCGAATGCCGGGCATCTGGTGCAGGAAGATGCGCCTGAAGCCATAGTCGCCGCGCTGCTGCGGTTCCTCTGATCCAATCCCATGACCCTGTGGGAACAGCTGCTCCCACATGGTTCGGTGCGGCGCCCGATGCACTGCTTTCGCGCCGATCATCCGTGCCTCGTCTATACATAACCCCGTCAATCCGTGACTGGCACGACCGCTGCAACCTCTTCGCGTCCTCCTCTTTCCAGCAAGGAACGCCCCCATGACGCAAAACGATCCCGGCAACGATTACCCCCTCAGTGAAGTGCCGATGCACGCGCGCAAAGGCCTGGCCTCCACGGCGATGGTGCTGCTGGGCTTCACCTTCTTCACCGCGACCATGTTTGCCGGCGGCAAGCTCGGCGTGGCGTTCAACTTCGGCGAAATGCTCGCCGTCATCGTCATCGGCAACCTGCTGCTTGGTGTGTACGCCGCAGGCCTGGGTTACATCGCCTTCAAAAGCGGGCTGAATTCGGTGCTGATGGGGCGCTTCTGTTTTGGCGAAGTCGGCAGCAAGCTCAGCGACCTGATCCTCGGCTTCACCCAGATCGGCTGGTACGCCTGGGGCACCGCGACGGCGGCGGTGGTACTTGGCAAGTATTTCGATCTGAATGAAGCCACGGTGCTGGGGCTGATGGTGCTGTTCGGCCTGGTGTTCTGCGCCACGGCGTATGTCGGTTATCGAGGGCTGGAAATTCTGTCGTACATCGCGGTGCCGGCAATGATGTTGCTGCTGATGCTGTCGATGTGGGTTGCGACCGTGAAAGTCGGCGGCCTCGACGGATTGCTCAGCGTCGTACCCAGCGGTTCGCTGGACTGGTCGACCGCCATCACGCTGGTGTTCGGCACCTTCGTCAGCGGCGCGACCCAGGCCACCAACTGGACGCGTTTTTCGCGCTCGGCGCGCATTGCGGTGCTGGCCAGCCTGATCGGCTTTTTCATCGGCAATGGCCTGATGGTGCTGATCGGCGCCTACGGCGCAATCGTCTACCAACAACCCGACGTGGTCGAAGTGCTGCTGTTGCAAGGCTTCGCCACGGCGGCGATGGCGATGCTGTTGCTGAACATCTGGAGTACCCAGGACAACACCATCTACAACTTCGCCGTCGCCGGCTGCAACCTGCTGCGCACCGGGCGCCGCAAGACCGTGACCCTGGCCGGTGCCGTGATCGGCACGGCGCTCGCGCTGCTGGGCATGTACGACATGCTGGTGCCTTATCTGATCCTGCTGGGCACGGTGATCCCGCCGATTGGCGGGGTGATCATGGCGGACTTTTTCTTCCGCTGGCGCGGGCGTTATCCGCGTCTGGCCGACGCACGGCTACCGGCGTTCAACTGGCCGGGGCTGGCGGCTTACGCGGCCGGAACCGTCGCCGCGTTCGGCTCGCCGTGGGTCGCGCCGCTGGTCGGGATCGCCGTTGCCGCGTTAACGTATATCGCAGTGACCGGCCTGCTCGGCGCCCGCAACGCGGCCGCCCCTCTACAAGATCTATAAAAGGATTCGCCCGATGCACATCATCAACGCCCGACTGCGCAACCAGGAAGGTCTGCACGAATTGCACCTGGAAGATGGCCTGATCCGCAGCATCGCGCGCCAGACCGAAGCGCCGACCCTGGGCCCCGACGACCTTGATGCCGGCGGCAATCTGGTGGTGCCGCCCTTCGTCGAGCCTCACATTCACCTCGACGCCACCCTGACCGCCGGCGAGCCGCGCTGGAACATGAGTGGCACGCTGTTCGAAGGCATCGAATGCTGGGGCGAGCGCAAGGTCACCATCACCCAGGAAGACACCAAGACCCGGGCCAAGAAAACCATTCAGACCCTCGCCGCCCATGGCATCCAGCACGTGCGCACCCACGTCGACGTCACCGATCCGCAACTCACCGCACTCAAAGCGATGCTTGAAGTACGCGAGGAAAGCCGTCACCTGATCGACCTGCAGATCGTCGCGTTCCCCCAGGAAGGCATCGAGTCGTTCCGCAACGGGCGCGAGCTGATGGAAGAAGCGATCCGCATGGGCGCCGACGTGGTCGGCGGGATTCCGCATTTCGAATACACCCGCGATCAGGGCGTCAGCTCGGTGAAGTTCCTGATGGACCTGGCCGAGCGCACCGGCTGCCTGGTGGACGTGCACTGCGACGAAACCGACGACCCGCATTCGCGCTTCCTCGAAGTGCTGGCCGAAGAGGCACGCAGCCGCGACATGGGCGCCCTCGTGACCGCCAGCCACACCACCGCGATGGGCTCTTACGACAACGCCTACTGCGCCAAACTGTTCCGCCTGCTCGGGCATTCGGGGATCAGTTTTGTCTCCTGCCCGACCGAAAGCATTCACCTGCAAGGTCGCTTCGACAACTTCCCGAAACGCCGCGGCGTGACCCGCGTCAACGAGTTGCTCGAAGCCGGCATGAACGTGTGCTTCGGTCAGGACTCGATCGTCGATCCGTGGTATCCGCTGGGCAACGGCAACATCCTGCGAGTACTCGAAGCCGGCCTGCACATCTGCCACATGCTCGGCTACCGCAACCTGCAAAGCGCGCTGGATCTGGTCACCGACAACAGCGCCAAAGCCATGCATCTTGGCGAACGCTACGGTCTGGAACAGGGCCGCCCGGCGAACCTGCTGATCCTGTCGGCGGACAGCGATTACGAAGTGATCCGCAGCCAAGGCCTGCCGCTGTACTCGATCCGTAATGGCAAGGTGTTGATGAAGCGGCAGATGCCGGTGGTGGAATTCGTCTAAGGTGTAGAAGTCGGCGTCGCAACGTCGCCGACTGCTTCCGATGGACGCCTGTCATGCCGTAGTTCGCGCGCTGTTGCTCCGCTGCCATCCTCATTGATCCGTGAGGACGCGACATGAATCAAAAGACCACTTCCGATCCCATGGCCACGCTTTACCAGGAAGGCCGCCACACGTTTGTCGAACTCGTACCCGATGGCGGGGCCAGGCTCGACGCCTTGTTCCATACCGTTCCCGCATTGGGCCAACTGGCCGTCGGCGTGGTGTACGGACATTTACACTCGCGGCCTGGTCTTGATCCGCGATTGCGCGAAGCGGTGTCCCTTGCCGCCATTGTCGCCTCGGGCATGGTCGGACCTCCGCTGAGCGTGCACCTCAAAACCGGCCTGGCATCGGGCCTCGCACCGGGTGAATTGACTGAAATACTGCTGCAGGCTTCGGCCTTCGCCGGTTTCCCCCGAGCGGTCAGTGCGGCGGAGCAACTCAATCATCTGTTTGCAGAAGCGGGCCTTGAATCACCACCGCCCCCCACCCCGAGAGAAGTCACTTCGAGATTTTGCGCAGACGTTCGCGCGGGCCATCCACCGATTCCGCTGAGTGCCGCAGTGAAACGCCAGTTACGTCAGGCGGACCGTTTGGCGCTGCAAGCCTGCACAGCGCAGGCTGTAATCGTCGAGTGTTTTCAAAGCCCCGAGACGCAACCCAGAGCCCTGCTGTATGCGACGGTGGTCGATGACACTGTTGTCGCCGTAAAACTGTTCAAGGCCCAATGAGCGGTTTCATGGTTATGGAACGGGTCGGTTTTATCGCAAAACGATAGCGTCGACCTGTCAGATCTGACAGGCGACAAGCGCTGCGCGCAGGCCCACAGTAAGCCCCAAGGGATCCATCGTTCCCGGGGGGACGATCATGAAAGGGACTTCACCTTTTTGTCCGATGCGCGGTGCCGAACAGACGCACGCCGAGCAGCTCGCCATCGCGCTCTTCCAGTAAAATCGGCGCCGTACCGCCCGGCATCAGCACTTGCACCTCTCCCGCCGACACCCAACCCACTCGCCACGCAGCGCTGGCCACCGCGCTGGCGCTGGTGCCCGAAGACGCCGTCGGCCCCTCGCCCCGTTCGAACACCCGCGCCACAATGCGCTGATCCCCGGCGCGCGTCGCCCATTGCAGGTTGACCCCGGCCGGGCACGGCTGGCCGGCGCCGGTGGGCATGGCGTAGGCGATGGCCGTCAGATTGTCCGTCAGCGGCGGTTCAAGCATCTGCGCGTTGCTCGGCAATGCGGCTTCATCCCGCACCAGCGTCACGCAATGTGGATTACCGATCCGCACGAACTGGCTGTGCGCCCAGGCGGGATCGAGTTGCGCCAACGGCCGAACACGGTTGACCTCCACACCGTTGAACGGCACCGGTTCAACCCCGAGCGCACCGACGGCTACCGGGCCGAAACCGGGCTGGCCGAGGTCCAGCCAAAAGCCGTGCACGCCCGCTACTTGCGCCGGTTTCACCGAGGTTGGCACTGGCGATTGCGAGTCCTGTTTGTCGTGATGCACCCGCAGCGTCGCCCCTTCCTCCGGCATCAACCCTTGTTCAAGCAGCGCCCGGGAGAAAATCGTCAGGCCGTTGCCGCTGCGCTCGGCCAGCGTGCCGTCGGTGTTGACGATCAGCAGGTCGAAGGGGGGCGCGGATTGAAACGGGCCGATCAACAGGCCATCGCTGCGATGGGATTTGCTGCCGACGGGACGTTGACCGTCGGGCCAATCGCAACACTGCGCGATGGCTGCGGTACTCCACGTCTGGCGCGACGACGCGCACTGCGCCGCGCTGGTCGGTAAATCGATACCGGCATCGCGTAGCACTCGCGGCGAAACGACCCCGTAGATATTGCCCCGTGCATCGTAGAACTGCGTCATGAACCCGCCCTTGTTTTTCCCGTCGACAGGGACGCCACTGTAAATCGCAACGCCCTGCCGACGCGAGCGGGCTCGCTCCATCGAAAGAGCTGTGCAAGGATGTCCGCTGCTGAAACGTTTTTTGCCAAGGATCGTTATGACCAGCCTCACCCCTCAAGACACGTTCGTTCCCGGACGCCTCGAACAGATGTCCACGCGCATCGCCTTCTTCATCGCCGGGCTCGGCATCGCCGCGTGGGCGCCGCTGGTGCCGTACGCCAAGGCGCGCGCCGGGCTCGATGAAGGGACGCTGGGGTTGCTGTTGCTGTGCCTGGGCGTCGGTTCGATTCTGGCAATGCCGCTGGCGGGGATTCTGGCCACCCGGTTCGGCTGTCGGAAGGTGGCCACCGGCGGCACGCTGCTGATCTGCGCGGCGTTGCCGTTGCTGGCGACGGTGTCGTCGATTCCGGCGTTGATTGCCACGTTGTTCATGTTCGGCGCCGGGCTCGGTACGGTGGATTCGACGGTGAACCTGCAAGCGGTGATCGTCGAGCGGGCCAGCGGCAAGAACATGATGTCGGGGTTCCACGGCCTGTTCAGCCTCGGCGGGATCGTCGGTGCAGCGGGCGTGAGCGCCCTGCTCGGTCTCGGGCTGTCGCCATTGGCGGCGATGCTGGTGGTGGTCGTGGTGTTGATCGCGGCGCTGTTCAAGGCGGTGCCGCACATGTTGCCTTACGGCAGTGAAAGCTCGGGGCCGGCGTTCGCGGTGCCCCACGGGATCGTGCTGTTCATCGGCGGCATGTGCTTCATCGTGTTCCTCACCGAAGGCGCGGCGCTGGACTGGAGCGCGGTGTTTCTGGCGCAGGAACGCGGGATCGATACGGCGTATGCAGGGCTGGGTTATGCCGCGTTCGCGCTGACGATGACTGCGGGCCGCTTGACCGGTGACCGGATCGTTCGCGCATTGGGCGCAACCCGGATCATTCTGTTCGGTGGCCTGCTGGCGGCGGCGGGTTTGTTTCTGGCGACATTCGCCCCGAGCTGGGAAGCCGCACTGGTCGGTTATGCACTGGTCGGTGCCGGGTGTTCGAACATCGTGCCGGTGCTGTACACGGCGGTGGGCAAGCAGACGGTGATGCCGGAAAGCATCGCCGTGCCGGCAATCACTACGCTGGGTTATGCGGGGATTCTGGCGGGGCCGGCGGTGATCGGGTTTGTCGCCCATGCCAGCAGTCTGAGTTTCGCCTTCGGGTTGATGGCGACGTTGCTGGTGGCGGTGGCGATTGGCGGCAAAGCGCTCAAGGTCTGAGCCGACAAACATCAAGCGGCCGATGTTGGCTGAACTGACTGTCAGATCTGACAGTAGACACCGGTAGCCTGGGATTCCAGCATGAGAGGAACCCTTACTGGTGTTGAAACCATGAAACCTCCTATCGCGCATCAGTCCATTGCCTTGACGTTCCTCATCGCCCTGAGCGGTTGCACCACGCTCGACGGTGCGGCCACTCAGGATTGGGGAGAAGGCGCAGTCAACCTCTCCCCTGCCGAAATTCTGAACAACGCAGCCGGGCGCTACGATCACTGGCAAGCCATTGCTCGCGTCAAGGTTGAAGGCAGTTCTGTCTGCTCGGGCAGCCTGATCGATACCCGAGGCTCAAACGATGACCGCAGTGGCCCGGCCTACGTCCTGACGTCAGGACATTGCGCAAAAGGTGACGCTAACCGGTACGTCGAAAACGCCCCGGCGTCCGGTCTCGTTACCTTCAACTTTTTCCAGGACACCCAGTCCCAACAAAAGCGCTACCCGATCGTTGGAATCGAGTGGAGCACCCTGCGAGGTCTCGACATTGCAATTCTCAGGCTCGATCGCACACTCAACCAATTGATGACCGATGGCATCACGCCGCTCAAAGTGGCGTCGCAACCGCTGACTGTCGACAGTGATGTGCTGGTGGTTGGCGCACCGATGGATGGCCATGTGCAACGCGCCGCCTGCCCTCAGGAGCACCGCGCGGATGTTTTCGAAGCGGGTTGGGCATGGCCCGGACAATTCAGCAACCGTTGCCGGGAGGTACGGCCCGGCATTTCGGGTTCACCTGTCTTGAATCGGTACAGCAATGAAATCGTGGCGATCGTCGGCACCACAACGCAAGGCAGCGGGCTCTCACGTTGCACTCGCAACGCCCCGTGCGAAGTCAACAAAGGGGAATCGATAAAAATACCGGAGACCAACTACGCCACCGGAGCAGCGCAGCTGAACCAGTGTTTTACAGCCACTCATTTCAACCCGAAAAACCCGGAGTGCCCATTGGGCCGCGCGACAAATTTCGATCCCATATTTGGTGACGTCTATATGAGGTTGGTCCGTGGCGCGAATGGGGAATTCATCCCTTTGCAATGGAAGCAATCGTTCACCAGCGATCAACCGTTCTATCGGGTAAGGCTTGTAAAGACATTGGCCGACTGTGCGTCGGACGTCGGTTACGATCCGGTACAACCGAGCCATGGAGACGATTCAGACAGTTCGACTCAGACGCTGCGCGATGGACCGGGTCTGTATTTCCTGTGTGTGGTCGGGCAACAACATAATGCAGGGCCCGGGGAAAGATGGGCCGGCCGCAATGCAAGAATCTATTACCGCTGGGCTCTGGCAGAACCCGTCAAAACGCCGCCTGCCTACAGCGCATTTGAAAGTGCAAAGGATGAGTTCACCGTACAACCGCTCGGGATAACGCCGGATCTGGACGTCAGTCGCTACCAATACAAAAGTGGTGAACCAGAAATGGTCGACTGCCAAAGCAGTGAGGGTTACAAGTCGGTCAGGCCGCCGCTGCTGGACTTTAAGGTTTCGGTGGGGGACGGCCCGAAAAAAGTCTGCCTCAAGACCACAGACATGGCAGGCAATCCCTCTCCAATTAGTGATTTTGCGTTGCCCAGTCAGTGATGACCGGCAACTGGCTCGTTC
This sequence comes from Pseudomonas sp. FG35, assembly GCF_057809295.1. Lineage (NCBI taxonomy): Bacteria > Pseudomonadati > Pseudomonadota > Gammaproteobacteria > Pseudomonadales > Pseudomonadaceae > Pseudomonas > Pseudomonas sp. FG35. Next base: position 134,158 of record NZ_JBMDJR010000012.1, on the reverse strand, counting down.
AAACCTAATGAAAAACAGGCGGTTGTCACCAGCCGCCTGCCCTGCCAATCAGAAACCGACGCTGGCCTGCACGAAGAAAGTCCGTGGCGTGCCCACGTAGATCCCCGAGTTGTTGTCGCTGGAGCGGGTGAAGTACTGCTTGTCGAAGATGTTTTTCACCCCGGCGCCGAGCTTCAGGTTCGACAGCTGCGAACCGAAGTCATAGCCGCCGCGCAAGTTCCAGGTCACGTAGCCCGGAATGTCGCCGTACTGCCCGTCCGCCGTGCCTTCGGTGATGTAATTGCCATTGAAGCTGCCATCAGCATTCACGCCGGTGCCAGGCGAGCGCTGTTTGGACTGGGCGAAGCCGTCGATGTTGTAGGTCCAGCGGTTGATGTCGTAACGCAGGCCGACGGTCGCCACCTGACGCGAGTAGAACGGCAGGTCGCGGCCCTTGAAGCCCGGGATCTCGCCTTCGTAGGTCGCGCGGGTGTAAGTGAAACCGGCGTTGGCGGTCAGGCCATCAAGGCGCGGGTCAAGCGCCGCCATGTCGTAGTGCACCGACGCTTCGATACCCTGGTGCTTGGTCGCGCCGAGGTTGGTCCAGCCCACGTCGTTGCTGATGTATTGCAGTTCGTCATCGAAGTCGATGTAGAACAGCGTCACTTCCCCGCCCCACACGTCATCGTTGTAGCGCGTGCCGATTTCGTAGGTCTTGGCTTTCTCCGGCTCCAGACCATTGGCGGTCTGGTCACCCGAGCCGCCCTGACCGAGCTGGAAGTACTGCAGGCTGCCGAACGATGTCTCGTAGTTGGCGAACAGCTTCCACGCATCGGACAGGTGATACATGACGCTCAGGGCCGGCAGCGGCTCGTTGCTTTCGATGCTGCGGTTTTTTTCCGGCACGCGTTTGCCGGCGGTGTCGAGCACGGCGCGATCATGCCAGTCGGTGCTGATGTGTTCGAAGCGAATGCCCGGAGTCACGGTCCAGTTGCCGACGTCGATCTTGTTGTCGATGTACACCGAGTTGGCCTCGGTGCCACCGGTGCGGTCCTGGAACACATGACCATCGGAGGTCTTGGTGACCACTGGCACATTGTTGACCAGCGCCAGACGGCTCGATTGCTCGTGCATCGCCTCTTTCAGATAACGGTAACCGACGCTGACTTCTTGGGTGGTCGGGCCGACGTCGAACACACGCGAGACACGCGGCTCGATGCCCAGCGTGTAGTAGGAACGCGGGAACGAGCTGAGGGTTTTCTGATCGCGGGCGGCGATGGTGCTGCCGCGAAAGCTGTCGGAGTAATAGGTCAGCACTTCTGCCTGAGTACGCTCGTCGATCTGCCGGATCCACTTGAACGACACGTCCTTGCGGCGGCCGCTGAAGCCGTCGTAGTCGCGGTCGGACTGGAACGGTTTGTCGTCGTACTGCTTCTGCGTCAGGCCGCCGGGCATGTCGGCACTGGCGTCGTAGTAGTGAAAGTTGAGGCTGAAATCGTCCTGATCGGTCGGTGCCCAGTGGGTCTTGAGGATCACGTCGTCGATGTCGTTGCCGTTGTTGCGCTCGCGGTAACCGTTGCCGTTGACGCCCGAATACAACAGCGCCATGCCGATGCCATTGTCGGCGGTGCCGCCGAGGAACGCGGTGTCGATGTGTTTCCAGCCACCGTGCTGCGAGGTTTCCAGGGTGGTGCCGATTTCACCGGTGGTTTTTTCCGGAATCGCGCGGGTCACGAAGTTGATCACGCCGCCGACGTTTTGCGGCCCGTAACGCACGGAGCCGGCACCACGGACCACGTCGATGCTGTCGAGGTTGCCGGAAGAAATCGGCGCCATCGACAGTTGTGGCTGACCGTACGGGGCGAACGCGGCCGGCACGCCGTCGATCAATACGGTGGAGCGTGGCGACAGACGCGACGTCAAACCCCGCACGCCGACGTTCAGCGAAATATCGCTGCCGCCGGTGCCGTTGGCTTCCTGCACCTGCACGCCCGGCACGCGGCGCAGCACGTCGCCGACGTTCATCGCGCCCTGCTCGACCATCGCTTCGCGACGGATCACCGTGCGCGCGCCGGGGTGGTTCTGCACCACGGCGGCGTCGGCGTCGCCGAGCCAGTCGCCGACAACCTTGATGTCGGTCACGCCCAACTCCAGCGGGCCGTTGGCGGCGGAAGTCGGGGCCGGGGACAAGGTCACCGAGCCTTCATTGATCTGATAATCCAGACCGCTGCCTTGCAGCAATTGGCGCAGGGCCTGCTCCGGAGAAAGATTGCCGTCCACCGCCGGGGCCTGTTTGCCGGCAACCAGGTCCGGGCTGAAAAACACCTGCAACGACGTTTGCTGGCCCAGTTCGCTCAGGGCCTGGCCCAACGGCTGTGCGCGGATGTGAATGGCTTCGGCGGCGAAGGCCATCGGCACGGCGGCGTTGACCGCCAGCGCAAGCGCCAGCGGCAACCAAGGGGATTTTTTGTTTTTGGCGGTGGAGTTTTTCACGTCGAACGGAGTCCTGTGGATCGCAAGAGTATGCGGCTGTTAATGCAAACCAGTTGCAGTTGAACAGGAAGACGACGAACTCGAAAAAAACCTGAATTTTATTTTGAAATTATTTCCTGGCTGCCGTCGGCAAGGGTGCGCACGGCCACCGGAAGGATGCTCGGCAACGCCTTGAGCAAGGCCTCAGTGTTGTCGGATTTGAACACGCTGGTCAGGCGCAAATTGGCCACGGCCGGGTTGGCGACTTTCAGCGGCTTGTCGCGATAACGCGACACTTCCTCGGCCACTTCGCTGAGGCTGGCGTTGTTGAACACCAGTTTGCCGCTGCGCCAGGCCGTCAGTTCCGCCGGGTTGACCGCGTAGGCTGGCGCCACTTTGCCTTGGGCATCGATCCGCGTGCCGAGGCCGGCAGTGAGGCTGATGAAATCGGCATCGGCCGCATCACGGCCCTGCACCTTGACCGTGCCCTGCTCCACCGCGACCCGGGTCTGGGTCACGTCGCGCCGCACATCGAAACGGGTGCCGGTGACCGTGACCTTGCCGCTGCCGGCCTCGACCACGAACGGGCGGGACGTATCGTGCTCGACGCTGAACATCGCTTCGCCTTCGGTCAGCTCGATGAGCCGCCGATCCTTTTCGAAACGCACCTGCAAACGGCTGCGGCTGTTGAGGTCGATCATCGAGCCGTCCGGCAGCGCCACATGCTTGCGCTCGCCCAACGCGGTGGCGAATTCGGCGCTGTAACCTTGCGGATGATTCAAGCCGCTGAACAGCCCGAGCCCGAGCGCCACCGTGACCACGCTGGCCGCCACGGCATAACGCAACAGCGGACGGCGTTCGCGCCGCGCCGGCGGGGTTTCGCACAAAGCTTTAAGCCGTGGCGCCGGCAGCAGATCCGCCGCTGACCACAAGCCTTGCAGTAACTGGAATTCGTCACGGTGCTGGGGATGTTCGTTCAGCCACGCATCGAAGCGCTGCTGTTCGTCGGCACTGACGGCCGGCTCCTGCAAACGCACAAACCAGCGTGCCGCGTCATCGCGCACCGTTGTTTGCCCGCACGCGCAATCACGAGTATCCATCATGGAATGTCCTGTTTGGCTGGGGATGAAAAGACGCCACGGCTCATGATTGCGCCCCGTCCAGGCGATCACGCAGATGCCGCAGGGTGCGGATCATATACTTTTCCACCATGTTCCTGGACAGGCCCAGGCGTTCGGCGATTTCCGCCTGGGTCAGGCCTTCGATCTTCTGCCAGACGAAGATTCGTCGGCAGTTGACCGGCAGCTCCGTGAGCGCACGTTCGATGGAATCGGCCAGCTGGATCGCATGCATGTAATGCTCCGGGTCGCCGGTCGGCGACTCACTGAGATCGATCGCCTCCGACTCCATGGCGCCCCGCCGGTCCTCACGCCGATAGCCGTCCACCGCAATGTTGCGCGCGGTCTGGTGCAAATACGCCCGAGGTTGCTGCACCGCCGACGAATCGGATTCGAGCACCCGCACAAAGGTGTCGTGCGCCAGATCCTCGGCCTGCGAGCGATTGCGCAGGCGACGGGTCCAGGTGCCGATCAACTCTTCGTAATGCTCGAGAAAGCCGGGTCTGCGGGGCAGCATGGGGATCATTGCGGCGTGCTGAGGAAAGGGGCGTGAATAGTAATGCTTCCTATTAAGGCGAAGCAATGGATTCCTCGGGTGTGCCGACGAAGCTGTTTTCCTCTATCCCTTCGGCGCTCTAATTCGCGGCAATCCCTGCCTTGCGTGGGCAGAACCACCCATGCATCAAACCCGCCTGAAAGAACTGGATCGGTGTCTCGAACCCGGCCGACTCGATCAGACCGGCGACCTGCGGCGCCGGCAGAATCGCCACATCCCGGGCATAGGCCGAACGCGCTCGCTCGAGCATCTCCACTGGCACCTGGGCCGATGCCATCAGCGTCATCCAGTGACGCAGCAATGCTTCATAGGCCGGTGATTCGGTATCCGAGGCGAGATCAGCGTTAGCCAGAATTCCACCCGGCACCAGACGACGGGCAATCTCATGGAAAAAGCCGATACGCACCTGAGGGTCGAGCAAAAACTGCGACACCAGAAAACAGGTCGCGCCGTCGTAACCGGATTCATCCGTCAGCGTATCGAGGTAGCCTTCGTGAAACCGGCAGCGGTCAATGAAACCACCCTCTTTCGCTCGCTTACGGCACACGTCGAGCATGGCGCCCGAAGGGTCGACTGCAGTGAATCGCCAGCCGGGAAACTGCTGCGCCAGATGGGCCATTTCCACACCGGTGCCCACGCCAACGCAGAGTATCCGGGCATTCTCCGGCAGGCCCGCAAACACCGAATCCAGCAGCAAATACAGGGCATCACGAAGCGGCGCCATGCCGCTCCACTGTTTGTCATAGACGGCGGACTGCTGGTCGAACAAGGCCTTGAGTGCTTGATTGTCCATGGAAAACCTTCCTCTGCATCATGATCGAATGCTCCGCGCAGATCGCGGCGAAGTTTCATTATCGCAGGGCTGTCAAGGCTCTCGCGTGAAGCAGGCGATTGATCATTCCGCCCATCGACTGGTCGCAATCCATCAACCCCACACCCGTTCCGCACGGTACGCCGCGTTGCAAGTGGATAAAGAATTTCGAGCTGGCACAGTTCAACATTTCCCAAGTGCGCACCGAAGAACTCGGCGGCTTCATCTACTTCAACCTCGACCCGAATGCACTGTCGCCGCGGGATCTGTACCCTGGGGTCGATGAGGAAATACGCCGCGTGTTTCCGGATCTGGCCGACATGCGCCTGATTCGGGCACACAACCTGTTGCAACAGACACAGATGAGCGTGGCCCAGGTGGCGGCGTGTTCAGGGTTTGGCTCACTGGAGCATTTCTCCCGCACTTACCGCGCGCGGTTTGGTTGCCCGCCGAGTGAGGATCGGCGTCAGGCGTGGAGCGCGCCGGTGATGCGCCAGCCGCTGGGCAAGGCACCTTGAAACGAAGAGCGGCCGTTCACCCGAGACGTTGCGCAAGCTTTTGGCAAAAAAATGCCTACCACAGGCAGGCACTGTTGAAACTCGAACGTTCAGCTGTGCGTTCAGACTTCGTCGCACGATTGACCAATTGAGTTCAATAACCGGACCGCTACCAACGCATTGTTCCCACCACCGCCATTGATCGTGTAGTCAACGCGAGCCGAGCCGTTTTGAATGGGTTTGATATTTGCGAGCCAGTCACCGATGGTTTTTTCCAACCCGTTGTCGACGTCATTCTGGGTAATAAAATGATTCAGCGATGTCTGAGTGCCGGGGATGGGTACTGAGCCACCTGGATCACTGTATCCCTGCAATGTGATTGTCAGCACACCACCGATTTGCGCACCGGTAAGTGGTCCAATTTTTACCTTGATGCCGTTCATTGGGTCAGAACGGCAAATGATCGCACCGTTAAATGCGCCTGGAAAAGTAATGTTGCTCATTTTCAGTTCCCTGAATTGATTGGCTCAATGTCAGCGCAGGTTCAATCGGAACCACGCGCCTCAAGCCAATCGTCGTCCCTTATCAGCTTTTTGCACACTGTCAGAACTGACAGTCATTCAAGACCCATTCGCTATAACAATTTGTTCTTTCCAGCCAAACTCAGTTTCACTGTGGCACGAATCCGCGCGGATTTTAGATCGGCTATCCGAGAACTCAGCGCTAATTCAGCTGGCGGTAGACCGGTTCCTCTTCGTCGAGGATTTCCATCAATGCGTTGAAATGCTTATCCGTAACCCCCGGATACTCCAGCCATTGCCGACACGTCTTGCGCGCCACTTCATCGCTGGCCACGTGCAACTCGCGCCCGGTCGCCAGTGCGGTGATGTACACCTCGCAAGCCCGCTCGAAGTAATACAGATCATCAAACGCCTGGGCCACGCTCGGTGCCGCGACCAACAAGCCGTGATTGCCCATCAGCAGGATCGGCTTGTCACCGAGCAGCCTGCTCCCCCGCTCCGCTTCTTCCCCAAGGCCCATGCCGTCAAAGCCGTCATCAATCGCCATCCGCTCGAAAAACCGCATGCTGTTCTGCTCGATCGGTGGCAGCCGCGAGTCCTTCAGGCAGGCCAGCTGGATTCTCAGGTGTTCGACGTTGTCGTGCATGGCGCGGCCTCCCGGTTTCACCCGAGTGTAGAGCGCGTGTTTTCATCGACTTGACGGGAAACGACAGTGGCTGCCGTTTTGAGCGGGGCATCCATCCAGAAACGGGAGCGAGCAGGCTCGCTCCCGCCGGTTTCACTGACGGTGAATCAGCCTTTTTCGTCGATCCCCGCTTGCAGCGGCTGACTGTCCAGATGACCGCTCAGGGTCACCGGACCAACTTTCAGGTTGCCGTTTTCAAGGGACACCTTCGGTGCGTTTTCTTCGGTTTTGTGTGGCAGGTCGAGGCCGGCTTCTACGCCGTAGTCGAGGTTGCTCAGATCGCTGCTGCTGACCTTCGAACCACCCAGATCGACCTTGCCTTCGGTGGCGGAAATCCGCGCGCCGGTCAGTTGGGTAGCGCCGCCGACCGTGAGATTCACACCCTGGCTACCGCTGATACCGGAAGCCTGTTTCACACTGTCCTTGTGCGCGTATTCGCCATCGACTTTCAGCGTTGGCTTGTAGTCGGTGCCAGCCAGTTTGCCCTTGTCGTCGGCCGGGGTCTTCTTGGCGGTCAGGCCCAGATCCACATCGACCTTGGCGTGAGAGCTGGAGTCCTGAAGGCTCTCAACCGACAGATCACCGGCCACTTTGCCGCTGACATTGCGCGCATCAATCCGCGCACCGTTCAGGCTCGCATCACCGCCACTGTTCAACACCACCGTGTCGGCCTTGATCTGGCTGTTCTGCTGAGTGGTGCCTTGCAGGTAATCCACGCCCACCTTGGCCCCGGCACTGAAGCCGTGATCGCTGCTGACTTTTTCATCGGCGGCGGTCGGTGTGCTTTTGCTCAGATTGCCACCGGCATTCAACGCGACGTTCCAGTTGTTGCGGTTGTCGGTGGACTGCGCGGACTCCTGAACGAAACCACCCTTCTGCGCGTCGATGCTGACGTTTGGCGCGCTGACCTGAGTGCCTTGCAGGTGCACCGAATCGCCGCTCAAGGCGATGCCGTTCTGGCTGTTGAGCTGGCCACCGCTGAGGGTCTGGGTGTTTTCGTTGACCCGACCGATCTTGAAGTTGCCGCTAAGGTTGCCGCCCTGATCGCGGCTCTTCTCGCTGCTGGTTTTGCTGCCGCCGGCGTTCAGGCCGCCGCCAAGATTGCTGCCGGTGGCGACGTGCGAATCGGTAGCTGCTTGCAGGTCGAGTTTGCCGCCAGCCTTCAGATCGATTGCGCCAGCACTGTCGATCTTCGTGCCCTGCTGAACCTGATTGCCGCCGCTGCTCAATCGCACCGGACCGTTGCCGCTGAGGCTGGCGACGTGGGCCTGGCTGTCGGTGGTCTGGTGGCCTTTGTGATCGAGCTGGAACCCGGCGCCGAGATCGATGTTGGTGCCGTCAGTGCCCGGCAAGGTGCCGACGGTCAACGAGCCGTTGCCACGCAGGCTGGAGCTGTCGCTGCTCTGCCGGTCGTTGGCCTGATTCAGGGCCAGATCACCGCCGGTCTTGACGCTGACACCGCCCTGCCCGCCGTCGAAACGGCTGCCTTCGAACTGTGCATCGCCGCCGACATGGATGTTCACGCCCTGGTTGCCAGCGTAACCGCCGACCACCGCGGTGGAGCTGTCCTTGCTCGACTGGCTGCTGCCACCCGCGCCGCTGCCGGCCACGTTCACGTCTTCACCGGTCTTGGTGTAGACGCGCACATCGACCTTGGCATCCACCGATTTTTCGGTGCTGCTGTGGGTGTTGTTCGCCGCATCGGCCACCAGTTTGTCGGCGCTGATATTCACTTTGCCGGCGCTGGCGTTGTACTGGGTGCCCTGGTCGCGCAGCGCGCCGCCGACCTTCACGTCCACGGTCTGGCCGTCGAACCGGCTGACCACCGCGTTGCTGCCCTGCTCGGTTTTATCGGCGCTGGCATGACCGATTGCCACGTCAATACCGACGTTCGGCTGACCGAGATTGGCCAGTGCGTCCTTGTCCGGCACTTTGCCGTCGAGTACTTCTTTCACCGCGCCGGCAATCGGCCGGGCGATGTCTTTGTACTCGACGTTGGCGCCGATGTCCGCCGACCAGTTGCTTTCCTTGTGAGTGCTGCTTTCGGTGTTGCTGGCGGCACGGTTGTCCACTTCGTTGGCGGCGACGTTCAGACCGTTGCCGGCCTTGAGTTGCGCGCCTTCGGTGGCGAGTTTGTCAGCGTTGATGTTCAGGCTGCCGCTGCTCTGCACGCCGGTGGTTTGCGCAGTAGTTTTAGCGGTGGTGTCTTGAGAAGTGCTGTGCGAGAAGTCCACACCGCTGCCCGCGCGGTCAAGGCCGCCGGTGTAGTAGAAACCGCCGCCGGTGCTGCGGGTTTCGGTCGAGGTGCTGTGGCTGTCCTGCTCGGCCAGCAGCGAGACGTTCTTGCCGCTCAGGGTGGTGTCGCCGGTGGTGGATTTCACCTCGGCGCCCTTGAGCGTCACGTCGCCGCCCGCCTTCACTTGCACGCTGCCGCCGCTGAGGCTGGAACCCTGCTGCGTGACGTCGTTGGCGGTGACGGTTTGCGCCTTGTCTTGGTAATGCACGCCGGCGCGATACTGCTCCGCCGTTTGCTCCTTGGCGTAGGCGTCGAAGCCACGGGTCTGCGTGCTGTTGCTGCTGTCGTGGGTGTTCTGCGTCGAATGCACCTCCACATCACCCGCCGCATCTGCCGTCAGCGAACCGCCGGCCTTGACCGTGGAACCGGCGACTTCGATGTCCTTGGCGCTCTTGAGCTTGAGGTTGCTGTCGGAAGCCAGCTCGCTGCGCACCGTGGTGCTGTCCTTGCTGTTCTGCCGGGACTCGTCCTTGGTGATGCCGAAGAACTTGCTGTCCTTGTCGTGGTTGTTGCTGTGCGAGGTGTCCTGCACGCCGTCGATGGTCAGCGAGCCGTTGTCGCTGATCACGCTCGCGTCCTTGGCGCCGCGCACCTGGCTGCCGCTGATGCGCACGTCGTCAGCCTTGACCAGCAGTTTGCCGGCCGCGTTGATCTTGCTGCCCTGATGCTGGGTCTGGCCCTTGTCGGCGTCGCCGGTCTTGCCGAAGAAACCGCCGCCGACCAGATCACCGGAATAGCGGTTGTCGCTGCTGCGGTTGGTGCGGGTCGCGGTGGTGATTTCCACTTGTTTGCCGGCCAGTTGCAGATCGCCGGCGCTGTTCAGTTCAGCGCCTTCGGAGCGCAACAGTGCCGCGGTTTGCAGGGCAATGTTGCCGGCCTTCAGCTCGCTGGTGATACTGCGCTGCTCTTCGCTGCTGCTGTCCCAATCGGCTTTCCACAGGTGTTTGCGGTGTTTGCCCTGGTCGGTCTGGGTGTGGCTTTCAGTGGCAGCGGTCAGGCGCAGGTCGCCGCCGCTTTGCACGCTGAGGTTATTCTTCGCCTCGACCTTGGCGGCTTTCAGTTCGCTGTCTTTGCCGGACGACAGTTGCGCGTCGCGGCTGGCGACGATCTGGCTGCCGTGCTGGCGCGAATCGCTGTCGGTCTTGGTGCGTTCGTAGGTTTCCCAAGTGATGCCGATGGTGCTGTTGTTCCAGTTCTCGCGCTGCTCCTGGAGCTTGCGGCTTTCGACGGTGGTCAGGGTCAGGTTGCGTTTGGCCTCGACCTTCACGTCCCGACCGCTGACATCGGTGGCGGCCAGCGTCAGGTCCTTGCCGCTGTGCAGGCCGACGTCGCCCTGGCTGCTGCGAATGCCGGCGCGGGTTACGTCGAGGCTGTCCGGGATCGCCTGACCGCTGACGCTCAAGTCGCCAGCCGAACGAATCTGTACGCCGTCGCGTCCGGCGACTTGCACAGCGCCGACCTTCACGCCCGCGCCTTCTGCGGTGCTGACGATGTTGATGCGCCCGGCCTGCATCGCGCCGAACAGGCTGGCGTCGATCCGTTGATCGGTGGTGTTGCCCGCCGGGTCCACGGCTTTCACCTGGCCGCTGGCGTAGTCGATCTGATTGCGTCCGACGGTGAGGTTCAGTTGATCGCGTGCAGTGATCGCGCCCTGGCTGTCGATGCGCGGGGCGATCAGGTTGATCGAACCTTCGCCGCTACGCAGACCGCCGCCCTGAATCTGCAACTGGCCGGTGGCGTCGCGGGTGCTCAGGGCTTGCAGTTTGCCGTCGTTCAGCTCGGGACGGCCGACCAGCAGATTGGCGTTCGGCGTGTTGATGAAGCTGCCGCCGTTCACCGAAATGCCGTTCGGGTTGGCGAGTACGTAGTCGGCGGCGCGACCGAAGATTTCCTGGGCGCCGTTGATGGCCGACGGGTTGCGGCTGATCACTTCGTTGAGGATTACGCTCGCGGCCTGGCCCTGCAATTGCGGGTTGGCCGCCAGTTGCCCGGCGAGCTGCGATTGGCCGGCCTGCAAGGCGTTGTTCAACACCAGGCCCTGACGGTCGACGTTGTAGTCGAGGAACTGGTTATGCGACAGGCCCGAGCCGTTGGGCGCGACGATGTTGACGATCGGGACGCCGCCCTGGGTCTGCAATTGCGCGGTGCCGCCGGGGCCGGGCGCGACCACCACACCGCCGGCCATGGCGCCCGGCAGGTGAGCGACCAGAAACAGGCTGGCAATCGCCCAGCGCAGTTTGCCCCGTGGGGAAAGATGAAACGCAAAGGTATTCATTGGCATAAAAAACTCTCCATGTAGTGCGGCATCACGTTGCGCGTTAAGTTGAAGGCCACGGCTGTCGCGCTCAGGTCCGATGGCTGTTGTTCACTGACGTTCATATCTGTAATCCGACCCGCATCAACCAGGTTTCAGGTTCGCGGTGCAGGCCGGTCGGGGTGTTCAGGCTGCGTTGGTAATCGACGTCCACCTGCAGGTTTTTCCAGCCCAGGTTGAGGCCGATGCTGGCGCCGCTCAGGCGTTGAACCGGAGCGCCGTGATCGGCCTTGATCCAGCCGTGGTCGAGGCCGACGCGCGGGGTGAGCTGCACCGGCAAATCGCTGCGCAGCGGCAGGCGCAAGGTGTTGCGCCAGATCGCGCCGCTGGCGCCGGACGCGCTGCTGACCCGGTAACCGCGCACGGCGGAATCGTCGGTGCCGAGCAGTTGTTCGATGGCCGGCAACGGATCCGGGCTGTACTGCAAATTGAGTTGGCTCTGCCATTGCCAGGCTTGCGCGCCGAGCTGGCCGTTGCGCCACTGGCTGAGGCCGGCGCGGTACTTGCGAAACTGTGCCTTGGGCAGGTTTTTGACCTGGCGATCGGCATCGTCGTCGGCACCGAACCCGCTTAAACCCTGGGCGTAATTGACGTCGAGGTTCCACACCGCGCGGTCGAGCCAGAACAGATTGAGCCCGGCTTCGGCCACGGTCAGGGTCGGGCTCTGAATGCCGAGGCGGACGTTTTCCAGATAACTGTCGACGTCCTTGTGCGCCAGTTGCAGGTTGGCGCTGAGCTGATGGCTCTGGTCGCGCCACAACACCCGGTCGGCGCGCAGGCTGAGCTGATCGGTGATGCCGGTGCTGTGCAGGGTCGCCGCGCTGAGTTTGAACGGCGCACGGTATTCGGCGTGGCTGGCGAAAGCGCTGAACGTCCAGTAACCGTAGGGAATCGCGTAATAGAGGCTGGCGTTGCGGCTGTAGCGATCCCCCTGATTGAGGGTGTCGCTGGCGCTGAGGCTCAGCAGGTCGTTGAGTTCGAGCGGACTGTCGAGGGTCAGGCTCAGGGTGTCACGGTCACGACCGGTGCTGGCACTGCCGAGGTTGTCGAAACCGGCACCGAGGGCCCAGCGCGACTGCCAGGAGGTCCGCGAACGCAGGATGATTTTCGACGCGCCGGGCTGGCCGCCGGGGGCGATGTCGGCGGTCAGATCGAGCGAACGCAGACGGTTCAACTGATCCAGCCCCTGCTCCAGATCCCGCAGGTTCAGCGGTTTGCCGAGCATTCCGGGGAACGCCCCGCCGAGCGACACTGGCAGGCTCTGGTCGGCCAGCTCGATGGACTCGATGTAGCCTTCGTCGATCAGGATATCCAGCGATTGCCCCGCCGCTGGAGCGCTGCTCAGGTATGGCCGGCTGGCGATATAGCCCTTCTCCACGTACAGCGCGGTGATGGTCGCCAGCAAATGGTTGATCTGGCCGACGCCCATGCACGGCGCCAACAGCGGTTTGATCCGGGCGTTGAGTTTGTCTTTATCGATCAGCGTCACACCGCCGATGCGCGTACCACTCAAGGGCCAGCAGCGCTCATCAGGTTTGATCGACTCAGGAATGTCCGGATTGACCGGCGTCGGGCCAAACGCGCCGCGCTCCAGTTGGCGTTTGCGCTGTTCGAGTTGCAGTTGTTGCAGGTCACGCTGTTGCAGTTGCTGCTGACGCAGCACTTCCTGGCCAGGGGCTGGAGTTTCGGCGGCGAGAACGCTGGGCGCGCACACACTCAACAACAAGGCCGACAACAGCGGGCGCGGCAGGGAACGACAACGAGAAACAACGCAAAGCGAATACGGCACTCAACATCCTTGCAATCAACTGGCGTAATGCCACCCCATCAATTGCGGTGATAGTCAGAGCCTTCCTACACAAATGCAAGACGCTTCCTACAGCGCTTACATTTCTTAAACAAATGATCAGCTTTTGCTTTCAACAAGATTCATCTGACGACCGGCGATAAAAATCAATTGCCACAAAATATTACTCACGTCATATTACGGTCGTAATAGCCATTCCGCTTCTTCAGGTATTACGCCATGACCAGCATGCCCACCGTAGAACCCGATCTCGCCGTTCCGGTCAGCGCCCCCAAACCTCCCCTGCTCAAACGCCTGCTGTTGCCGACTGCGGGACTGGCTGCGCTGGTATTCGCCGGGCTATATGCCGTGCATTGGTGGGGCACGGGGCGGTTTCTCGAGGAAACCGACGATGCCTACATCGGCGGCGACGTCACGGTGATCGGGCCGAAAGTCGCCGGTTACATCGAAGAAGTGCTGGTCAGCGACAACCAGAAGGTGAAGGCCGGCGACGTGCTGATTCGCCTCGACGCCCGCGACTACCGCGCCAATCTGGCCAAGGCCGAAGGCGCGGTCGCCGCCGAAGAGGCGCTGCTGGCCAACCTCGACGCCACCGAACAACTGCAGCAAGCGGTGATCGGTCAGGCCCGCGCCGGCATTGATGCCGCCAGCGCTGAAACCGCTCGTTCGCGGGATGACAACGCGCGCTATAAACGTCTGGTGACCACCAACGCGGTCTCGGTAGAAAGCGCGCAACGGGCCGACGCCACCTTCAAGACCGCACAAGCCTTGAGCGCCAAGGCCCAGGCTGAACTGCTGGCCGCGCAGCGCCAGCTCACCGTGATCGAAACCCAGAAACAACAGGCCCGCGCCGCCCTCCAGCAAGCCCGGGCCGAACGGGATCTGGCGCAACTCAACCTCGGCTATACCGAGCTGCGCGCCCCGGTCGACGGCGTGATCGGCAACCGCCGCGCGCGGGTCGGCGCCTATGCACAGGCCGGTTCGCAACAGTTGTCGGTAGTGCCGGCCAGCGGTCTGTGGGTCGATGCCAATTTCAAGGAAGATCAACTGGCGCGAATGAAACCCGGCCAGCGCGTGAGCATCCGTGCCGACGTGTTGTCCGGCCAGGAATTCCACGGCCGCCTCGACAGTCTCGCCCCGGCCAGCGGCTCGCAATTCAGCGTACTGCCGCCGGAAAACGCCACCGGCAACTTCACCAAGATCGTTCAGCGGGTGCCGGTGCGGATCCTGCTCGACCCGGCGGACGGCGTGCTCGGCCATCTGCGTCCCGGCCTGTCGGTGACCGCTGAAGTCGACACCCGCGCCCAACCTGAAACCACTGCCGTGGCCAGCGCGCCATGAGCACCGCCCTCACCGCCGCCGCGCAGCCATTCAATGCCGCCGAGATGGCGACGGCGACCAAGGTGTTCGCCTTCGCCACAATGTGCATCGGCATGTTCATCGCGTTGCTGGACATCCAGATCGTCTCGGCCTCGCTGCGCGATATCGGCGGCGGGTTGTCCGCCGGCACCGATGAAACGGCGTGGGTGCAGACCAGTTATCTGATCGCCGAGATCATCGTGATTCCACTGTCGGGTTGGCTGTCGCGGGTGTTTTCCACGCGCTGGCTGTTCTGCGCCTCGGCGGTCGGCTTCACCCTCGCCAGCCTGCTCTGCGGCATCGCCTGGAACATCCAGAGCATGATCGCCTTTCGCGCGCTGCAAGGGTTTCTCGGTGGGTCGATGATTCCGCTGGTGTTCACCACGGCGTTCTTTTTCTTCACCGGCAAGCAGCGAGTGATTGCTGCCGCGACCATCGGCGCCGTGGCTTCGCTGGCACCGACGTTGGGCCCGGTGATCGGCGGCTGGATCACCGATATTTCGTCCTGGCACTGGCTGTTCTACATCAATCTGGTGCCGGGGATTTTCGTCGCCGTGGCGGTGCCGATGCTGGTGAAGATCGACCAGCCGGAACTGTCGCTGCTCAAAGGCGCGGACTATTTGAGCATGGTGTTTCTGGCGCTGTTTCTCGGCTGCCTGGAATACACCCTCGAAGAAGGCCCGCGCTGGAACTGGTTCAGCGACCAGACGATCCTGACCACCGCGTGGATCAGTGGCCTGGCCGGGCTGGCCTTCGTCGGCCGCACGCTGCACGTCGCCAATCCGATCGTCGACCTGCGCGCGCTCAAGGATCGCAACTTCGCCCTTGGCTGCTTCTTTTCCTTCGTCACCGGCATCGGCCTGTTCGCGACGATTTACCTGACGCCGCTGTTTCTCGGCCGGGTACGCGGCTACGGCGCGCTGGATATTGGTCTGGCAGTTTTCTCCACCGGGGTGTTCCAGATCATGGCGATTCCGCTGTACGCCTTTCTCGCCAATCGCATCGATCTGCGCTGGATCATGATGGCGGGCCTGGCGTTGTTTGCCTTGTCGATGTGGGAATTCAGTCCGATCACCCACGATTGGGGCGCCGGAGAATTGCTGCTGCCGCAAGCCCTGCGCGGGATTGCCCAGCAACTGGCGGTGCCGCCGGCGGTGACATTGACTTTAGGGGGCTTGGCACCGGCGCGGCTCAAGCATGCGTCGGGCCTGTTCAACCTGATGCGCAATCTGGGCGGTGCTATCGGGATTGCCGCCTGCGCGACCATCCTCAATGACCGCACCAACCTGCATTTCACCCGGTTGGCGGAGCATCTGAACAGCAGCAACGAAGCGGTGAATCAGTGGCTGGCCCAGGTCGGCGGCAACTTTGCCGCGCTGGGTCAGAGCGGCGACGTCGGCCTCACCGCCAGCCTGCGTCAGCTATGGCTGCTGACCTACCGTGAAGCGCAGACGCAAACCTACGGCGACACGTTCCTGATGATCATGGTGTGCTTCGGCATCGCCACGGCGATGGTGCCCTTGATGCGCAAGGTGCAACCACCGGCCGCGCCGAGTGCCGATGCACATTGATCGATCAGGCTTGCGGAGTTTTACGGAAGCCCACGGCCAGGCGGTTCCAGCTGTTGATGGTGCTGATTGCGACCGTCAGGTCGACCATTTCCTGAGGCGAGAACTGCGCAGCGACCACTTCGTAGTCTTCGTCCGGGGCGTGGGTCAGGCTCAGTTGGGTCAGGGATTCGGTCCACAGCAGCGCGGCGCGTTCACGTTCGGTGAAAAACGGCGCTTCACGCCACGCGGTCACGGCGAACAAACGGCGCGGGGTTTCGCCGCCCTTGATCGCGTCGGCGGTGTGCATGTCGATGCAGAACGCGCAGCCGTTGATCTGCGAGGCGCGCAGCTTGACCAGTTCGATCAGGGTCTTTTCCAGCGGCAGTTTCGAGACGGCGGTTTCCAGGGCAATCATCGCTTTCAGGGCATCGGGGGACGCGGTGTAGAAATCGATACGAGGTTTCATCGGGGATCTCCGGGGCAAGTGAATGTGGGGCTACGTTAGTCCCGGCGCCCGGACCGGCAAATAGCCAATCTCCCGGAAGATGGGTAGGCCACTGCGTCGGTGTCAGAAAAGAAAGTGTGAAAGGACAATTGCCATCACTCGTTGCGCGCCACTAGAATGCGATCAATTCTTAATTGCACCCTAATCGCACTCTCGATTGCATCTCTGGCAACGGACGCCCGAAACGAGTATCTGCCCTCCATGTCGTCCCTCGATCAGCCGTTGAATCAGCAAGTCCAGACGCTCTACAGCGAACACCACGGGTGGCTGCAGGGCTGGCTTCAACGCAAGTTGGGCAATCGCTGCGATGCGGCCGATCTGGCGCACGATACCTTTTTGCGCCTGCTCACCCGGCAGGTGATCAAGCCCTTGGGCAACGAGCCCCGGGCGCTGCTGACGCACATTGCCAAAGGTCTGGTGATCGACCGCTGGCGGCGACAGGACCTGGAGCGCGCGTACCTGGAAACCATCGCGCACCTGCCCGCCGCCGAAGTGCCGTCGCCGGAAACCCGCTACCTGATTCTCGAAACCCTGTGGCGCATCGAAGCGCTGCTGCGCGAACTGCCGGAACAGACCCGCGAGACCTTCCTGCTGTCGCAGATCGAAGGCCTGACCTACGCGCAGATCGCCACGCGCCTGAATGTTTCGCTGATCACCGTCAAACGCCACATGCGTGCTGCGTTCATTGCCTGCCTGAGTGTCGCCTGATGAGTTCGTCGATGATCAATCCGCAGATTCTCGGCGAAGCCGCCGACTGGCTGGTGCAACTGCATTCCGGCACCGCCACCCCGTCCGACCATCAGGCCATCGCCCAATGGCGCAGCCGCAGCGCCGAGCACGCCATGGCCTGGCAACGGGCCGAAGCGCTGCTGGGGGATTTGCGCAGCGTGCCGGCCAACGTCGCGATCCAGACCTTGAAACGCGCCTCGCGCAAAGAAGGCCTCAGCCGTCGCCAGACACTCACCCGCCTCGGCTTGCTGTTGATGGCCGGGCCGCTGGGCATCGCTTCGCAGCATGTGCCGTGGCAGCAATGGGCAGCCGACCAGCGCACCGCCGTCGGCGAACAAAAGAACCTGCAACTGCCGGACGGCACTCAACTGGTGCTCAACACCGACAGCGCCGTGGACATCACTTTCAGTCCGATAGAGCGCCGCGTCCTGCTGCTCAACGGTGAAGTGCTGATCAACACCGCCGCAGACGCCAGCGCCCGCCCGTTCATTGTCGAAACCCCGCAGGGCGTGGCTCGCGCACTGGGCACACGATTCTGCGTGCGCACCGAGGGTTCGCGCAGCCTGGTGTCGGTGCTCGAAGGCCAGGTCCAGATCACCCCGCAACTGCTCAAGCAGAGCGCGATTCTCCAGGCCGGCGAACGGCAGCGCTTCAAGCTCAACAGCTTCGACAGCAGCGAAACCTTCGACACCGCGTCCCTGGCCTGGGACAAAGGCATGCTGCTGGCCAGCAACATGCGTCTGGACGAATTGCTCGGCGAGTTGAGCCGCTATCGCCGGGGCGTGCTGCGCTGTCATCCGGACGTGGCGGCGATGCGCGTGTCCGGGGCGTTTTCCCTGCGCGACACCGACGCCAGCCTGCGTCTGCTCAGCGATACGTTGCCGCTGAACATCAACAGCCTGACCCGCTATTGGCTGTCGGTGGAGCCCCGTGTCTGAGCCCTCGGACAATATTTTCAATATTCCCTGATACCTTTTCGCGACTCGTCCGGTGAGTGGATAGACCTTCCGATTCCACGCCCCCGACAGGAACACCGAATGACCGCAATGCCATCGCCCCGCCACGCCACGTTTGCGCTCAAGGCCCTGAACCTGAGCCTGGCCCTGGCCTTCAGCGCACTGCTGCCGAGCGCCGCCCAAGCCGCCGACAGCGTCAGTGAAAGCGCCAGCCGCAGCGTCAACATCGGCCCCGGCCTGCTCAGCCATGTGCTGGCGCAATTTGCGGTCAGCGTCGGCGTGCCGCTGTCGTTCGATCCGGCGCAATTGGGCAATCGCCAGAGCCCCGGCCTGCAAGGCAGTTACACCGCGCAGAGCGGTTTTGCCCGGTTGCTGGAAGGCAGCGGTTTCGAGCTGATCAGCACCGGGCACAACGGTTACACCGTGGCGCCGAAAGTTGCGGCGGACAGCGCGCTGGAACTGGGCGCCACCAACGTCAGCGCCCTGCGTGACGACAGTGGTGACACCTACGGCGGCGAACAGGTCGCCCGCCGCGCGCAGATCGGCATGCTCGGCAACCAGGAGGTCAACGACCTGCCCTTCAGCGTCACCAGTTACACCGCCAAGACCATGGCCGACCAACAGGCCCAGACCGTCGGCGATGTGTTGCTCAACGACGCCTCGGTGCGCCAGTCCAACGGCTTCGGCAACTTCTCGCAGATGTTCATGATCCGCGGCCTGCCGCTGGCCTCCGATGACATTTCCTATAACGGCCTCTATGGCGTGCTGCCCCGGCAGATCATTGCCGTCGAAGCGCTGGACCGGGTCGAACTGTTCAAGGGCCCGAATGCATTCGTCAACGGCGTGACCCCGAGCGGCAGCGGCATCGGTGGCGGGATCAACCTGCAACCCAAACGCGCCATGGACACGCCGACCCGCAGCGTCACCCTCGACTACAGCGCCGACGGTCGGGTCGGCGGCCATCTGGATCTGGGCCAGCGCTTTGGCGAGGACAACCGCTTCGGCGCGCGGGTCAACCTGATGCAGCGCGAAGGCGATACTGCCGTCGATGACGAAGACCAGCGCTCGTCGCTGTTCAGCCTCGGCCTGGACTATCGTGGCGATCGCCTGCGAGTCTCGACCGATTTCGGCTATCAGAAGCAGGTCATCAACCAGGGCCGCTCGGTGGTCTATGTCGATTCGAGCTTGGCAAAAGCGCCCAAGGTGCCGCACGCCAACGCCAGCTACGCCCAGAGCTGGAGCTACTCGCAACTCGAAGACACCTTCGGCATGGCCCGCGCCGAGTACGACCTCAACGACAACTGGACCGCCTACTTGTCCGGCGGCGCCAAGCACACCCGCGAGAACGGGGTTTACTCGTCGCTGACCGTCACCGACCTCAACGGCAACGCCCGTGGCGGCATGCTCTATTCACCCCACGACGAAGACAACCAGAGTGCCATGGCCGGGCTCAACGGCCGCTTCGACACCGGCCCCGTCACGCACCAGTTGAACCTCGGCTGGGCGGGCATCTGGGGCGAGCAGCGCTCGGCGTTCGAAACCATCGGCACCGCCGGGCGCTACAGCACCAACCTGTACAACGTCACCGACAAGCCGCGCCCGGCGCCCACCTCGTTCGCCAGCGACATCAGCGACCCGCGCATCACCGGCAAGAACACCCTGCGCAGCGAGGCGATTTCCGACACCCTCGGCTTCGTCGATGACCGCATCCTGCTGACCCTCGGCGTGCGTCGCCAGGAATTGAAAGTCGACGGCTGGAGCACCGCCACCGGCGCCCGCACCTCAAGTTATGAAGAGTCGATTACTACCCCCGTCTACGGCCTGGTGATCAAGCCGTGGGAACACGTGTCGTTCTACGCCAACCGCATCGAAGGCCTGGCCAAGGGCCCGACGCCGCCGACCACCGCGATCAACCGCGACGAAACCTTCGCCCCGGTGCGCAGCAAGCAGATCGAGGCCGGCGTGCGCCTGGACATGGGCAGCTACGGCGCCAACCTCGGCGTCTATCGCATCGAGCAACCGTCGAGCTACACCCAGGACGGAATCTTCCGGGTCGACGGTCAGCAGACCAACAAAGGCGTGGAACTCAACGTCTACGGCGAACCGCTCGACGGCCTGCGCCTGCTCAGCGGCGCGACGCTGATGAAGACTGAACTGGAAGGCAGCAGCAACGGTGTGAATGACGGCAACCGCGCCGTCGGGGTGCCGCGCTTCCAGTTCAACCTGGGCGCCGACTGGGACATTCCGGGCCTCGAAGGCGCGGCCCTCAGCGTGCGGATGTTGCGCACCGGCGGCCAGTACCTGAACGCGGCGAATACTCAAAGCATTCCGGCGTGGAACCGCTTCGACCTCGGCTCGCGCTACGCCTTCAAACTGGATGAAAAGCAGATCACGCTGCGGGCCAATCTGGAGAACGTCGCCAACGAAGCCTATTGGGCCTCGGCCAACGGCGGTTACCTGACCCAGGGCACGCCGCGTACGCTGAAGGTGTCGGCGACCGTGGACTTCTGACCGCTCGTCATCCGGCCGGCACCAAGGGTTCGGCGCGTCTGACCAATATCAGGTAAATCCCCTTTCCGGAGACAAACCATGATGACGCGCAAACTCACCTCGCTGTTATTGATCGGCCTGCTGGCCACAGGCTCAGCTGCGACGTTCGCCGCCAATGACGGCGCCGACGCCACGGGCACCAAATCCGGCTCCACCAACAGCCCGCCCATGCCACCGGACAACACGCCGGGCTCGCCGTCCGGCGGTAGCGGCGCAGGCAATGGCACCGGCACCAATGGCGGCGCCAGCGGTTCCGGTTCGGGAGCGGGAGGTGGCACCGGTTCGGCCGGTGGCGGCACGGGCGGTGCCGGCGGTGGCACGGGCGGCTGAACGAACAAGAGCAGGTCATGGTGAAGGCCATGGCCTGTGTCTGAACCGATTCGATTTTGTCAGCGATCCGAACGCATCAGTTCGCCAACGCCAACGTCCATTGACAGCACGGCCGCGCGGTTGCGGCCGGCGTTCTTGGCCTGATACAGCGCCGCATCCGCGCGTTGAATGAACAGTTCCGGGCTGTCGTTGCCGGTCGGAATAAACGCGTAGCAACCCAGGCTCACCGTGAGATACCCGGTGGGCGAACCGCTGTGGGTGATGTGTTTGTCCATGACGCTGCGGCGAATCTGCCCGGCGATCGCCAGTGCGCCATTGATGTCGGTATCCGGCAGCAACACCGCGAACTCTTCCCCGCCATAGCGCACCGCCAGATCTGACTTGCGCTGGCAGCAGTTTTTCACCACCTGCGCGACCTGCGTCAGGCAATGGTCGCCAGCCACGTGGCCGTAGGCATCGTTGTAGCGTTTGAAAAAATCGATATCGAGCATGATCAGGCTGACCGGGCTCGACTGCCGCGCACCGCGGGCAAATTCCACCTCCAGCGAGCGCTCGAACAGACGCCGGTTGGCCAGCCCGGTCAGGCTGTCGTGGGTGGCGATCTGTTCCAGCGCCTGCTGGGCCTTGCGCAGGTTTTTTTCGATCCGCTCGCCATCGCGTACCTGATGAATGAACACCCAGCCGAACAGCCCCACGCCGAGCATCACCAGCGCCACGATCACGCTGGACTGAAACGCCCGGTCATACCAGCCCTGGAGGATAGTGTCCCGGGACGAAGACGCCGCGACCACCAACGGGTAGCTTTCCAGCTGCCGGTAACCATAAAGACGCGCCACACCGTCGACCACCGAATCGATCATCGCGGTGCCGGCGGAGGCGTTGGGCAGCAGCTTCTGATAGATCTCGCCCTTGGCCAGCGAGGTGCCGATCAGAGACTCGTCGAACGGCCGACGGGCGAGCAACGTGCCGTCAGTCATGCCGAGAAACATCGTGCCGTTGTCATCCAGGCTGAAGCTTTTGAAGAACTTGTCGAAGTACGACATCTTGATCCCGGCCAGCAACACGCCCTGGAAATTGCCGGCGCGGTCGTTTACCCGTTTCGAGATCGGGATGATCCACTCGCCGTTCTCGCGGCTGCGGATCGCCGGGCCGATGTGCGCCACACCCGACACGTTCTGCTGGTGAAACTTGAAGTACTCGCGATCGGCCACGCCATTGCCGCGCGGCAGATCCGGGAACGAGGTAATCACCCACTGACCTTCGCGGTCGAACAGGAACATGCCGTGCAACTGCTCGAGTTGTTGCACTCGCCGCGCGAAGGTTCGCTGCAATCGCGGCTTCTGCGCCGCACCGTAGCCATCTTCCTGAACCCAGTCGACCAGGCTGGTCATCACCAGATCCGCCGCCAGAAACGTGTCTTCAGCCTGCTGCGCCATCGCCCGGGTCAGGTTGGCCGACGACACCTGCGCGTTGGCCAGATCCTGGCGCCGCGACTGTTCGATCTGCAAATACAGCAGACCGGACAGGCACAGACACACGGCAACGATGAACAACACCGCCGCCTTGCGCAGGGGCAAACGCTTGAGGGTGCCGCCGGGGGCCTGATGCGGATCGTGAATGGGGATAGGCAAAAGCGTGTCCTGGGCAGGTACGACAGGGGCAAAAGCCCGAAACCCTTGTTCTTGTGAGCGTAGCCCACCGGGTTGTGTGGGGCAACCAAGTGCCCTCGCTACGATCCCGACCCAGTTGCTATCGGCGCGCAGGGCAATTGGATGACCTGCGACGCAAATTATTTTTGCCTGCCCGTTTTTACCCGCATCAGCCCTGACGGGCCAACCGCCGCATTGCACTGTGCAAATGCGCCCGCGCACTTTCCGGATCGCCCTCGCGCATCTGCTCGTACGCCCGCTGCGCCACCGCGTGCGGCACCGGTTTCAACACCCGTTGCGTGGCCATCGCCAGCAGTTGCACTTGCGCGGCACGCTCCAGGTAATACAGATCGTCCCAGGCTTCGGCGATGGTCGGCGCCGCGACTATCACCCCGTGATTTTTCAGGAACAGAATGTCGGCCTCGCCCATCACCTCGGCAATCCGGTCGCCTTCACGCTCATCCAGCGCCAGCCCGTTGTAATGCTCGTCCACCGCCGTGCGCCCGTAGAACTTCAGCGCGGTCTGGCTCAGCCACAACAGCGGCGGCCCCTCCAGCAGGCACAACGCCGTCGCGTTCGGCATATGGGTGTGGAACGCGACTTTTACTCGGGGCAGTCGCTGGTGCAGGCGCGCATGAATATAGAAAGCAGTCGCTTCCGGCTGACCCTCGCCGTCCACCACGTTGCCGGCGAAGTCGCAGACCAGCAGGTTATGCGGCGTGACTTCGGAAAAAGCATAGCCGTACGGATTGACCAGAAACAGCTCATCGTGCCCCGGCAACATCGCCGAAAAGTGATTGCAGATCCCCTCTTCCAACCCGTGCAGCGCCGCCAGTTGAAAGCACGCCGCCAGCTCTTGGCGAGCGGTGATGATGGCTTCGCTGTCGAGGTTCACCGAGGCGTAACGCGCGGGTCGGGCGCTGCCGGTCAGGGTATGGGCCATGGCGAACCTCCTTTATGACCAGCCAAGGGATGCGAACAGCGGCAGCACTTCGTCCAGCGTGTTGAGGATCGCGTCGGGCCGATAGTCCGGCAGCAACTGACGACCGGTCCCTCGATCAATCCATACGCAGCGAAAATGCATGTCGCGGGCCGCCGTGTGGTCGAGCATCGGGCTGGCGCAGATGTGCACCACCTGATCGCGGCTGACGCCCAATTGCTCATGAGCGTAGTCGAACAGCCTCGGCGCCGGTTTGTAGGCGCCGGCCTGCTGCGCGGTGATCACCCGGTCTATGTGGCCACCCAATTGAGCGACGTTGCCGGCGATGATGTCGTCATCGGTGTTGGAGACGATGCACAGCTTGAAACCCTTGGCCTTGAGCTGCGCGAGGGTCTCGACGACTTCGGGGAACGGCGGCATCTGCGGGATCGCGGCGGCCAGGCGCTGGCTGTCCTGGCTGGCACTCGCCAGCCCCAGTTCTTCCAGGGCCAGTTGCAGGCCGAGTGTGCTGAGTTCGCGAAACGAGCGATGCGGTGGCGTCTGTTCCAGGCGATGTTCGTGGCGGTCGTAAACCTCGATCAGGCGCCCGGCGTCGACCCGGTGTTCGCCCTTCTCGCTCAGGATCCGCTCAGCCACGGCGCGCAGGCCTTCGTCCCATTGAATCAAGGTGCCGTAGCAATCGAATGTCAGCCATTGCGGGCGCGGTGTGTTGATCAAGGTCATGGGAATTCCTCTGCAAGTGAGGGCTTCAGCTTATGAACTCGGGGTGATAGTGTGAAATTAAATAAATAGCCGACCGTCAGTTGCCAAACAAATATCGAGAGCGCCGCCATGCTGGATCTGGAACTGCTGAAAACCTTCGTCTGCGTGGTCGATGAAGGCAGCTTCACCCGCGCCGCCGAACGCGTCCACCGCACCCAGTCAACGGTCAGCCAACAGGTGCGCAAACTCGAAGACCTGGTCGGCCACGCGCTGCTGTTGCGCGACCGCACCGGGCTGAACGTCAGCGTCACCGAGCACGGCGAACTGCTGATTCATTACGCCCGCCGCCTGCTGGCCTTGTCGGCCGAGGCCAGCGAAGCCCTGGCCAGCGATCTGGATCTGGAAATCCTGCGCATCGGCATGCCGGAAGACTTCGACGCCCGACGCATGGCGCTGATCCTCGCCGGCTTCACCCGCAGCCACCCGCAAGCACGGCTGGAAACCGTCAGCGGCATGAGCCTCGACCTGCGCCAACGCCTCGACAGCGGCGAAATCGACATCGCCCTGATCAAACGCGAACCCGACAGCGGCCCGGCCTGGGCGACCTGGCCGGAGCGACTCGTTTGGGTCAAAGGCACGGAATTCGACTCATCCATTGGCGTGTTGCCGCTGGCATTGTTTCCCCAAGGCTGCCTTTACAGGCAACGGGCGATCCGCCTGCTTGACGTGGCGCAACGCCCCTGGCGGGTGGCCTTCGGCAGCCACAGTCTGACCGGCATTCAAGCGGCGGTGGCCTCAGGGCTTGGGGTTTCGGTGCTGCCGGCGTCGGCGGTGTTGCCGGAGCATCGGGTGTGCACGGACTTGCCGCCGCTGCCGCCGACGGAGCTGGCGCTGGTCAGCCGCGAGGGGGTGTTGAGCGGATTGCAGCGGGGGTTGGTGGAGTTTTTGCGCGGGGAATTGGGGGTGGATGCAGGGGGATTTGCTTGATCCCCCCAAATGGCGCTGAGCTCAGGGCTTGTTGACTTCGCGCAGCAGGTCTGCGACCGGGAGGTTCATGGTGTTTGAGTAGTAGGGTTTGTAGCCGTAAGCGGTGACGACGACTTTGCAGGGGATTTGTTGTTTGCCTGAGAGGAGTTGGTTGATTTCTGCCACTGACAAATATCTTTCCGAGCTTCGGTTGCTGGAGGTCTCGGAAATGAAAGCATGGGTCAGATAAGAGTATCCCGCCGGGGCTCCGTCTCTTTTATCCGGCGATATCAATCCAAACGCTGAAAACCGAATGGCTTTACCAACCGAGAAATCCTGATCTTCAGCCAAGGCACAATGAAGCATGCCTGAAGCCATTCCAACCCTCTCTCCCCGACCAAAAAGATCCAACACATCAATATTCGACTGATATCTGATTACATATAAAGATCTGTCTCTCTCAACAGACACATAGCTCAAATTCGCTGGAGGCCATACATGGTCTTTTGCACAACCAGAACAAATCACGAAAAGCAGGCAAGCGAACAGTCTATACATCAGGAAAATTCCTCCATGATCGAGTCAAACAGCAGATCACCAGCAGACTTGTTTCCCGCGATACGTGCGGTAAACAGACCCAAAGCGTTTGCATGATTGGTATCTACATTCACGTTCAGTGACGGGCCACAAGTGATAAGCCATTTTTCGCCAAAGTCGGCGACCCCATCTGAAGGGTCTCTTTTGCTAGGCGTAGCCTTGATATTGACCCAATTGGCCGCAACCGGATCAGGACGGTCAAAATAGATATCTGAACCCAACCAGACCAAAGCGCCCTCACCCACGGGATCAAGGGTAACCAGCATCTGAACACGGTATCCCCATTCGGACATGATCTTTGTCAGGTGCGCGCCATTCCAGCCACCGAGGCTGTGGCCGACGATATATACGGGGCAGCTTTTGTAAGGGATCAGGCTTAGAACATACCGCTGAATATCTTTCTTTCCTTTGACTTCGTTGTACCCCAACCAATCCGATTTATATTTCCCCTCCGTTGCCAAATCCTGAACGCGCTGATCGAAGTATTTATGGGCTTCTTGAATGTTTCCATACGGCCCTGAAAAGTAATAACTCTCCTTATCCCCAGCGCCTCCCACAAACACAACAACCGCCTTGGTACTCTCCACCGGAACAGCCTTCACACTGACATCCTTCTTGTCCGTCAGCGTATGTTCCTTGTGCAGCTTGTAATTGTTGCCTTTCTCGCACGTGACCGTTTCCGCACCCATGCCTCATTCCTCCAGAAACAGTTTGATGGTTTCCGGAAGGTGCGAACTGATCGTGTGGGTAAAACCGGCGGCGTCAGACACGCCGTGCTCCATCCGACCGTCCGCGCGCTGAATCATGTACGGATGATTCGGCATCGGTTCGCCGGTCGTGTCGTTCACCAACTGCAACTTGTCGGTGAAGTGCACCGGCATTGGCAGCAGGCCGCTGAAAGGGGCGTTCACCACGGTATCGCCGATGATGACGGTACCGGAGCCGCCCACCACCACATTCCCGTGACCACCGGTGCTGTCCAGGGTGGCGGCGTTCAGGCCATTGATAAAAACCGTCGAGGCAACGCCACCGGTAATCGGACTACCGCACGCCGACTTGTCGGTCATTCGCGCAGCGGGCAGCCCGTCGAAATTCACATTCGGCGAACCACTGACAATCGGGTTGGTGCCATGCCCCGGCAATGGGCAAGCGGTCGGGTCGGTCACTCGGGCAGCGGGTTTTCCGCTCATGAAAAGCTCCTTGCGGTGTCGCGTCATCATCCATTGGCGCGCAAGCATGAACAAAGTCGCGGCGTTGTTCAAACCCGCATGCAAAAAAAACAGGCGCCTGAAGAGGCGCCTGTTTTCCATGGACGGTAACTGCTCCGGTCAACGCGACGGCGGCACTCGAATATCCCCCGCCCGGCACTGGGTTTTCACGCCCTTGCCGCAGGCGCCGAATTGCAGGTCCTTGCCCATGCACACGCGCACTTCCGAGAGTTCCGGGCCGTTGCAGATGACGGCGATGCCGTCTGACGGGATGCCCGGATTGCTCCTGCGGAACAGGTCGGCAATTTCCTGCGCTTCAAAATAATAAGAGCTACTGAACGGTTGCAACTCTTGCGGGATTTTCACCGCGCCCACCGCTTTGTCCGCTTCGTCCAGATAGCCCATCGCGCCGAGGCCGCTGCAGGTGCCGTGTTTGCTCCATTCGTGGTCGAGGAGTTTTTTGGTCGGGAACAGCGTCAGGCCTTTGGCCGTTTCGGCGGCCGACAGGTTGGTCAGCGGCGGGCAGGATTCCGGCCAGCCGCCCTTAGCGTATTGCGGCCAGAGGCCATGCAGGACAAAACCGTAACCCTTGCCGGTGCATTGCGGGTCGTCCTTGTGGGTCAGGCAAAAGGTCGGCGACCAGGACAACGTCAGCAGGTAGTAATCGAACACCCCCGCCACCGATTCCGCCTTGCTGGCAGACGACTGGCGTGCCGAACTCAGGCCGATGCTACCGACCGTCAGCGCAATCAGCGCCATAATTGTAAAAAGCTTTTTCATGTTCCCGTTCCTTGGGACGCGTGCGTCCGTGGTTTCTGTGGTCTGACCGTCACGTGGTCAGGGGCTGATTGAGTCACGCTTGTGTTGCAGGCGCATGACGCAGGGCAAAACCTGCATTACTTTGAAAGGACTACGATGTTGTTGAACTCAACACAGGGAACCGACATGAGTAAAGCAGACGAACTCGCCGCGAAACTCAAACAAACCCGGCACACCCATGCTGACGAAATCACCTGCGCTGAACTGGAGATCGATTGCTGGCCGGCTCAGGTCTACGCCTTGTATCACCGCATCGAGGGCTGGTTGCAACCGGTCACCGAAGTAGGACTGAAGATTCGGCGAAATCCTACCCATGTTTGCGAAACTTCGCCGGATGGCGAGACCCACGACTACGCCATCGACCAGTTGATCATCGAAGCCAACCATCACAGCCTGACGTTCGATCCCATCGCCCGTTTCACCGAAGACGGCTCCGGGCGTGTGCAAATCGTCCTGCCGGGCCGCGAAGCATCGCTGCTGCGCACGGTCGATGAGCACGGTGAAAGCCATTGGTGGTTGCAGACGCTCGAAACCGGGCAACAGCTGGATGCGATTGCGTTGACGGAAAACAACCTGCTGTTGGTAGTCCAGGAAGGGCTCGGTCTGTAGGTTGAACCTGACACAACTGTAATCCGCGCCTCAGCCAGCTGAAAGCTGCCGCTGGTTAGCCTCCCCGTCATTGGTCAAACGGGGACTTCCAGCGCATGCCTTCCACCACCTCAAGACGCACCTTCGTCAAAGGCCTCGCCGCCGGCAGTCTGCTCGGCGGCCTCGGCCTGTGGCGCACACCGGTCTGGGCCTTGAACAGCCCCGGCCAGGTGAACGAGTTAAGCGGCACAGACTTCGAGCTGTTCATCGGCGAAACTCCAGTCAACTTCACCGGCCGGCCCCGCACCGCCATGACCATCAACGGCAGCCTGCCCGGCCCGCTGTTGCGTTGGCGCGAAGGCGACACCGTGACGCTGCGGGTGCGCAACCGGCTCAAGGACAGCACGTCGATCCACTGGCACGGCATTCTGCTGCCGGCCAACATGGACGGCGTGCCCGGCCTGAGTTTCAAGGGCATCGAGCCGGGTGGCGTGTACGTTTACCAGTTCAAGGTTCGCCAGCACGGCACCTACTGGTATCACAGCCATTCCGGCTTGCAGGAACAGGCCGGGGTCTACGGGCCGCTGGTGATCGATGCGCGGGAACCAGAGCCGTTCCAGTACGACCGCGACTACGTGGTGATGCTCAGTGACTGGACCGACGAAGACCCGGCCAGCCTGATGAAGACCCTGAAAAAACAGTCCGACTACTACAACTTCCACAAGCGCACCGTCGGCGACTTCGTCCACGACGTCGGCGAAAAAGGCTGGGGCGCCACCGTCGCCGATCGCACGATGTGGGCGCAGATGAACATGAACCCCACCGATATCGCCGACGTCAGCGGCGCCACGTACAGCTTCCTGATGAACGGCCACGCCCCGGATGACAACTGGACCGGCCTGTTCCGCCCCGGCGAAAAACTGCGTCTGCGGCTGATCAACGGCTCGGCCATGACCTACTTCGACGTGCGCATCCCCGGATTGAAAATGACCGTGGTCGCCGCCGACGGCCTGCACGTCAAACCGGTCAGCGTCGACGAGTTGCGCATCGCCGTGGCGGAAACCTATGACGTGATCGTCGAACCCACCGCCGAGGCCTACACCCTGTTCGCCCAGGCCATGGACCGCACCGGCTACGCCCGTGGCACCCTCGCCACCCGCGCCGGTTTGTCGGCTCCGGTGCCGGCGCTGGACCCGCGCCCGCTGGTGACCATGGACGACATGGGCATGGGCGGCATGGATCATGGCTCGATGGACATGAGCGGCATGGATCACTCGAGCATGAACATGGGCCCGATGCAGTCGCACCCCGACAGCGAAAAGGACAACCCGCTGGTGGACATGCAAGCCATGACCACCGCCGCGAAACTCGACGACCCCGGACTCGGCCTGCGCAACAACGGTCGCCGCGTGCTGACCTACGCCGACCTGCGCAGCACGTTCGAAGACCCGGACGGCCGCGACCCGAGCCGCACCCTCGAGCTGCACCTCACCGGCCACATGGAGAAATTCGCCTGGTCGTTCAACGGCATCAAGTTCTCCGACGCCGAGCCACTGCTGTTGAAGTACGGCGAGCGGATTCGCCTGGTGCTGGTCAACGACACGATGATGACTCACCCCATTCACCTGCACGGCATGTGGAGCGATCTGGAAGACGAAAACGGCAATTTCCAGGTGCGCAAACACACCATCGACATGCCGCCCGGCACCCGTCGCACTTACCGCGTCACCGCCGATGCGCTCGGCCGTTGGGCCTATCACTGCCATCTCCTGTACCACATGGAAATGGGCATGTTCCGCGAAGTGCGGGTGGAAGAATGAGGACGCCGACCATGACTCGATTTGCCGCGTTTTCGTTGTCACTCCTGTCGATGGCCCAGGCCTTCGCCGCCAGCGACATGCAGGGCATGGATCACAGCCGGATGGCTGACATGCAAGGCATGGATCACAGTCAAATGACCGACATGCAAAGCATGGACGACGGCATGATGCAGCCCGCCGCGCCGACCGAAAGCCGCACGCCGATCCCGGCGCTGACCGACGCCGACCGCGCCGCCGTGTTCACCAGCCACGCCGGACACCAAGTCCACGACAGCGCCATCAACACTTATTTCCTCGCCGACAAACTCGAATGGCAGGACGCCGACGACGCCAGCACCCTGGCCTGGGATTTGTCCGGCTGGATCGGCGGCGACATCGATCGGCTGTGGCTGCGCTCCGAGGGCGAACGCAGCAACGGCAAGACCGAAGACGCGGAAATCCAGGCGCTGTGGGGTCACGCGATTTCGCCGTGGTGGGACGTGGTCAGCGGCGTGCGCCAGGACTTCAAACCCGGCGCTCCACAAACCTGGGCCGCGTTCGGCCTGCAGGGCATGGCGCTGTACAACTTCGAAGCCGAAGCCACGGCGTTCCTCGGCGAAAACGGCCAGAGCGCGGTGCGGCTGGAGGGTGACTACGACATCCTGCTGACCAATCGCCTGATCCTGCAGCCGACCGCCGAACTCAACGTCTATGGCAAAAACGACCCGCAACGCGGGATCGGCTCGGGCCTGTCGAACACCGAAGCCGGGCTGCGCCTGCGCTATGAAATCCGCCGCGAATTTGCGCCTTACATCGGCGTGACCTGGAACCGTACCTACGGCCGCACCGCCGATTACGCACGGGAAGAAGGCGAGGATCGCAGCGAAGCGCGACTCGTCCTCGGCGTACGGCTGTGGTTCTGAATCCCTTCAAAAAACAACACCGAGGTCTTGCATGCGCACATTGAAAATCTCCCTCGTCCTCGCCAGCGGTATGCTCCTGAGCACCCTGGCCCAGGCCCATCCAAAACTGCTGTCGTCGACCCCGGCCGAAGGTGCCGACGGCGCGGCGCCCGGCAAGATCGAGCTGCGTTTTTCAGAGGATCTGCTGACCCAGTTCTCCGGCGCCAAACTGGTCATGACCGAGATGCCCGGCATGGCCCACTCGCCGATGCCGATGAAGGCCAAAGTCAGCGCCGGCAGTGACCCGAAAACCATGCTCGTCACCCCGCTCGCGCCCTTGCCCGCCGGCACCTACAAGGTCGAATGGCGCGCGGTGTCATCGGACACGCACCCGATCACCGGCAACGTCACGTTCAAAGTGAAGTGAGCGATGGCTGAACTGATCAACATCCTCCTGCGTCTGGCGCTGTATGTGGATTTGCTGCTGTTGTTCGGGCTGGCGTTGTTCGGGCTGTACAGCGTTGACGCGGTGCTGCGGTTTCGGCCGATGCTGCGCGGGATGGCGTTGATTGGGGCGCTGCTGTCAGTGGCGGGACTGGCGCTGATGACCCGCGCCATGAGCGGCGAAACGGAATTCGCGGCGCTGTGGCCGCACCTGCAAATGATGGTTTTGGAAACGAACGTCGGGCTGGCGTGGGCGCTGCGGATGATTGCGCTGATCGCCGTGGTGATCTGGCCGGGATTGTGGCTGGCGTCGATGGCTGGCGCCGTCGCCCTCGCCTCTCTGGCCTGGAGCGGACACGGCGCGATGGATAACGCGTGGCATCTGTTCAGCGACATCCTGCACCTGCTCGCGGCGGGTGCGTGGCTAGGCGCGATGCTCGCGTTGATCTTGATGGCGCGGCTCGACGCACTGTGCAGCGAGGCGCGCATTCGTTCGCTGGCGGATTCCGTCAAACGCTTCGAAGGCGTCGGCGCGGCAATTGTGCTCATCCTGTCGGTCACCGGCGTGGCGAATTACCTGTTCATCGTCGGCCCGACACTGGGCGAAATCCTGCTCGGCACCTACGGGATTCTGCTGGCGATCAAGGTTGTGTTGTTCGGGGGCATGCTGGTGCTGGCCGCGTTGAACCGCTTCCACCTCGGGCCGTTGCTCGAGCAATCGTTGCGCGCCGGGCAGCATCAAGTGGCGGCCAATGCCCTGCGCCGCAGCGTGGCGTCGGAGTTGGTGATTGCGCTGTTGATCGTGGGACTGGTGGCGTGGCTGGGCACGTTGAGCCCGGAACCGGGATGACACCCGGCAAACGCATTCACTACACTGGCCCGCACTCCCACTGCACAAGCCAGATCTCCATGACAATTCCAAAAAGCACGATGATCTTCTGCGGCCTGCTGGCCATGGCCGGCGCCGCTCAGGCACAAGAACCGGCCTCGCACCTCGACACCATCCAGCAACAGGGCCAATTGCGCGTCTGCACCACCGGCGACTACAAGCCCTACACCTTCAAACGCCCGGACGGCGGATTCGAAGGCATCGACATCGCCATGGCGCAATCCCTGGCCGACAGCCTCGGCGTCAAGGTCGAATGGGTGCAGACCACCTGGAAAACCCTGATGCCGGACATGCAGGCCGGCAAATGCGACATCGGCGTCGGCGGCATCTCGGTAACCCTCGAACGCCAGAAAAAAGCCTTCTTCAGCAACACCCTCGACGTCGATGGCAAGATCCCGCTGGTACGCTGCGCCGACCAGTCCAAATACCAGACCATCGACCAGATCAACCAGCCGAACGTACGCCTGGTCGAACCCGCCGGCGGCACCAACGAAGCCTTCGTCCACGCCTTCCTGCCCAAGGCGCAACTGGCGTTGCACGACAACGTGACCATCTTCGAACAACTGCTCGACAACAAGGCCGACGTGATGATCACCGACGCCTCCGAAGCCCTCTATCAGCAGAAACTCAAACCCGGCCTGTGCGCCGTCAACCCGAGCCAGTTCATGCAATACGGCGAAAAAGCCTACCTGCTGCCGCGCGACGACATCAGCTGGAAACTCTACGTCGACCTGTGGCTGCACCTGAGCAAAGTCACCGGCAAATACCAGAACGTCCTGAGCGAATGGATCGCCGTACCCGCGGCTCAGTAACCCTCAATCGTCATGCATCAGGCCGGAGCTGTACTGGTTGAAACTGTTACCGATATTGCTCCCGCCGAACTTCAACGTATTCACGTTCCGCGCCTCCGGCGACTGACAGTCGCTGGAGAAACAACTGGTGGTGGTCAAACCACCGGAGCCGGAGCAGGCGCTTAGAACCGAGACGGTTGCGACGATCAACAGCGCTTTGAGTGGGTTGTTCATGGTGTGTGGCGCTCGGGTGGGGTCGGGATCTTGTGGATGGATCGTAGGCCTGTGCGGGTGGCGGGAAGATGAAACTTGCGGAGGTTTCAGCGTGGGTTCAGGTTGAACCCACGCCTGACGATCAACCCTCCACCGCAGAGGGTTGCCCGAACCTACTTCGGCTCGACGTTATCCAGCGCCTGATTCACCGCCAAAGACCCCAACATCACCAACTGCGCAATGCCGATGGCGGTTTTGCGGTGAGCGGGTTCCAGGGTGGCGGCGAAGTTGTTGAGCATTTCGGAGGCTGATCCCAATGATTCGCTGGCGTTGGCGAGCAGGGATTCGGTGTCGTAGGCCGGGTTGGCGAAGTACATCGGGTCATGTTGGGTGTGGCTGCCCATGATCCGTTGCTGTGGGGTGAGGTAGTGATCGAGGGCGCGCTCGGCGGCTTCGTTCAGGGTTCGTGAATCGGGGAATTTGTAGGGGGAGACTGGATCGGTTTCGGGTGGGTTGGGTGTTGGTTTGAACATGGATGAAACTCCTAACACTTTTAGTGAAGGCTTCACCCTTTCGCTACCAAACGAAGGGTGGCGGCCATGAACAGGTTGGTAGACCGGGTGTTAGGAGCCGGCGCGCCCGAAGACGCCCTGTACATGACCACCATAGACCCCGGCCGAAAGCACGACCGGAGACGATGACGCTGTACATCTAACACACGGGCTACCAAACCCGATCACTGGTTTTCAGTGACCCGAGAACGATAAAAGCCACGGGGTAGACGCACAAGCCGGCGGATTC
Organism: Pseudomonas sp. FG35; assembly: GCF_057809295.1. Classification (NCBI taxonomy): domain Bacteria; kingdom Pseudomonadati; phylum Pseudomonadota; class Gammaproteobacteria; order Pseudomonadales; family Pseudomonadaceae; genus Pseudomonas; species Pseudomonas sp. FG35. Next base: position 99,815 of record NZ_JBMDJR010000012.1, on the reverse strand, counting down.
TGTCTTAGGTGTAGGGGGTGGCGCAAGGTTGTGTAGGGCACGAGTATCAATGGCAAGTCGGATTTAAACACGAAGAAATTTGTTGTTTATCCGCCCTCTACTCCGACGGCTTAGGAGAGGCATCGGCCAATGAATACTAAAAAATCCAATTAAATAGATCTGTCCCCATGTTGCCCTTAAATAGATCTGTCCCCGTGTTGCCCCTTGCTGTGCCTGCCCGCCGGTGGCGGCAAGACTGCCAGCGGCGCCGAGCTGCCCCACATCACCCTCACCCGCGCCGATGGCGACCAGCACCGGTACCTGCAAGCCGACCGTGACAGTTACGACGGTGTGCGGGCGTACTTCTACGACGTGAACAGCGCCAAGAAACAGGAAGCCATTGCCGGTGGTGGTGAAAACCTCAAGGATCTGGGTCATACCTACAGCGACCGCCAATTCGCCCTACGCGCCGCACGGGCCGAGTTCAATCGCCTGCAACGGGGAAGCGCGACGCTCAGCTACACCCTGGCCATGGGCCGACCGGATCTGATCCCGGAGCTGACCTACACGCTTGAAGGGGTGAAGCCGGAGATTGACGAAATCATCTGGTATGGGGGGAACGTGCAGCACACGCTCAGTGCGGACAATGGCTACACCGTCAGTCTGGAGCTTGAAAGCAAGCTGCCGGAGGATACCGTCGAAGACCTGGCGGAGGAGAGCAAAGGGAATTTCACGGGGATCATCGCGTACTACCGCGACAAGAAAACCGAGAAGGAGAAAACGGTGACGGCTGGAGATCAGAGCAAGCCGCGGCGGTTGCGGTGGCTTTATGCCCCGGAGAAAACAGCGAAACGGGCTGTAGACCGAGAATGGAAACGTTTGGAGTTTTCCTCAGCAGACCCTCAGTCTAGAGGCGGATTCTTGATATCATTGGGCCACTTAAATAACAGGCATAACGGAAATGCAGATAGAAAATTTGGTTTTAACGCATGCTGATCGACTGAGCCATATCAAAAACCTAAACGAAGAAGACCGAAATAACTGGTTAAAAAATGAAAGATTTTATTGGGAGCAGATATACAACACTGCAAAACAACACCCCGGAGACACGTATTACCGAAATATTATATCTAGCTATTTAACGACGGTTGATGGAGCGATCCATAACAATTCAGACCTGACTAGACTTTATCAATTCCACAACGAATATTCGATACCACTTCACGACGAGCAGCCTCATGCTGAGAACATCAAAGAATTCACATCAAGAGGGCAAATAGCCACAGGTCTATATATCTTCAACGCACTACTAACCCAGCAATCCGCAATATACATAAGCAAATACAAATCTGAACTTATAGCTCTAGAAGAAAACCTGAAATCCTCTTTCAATAACGAACACGAAAGATTCACCAACACCCTATCAGAAACAACAGACTCCATTGAAAAATTCGTTACAACAACCAAAAAAGAAGTTTCAGAGCATCTTTCAAAAAAGCTAGAAACTGCCACAGATGAAATCTCGAACACTGTAACCTCCGCAACTAATGCAATCTTATCAGCGGAGCCTGTAAAATACTGGGAGGATCGCGAGGAAAAGCACCGCAACAAAGCTCGATCCTACCGACGCGGCGTTATTGTTTCGGCTATTGTTTTCATTGCAACGATCGTCTTCTTAACGTTATCGGTTTATAAGAATGGTGAAACATACAACATTCTTGGCCTCCCTATAACTTTGCCAGCCGAAAAATTCAGCATTGCACTTTTGGTAATTTGCACGACAGCCATGATTTGGCTCATACGAATCTTAGTAAAACTCATGATGACAAATCTCGCATTAGAGATTGAAGCCTTAGAGCGTTCCACCATGATAAAGACATACATCGCAATAGACAGCACTAAGGCAGAGCAAGCGGCGGAAATTCGAATGTTGTTTTACACCACTTTATTCCGCCCCTCCAGCAATAGCCTCACGGATGACTCTACCTCTCCAGAGTACATCCGAATAATCGAAGCAATGCTTCAAAAAAAGGTCTAGCAGTCCCTCAAATTACGAATCCTGATTATCAGACAGGGTTCGTAGAAGCGTCTTATTTCGATGACTGCACAAACGCCTCCATGATCCTAAGGACTAGAAATGGGGACGGATTTATTTACCACTCAAAATAGATCCGCGCCCTTTTTTTGGCAAACAATGCGTACCATACCGCAGGGACAAAACTTTATGCACTATGAAAAGAAGGGATTCACCAAGAACTCGATAAAAAACCTATTAAAAAACTTAACCATCCCTATCTCAATAGGATTTATTTTAATTCTAAACATGTACACTTATGCACCCTTTGAGTTTTGGTGGCCTATAAAGTTTATTGATATAATCAACGCCATTGCTCAAATTGCTACAGCCGCCGCTTTCTTTCTTGCGATACATCAATATCGAAAAAACAAAGAATCCGAAAGGCAAAAAGTTCTAATCGAAGAAAGCAGAACCCTCATAAACAAAATGAAAGCAGAGGCAGAGACCTACTCAAAGACATTGCCTTTGACCCTCAAGAAATCCATTTCATTCATGGATAAAATGATAAACCATGCTGGAAATTTTGACGCTATATTTCGAGAACTTAATGAAGACATCCATAAAGCCATCGTACGAATGCATTGGCAAGACATGTATTTTGGGGAATTAACCAAATCTGTGCAGAAATTCAACGAAAGCACAACTTTTGTCGATTTCAATGTTCCTTCGGAGGCTCATTTGAAAGCGTTGGTTCAAGCTAAATATGCTGAAAACACTTCAGACAAACCTACCCCTATCTTCCTTGAATATGTCAGACTTCAGTACATTTCAAACTTAAGCTATGTAAATAGCGAGTTAAAAATCAGCAGCGATGAGCACTTGACAATGCACCTATTTGAAAAGTTGCTTTTTGACAATGACACCTTAAACGACCATCTATATGGTACTTTCAATCGAATAGATCTACGAACTCGCTCACCGTTAATTGCTGTAATAAACGAAAGATATATCCTGCAGAAAACGAATCGCGACCGCAATAGTTTTAAGATGTTCTGGCACATACCCGCAGAGTAACATTGTGAATCCAAGAGGACTAATTTATGTACCACTTAATATCCAAAGCAAATAAATCCGCCCCTGAAGGATCCTTTATTTTCCAACGAAAGACGGGGACAGATTTATTTAACACCTAGAAATCCAAAACAAACAAATCTGCCCCCTTTGCTATTGCCAATGTGACTGGCACTCTGCTATACCTACAGATCGATTTCAGTGCTTTTAAAGGCACAGAGTTTCATCCGATAGTTTCTATAAGGGAATAAAAATGGCTAAAAGACTTGTGCTCTTCAATCATAAAGGCGGAGTCAGCAAGACTACAACTGTTTATAACATTGGCTGGATGCTTGCAGAACAAGGAAATAAAGTCTTACTAGTTGATGCAGACCCACAATGCAATCTTTCCAGCCTCATTCTAGGCGATGACTTTGATGAATACTATCTTAGTGATGAGACCCGCCTCCAAAATATCAAAGATGGAGTTGCGCCTGCATTCAAAGGCAAGCCAACACCTATTGAGGCAATTACATGCAAAAGTCCAGCAAGACAACCAAATCTTAAATTGCTTGCAGGCCACGCCACCTTATCCGAGTATGATGCTTCGTTAACATTCGCGCAAAACTCGAATGCACTAGCGACTTTGCAAAACCTACCTGGCGCGTTCAACGAATTAATCCAAAAAGTCGAACAGGCTAACGACATTGATTATACAATCATTGATTTAAACCCCGGTTTGAGCGCTATAAATCAGAATCTTTTTCTGAACTCCGACTATTTTCTTATCCCTACGAATCCCGACCCATTCTCCATCATGGCGCTTGAGACACTCCAGACAATTTTCCCGAGATGGGCTTCTTGGAAAGTACAAAACGAGCAAGCATTCCAAGACTCAGCTTATCCTTTGCGAGCAGGGCTACCAAAATTTTTAGGGACGTCCATCCAGCGCTTCAATGTTCGGAAGGGTCGACCGGCTGCGCCATACAGAGATAACATTGCTGAAATTAACTCAGTAGCTCGGGACCATCTGTTTCCTACTTTGCAATCTTCAGGCTTAACCCTTACCCCTAAAGAATATCCAGAACAATTCCGGAGTGACGGTTATTGCGTCGGGCAAATTCAAGACTTTGGTTCATTGTTACAACGCTCGCACATTGCCGGCGTACCTGTATTCATTCTAAATAAAGGTGAATTAGCTGACACCGGAGTGGTACTTGAAAATGCCATTACCAAAAGAGATCAAATTAAAGAGCAATTTACACAAATCGCGAGCCTGCTAACAGAACTGATGAACCGCTAACCATGCATAACGCTCAATTAGTTTTTCAAAAAAACATAAAACAGGCAAATGACCTTGGCACAATATATGACCATCTCATTGACATAGTTCAGATTCGGGAGCCGTTCGATGATTTACTTCGATATCAACTAGTTTACGCCGTTAGCGCTTTTGACAAACTTATACACGATTTGATTCGTATTGGAATGGTGCAAATCTTCGAAGGCTCGAGACCGCATACACCTAAATATGCTAACGAAGGCATTGCCCTTCAGCATCTCACAGACCTGGCTCCAGGTGCAACGCCACCACCAGGAGTAAAATTCGAAGAGTTAGTTCGAGGAAAGCTCAGTATCTTATCCTTCCAAGATCCAGCAAAAGTATCAGATGGCCTGAGTTTTATATGGCTAGAAGCACAAAAGTGGCAAGTTATTGGTAATAAAGTTGGCCTTTCAGACAATGATGCTAAGCGGAATCTTAAGCTTATCGCCACAAGAAGGAATGCAATTGTCCACGAGGCAGACCTAGACCCCATAACGAGCATTAAACAACCAATAACACGAACTGAGTCCGCCGAAGCGGCCAGCTATCTTCTCGATCTCGGAAACGCTATCACCGAACTGGTTATCTGAAACCAAAACCCTATACAATGTACTACAATGGGGACAGATTTATTTACCGCGGATTTGCTTACAATCTAGAACCCGAAATAAATAAATCTGTCACCTTATTTCTCGCACTTTGGAGTACCTGCTTGTACCCCTGTTTGCATAGTCAGCGGTACAAAAATCAGTGAAAGCTTGGCGTGTTATAATTACATGAACCCAAGCGGCCGATATTCATTTCACTGATCTCGCGACGACCATTGGTGAATACTGGAGGCAGAGCTTCATGGCGTTGAAAAAAACTATCTGGTCCTATTGCAACAAGTGCTCAGGCCCGACCAAGCATGATTGCCTCAGCGAGAAAAGCGAGAGCCACTCCGAGTACTCTGATGGTTACGAATACGAATGGTCAAAGACGAGTCGCTTTATCGAGTGCCGAGGCTGCGAAGAGGTGACATTGAGAGTCGATTGGTGGCATTCTGAGTACGACGCAAGTGACGAGACTGATTTTTATCCACCAAGAATTTCCCGCCAAGCCCCCAAGTGGCACAAGCTTCTTCCAAAAGACTGGCAATCGATGCTTCGTGAAATTTATGCAGCTCTTCACGCAAACAGCAGAAGACTTGCCATGATGGGGGCGAGGACAATCGTTGATATGTATATGAACGAAACTGTTGGAGACATTGGCGGTTTCGGCAAAAAACTCAATAAATTGGTTACAGATGGCCATTTAGGCAGGCAGGACAAAGAAGTTCTAGAAACAGCCCTTGAGGCGGGGCATGCTGCATCTCATCGAGGTCATTTACCTTCTTCCAATGAAATCAGCCACGTTATGGACATAGTTGAGAATCTTTTACAAAAAAAGGCGCTCCAACGCTCAGCGGCTGAACTGAGAAAAGGTACTCCTTCGCGAACTATCATCACAATCGAAGAGAAGTAAAGCGCGCTTTACATGCACCGTTTCAAAGCATGCGGGAGCCGGAACGAAATGAGCTAACAAGGTCACAAGGGGGACAGATTGATTTACCACCTAGCAATCAAAGAAACAAATATGTCCCCATTGTTTCGTTCTTGCCTGCGTCCGGCTACGCCTAGCATGCATTGATCCGACTTGAGTTGGTTTATATCTAGATAATCTTTGAGTCTGTTCAAGCCGATGCGTCGAAAAGAGAAATTGCTATAACGTTCAACTTCTCGCCTTCACCATACTGCAAGTCCATCAGTGCTGCAGGATGTAGATCCGTATTCAGTTGAAAGTGATCGGAGGTGGGGAGTCCCTGAGAGTTATCCGCTTCAGTACTGGACAGCGGCATGCCAACGTACTTATATGAGTCATTTCTTTGCTTAAACTGATCAAAAGGCTTGGGTAGCGGGTCGGAATATATAGTGAGATTCAGTCCTGTGTAATTCCTTAACCTGATGTAGATCGATTCAAGTCTGTGGGCAATTGGATCAAAGACCAGCTCTAGTCCAGGAATGCTCTCGATTTCAAGTGAGTGGCTATCCTCATACTGAGATTCGCGGAGGGAGTTTTTCTCAACTAACCCAGCTTCACAAGGTCGTGATATGACTTGCCAATATTGTTGATCAGTAACTCAAGCAGAGATTTCATTGGCGTTACCAGTTGCACGTTTTCGTCAATCATTTAATTTTATGATTTTTTAAACCGTTAACATGCTTTAGTCCAAGGGAATAATGTGGACAGACTTATTATCGCCAAATAATGAGCAAATAAATCTGTCCCTTTTCTATTTTTTCTATTGCTGGCGAGGCGTATTACACGCCAAAGCATCGTGCTCAGAAAGATTCGACCGGTTTTTTGGCCTGTTCAACAAGCTTGTTCTCGTCAAATTTCGGGAAAGAAAACTTGATCATGATGACCGATTCCTCGCCCTCGCCCGTGACAATGAGATCAGCGCCCCTGACATTCGCAGGCGCGGCTGCCATCAAACCGGTAATGCTAGGTGTGCCTTTGATCGAGGCAGCGCCCTCAATAAACGAGTAGGTCAGATTATTGGCGTTTAGAGCGACACTTTCGTAGTTGGTGAGTTTAGCGGTGTACTCATCCTTGCTTTTAGCTTTAGCCGCCAGATCTACGAGATCCAGCATGGACTTGCCGTCAGCCAGTGCGACCAGACCGAACGACTTGGCCAACGCACCGATGGCACGCCCGAACAGTTCACGCTCATAGGGCGCGAACAGTGAAACCATAATCAACTTGTCACTGCTGAACACCAAGCCTGCGGTGAATTTCTGATCAATGAAATCAACGTCATCTACACACCGGGCGGGCGCGCCCACCTCTGCCGAGCAATCATAGTAACCACCAGCCTCGGTGTATTTTGTGATTGGCGTGTCGTAGGCGTAGCTCTTGAACAGGTTGTCAGCTGCAACGGCATTCTGCATAGCGCCAACGAGGCCGGTCAGGCAAAGCACTACCGCATGGATTTTTTTCGACATGGATTCCGTTCCTAAATGGATGTGGACATTGATAGCCACATGCTATCAATCCTGCGGCGGATTTGTCTTGCTCAATCCGGTGCAGGTTGAGCGAGCTCAGCAGATCCAGGATTCGGACGCTGTGAACCAACTCTGCCATTCCCTCCGCCAAGCCCCCTCCTCCCATTCCTGATAAACTCCCCCCACCTCCCAGCCACACCGATTCCGTACCCCCAATGCCCCCAATCACCGCCACACCCGCCCCACTATCCCGCCGTTTCTCCGTCGCGCCGATGATGGATTGGACTGACCGCCACTGCCGGTACTTCCTACGCATCCTGTCGAAAAACGCCCTGCTCTACACCGAGATGGTCACCACCGGCGCTCTGCTCAACGGTGATCACGAGCGTTTCCTCCGTCACAACGAAGCCGAGCATCCGCTGGCGTTGCAGTTGGGCGGTAGTGTTCCGCTGGATCTCGCCGCCTGCGCGCGCATGGCGCAGGAACACGGTTACGACGAGGTGAATCTGAACGTTGGCTGCCCGAGTGATCGGGTGCAGAACAATATGATCGGTGCGTGCCTGATGGGGCATCCGCAGTTGGTGGCTGATTGTGTGAAGGCGATGCGTGATGCGGTGTCGATTCCGGTGACGGTGAAGCATCGGATCGGGATCAATGGGCGGGACAGTTATGAGGAGCTGTGCGATTTCGTCGGCACGGTGCGGGATGCCGGGTGCACGAGTTTTACGGTGCATGCGCGGATTGCGATTCTGGAGGGGTTGTCGCCGAAGGAGAACCGTGACATTCCGCCGTTGCGTTATGACGTGGCGGCGCGGTTGAAGGCGGATTTTCCGGGGCTGGAGTTCATTCTGAACGGCGGGATCAAGACGATGGAGGCCTGCCATGAGCATTTGCAGACCTTTGACGGCGTGATGCTGGGGCGCGAGGCGTATCACAATCCTTATCTGCTGGCCGAGGTGGATCAGCAGTTGTTCGGCAGTACCGCACCGGTAATCAGCCGGGCCGAGGCGCTGGCGCAGTTGCGGCCTTATATAGCCGAGCATTTGCTGGCCGGCGGGGCGATGCATCACATCACCCGGCATGTGCTGGGCCTGGGCACCGGTTTCCCGGGGGCGCGCAAGTTTCGTCAGTTGTTGTCGGTGGATATCCACAAGGCCAAGGATCCGCTGGCGTTGCTGGATCAGGCGGCGGAGTTGCTGGCCGGGCGTTGATCGACGCTTGGAGCGTGTGGGCAACGAATGAGCGTTGCCCGGTGTTTTGCTGTACTGACAGGATGTCTTTTGGTTATGCCCACGTTCAGCTGTGTTTTATTCAAGCGTTTCACCCTCCTCGCTTTACTCTCGACTCTCTATGCAAGCGCCTATGCATCCTGTGATTTTGCGAAGGGGTGCGGCAACGGGGAAAATGGCCCTTTTCAATCTACCCAAATGTCTGGTTTTCTGGTTTTCACGACGACGATGGTCACAGTCGACGGGATGTCGGACATTTCCGGACTGAAAAAACGTGTGTATTCGGTAGAGGAAATAGAAGCGGCACGTTATTTCCTCGCCAGTGACGGCATGCTGCAAGCTGCGTATTTCACCTCGGCGTTGCAGCGGTTTCGTCAGGATTCGCCCGACTCTGAATTGAATGACCTCGCCGTCGCTGCGCTGCTCAGCAGTCAGTAATCAGCTTGCCGCCGCAGCCGTCCAGTTGACCCAACCAAATTGCCAGGTGGCAAGGATCAGCAAGCCGAAGGCGATCCGATACCAGGCGAAGGTGGCGTAGCTGTGGTTCGCAATGAACTTCAGCAGGCCGCGCACGGCGATCATTGCGAAGATGAACGCTACGACGAAGCCCAGGGCGAAGACCGGCAGGTCGCTGCTCTGGAAGAGTTCGCGGTACTTGTAGCCGGAATACACTGCGGCACCGACCATGGTCGGCATCGCCAGGAAGAACGAGAACTCCGTGGCGGCCTTGCGTGACAGGCCGAACAGCAAACCGCCAATGATGGTGGAGCCGGAGCGCGACGTACCCGGAATCATCGCCAGGCACTGTACGCAACCGATCTTCAGCGCGTCGGCCCACTTCATGTCGTCCACATGGTCGACACTCACTACATGATCGCGCTGCTCGGCCCACAACATCACGATGCCGCCCACGACCAATGCAACGGCAACGGTGATCGGGTTGAACAGGTATTCATGAATCGTGTCGGCGAATAACACGCCGAGAATCACCGCCGGGAAAAAAGCGATCAGTAGATTACGGGTAAAACGCTGTGCATTGCTCTGGGTCGGCAGGCCTTTGACGATCTCGAAGATTTTCGGGCGAAACTCCCAGACCACCGCCAGAATGGCGCCCAGTTGAATGATGATATTGAACGCCATGGCGCGTTCACCGCCGAACTCCAGCAAGTCGGCAACAATAATCTGGTGGCCCGTACTGGAAATGGGCAGGAACTCGGTCAGGCCTTCTACCGCCCCAAGAATCAGCACCTTGAACAAGGTCAGTAAATCCATTAATCCTCCGTCAGAGCGCTCTTTGCGGGCGCCCTGTTAAATGCATTCAGGCATTGAGTATCTGAAGTAAAACAATTGGCAGATGCGCACCCATTGCCCGACTCGGGGACGGAGAATATGTCTTATCAAAAGCCACACTCAAGGCATGTTAATAAACGTCCGTATGTGAACTTGTCGACGTTATAGCCAAAAGACAGGCCTCCCCATAAAATGTGACCCACCTCACACTGTTCTGATACGTATGCAATTGAGTGATGGCCAAGGGACATAAAAACAGCTCGCGATAATTACAAAATAGTGGCACCATTCCATATTGCCACCATCTAACGGCCTCAATTCCGTTAGTTCACAGCCCCGAAAAAATCAACTAAAAGCTTGAATCGCTTAATTATTGTTAGAAAACTCGGGAGCCACGTCTAAAATTCGTCCAAATGTTACCAATTGTCAGTCACAGATGAGAACCGGTGCTTTAACATCCCGATGTCAGCACCTTTTCGAGTCAATGCATGATGCTCACAGGTAACTTAGCGACTAGAAGCCCGCGCCGCACAAGCGACGAACCAGGTGTTCTCACCCTGGGTCGTACCCGTGGCGTGGCTGAACACTTTAGCGCGCTAATCACGAAGCATGTGCAGAGCGGTGTGGCTGTTGAAGCCGACGCCTACATTAGTTCATATCAGCACAACGAATATCACGGCCTGTATCGGGCGATCTTCATTATCATCGACAGCCCTCAGGCACTCGAAGATAACCTTGCGCTGGTGGAAAACCTGCGCAACGACAACTTGAAGCCGATTATTTGTGCAGTGATCACAGGTCGCGGCGCCCACAACAAGATCAAGTACTTTCTGGCCGGTGCCGACTTCTGTATCAAACTCAATACCTTGTCCGATGAAAGCGCGGAACTGCTGGGTGAGTTCTTCGACAGCGAAGAATGGCAGCGGGATATCAGCCTGGTGCTGGACTCCACCCGCATCTGCCTCTCGGACACCAGCAAGAAACTCGATATCTCCTTTGCCGAAATGAAGATCCTGCAAGCCTTTGCGCAGACCGGCAATCACATTCTCAGCCACGATGAAATCGCCAGCATCATGGGGCTGAACACCCAATTCTACGACCCTCGGGCGCTGGAAAAATCCATCAGCCGCTTGCGTGGGAAAATCAAGGACGTGTACGGTACGAACGCCATACAGAGCATTCGCGGGTATGGCTATCGTCTGATGAGGGGGTTGATCTCAACTCCTTGATTCAGGGAAAACACTCTTTTGCAGCATACGAGGGAACGTCTGATGCAACGCTTCAAACATCCGCTTTCTCATAGTTTTAACCGCGTCACGTATCTAATAAAAAGCTGTCAATTGCATGAGCGCTGCAACACTTAAACATAACAATAAACCATTACTCTAACGCAGACCGAGTGGAACTTATCGAGGCCATCTTTGGGCCCAGACCCTGCCTGATCGATTAATTCCGAGGAAAACATTGCTCGCCTGCCATTATTTTTTCGCCAAATTTGGTGTGTACTTTAGGAGAGAGACATGGAAACCAGCACGACCCTCCCAAGAAAATACTTTGTTGTCGTGACTAACAGCTCAGCGTCGCAGCGCGAACTCGAGAGCATTCTCTCCAGTGAGCGTTTCAATTCGTTTGGCACGTCTCAGGCACAAATGTTTATTGAAGGTGTTGCTTCGCCCTCTTCCACTCCGATGCTGATGGAGTTCACTTACCCACGCGGCACAAGGAAGCATGTCGCACCCAGCATTGAACATGATACCCAGCGCATATTGGCCACCCTCGAATCGGAATGGCTGGCAGCACAATCGGCGCATTCATTCCACAACTCCACGGCCATGTCCGAAGACCCCACTGACACTTCCCGAACGATCGAGTCCGACGCGCCCTGCACTGAAGCCTGGCATCTGGACAATGATCAGGGTGCATTGACGAAAGAGGGTGTCGAGATCAGTCTCACCGGGCTCGAAACCGCCCTGGTGCGCAAAATGCTTCACCATGAAGAGCGTGTTGTCAGTCGGGACGATCTGATCCTCAGCATCGGCCGCGAGCCGGAGCAATACCGGGGACTGGAAATGTGCCTGAGCCGTCTTCAAGACAAATTCAAGAACGCCAGCAACGGTGAACGATTGTTTCGTGCCGTGCGCAATCGCGGTTATTGCCTGATCCAGGAAGTTGTTGCCTAAACAGCATCCCCCACTACAAGACAAACAGATACAAGTGCGATTACAAAAATAAAAAAGCACTCTGTTTGGTTTCACCCCTCCCTGGTTATACCCGCCTCCTGACCCCACCTACGATAGCAAACACAATATTGATTATTCACCCCCTGCCTTTCGACCTTTTCTAACGTTTGAATATTGGAAATTCAAATAAGTTGGCATTGTGCCATCTTGTTAGAACTCGTCAGACAGCATCCCCGGCAATAACTTAGTCTATTGACTGACGACAGTTCCGCATTCCGGCGTTGTTACCTCAGGACACTGGCTCAAACAACAATAACAAGTCTGCTTAACAACTCGGTTTTCTACTGTCGAAACCTGAATGGACGTCTTTTGGGGATATCGTATGGATCTTTCTCTTCGTATCAATCGAAACACCGGCCTCAAGGGACTGACCTTTTGGGGCCAATGGGCGCTGGCACAGACTTTCATTGTTTCACTGTTGTTCATACTGGCCGAACAGCACACCGGCACCGTCGAGTTCTACTATCGGATGTGCACGATCCTTGCGGTACTGGCCTCAGTGCCGGCTTATACCTTCAGCGGCGCGTACCGAAAGCGAGACAATTACCTGACCGGGCTGGGTCGACTGTTCGTGGGCTGGTTCATGACCATGGCCGGGCTGGCGTTCATCGCCTTCATCTGCAAGGCCGATGCGCTGTTCTCCCGCCAGGTCATCCTTGAGTGGGCGGTGTACGGCTTCCTCGGTCAGGCGCTGTTGTACGCACCGCTGCATGCGTTCTCGAAGTTCTACCAGCGTTCGCGCAAAAGCGAACACAAGACCCTGATCGTCGGCACCGGCGAACTGGCACTGGGCCTGGCGAAGAAGTTGAGCCAGCACGAAAACCTGCCGCTGGTCGGCCTGGTCAGCAACGGCGATACCCCGTCGCTGGAAGCGGACGCTCCGCGCGTTGTCGGCGCTCAGGACGAACTGCTTGAGCTGATCCAGACCCACGACATCCGCCGCCTGTACATCACGCTGCCGCTGTCGGAAGCCGCCAAGATCGAAGCCATGTACGTCGATCTGCTGGATGCCAACGTTGACGTGGTCTGGGTGCCGGACCTGAACAGCCTGACGCTGCTCAACCACTCGGTGAAAGTCGTGGACGGTCTGCCGGCGATCTACCTCAACGAAAGCCCGCTGACCAGCCGCCCGACCGCCGCGCTAAGCAAGAGTCTGGTGGAAAAAGCCGTCGCCCTGTTGGCCATCATCCTGTTGAGCCCGGTGCTGCTGGCCGTGGCGCTGGCGGTGAAGCTCACCTCGCCGGGTCCGGTGTTCTTCAAGCAGGATCGCCACGGCTGGAACGGCAAGGTGATCAAGGTCTGGAAATTCCGCTCGATGCGCGTGCACGATGACCGTGAGGTCAAACAGGCCAGCCGCAACGATTCGCGCATCACGCCAGTCGGTCGCTTCATCCGTCGCACTTCGCTGGACGAGCTGCCGCAACTGTTCAACGTGCTGCAAGGCCACATGGCGCTGGTCGGCCCACGTCCGCACGCCGTGGCGCACAACAACTACTACTCGGGCAAGATCCTCGCCTACATGGCCCGTCACCGAATCAAACCGGGCATCACTGGCCTGGCACAGATCAGCGGTTGCCGGGGCGAGACAGACACCCTCGACAAGATGGAAAAGCGTGTCGAGATCGACCTGAAGTACATCAACAACTGGTCGCTGTGGCTGGATGTGAAGATCCTGGTGAAGACGCCGTTCACCCTGTTGTCGAAGGATATTTACTGAGACGCAGCGCTTGAGAAGGCAACACCGCAAGGGGACGAAAGTCCCCTTTTTTGTGGGCGGGATTTGGGGGTTGACGGAGGGCTCTGCGGCCGAGGAAAGTCTGATGATTTGATGTCGACTGAGCGGACGCCTTCGCGGGCAAGCCCGCTCCCACAAGGATGCGGGGAATAGCGAAGATTAAGGCATCACCTGAAACCCTGTGGGAGCGGGCTTGGTCCGGGCGGCGATCCGACGAAAGCGCCGGATCATTCAACATCAGGTTTGAACCTGGAACACACCGACTCCCACCGCAATCATGCGCTGTATCAAGATCACCCTTCACCACAAACCAAAACGGGAGCCCACAGGCTCCCGCTTTAACTCCCCGCTCCCCCGAACCTACTCGGTAATCTTCCCGAAGTTGCGGTAAAACATGTCCCCTTCCCGACTGTCCGTCATCGAATGCAGCTGGAAGCTGCGGTTGAGCCGCGCGCCACCGTCACGGGTCAGCGGTGCCCACACCAGGTTGGCGCGGCGCATGGTCGACATGCTCATCATTTCGTCGAACGGAATCGACAGGTACAGCCCCTTGTCGAAACTACCCTCGCCATACTCGGCGCTGCCGGCGGTGGTGATGGTCGCCCAGGCGCCAAAGCGTACGCCGTTGAAGAACTCGCGAGAGATATCCACCGTGCCGCCAAAGTCGCCCGCCAAGTAACGGCCGACGCTGACCGCGGCCAGCGTGTCGAACGGCAGGTCGGTGTAGCCGGTGATGTGACCGGTCCAGACCGAGTAATCCTGCAGGCCGAAACCCTGGTCGAATTCACGCTGACGCACGTAGTTCAGGTCCGCACCAATCGACCAGCGCTTGCCGGTCGGACGAAACAGCACCTCGCCCCCGACCCCGGCGAACATCGACTCCAGATAACCGCCGTAGACCATGCCGTACAAATCCTTGTCCAGTTGCTCGGCATGACTGACCTGGAACAGCGGCATGGTGGTGTCCGACGTGGTCAGGTACTGACGCAAGTCGGTGCGCACACGCGGCAGGCCGCTGGGCGCGTCGTAGGTGAACTTGTCGAAGTTGTTGATCAGGTTCTGACTCAGCAGACCGTTCCACCAGGTGTTGCGGTTGAAGCGGTACTCGGCGTCCAGATCCGCCGTGAACTGATAGAGCAAACCATCGGGGCCGCCGACGTTCTGTTTGAAGCCCAGGCCGACGCCGTAATTGAAGTGCTGCGGCGCCTCGGTGTAGAGGGTTTTCTCGTTGCGCGGCATCGCCGGGTTGATCTCGGTGGTGCGGTGCAGCGACTCCAGAGGCTCTTCGTTGTTGATCACTTCGCGGAATGTCTGCCGGGGCACGCTGGTTTCTTCCAGCGGCAGGTCGTAGCGCTTGTTGACCACGGTGAACCAGTCGATGTCGTCGTTGACGCTGTTGTCGAGGATCCGGCTCGCGCGGCCGACAGCCTTCGGCGAATGGAAATAGCGCTGCTGCTCGCCGTACACGATCAGTTCGGAATCGCGCTGGGTGATGCGTTCGACCTTGTAGCCGGCGTTCTGCTGCAAACGGCGCGACACGTCGGCCCAGTTGACCTCTTCCATGGACGCGGTCGGCGCCTTCGCCGGCAGCGGTTCGGCCGGCGGATCAAAGGTCTTGGCCGGGGCCTTGCGACTGACGAAATTGGTGTGGAACGTGATGCCGAACATCGCCGTGTTGCCGCGTTCCCAGGCCGCACTCACATCGACTGAATCGGTCACCTTGAACACCGCGCCGAGGTTGATCGGCGAGTCCTGCTTGATGATGTTGTCCTTGGGCTCGTGCTTGTAGTCGTTGCCTTCGTATTCGAGCTTCAGACTGAGACGGTCCCAGGGCGTCTGGTAACTCACACCGCCGAAAAACGACGGCTTGCCGCGAAAGTACGAGCCGGCGTTGACGTCACCGGTGCCTTCCAGATCAGGGCGAGTGTTGAAGCGGTCACTGATCGAACCCAACGGGTTGTCGACATCGCCGCGATTGCCGATGTAACCCCAGGCGATGCCGGCGCTGAAATCGAAATTGTCCCAGCGCTTGTTGGCCACGAAGAATTCACTGGCAAACAGACCGGTACCGCCGATGTCTCGAAAGCCCAGCGCCACTTCCGGCGCCCAGTGGCTTTCCTGCCACAGCCGGACCTTGGCGTCGACCGCCTTGTCCTTATAGCTCTGGCTGCCGCTCAGCGCTTCGGAACCGTACGGACGGTTGGTGATGGCGGTGTAGCGAAACGAACCTTCCAGCCAGTCGAGCGGCTGCAACGAAACGCTGTATCGGCTGTACGGTTCGGTGCGGTTGGCGTTGACGCTCAACTCACCGGCGGGCGACATGCGCGCGGTCGGGGTCTGCAACAGACCGACGCCGCCGAAGTCATTCTGGGTAATCCGAGGCTCGGCATGCACCAGGCCACACGGCAATAACAACACAGCTGCAAAACGCAAATTCAACGAACCACCTCAGCCAACTGCGTGGCAATCAATTCGGCCAACTGCTGATTCAGTTCAGGGACAGGCGGATCCAGATCATCGTTTTTCACCGGCACCAGAATCTTGCTGCCGGCCACGGGCATCTGCCCGCTCTCGCGGTTCCAGTGGGCGATGCCGACCCGCCGCGATTCGCCGTTGGGCTGGATCAGCCACAGATAATCAGCATCGGCGTCGGCCTCCAGCAACGTGCAGCCCTGCAGGTATTCGCGGGCCTCCTGCAACGGCTGATAAGGCAGGCGGCACGGCTCGGCGACCGCGCCCAGCACTTCGACTTCGTCGACCCGTTTCGGGTAGATCAGTTGATCACCATCGTCGAGACGGATGTTGCGGGCAAAGCCGACTTCCACCGCCACCGGATCGAGATCGGCGATCTGCCGCCCGGTCACCGGCATCTGCCGGACCTGCTCGGCCAGGCGCTGGGCCAGCGCCGCCCGACTAGGCTTGTCGAACAGCATGGCCATGCGCTGCAGCACATCCAGATCGAACAGCACGCCTACCTTGAGCCGCGTCTGTTCTTCCAGCAGCGACTGACGCAACAGCACACCCGCCAGCCAGTAGCCTTCGGCATCCGGCACGGCCTCACCGATCACATCGCGCAAACGTCCGCCCGCCGGCAATTCGATCGGGCCCGGGTTGGCGACATCACCGCTGACGATGACCGCTGCCTCGCTGGCACCGGCAAGCAACATCAGGCACGCCGAAAGCGCTCTGAGCCGCTTCACGGGACATGCCTGCGGTCAGGGGTCAGTTGCACGATCCTGACCCGCAACTGCGATGTCAGTTGCTGTTCACTCTGCACAATGAAACCGTCCACCGGATCGACCCAGTAACGGTTGGTCGCGCGCAGGCCGATGGCCGGCGCGTCAATCTGCTCGTCGACACGCAGCACGGAGTATTCCTTGTCGAGAATGTCGAGGGTTTCCAGGGACTTTCGGGAGAAGCGGCTGTTGACGAGGATCCCGACTTCCTGGCCCTTGTAGAGGTCGATCCAGCGGCGGCTGGTGTAGCCGTCGGTGATGCGATGCAGGCCCTGTTTGAACGGCGAGTCATCGGACAGACGCGTGCCGTCCAGATCGCCGTCTACGCCGAGGCCCACAGTGCGCATGGCCAGGCCGTCGCGCATCAGCAGCACCTGCTTGCCGGAGGCGACCCAGAACTGCAGGTCCTCGCGCTCGCGCACCAGCGCCAGCACCCCGGAGCCGGACGGCGTGGTCAGTTTGAGCTGGGGATACTTGACCCCGGCCACCTGCTCCGCCGACACGTCCAGTTCATCCGGCCCGATGACGGCAGACTTGAGGTTGTTCAACGAAGCGCTCATCAGCGGATTGCAGCCACTCAACAACACGGCCGCCATCAGGCACACGCCCACTTTCAACGTTTTCACAGTCGGCGGCCTTATTTGCTGTTGTTACTGTATTCGCTCCAGTTCTTCGCAGCGGAAGCCCCCGTCCCGACAATCGATGCCGACGGCACCAACTGGCTGATCAGGCGATTCCAGCGAGTCACGTTGGCAGGCCCGACATAGACCACGTCCTGAGGCCGCACTTCGAAGTGCGAGGCGAGCGCCATGGCGGTCGGCGATTCGGCTTCCAGCTGATAGATTTTCGCCGGCTCGACGTCGAGGTTTTCCACCCCGCGAATCACGTACACGGCGTTGCCGTTGGAGGTGGTCTGGCTCAGGCCACCGACCGACCCGAGCACGTCGGACAGGTTCATGGTGGCGGTCTTGAAGCTCAGCGCACGGGGCTGGTTGACCTCGCCCATCACGTAGATGCGCTTGTTGTCGTTGTACGGCAGATACAGCTGATCGCCTCCCTTGAGGTAGACGTTCTGCAATTCGGAATCCTGCTGATTGAGCGCATCGAGATTGAGCGGATAGACCCGCCCGTTGCGCGTCAGCATCAGCCCGGACAAGTCGGCATTATTGGTATCGACACCGGCCGAGCCGAGGGCTTCGACCACGCTCAGCGGATTAGTCGAAATCGCCTGGGGGCCGGCCTTGGCCACGGCGCCCGAGACCACGACTTTCTGACTGGCGAAACGCAGCACCGCGACATCCACTTGCGGCTCGGCAATAAACGCCGAGAGGCGTTGCTCGATGTCCGAACGCAGTTGCTGGATGGTTTTGCCGGCGGCCTGGACTTCCTTGATGTACGGGTAATACAACGTGCCGTCGGAACGCACCAGACGACCGTTGGCGTCGATCTGCTGCTGCGCACCCGAAGGGGCGGTCAGCTCGGGATGATCCCAGACCGTGATGTACAGCACATCGTTGCTGCCGATGCGGTATTCGGCCGGGGTCGCCAACAACTCCGCCGGCACCGACTCACGCTTGTACGTGGCGCGGTTCATGGCGATGAGCTTGGGGGTGATCGGAATGAGCTCGACCCGGCTGCTTTCGCTGGCGCCCTGGCGCGTGATGCTACTGGTGCTCAGGTACTGGCCGGGGGAGAACATGCAACCTTGCAAAGCGATACTTGCCAACAATAAAAGAGAAAAACGACGGGTCATAATGGCACTACGCTATTCAAGGGCGAATCCAAAAACAAAGTCACCCGACTTTCGTCGGGCGACCCTGTACTGCACCAACAGATACTTCAGTTAGTTGTGCGTGCCGGTTGTACCCGTGGTACCGGTGGTACCCGTTGTACCGCCGTTGGCACTTCCACCACTGTTGGACGCCGCGACAGCACTGGCGACCATGGCAGTACTGGCAGCAGGCGCTGTAGAAGCCGCGACACTGCCAGATACATTGGTCACTGCTGTAAGCGGCGCTTCAGCTGCGGAGGCCCAGTTGCTCAACATCGTCAACAGGGCGATCGCCATCACTTTCTTCATATCAACTCCTTTCTAACATCGCACCTGAACATCGGGTGTTGGTTAGAGGTGGTAGAGTTCAAGTCGCAAAAAGCGCGAACAAGATCCGTTGTTCTTTCACAGTCTTACGCAACTGATAAAAGTCGAACGGCAGGTTTATATCTACGGACTTGCAAAAGGCATTGCCAGTCTAATTTCCCGACGATATCTAACAACCTGACTGAAACTAACATTGCACTAAAACGCCATCATCCCTGATAACCCCGGGGATGATTCGATTGCCAGCGCCAGGTGTCGGTGACCATGTCCTGCAAGTTGCGCGTGGCTTTCCAGCCGAGTTCCTTCGCCGCCTTCGAAGCGTCGGCCCAGCTCTCGGCGATATCCCCGGAACGCCGTGGCATCACCCGGTAAGGCACCGGCTGCCCACAGGCCTGTTCGAAAGCCCGCAGTACCTGCAACACGCTGTAGCCGTCGCCGGTGCCGAGGTTCCAGGTATGAATGCCGGTACGGTCGGCGATGGCTTGCAGGGCTTTCAGGTGCCCGTCCGCCAGGTCGACGACGTGGATGTAATCACGTACGCCGGTGCCGTCGACCGTCGGGTAATCGTCGCCGAAGATCGACAACTCCTTGAGGCTGCCGACCGCCACCTGGCTGATGTAAGGCACCAGATTGTTCGGAATGCCGTTGGGGTCTTCGCCCATCTGGCCGCTGTGATGCGCGCCGATCGGGTTGAAGTAGCGCAGCAGCGCGATGCTCCAGCGCGGTTCGGACTGGCACAGGTCGCGCAGCACGTTCTCGACGATCAGCTTGGACTGGCCGTAGGGATTGGTCGGAGTGCCGGTCGGGAAATCCTCGCGGATCGGCATCTGCGCCGGCTCGCCGTAGACCGTGGCGGACGAGCTGAACACCAGCCGGAACACCCCAGCCGCTGCCATTGCCTGGCACAGCGTGATGCTGCCGCTGACGTTGGTTTCGTAGTATTCGAGCGGCTTGCGCACGCTCTCGCCCACGGCCTTGAGCCCGGCGAAGTGCAGCACGGCATCGATGGCGTGCTGCTGGAAAATCCGGTCCAGCAGGGCCCGGTCACAGACATCCCCGCGAATCATCAGCGCACTTTTGCCGCAAATGGCTTCCACCGCGTGCAAGGCGGCGTCGCTGCTGTTGCAAAGATTATCCAGAACTACAACTTCATAACCTGCTTCAAGAAGTGCAAGTGTGGTGTGCGAGCCGATATAGCCGGCGCCACCCGTTACCAGAATCTTCATAGCGCGGTCCATAGTGGGAAAAGTGCCAACTCGCGTGTCAAGCGCTGTTTGTTTAATGTGTGTCTTGATTCACACAAACAGCGCGACAACAACCAGAAACAAAAACAGTTCAATCACTGGCTATAAATATTTTTACAAGCCAAACTGTATTGCCTGGTACTTATTAGCACTCTCGCGCATTCATCACTATCAACGGATGCCGACTAAAAATAACCAATAACTGCAAAACCGACATCTCATAACATTGTCGTGTTTTACACTCATTGCTATTTGCCACTCATCTCCCGAGTCAGGTATTAAAGTACAGCTTCAATAACTTGCAACCTTTCGTTATTGCAATAAACGATGGCAGTGCGCCATGAATGACCAGGAAACTTTTATGATCCGTAAATGTTTGTTCCCCGCTGCCGGTTATGGCACGCGTTTCTTGCCGGCCACCAAAGCCATGCCCAAGGAAATGCTGCCGATCGTCAACAAGCCGTTGATCGAATACGCCGTTGAAGAAGCACGGGACGCCGGCCTGCAACACATGGCCATCGTCACCGGCCGGGGCAAGCGCGCACTGGAAGACCACTTCGACATCAGCTACGAACTCGAACACCAGATCCGTGGCACCGAGAAAGAGAAGTTCCTGGCCGGCACTCGTGAGCTGATCGACACCTGCACCTTCTCCTACACCCGTCAGGTGGAAATGAAAGGCCTGGGCCACGCGATTCTCAGCGGTCGACCGTTGATCGGCGACGAGCCCTTCGCTGTGGTTCTCGCGGACGACCTGTGCCTTAACCTCGAAGGCGACGGTGTGCTCACGCAGATGATCGAGCTGTACAAGAAATTCCGCTGCTCGATCGTCGCCATCCAGGAAGTCCCGCGCGACCAGACCCACAAATACGGCGTGATCGCCGGCGAGGCGATTTCCGAGGGCATCTACCGGGTCAACCACATGGTGGAAAAACCGGCCCCGCAGGACGCACCGTCGAACCTGGCGATCATCGGCCGCTACATCCTCACGCCGGACATCTTCGACCTGATCGCCGACACCGAGCCGGGCAAGGGCGGCGAAATCCAGATCACCGACGCCCTGATGAAACAGGCGCAGAACGGTTGCGTGCTGGCCTACAAATTCAAGGGCCTGCGCTTCGACTGCGGCGACGCCGAGGGTTACCTGCAGGCGACCAACTTCTGCTACGAAAACGTTTACCTGAAGGGCCGCTGAGCGGCCCCACTGATCCATCGCAGCACGCACAGCCAACGAGGCAACCATGAACATTGCACAACATTCCGCAGAGATTGAACGTGAGGTGGACAACCTCGGGGTGATGAGCTGGTTATCCCGCCATCAGCCATTGCCCAGCGCCAATGGCCCGTGGCTGGGCACCCTGCTGCTGGTCGACCGCCTCGGCGTGTTTCCCTCGTCCGGGGACATACGCCGACCGATGCGCGATCCCTACCCCCTGCTCGCCCACCTGAAACGGATTTACGGCGAACAGGCGCTGGAGGTCGATGACCGCGATGGCCTGAAGATGATCTTCAGCGACTGGCGTTTTCGGGTGCGGATCTGCTGCAACGACCCGGCGATCATCGTCAACGTGGAAACCCGTTGCGTGACGCAGTTGATGCCGCAGAAAACCGCAGAGCTGCTGAGCCATCTGGATCTGTTCGATAACTGACGGCTACTTCGAAGTCTCGCCACAGCTGTCCTGTGGCGAGACTTTTTGTTGCCCGCCCACGACCCAACGATAGAAGTAATCGGCAATCACCCGCCCGCCCGTGGCCGGCAGCGGATGAATCTTGTCCGGCCCGATCATCGCGGCGGCGTAGCGTTTGACGTCGGTGCCAAACGCACATTGCAGATTGGCATAACCCAGATGCTGCTCACGGGCCCAGGGTTCGATGACCTGAGCATAAGCCGACATCGGATAGGCGCTGGAGCGGGTGGTGTCCTGACGCAGGATCAGGTTGATGCTCGCCGCCGGCTGAATCTCGCGGAGCATGCCGACCAGCCCCTGAACGTTATGCAGATACTGCTCAGGCTTCACGCCAAAACCCTGATCGTTGCCGCCGAGCATGATCAGGTAAATGTCTGCGGGTATCTTCGATACAACGGCTTTCCACTGCGCCTGCCAGCGGGCATCGTCGTGGTAGAAATCAGCGGACGCCGCGCCGGACGCCGCCAGTTTCGACACCCGAACCCCGTTCTGATCGTTGCTCAGCCACAGACCGAACAGGGTCGGCGCGCCTTTTACCACTTCAAGCCTGAAAGCCCAATCGGTCGCGGCCGACGTACCGGGCAGCGGGACTTCCTGTACGCCCTCGCCCGCGAGTTTCAACGGCTGCCAGTCGGCGGAGGGTGACCAGCGATAACGCAACTCACTGGACTCACCGTTGCCGAGGTAGAGCAGTTTCGCCTGAGTGACCGCGGTGTTGATGGCAGGCGTCGGGCTGGCCTCGACTTGCAACCAGGCGCCGGGGCGGCCGGTCACCGTGCGGCTGTCGGGGCTGGCCTGGCCGAGGCCGGAGACCTGCCAGCCGCCGCCGAAGTATTTCTCACTGCTGCGGGTGTACTTGAAATGCGTGCCGCCGAGCGCTGCGCCGTGGTTGAAGCCGACGTAGCCCGGCCCGGCAAACCCGACCTCCCCGGCCACGCGCTGCACCAGTTTGTTCAGGTAGAAATCCTGCCCGGCGCTGTAGCTGTCGCCGATCACCGAGATCGACAAGACCTTGCCGGCCTTGCCTTCACGCCACTGGCCAAACCGCTCGCGAGCGTCGCCGATTTGCACCACCGACGCCGCCACCGGCGGCACCTCATCAACAGCCAGCATGAATCGCTTCCTTCATCGGGTCTGCGCCACCGGAGCGATGGTTGCCGCCGGTTTCTTTTTCGTCGCCGCACGTTCGCCGAGAAACAGCACGGAAGTGAAGTTGAAGCGACTGAAAATCATCGACAACACCACCGGCCCGAGCAAACCACACGTCAAACCGCAGAACACCAGCACGCTTTCGTCTTTCACACCCAGGCGGCCGAGGATCGAACGCGACGTGGCGGCGAACAATACGTGAAACAGAAAAATCGCGTAGGAGTAACCGCCAAGCCAGGTCAGCGCCTTCGAGCGCATGTCACTCGACAGCAACGCGATGCACGACACGCAGCCCACCGTCAGGCCGATCAGGCTGCGGCGGTCGATAATCAGCTCGCGGTCCACCGCCGCCACGTACAGCAGCGTCAGCGAAATCAGCACAAACACCAGCGGGCCGATCACCTTGAACGTCTGCTTCAGCTCGCTGACTTTCTCCTGGCCGATCATGCCCGCCACGAAGAACGGCAGCAGATAAATCGCCCCGTTGATGCCGAACGCGTCCACGGGAAACGGCGGCAACAGGAACACCGCCGCCGCGAAGGCGAACAACAGGTACAGGCGCGTCGGTGTACGCAACAAACCGCGCCACTCCAGCAGGCCGACGAACATGAAAATGATGAACACCGCCTGCAAGAACCAGAAGTGGTTGATCGGCACATAGAACGACAACAGCGCATCCATCACGCTGACGTCCTTGTTCACCCCCGGCCCCACCGCCTGCAACACCGAGAACGGCACGCCCACGCAAAACAGCGGCACGATCAGGCGTCGCACCTTGCCGCTGAAGAACGTGGAAAAGTCATTGCCGCGAATCTTGTAGAGGGAATAGATGTAGCCGGAGATGAAGGTGAACAGCGGCATGCGCACGTACACCATCGAATCGGCGATCACCCGGAACGGCGAGCCGATGTCGATTTTCAAACCACCGCCCAACGGCCCGATCACGTGATAGAGCACCAGCAACAGGCACGCCAGGCCACGCAGGGTTTCGATCTCCAGGGACTTTTTCTTGCTCGACATAAAGCACCCGCCTCAATTGAGAATTCTTGATTCAACCTTCGCCGGTTTGTTCGCCCGCAGCATCAACCCCAGGCCCACGAACAGCACCGGCACCACCATCGAAAAGTGCCGGGCGAACGAACCGAAGTCCGGCTCGAACAAGCCCTGAACCAGCAGAAACGCCAGCGGAATCGCGATCAGTTCCTTGGGTTTGGTCTGGATCGGCGCACCCTTGTAATCGGTCGAGGTGATGACTTTGAACAGCAGCAGCGCGGTCATGATCATCAACGCGACGAAGATCACCTGGCCCGGCCCCGACAGCAGGATCAGCTCAACGGGAAACGACAAGCGGAAGAAAATGATCATCGAGTCCAGGGCCTGCGAGACGAAGTCGCTGCCGCTGAGCCACGACACGATCAGCGATTTGGACCCCTCCTCGCCCGCCGTGCGCAGTTCGTTGTTGCTGGCGCGAATCGACGACACAGGAAAGCCCAGCGCCAGCTGAATCGCCATCGCAACCGCGAGATAAAACAGGAACAGCATCAGGAAGAAGGTGGTGCGCGAGACGTATTTCTTCATCACGCAGACGCCGACCCAGGACAGCGAAAACAGGATCCAGTAAGGCCGGATCAGCACGCCGTAGATCACCGCCGAGAGGAAAAATCCGCCGCGATATTTGCGTGTCAGCGAGCTGAAAAGAATGCTCAACACCGCCACCGACACGATGATTTCCTTGGTCAGGTTTTCCAGGAAAAACGAACGCACGATGCCCCACAGGCACAGGGTTCCGAAGATGGTCAGCGGCATGCGCCGGAACACCACCACGGGAATCGCCGTGAGGAAAAAGTTGCAGAACATCCCGTAGGCCCAGGCGTTGGTCAGGTTGATCCCGGTGGGCCGCAGCAGGAACGCCGAACACTCGTAGGACGAGCGATCCGGCGAGAACGGGTTCCAGAAATTACAGTTGTCGGCCCGGGCATAGGACGACCACAGGGTCATCGCGTCCGGGCCCGGATCGCGCGGCACCAAGAGCGGCATCGCCACCGACAGAAACAGCCCGGTGAACAGGATCAGGAACGACAGCGACGAATCGAGACGGCGACCACGAAACTCGATGCACGGCAGTTTCAGGCCCATGACACGACAGCCTTTTTCGCGCGAGTGGCGCGAGTCAGCAACGCAATCACGCCGAGCTGCACGATGATCGCAAACACGTTGCCCCAGGCCGCGCCGTAGATCGAATAATGCTTGATCAGCAGGTAACTGACC
This sequence comes from Pseudomonas sp. FG35, assembly GCF_057809295.1. Taxonomy (NCBI): domain Bacteria; kingdom Pseudomonadati; phylum Pseudomonadota; class Gammaproteobacteria; order Pseudomonadales; family Pseudomonadaceae; genus Pseudomonas; species Pseudomonas sp. FG35. The sequence continues at coordinate 74,245 of NZ_JBMDJR010000012.1, read as the reverse complement.
GGCACTGAAACCAACAGACAAATGGCCGCACTGGCGAGGGACACCCGGCTGTTTTTCGAGGCGATCAACCCGCCCCAGACGATGTCACCAATGGCACGCAGGGCGAAGGAGAAAATCAGCACGCCGAGGATGCCGTTGTCCGGACGCGGAACGCTGGTGGCGACGTAATCGAGCACCACGTTGAAGAACAGATAAATGCCCACCGCGACCGCCGCCGACACCGCCAGCGAACGCGCGACCCACTTGTTCACGAACAACTGCCGGACCGTGAACGGTTGCTGATCGGCCTGATAACGCTTGGCAAGCAGCGGAATGCCGACCACCGCCACCACCGCGTAGGACAGCGCCTGCAAGGTGTTGGCCGCCGACCACGCGTACACGTATTTACCGAGGCTGGCGTAGGGTTCGAGGTCGATGATCAGAAAGCGCTCGGCGTACTGACTCAGCGCGATCAGGCCGGTGCCGAGGTAAAACGGCAACCCGGCTTTCCACACGGCCGCCGTCGCCAGGGTTCCCTCTTCGCGCCCGCGATGAACATTCACCACGATCAGGTAACCGGCGACAATCATCAGCACGTTGGCGATGACCCACAGCCACAGCACGCTGGCGATTGCGGACACCCAGCCGAGTGCCATGCCGCCCACGGCCAGCAGCGCCCAGAGCCCGGTCTTGATGAAGAATAGTAGCGCACCCGCCGTGGCTTTCTGTGCGGAAAACACGAACGAGTTGATCTCGAACGACAGGTGTTCGGTGAGCAGCACCAACGTCACGCAGGCGATCAGCGCGGTGGTCGCCTCCACCGACTGGAACAGTGAATAAATCACCACCGTCAGCACCGACAACGCCAGGCCCACGGCCAGGTACAGCAGCAGCACCTTGTCCACCACACGGCGCGAACTGCCGCCGACGCTGATCAGGCGATTGATCTCGGAACTGAAACCGACGCTGTAGAACTTCGACGCGATCAACGACGCCGCAACCACCACGCCGTAAAAACCCAGCGCCTCGTAACCGAGGTAATGGGTGATGGCGAGCACCAGCAGGAACTTCGCGCCCAGTGCCCCGCCCCGCAGCAACAGCCGGAATATCATCGAATGACGCCCTTGATGATGTCGTCCATGGCCACGGTTTTCGCCTCGATCTCGCGGCAGGTGTCGGTCAGGCGCTTGCCGAAATTCGACAGCGCGTCCGGCGCGTAAACCGTGTCGATGATGGTGTCGACATTGATGTCGCCACCGTTGATGACCCAGTCCTCGACGCCCATGTCCTGATAGGCGCCGAAGCCTTTGCGTTCGTAGCTGATGTGGTACGCCGGCACGCCCGAGAGCAGCGATTCGATCGCACCGTGCAGGCGTACGGAAATCACCAGGTCCGGTTGGTATTTGGCCAGCGTTGCCTTCAGCGGCAACAGGTCTTCGGTGATGCCCAGTTCGCGATAGAACGCGCCGTCATCATTACCGCGCACGGCGCTCTGTACGGCGCAGACCACTTTGCTTTTGTTCTTCAAACGCTGCAGCAGCACCTTCAGGTTGGCCACGTAGGCGAGTTTCTTTTCCTTGCTCCACGCCGGCGGTTTGCGCAGCACTACGCACACCGTGGCCGGCGTCGAGGCGCAGCGGGTGAACTTGGGTTGCTGGAGGATCTTGCCGGCCAGCGCCTGCACCGCGAGGTCCGGCGCGCGGTAGACATTTTCACAGGCATCGAACAGCGCCGAGGAACGGTTATCGCGCACAAACACCGCATCGGCGCTGGCGTAGTGGCCGACGATCTTGTCGCTGTCGCCGTGGAACGGCCCGATGCTTTGCGGCAGGTACACCGACGGCACTTTGCTGAGGATCGCGGTTTCCAGTTGCTTGGCGTGGCCGAGTTTCAGCTTGATGTGCTCGAAGGCACTTTTCGAGCGCATGTAGCCGCCGCCGACGCCGACGATCAGATCGGTTTTCTTCAACAGATCCGCCAACCCGGCGTAGGACTGATTGAGAAACACCGCCTGTTTGACTCGGCCCAAACCCTTGGCCGCCATCACCGGCGCGTCGAAACGCGGGTGCGGCAGGTACTTGAAAGAGTCCGGATCGGACGCCACGACGCTGATCGCGGTGTCTTCGCCAAAGTTGCGCTGCACCAGCGCAATGGCCAGGTCGACCAGCAGACCATCGCCGGAATTGGAGGCACTGTAGCCATGCAAAATCGTTACGTTCATGAGCGGAGTTCTACTTAATAAGAGGGAGCGGAATACACGTCGTAGGTCTGGCGGATCATCAACGCGGCGCTGAAACGCTCGCGGACGATGCGCCGACCTTCGATGCCGAGGGCCGACAACGCAGGCTTCTGGATTTTCTTCAGGCGCTCGGCCAGCGCCTGGTGGTCACCGGCGGGGAACACGTAACCGGACACACCATGGGTGACCAGTTCGGGCAACGAGGTGCAGTCGCTGGCGATCACCGGCAGGCCCAGCGCCATGCCTTCCAGCGGCACCATGGCAAAGCCTTCCCAGCGGCTCGGGACGATCAGCGCATCGGCTTTCCGATACAGCGCGTGCACCTCGGTTGGCGTCACCCAGGGCAGGTATTCCACCCCATCCAGCGGCGGACATTCGACGACGTCCTCATTCACCGCGCTGCCCACCACCGTCAGTTTCAGGTCGCTGCGCTGTGCTTCGGTGTAGGCCTTGAGCAACACGTCGAAGCCTTTCTGGTAGTCGAGGCGACCGACGAACAGCAGATGAATCGGTGCCGGATCATCGGTCTTGCGTTCGTCATCCTTGTGATCGATGCCGTTGTAGATCAGCGTCATGCGCTGGCGCTCGATGCCAAACTTCGCGGCCTTGTCCAGTTCGAACTGGCTGACGCAAATGATCTTGTCCGTGACCTTCTGCAGCACGCGCTCGATCCCCGCATAGACTTTCTGCTTGATCGGCGAGCTTTCCATCAGGAACGAAAACGCATGGGGGCAGTAGACGATTTTCGGCTTGCGCCATGGCCGCAGGAGCACGCATACGCAACGGCCGATTACCCCGGAAAAGGTGCTGTGCAAATGCACCACATCAGGTTTTTCCTTGAGCAGGACCCGCGCCAGTTGCCAGGCGAAACGCAGCAGCGACGGCACATTCCGCCCGCTTCGGGCGAAGGTGCGGATCTGCTGTGGATCGATGCCATGCAGTTCTTTCTTCTGGTCGAGCGGGACCAGATACACCAGCTCATAGCGCCCGTCTTCCGGAGCCGCCGAAATCGTGCGGATGACCGTCGCCACCCCGCCTTTGATCGTTTCCGCCACGTGCAGTATTTTTTTCACAACCCACCCACTTTCATGCCTGTAAGGACCGTCGCTGAGATTCAGGACTGGTCGGACGCGTATTCGTAGTTGTAATAACTGCCATTGCCGTAATAGCTGGCCGCACGCTTCTCGACGCCGTTGAACACCGCGCCCTTCAACTCGATACCGTTCTGAGCGAAACGCCGGATCGTCATCTCGATCTCTTTGGCCGGGTTCACCCCGAACCGCGCGACGATCAGACTGATGCCGGCTTCGCGACCGACAATCGCCGCATCGGTCACCGCCAGCAGCGGTGGCGTGTCGATGATCACCACGTCATAGCGCTCGCTGAGTTGCGCCAAAAGGTCGCGGAAATTCGCGTGCATCAACAGTTCGGAAGGGTTGGGCGGAACCTGGCCACGGCTGATGAAGTGCAGGTTGTCGACCTCGACCTTGTTGATCGCCTGATCGAGGGTGCAGCGCTTGACCAGCAGATCCGACAAGCCGTTGGTGATCGGCGTGTTCAGCGTCTTGTGCAGATGACCCTTGCGCATGTCGGCGTCGATCAGCACCACGCGCTGCCCGCTCTGGGCCATGACCGCCGCGAGGTTGGAAGAGACGAAGGTCTTGCCGACCTGCGGGCTCGGGCCGGAAATCATGATGCGGTTGTTGGTCGAATCCAGTGCGGCGAAGTGCAGGCAGGTGCGCAGGCTACGGATCGATTCGATGGACAGGTCCGTCGGGTTGCGCAGGGCCAGCAGATACGCCGGCGTGTCCGCCGCAACTTTGGCCCGGACTTTTTTGCTGTCCTCTTCCTGTTGCAGGGCGCTGTAGGGAATCGACGCGTAGACCGGCAAGCCGAGCTGTTCGATGGCTTCCGGCCCTTCCAGGCCCTTGCTCAGGGATTTGCGCAACAACACCAGCGCCACGCCGACGAAGGCGCCGAGGAAAGTGGCGATCAACACGATCAGGGCTTTTTTCGGTTTGACCGGGCTGGTCAGGTCGACGTCCGCCGTATCCACCAGACGCACGTTACCCACGGCACCGGCGCGAATGATGTCCAGCTCCTGGGATTTGTTCAGCAACTGGGTGTAGATCTGCGAAGCGACTTCGACATCGCGGGTCAGGTTGAGCAGTTCCTGCTGCGTGGCCGGCAGGTCCTGAACCTTGCCTTCCAGCGAGCGCTGTTGCTGGGTCAATTCGCCAATCTGGGTCATCAGCGCGCGGTAGGCCGGGTGCTGTTTGGTGAACTTGCGATCCATCTCCGCCTGTTGCAGTTTCAGCTCGGAAATCCGCGTTTCGAGCGCCACGGACTGGCCGAGCACCGATTGGGTTTCCAGCGAGATGTTCACGGTCTTGCCGTGGGTCTGATAGGCGTTGAGCGCATCGCTGGCCTTGGCCAGATCGCGTTTGACCTGCGGCAACTGGCTTTGCAGGAAGGCCAGGCTCTGCGCCGCTTCGGCCGAGGTGCGGCGCACGTTCTGATCGACGTACAGCGAAGCGATCTTGTTGAGGATCTTCACCGCTTCGGCGGCGTCGCTGCTGGCCAGGGCCAGACGGATGATCCCCGATTCCTTGCCTTGCTCGGAGATGTCCAGCGCGTCCTGATAACCCTGAATGGTCACGATTCGTGGGTAGCGCACCACTTCGAAACGGGTCCCGGGGTTGGCCAACAGCTGCGTGATCTGCCCTTCTACGCCGTCCTGGGCGAAGGCTTCGCCCGCCACACCGTCGACCAGCAGGTTGTCGTTGTCGTCCAACAGCTGAAAGCGATGCTGCTCGCCGGCAATCAGGGTGAGCTTCTTGCCCAGCAATTCCTTGGGCAGATTGAGCTTGGCAAACTCCAGGCGTTCACCGCCCCAGGCGTAGCTGCTCAGGCCGAAACGCGGCGGCGCGACGCTGAGTTCGGTCTCGCCGCGATAACGCCGGGAAAGAAAGCCGCCAATCAGCGGAAAGGTGTTGGGGGTGACGTCGATGTCCAGGCGCAGGTCGTCGACTGTCTTGCCGATTACCGCGCGGGATTTGATGATGCCGATTTCGGTCACCGACGGCGATTGCCCGCCGAGCATGCTGTTGAGGTCGGAAAAACCGAGCATGTCGTTCTTTTTCGGTTCGACCTGCACCAACGCATTGGCCAGATACACCGGCGTGGCCAAAATCGCATAGGCCACACCGGTCATCATGAAAGCGCCGGTGAACGCACCGATCAACCACTTCTGATCGATCAGGCTGCCGAAGATGCCGAGAAGATCAATACTGTCTTGATCATTTTCACGGGTGCCGATTACTGACGGTAACTGCATAAGTCTTTCTTACCATTCACTGAACTGAAGAATATTCATCAACGCGCCAGGCGTTGCGCCCATGAGCTAACAGCATCTTCAATCAATGCATGGGCATGAATAAAAGCGGCTTGCCCCTGACGATACGGGTCCTGTATTTCTCGTTCGCTCTGCCACTTGCCCAGCAGAAACACTTTGCCCCTGGCGTGAGAGGCAATCTTCAGTACTTGATTAACATGTTGTTTTTCCATCACCAGAATCAGGTCTGATTCATTGACGATGTCCGCTGTCAGTTGCCGCGCCTTGAACCCTTCGGCACTGTGACCGCGTTCTTCCAGCACCTGGCGCGCGGTCGACTCCATGCCTTCGCCAACCCGTGCAGACAAGCCTGCGGAGGTCACGCTGATCGCCGAGGGGGTCAGCGCGTTGCGCAACAGAAGTTCCGCTGTCGGACTTCGGCAGATATTGCCTACGCAAACGACAAGAATCTTTTTGAACAAGGTTTACTTTCCCGTGTAATGTCAATCGGCCAACATGTCTTGCAAATTCGAGTGAACCCGCAAGACCTTCCTTCACTCGGAAATAGATTCACCCTTAATACCGATGCATTAAGTACCACGGCCTCTAAAAGTCTCCCAACCAGAATTACCGGACTAAAAATAACTGTGATTTTCGGGCGAACGTTTTCCGACAAAAAATAACATTCGTGCACTTCACGCCCTCTTCGGCATCGAAATACAGGCAACGAGATAACTATTGGCTAGATGTCATTCTCATCAGGAGAGCCGACATGAAATCAGCACATCTCAAACATCTTGGTGCCGCCGCCCTGTTGATGCTCAGTGCTACCGCGCAGGTTCACGCCAGCGCGCTGTTCCCGTCACTGCCCGCCAGAACCATCGGCGTACAGGTCAAGATCCAGAATTTCGCCCCGGCCGACGCCGAGCAGATCAAAGCGGCCGGATTCAGCTTTGTGCGCTTTGGCGTCTGGAGCGACAGCCTCGGCGCCAAGGCCTATCAGAAACAGATCAGCGATGCGTTTGCGGCGGCTCGCTCCGCCGGCTTGCCGGTCTTGATGACCGTGCGCGCCACCAAGCCGTTGAGCGGCGACCTGGCGACCGCCGGCGAGGCCTTCGCCAACGCGGTAACCGGGCTTGAGCAAAGCTGGAGCGCGCAACTGGTAGGGATCGAAATCTGGAATGAGCCGGACCTCGACACTTACTGGCCCACTGGGGACTTCAAAAACACCTTCGTGCCGTTCATGACGGCCATGTGCAAGACGCTGCAAGGCAAGCCGCAATCGACGCCCCTGGTGGGATTCGGTTTCGCCCGTCCACCGACGGCCGGCTCCGCCTCGACCGTGGCACTCAACAGCATTCTCGGCACGTATCCCGAGTGCCTGGACGCCATTTCCTATCACCCCTACGGCATGACCGCGACGCAGATCAGCAACGCGCAGACCTTCATCCAGCAAAACTTCCGTCTGCCGGGGGTCATCAGTGAATGGGGCGTCTCGGCGCTCGCTTCAAACGGTGGGCCGGAAGGGCAAGCCAGTAAAATCTCCGCGTTCATCGCCGATGTTAAAAAACTCAACATTCCGCTGACGTCGATTTATGAATGGAAGAACAGCGAATCGGGCAGCAACGACCGGGAGAAGAATTTCGGCCTGCTGACCTCCGACGGCCAGCCGAAACCGGCACAGGCGGCGGTCTCGACTCATTTGAACGCCGATTGAGCGGTACAGCGGGTCGGTTGCTTTGAACCTGTGGTCCTTTTTGGCATCGTATTGATCGATAACGCGCCCCGCCTTTCAAACAGCCGTTTTCAGGTTGTTGCCACCGGGGCGCTCGATACGCCGACATGCCCTTGAGTGGCTGTCGGCGCTCGGGTAATGTCACCAGACCCATAGGACAGAGCACGCTCATGACTTCCAAGCTGGAACAACTCAAACAGTTCACCACCGTCGTGGCCGACACCGGCGACTTCGAAGCGATTGCCCGGGTCAAACCGGTCGACGCCACCACCAACCCCTCCCTGCTGCTCAAGGCAGCGGCGATTCCGGCCTACGCCGAACTGCTGAACGCCAGCGTGCGCGACTGCAAGGGCGATGTCGGCCTGGCCAGCGACCGTTTCGGCGTCGCGGTCGGTCAGGAAATCCTTAAAGTGATCCCGGGCCGCATTTCCACTGAAGTGGATGCGCGCCTGTCGTTCGACCAGGACGCGGTGCTCAAGCGCGCCCATCGCCTGATCGAGCTGTATGACAAGGCCGGCGTAGGCCGTGACCGGGTGCTGATCAAAATCGCTTCGACCTGGGAAGGCATCCGCGCCGCCGAGATCCTCGAGAAGGAAGGCATCCAGACCAACCTGACCCTGCTGTTCTCCTTCGCTCAGGCCGCTGCCTGCGCCGATGCCGGCGTGTTCCTGATCTCGCCGTTCGTGGGTCGCATCTACGACTGGTACAAGAAGGCCAACGGCAACGACTACACCGGTGCCGACGATCCGGGCGTACAGTCCGTGACGCGCATCTACAACTACTACAAGGCCAATGACTACAAGACCGTGGTCATGGGTGCGAGCTTCCGCAACCTCAGTCAGATCGAGCAACTGGCCGGCTGCGACCGCCTGACCATCAGCCCGGACCTGATCGAGAAACTGGCGGCCGACACCGGCAAGCTGGAACGCAAACTTGCTCCGGGCCATGCTGGCGAAGCGCGCCTGAGCCTCAACGAAGCGCAATTCCGCTGGTTGTCCAACGAAGACGCGATGGCCACCGAGAAACTGGCCGAAGGCATCCGTCAGTTTGCCCGCGACCAGGAAAAACTCGAGGCGCTGCTGCAAGCCAAGCTGTAATCGGCCGAGCACAAACGCAAAAAGGGCGAACCCTCACAGGTTCGCCCTTTTTTGTGCCTGGCGGATTGATCGATCAATGCCGCTCGAGGGCATTCACCAGGTCATGGAAGGCTTCGCGGTTGGAGTCGTTCAGGCCCATGAGAATCTTGTGCGCTTCGAGCACCTTGATCCGCACCACCTCTTCCGACTGATCCTGATCCGGCAGGTCATCAAGGCATTCCGGGCACGGCACGGGATGATTGACGATATTGAACACCTGCTCGAAACCCATCGACTGCAACAGACGGGTGATGTCCTCGTGGGTGGTGACCACGGTCGGCAGCAGGCCGACCTTCTGCCGCGACAGGATCGACAGCTTGGCCAACAGGCCCAGGGTGGTGCTGTCGATGCTGCGGGTTTCGGTCAAATCGATCACGATCGCGTTGAAATTCAGCGCGGTGAAGATTTTTTCAATAGTCGCATCCAACGCCGAACACAGGGTCAGGCGAACTTCACCGACGAACTTCAGGACGAAGGTGCCGTCCTGCTCGGCGAACTGGATTCTACCGGTACTCATCAAAGATTCCTGCTCAACACCAACAGGGCGATATCATCCGGCATCTCCCCTAGCGTGGCCAATCCAAAAACCTGCCGCAGACCATCCAGGCTGCCGCCCGCCGACTTCACCTTTTGCGGCAAAGCGGCTTCTTTCTCTTTGAGTGTGGGCTCTGGCAAAAGATCCAGAATGCCATCAGACATCAGCGTCAGGCTGAACGTCGGTGGCAGCTCGAGCACGTGGTCTTCGTAGGTGGCTTCGTTGAAAAGCCCCACCGGCAGACCGCGCCCCTCGAGGTAGCGAACACTGTCAGGCGTGTACAACACAGGCAACGGCAGATGGCCGCCGATGCTATAGGTCAACAAACCGGTCTCCTCGTCGATGACTCCACCGACCATTGTGACGTGTTTACCCAGCTTACAACTGATCAGCCCCCGGTTGATATGACCGAGGACTTCCGAAGGCTTGAATTCCGGCAGCGTGCCGTTGCGCTTGGATTCGAACAGCAAGCGCGTGGTCATGAACTTCAGCAGCACGGTGACGAACGCTGAAGAAGCGCCATGACCGGAAACGTCCGCCAGGTAGAACGCCACCCGGCGCTCGTCGACACGGAAATAGTCGACAAAATCACCCGACAGGTACAGCGACGGGATGATCTGGTGCGCGAACCTGAACTCGTCGATGGCCCACGGACTTTCCGGCAGCATGTTCATCTGCACCTGGCGACCGGCGTTCTGGTCCTCCTGGAGCAGGTTCAGGCTGGCTTCGAGTTCGCGGTTGGCCTTTTCCAGTTTCTCGCGGTAGCGCTGGTTTTCCAGCAGCAGGCGCGCACGATCCAGGGCCCGGCGCACGGAATGCTCGAGCACGGCCAGATCTTCGAGAGGCTTGATCAGGTAATCCGCCGCGCCCAGGCGCAGGGCCTCGACCGCGTCGTTCATCACGCCGGCGCCCGAGACCACGATCACCGGTGTCTGCGGTGACCGCTCAGTGACCTGACGGATGAGTTCGAGACCGCCCATCTGCGGCATGCGCAGATCGCAGATGACCAAGTCGGGCGTGTCTTGCTCGAATACCTGAAGACCCTGCTGGCCGTTACTGGCCTGCAAGACGCTGAAACCACTGTCTTCCAAATAGGCCGCGAGGCTCGCGCGCACTACTTCGTCATCATCGATTATCAGCAGCGTGGCACTGGTTTTTGGCATGTGGGCAAACGGCGCCAGAATTAGGTTGGCGTAGCAGGCGGGGCAAAGGCCCGGCACAGACTACTGGATTCGCTTTCTAGCCTCTCTGCTGCACCGCTTCGGAGCGTTCGCCCCGCACACGGTTGCACCAGAGGTGCCCTTCTAAGGCGCAGACGGTACTCCCATCCTTCGAGCGTTTCAAGCATGCGCCGATGGTCGCTTGGAGACTTTGTTTGTCAAATCACTCGCAGTTATAAGAACGGCTTCAACCGTAACCCAATCATTGGACGCGCCCACAAAAAAGGCGACCTCGCGGCCGCCCTTTCATACCGATCAACCGAGATCAGAAATCGTCTTCGACCTGCCCGTCCTTGACCTTGAACTCGCGGTTCTGCAGGTAGGCGTTGCGGATGAAGGTGTACTTGTCGCCGCTGATCAGCTTCTCGCTCGACAGCAGGCTGGCGCGGGTATCAACGATGTTCAGGCCGAAAATCGAGTTACGCACCGGCACATCGTTGATGTAGCGGTACGGGCCGGTGAAGCTGTCGACGTACTTGGACGGCGCGTCGCGCAGGGTACTCGGGCCCATCAGTGGCAGCATCACGTAAGGACCGCTGCCGACGCCCCAGTAGCCGAGGGTCTGGCCGAAGTCTTCGTCGCTGCGGTTCAGGCCCATTTTGGTGCCGACGTCGAAGAATCCGAGCAGGCCGAAGGTGGTGTTGAAGATCAGGCGCGCGGTGTCGACGCCAGCCGCAGCCGGTTTGGCCTGAAGAATGTTGTTCGCCAGGTTGGTGACATCACCGACGTTGCGGAACATGTTGTGGATGCCGTCTTCCAGGAATTGCGGAGTAACAAATTCGTAGCCCTGCGCCAGCGGCTTCAGCGCATAGGTGTCGACGAAATCGTTGAACTGGAAGATCGGACGGTTGACGCTTTCCCAAGGGTCTTCTTCCGTTGCGGCTTGAGCGGCGAACGGCACCAGCATCACGCTGGCACATACACAAAGCTGAGCAAGAGGATGGCTCCAGCGCATAGAAAACTCCTTGGATAGTACGGACGCAGCACCTGGGCCGCGGCGATTAGTGCGTCAGTATAAGACGGAAACGGCACTTTAGGCAGTTCCCCCGGTGAAACCCTCTGTAGGACGCTTCGTCACTGGCCTGTCATGCAACTGTCACCGATGTTGCCTAGCCTGATCGCTATTTCAGGGACGTTTTCCATGCCTCAAGCCGAAGCCTTGCCCCTCGCGGCACCGACGCTGACCGCCGTGCTGTTCGGACTCAGCGGCTGTCTGGTGGACTTCGGCGCTCGCGCCCGTCATCACACCAGCGTCGGCCCGGAACACGCCGACGTCACACCCGGCGCCCTGGACAGCCTGCGCAGCCTGCAGCGCCAGCAAATTCCCTGCGCCTGGCTGGATGAGTTGTCTGCAAGCTTCACTCAAGTGCTGTCATCCACACTGCCTGACTGGATAAAACCGTCGCAACATTCGGCAACAATCAATCCATGGCCGGCGCCCAACGCCTGCTGGCAAGCGCTGATGGGCTTGAATGTCGGTTGCCTCGACGGTTGCGTGCTGGTCAGCGGCGAGCCGCGCTTGCTGCAATCGGGCCTGAATGCCGGGTTGTGGACCATCGGCCTGGCGTCCTGCGGCTCGCTGTGCGGCCTGGCGCCAAGCGAATGGCAGGCCCTGAGCCAGAAAGAACGCGAACAGCTGCGCGGCAAGGCGACGGTGCAGCTGTTCGGCCTGGGCGTGCACTCGGTGATCGATCATCTGGGCGAACTCGACACTTGTCTGGCGGACATCAACCTGCGCCGCCTCAAAGGCGAAAAGCCCTGACCGGGATCATGCAGGTTGGCCAAGAGTGGATTAGTCTTAAGGAGAGCCATAGACCTTTGGCGCACGGCTGCGGTCTATGCCAGTGCCTCTCGATAAAAGGAAACAACCATGCCCGCTCAAGAACTGCAGAAACAGCTCAATGCCCTGCGCGAGCAACTGGATCAAAATCCTCCGCTGACCGAAGCCGAGCGCGCTGATCTACATGCCCTGATGAAACAGATCGAACTGGAACTTGAACTGGAAACCAAAACCAAGGACTCCAACATTGCCGATGGTGTGAACCTGGCCGTTGAGCGCTTTGAAGTTGATCACCCCACCATCGCCGGCACACTGCGCAACATCATGAATTCCCTGGTCAGCATGGGCATCTGAGACCCCGCGAATGCAAAAAAGCCCTGCCATCACTGGCAGGGCTTTTTCATGTCCGCGAGGCGGGTTACTGACGAACCAGACGGTGGTTCGGCAGTTGCACGCTTTCAGTGCTGCGGTACGGGTTGATGTCCAGCCCGCCCCGGCGCACGTAACGCGCAAACACCGTGAGCTTTTCCGGTTTCAGCAGGCGCTGCAGGTCGAGGAAGATCCGCTCCACGCACTGCTCGTGGAAGTCCGAGTGCTGACGGAAGCTGACGATGTACTCCAGCAAACTGGCGTGATCCAGCGCCGCGCCACGGTATTCCACCACCACGCTGCCCCAGTCCGGCTGACTGGTCACCGGGCAGTTGGATTTGAGCAGATGGCTGTGCACGCTCTCCTCCACCACCCGCGAATCGTCGCAGCGCAGCAGCTCAGGACGCGGGTGTTCGTAGTCACTGACGCTGATATCCAGATCGTCGATGCACACGCCCGGCAGCGCCACAACGCCTTCGGCTTCGACGTCTTTCAGGCTGCGGACGCGCACGCCCACCGGTTTGCCGGCAGCAGCGGACAAATCCTTGACCAGCGTCGCTTCCAGGCTCGCGGTGTCGGCGAACGGCGTCTGGTTCAGCGAGTTCAAGTACAGCTTGAACGACTTGGATTCGATGATGTTCGGCGAATCCGCCGGAATGCTGAATTCACCGATCGCCACCACCGGTTTACCCGACGGCAGCAGCCACGACAGTTCGAAGCAGTTCCAGAAATCCACGCCTTTATACGGCAGGGTCTCGGCGGTCAGGCCCAATTCGGCCCATTTCGCGGTGCGCGGGATCGGGAACAGCAGGGACGGCGTGTACGTGGCGATGTATTCGCTGGATTTGCCCAGCGGCGAATGTTCGGCTGCGGGATGCATGGCGGAAACCTGACTGAAGAATCAGCGGATTCTACCAGCCTTTGCTTCCGCCTTTGAGTGCTTACTGACTGACAGTCAGTTTGCCGACCATTCCCGCTTGGTAATGCCCGGGAATATTGCAGGCAAACTCCAGGTTCACCGCTTTGCTGAAGGTCCAGGTCAACTCGGCGGTCTTGCCCGGTTCGACAAGCACGCTGTTGGGGTCGTCGTGCTTCATGCCATGGCCCATTGCGGCGTGATCCATGCCCGCCATGTCGTGGGACATTTCCTTCATGCCGGTCGGCGTCAGCATGCCGCTTTGTTGCATCTGCAACATTTCCTGCTGGTGCTTGGCATGCATCGTTGCGTCGCCGAGGTTGAATTCGTGCAACAACTGGCCTTTATTCACAAGCACAAAACGAACGGTCTCACCGGCCTTGATCTCGATCGCCTTCGGATCGAAGCTCATGTCGCCCATCACCACTTCAATGCTGCGGGTGGCCTTGGCCGCCGGGGCCGGCTGGCCGAAGTCATAGGTGTGCGCCGGCGACGCCCACAGCGGCGAACTCAGCGCCAGCAGACACGCGGCAAGGGCCAGACGGTTGCGCAAAAACATAGTCGTACTCCAATAAATCAAGGTTCAGCCTGTGGGAAACTCTAGCCCGCCTGCGCTGGCAGCGACCTGACAGAGAGATTACAACTTTGTCAGTTTGGCGCTCACCGCGTGAGCCCACGGTATAACGTCCTCGTTCCCGCTACCCGAGTTGCCCATGAAACTGCTGATCGTCGAAGACCAACCCAAAACCGGCCAGTACCTGCGCCAGGGCCTGACCGAGGCCGGTTTCAACACCGAACTGGTGGCCGACGGCACCACCGGCCAGCAATTGGCGTTGAGTGGCGACTATGCGCTGCTGATCCTCGATGTGATGCTGCCCGGACGCAATGGCTGGCAGATCCTGCAGGCGGTGCGCAGCGCCGGCCTGGAAACACCGATCCTGTTTTTGACCGCCAAGGACACCGTGGAAGATAGGGTTCACGGCCTCGAACTGGGCGCCGACGACTACCTGGTCAAACCGTTCGCTTTCTCCGAACTGCTGGCGCGGGTGCGCAGCCTGTTACGCCGCGGCAGTTCCACGCCCCAGGAAACCAGCCTGCGCCTAGCCGATCTGAGCCTGGATCTGATCCGCCGCCGGGTCGAACGCAGCGGTCAACGCATCGACCTCACCGCCAAAGAGTTCGCCCTGCTGGAAATGCTCCTGCGCCGTCAGGGCGAAGTGCTGCCCAAGTCACTGATCGCCTCGCAGGTCTGGGACATGAACTTCGACAGCGACACCAATGTGATCGAAGTGGCGATTCGTCGACTGCGCCTGAAGATCGATGACGACTTCCCCAACAAGCTGATCCACACCGTACGCGGCATGGGTTACGTCCTTGAAGAGCGTGCCGACTGATGCGCCGACTGTCCTTGAGCGGCCGATTGGTGCTGTTGTTCGCCGGCTGCACCGCAGTGGTTTCGCTGGTCGCCGGGGTGGTGTTCAATCGGGCCAGCGAAGGCCACTTCATCGAACTCGACCAGCAATTGCTCGAAGGAAAACTGCTCAGCGTGCGTCAGACGCTGCGCAGCGGTAGCGACGCCGCGCACATCACCGATGAATTGAGCCAACAGGGCGATGTTTCGTTGCGTATCAGCAGCTCTGAGGGGCAGCGCTGGTTCGGTCGCTCGTTGCATACCCCGGCGAATCTGCCGCAACAGCCCGGCCTGGCCACCATCAACGACAACGGCACCGACTATCGCCTGCTCAACGCCGCGCTTGAACCGGGAAAACCCGATTCCCCGCAATTGACCTTGCTGCTGGACATCACCCACCACCAGCACTTCCTGCAACGCATGCAGCATCTGATCTGGCTGACCGTCGGCCTGTCGGCGCTGGCCACTGCGCTGCTCGGCGCCTGGGCTGCCCGCAGCGGTCTTCGCCCGTTACGCCGCATGAGTGCGGTCGCCCGGGGGATTTCGGCGCAATCGCTGAATGCCCGACTGCCGGACGCACGGATGCCTGCAGAACTCGCGGAATTGGCCCACAGCTTCAACGCCATGCTCGGACGCCTCGATGACTCCTTTCAGCGGCTGTCAGCGTTTTCCGCCGACATCGCCCATGAACTGCGCACCCCATTGTCAAACCTGCTGACTCAAACTCAGGTCACCCTGACCCGCCCTCGCCCCCTCGAAGACTATCGCGAGGCACTGCACAGCAACCTCGAAGAGCTGCAATGGATGGCGCAGTTGGTGAACGACATGCTTTATCTGGCCAAGGCTGACCACGGCTTGCTGGTGCCCAAGCGTGAACCGCTGGAGCTGGCGGAAGAAGCCGATGCGTTGCTGGAGTTTTTTGCGCCGCTGGCCGAAGACGCTCAGGTCAGCCTCAGCCGTGACGGTGCGGGGCGGTTCGAGGGTGATCGCGCGATGTTGCGTCGGGCGCTGTCGAATCTGCTGGATAACGCGTTGCGCTTTACCCCGGCCGCCGGCGAAGTGCGTGTAAAGGTGGTCGAGCAGGCGAAATTCTTGAGCGTGACTGTGGAGAACAGTGGTGAGGGGATTTCTGCCGAGTTGTTGCCGCGCTTGTTCGACCGCTTCTACCGGGCGGATCCGGCGCGCCAGGAAGGCAGCAGCGAGCATGCGGGATTGGGGCTGGCGATCACTCAGTCGATCATCCGGGCCCATGGCGGGCAGATTCATTGCGAATCGGCTCAGGGCTGGACGCGGTTTGTGATTGAGTTGCCGAAAAACGATTGAGGCCGGCAATGCCGGCCTCAATGGGGAACTTACGAATAGCGCAATGCGTGCGCCGGTTCGATCTTCGCCGCCCGCCAGGCCGGGTAAACCGTGGCCAGGAAGCTGAGGATAAAGCCCGCCGAGCAGATCAGCAGCACGTCACCGCCCTGCAATTCCGATGGCAGGTTGCTGACGAAATACACGTCCGAACTGAAGATGTGCTGCCCGGTCACTCGCTCGACCCAGCCCACCATCTCACTGACGTTCAGCGCGGCAATCACACCCAGCACGCCACCGATGATGGTGCCGACGATACCGATCACCGTGCCCTGCACCATGAAGATCGCCATGATCTGCCGTGGCGTGGCGCCGATGGTGCGCAGGATCGCGATATCCGCGCCCTTGTCGTTCACCACCATGATCAGGGTCGCGATGATGTTGAACGCCGCCACCGCGACGATCATCAGCAGCAACAGGCCGATCATGGTTTTTTCCATCTTCATCGCACTGAACAGGCTGCCCTGGGTGTGGGTCCAGTCGTCAGCCTTGAAATCGGCGCCGAGACCGGAGGCAATGTCCGAGGAAACCTTCGGTGCGGCGTACAGATCCTTCACCGCCAGACGCACGCTCTGCACCTGATTCGGCTCCCAGTGCTGCATGGTCGCGGCGTCGGAGACGTGGATCAGGCCCATGGAACCGTCGAGTTCGGCACCGACCTTGAACACGCCGACCACATTCAGACGCTGCATGCGCGGGGTGATGCCGCCCGGTGCGGTGCTGACTTCCGGCACGATCAGGGTGATCTTGTCGCCGACGTTGAGGCGGAAACGCCGAGCGGTGATTTCGCCGAGCACTACGCCGAATTCGCCCGGTTTCAAGGCATCGAGACGGCCTTGAACAATATGTTGGGCAACGATCGACACCTTGCCTTCCTGAGCCGGATCGACGCCGCTGATCTGGATCGGCTGCATCATGCCCTTGTAGGACAGCATGCCTTCCATCTCGGTGAACGGCACGGCGGCGGTCACTTCCGGATTCTTCATCGCGGCGGCAGCGACTGGCTGCCAGTCGTCGATCGGCTTGACGCCGACGATGGTCGCGTGAGGCACCATGCCAAGGATGCGCGAGCTCATTTCGCGCTGGAAGCCGTTCATCACCGACAGGACCACGATCATCGCCAGCACGCCGAGGGCGAGGCCGATCATCGAGGTCATCGAAATGAACGAAACAAAGCGATTGCGGCGCTTGGCGCGGGTATAGCGCGTGCCGATAAAGATCGATAACGGTCTGAACATTCGCTGGGGCACCGTATAAAAATAAAAGACCCGATGCCTTTTCAGGCACCGGGTTTCAAGCCGTCAGATGGGGGTCAGGCAACCTTCCTGCAGCTGCAGGACGCGGTCCATCTGGCGAGCCAGGTTCATGTCGTGAGTCACCACCAGAAACGCCGTGCGCATCGACGTGCTGAGTTCCAGCATCAGATCCTGAATGCCCTCAGCGGTGTGGGAGTCTAGGTTGCCGGTCGGCTCGTCGAGCATCACCAGTCCTGGATTGTTGACCAGCGCACGGGCGATGGCCACACGCTGGCGTTCGCCACCGGACAGCTCCGCCGGTTTGTGTTCCAGGCGATGGCCCAGGCCCACTCGCTCCAGCAACGCCGTGGCACGCTGACGGGCTTCCGGGATCGCGGTCTTGCCGATCAGCAGCGGCATGCAGACGTTTTCCAGCGCGGTGAATTCCGGCAGCAAGTGGTGGAACTGGTACACGAACCCGAGGGCACGGTTACGCAGCAGGCCACGCTTTTTCTCGCTCAGCGCCGACAGTTCTTCACCGTCGAGCCAGACACCGCCCTTGGTCGGCGTGTCGAGACCGCCCAACAGGTTGAGCAAGGTACTTTTGCCCGAACCGGACTTGCCGACGATCGCCACCCGCTCGCCTGGATGCAGTTCCAGTTGCAGGTTGGCCAGCACTTCCACCGACTCCGGGCCTTCCTCGTAGGATTTGCCCAGGTTGCGGCAGCTCAAGATTGCTTTTTCACTCATGCCCGACTCACTCATAACGTAGCGCCTCCGCCGGCTGGGTGCGCGCGGCACGCCAGGCTGGATACAGGGTGGCGAGGAAACTCAGGACCAACGCAGCGGCGCAGACCATGACCACGTCCTGGCTCTGCACCTGCGACGGCAGGTAATCGATGAAATACACGTCGGCGTTGAGGAATTTGTGTCCGATCACGCCTTCGAGGGCCGAAATCGCGGCGCTGACGTTGAGCGCGGCGAAGATCCCGACCACGGCGCCGATGGCCGTGCCGACCACGCCGATCACCGTGCCTTGCACCATGAACGTGCGCATGATCGTGCCCGGTGTGGCGCCCAGTGTGCGCAGAATGGCGATGTCGCCCTTCTTGTCGTTCACCACCATCACCAGCGTGGAAATGATGTTGAACGCCGCCACGGCGACGATCAGCAGCAACAGCAGGCCGATCATGGCTTTTTCCATGCGGATCGCCTGATACAGGTTGCCGTGGGTACGGGTCCAGTCGCGGGCGTAGTAACGGTCCTCGCCGAGGCGCTGGGCGATGTTCCACGCTTCACGCGGCGCCTGGAACAGATCGTCGAACTTCAGACGCAGACCCTGTACCTGATCAGGCTTCCAGCGGTGCATCTTCGCCAGATCCTGCAGGTTGGTGACGCCCAGATAGCCGTCCAGCTCGCCGGCGCCGACATGGAAGATGCCGACCACAGTGAAGCGCTTCATGCGCGGGAACATCCCGGCCGGGGTCACACTGACTTCCGGTGCGACGAAGGTGATCTTGTCACCGATGCCTACGCCGAGCTTGGTCGCGGCCTTGTCGCCGATCACGATGCCGAAGCTGCCCGGCGTCAGATCGTCGAGTTTGCCCTGCTTCATGAAGTTGTCGATGATCGAGACGTTGCGCTCCAGCGCAGGGTCGATGGCATTGAGCAACACCTTGGACACCTGGCCGTTGTTGGTCAGCAACCCCTGCATCTGGGTGAAAGGCGCGACGGCCGCCACCTGCGGGTTCTGCTTGACCTTGGCGGCCAGGCTCGGCCAGTCGTTGATGGCTTCACCGGACTCGATGGTCGCGTGGGGCACCATGCCCAGCACGCGGGTGCGCATCTCATGATCGAAGCCGTTCATCACCGACAGCACCACGATCATCACGACCACGCCAAGGGCGAGCCCGATCATCGAAGTCAGGGAAATGAATGACACAAAATGATTGCGACGCTTTGCACGGGTATAACGCGTGCCGATAAATACGAAGAGAGGTCTGAACATGTCGGGGCTTGTTCGGAGGGAAAAGGAACGTCCTTGTGGCGGGGGTCGATAACCAGCTTTACACTCAGACCACCGCCGCTACCATGGGTTCGCCATGTCGACATTAGATGAAGAAGATCGCCGCGAATACTACCGTATCGAGGACACGATCGCACTGGAAATTCGGCCCCTGTCCGCTCCCGAAGCCGCAGGCCAGGAAGTGTTGCAGGATGCTTCTCCACTGTTCAACCTGCTCAGCGAACTGCACCTGAGCGAATTCGAGTCGCAGCACCTGCTGCGCCAGATCAGTGAACGCGACCGCGCCATCGCGGCGTTCCTGAAATCCCAGAACAAACGCATCGACCTGCTCAGCCAGGTGGTCGCCCTGACCGTGCTCGGCCATATCGGCGAGCCGCAACCGGTGATCATCTCCGAGGGCGGCATCGACTTTCAGCACCCTACCCCGATCGCCAGCGGCGCCCACCTGTCGGTAAAACTGGTGCTGATGCCTCAGGCGCTTGGCCTGTTGTTGCGTGCCCGCGTGACCCATTGCGACCGCAAGGGCGACGGCTACGACGTCGGCACCGAGTTCGAACACCTGACCGACGCCCAGCGCCAGTTGCTCGCCCGCTATATCTTGCAGAAGCAGGCCCAGGAACGACGCCTGGCCCGCGAACAGAACGAATCAGGCATCTAAATTAAGGAAGAACCGTGACCCTTATCTACGGCCACCGCGGCGCCAAGGGCGAAGCACCGGAAAACACCCTGAGCAGTTTTCAGGAATGTCTCAAGCACGGCGTTCGCCGTTGCGAGCTGGACCTGCACCTGTCCAAGGACGGCGAGCTGATGGTCATCCACGACCCGACCCTCAAGCGCACCACCGACCGGCGCGGCAAGGTAGTCGAGCACACCGCCGCCGAGCTGGTGACCTACGACGCGCGCAAGGGCGGTCCGGGCTGGATCAAGCCATGCCCGATTCCAACGCTGGAAGAACTGTTCGAAAAGTGTGATTTCGAGCACTGGCAGCTGGAAGTCAAAAGCGCTTCTCGCACCCGCGCCGCGACCACCGTGCTGGCGATCCGTGAAATGGCAGTCAGACACGGGCTGCTCGA
This sequence comes from Pseudomonas sp. FG35, assembly GCF_057809295.1. Taxonomy (NCBI): domain Bacteria; kingdom Pseudomonadati; phylum Pseudomonadota; class Gammaproteobacteria; order Pseudomonadales; family Pseudomonadaceae; genus Pseudomonas; species Pseudomonas sp. FG35. The sequence goes on along the minus strand of NZ_JBMDJR010000012.1, from coordinate 53,898 downwards.
CAAAGTGACAATCACCTCGAGTTCGCGGGAAGTGTTGAAGGCTGCACTGGATCTGGTGCCCGACGTATCGCGCGGCCTGGTGGCCGAATACGCCTGGCTCGACCCGTTGAAGGTCGCACAGAGTTACGGTTGCGAGATTCTGGCGTTGAACTGGACGCTGTGTACGCCGGAACGCCTGCAAAAGGCGCAGCGTCAGGGGCTGCATGTGTCGGTGTGGACCGTCAACGAGCCTGCGCTGATGCGCAGACTCGCCGACTTCGGCGTTGACAGCCTGATTACAGACTTTCCCGGTTTGGCCACTGCCACCCTCGGGAATTGCTGAAATCGGTCTCCCCGGCCGGCTCAGGCCACCGGCCGGAGCCCGTCAAAAAAGCCGGTTGAGGCCGTCGTACGCCGCTACCCGATAGGCTTCGGCCATGGTCGGGTAGTTGAACGTCGTGTTGACGAAGTATTTCAGAGTATTCAGCTCACCTGGCTGGTTCATGATCGCCTGACCGATGTGCACGATCTCCGACGCCTGATAACCGAAGCAGTGAACGCCCAGCACTTCCAGGGTTTCACGGTGGAACAGGATCTTCAGCATGCCTTGCGGCTCGCCGGCGATCTGTGCCCGCGCCATGCTCTTGAAGAACGCCTTGCCCACTTCATACGGCACTTTGGCCTGGGTCAGTTCCTGCTCGTTCTTGCCGATCGAGCTGATCTCCGGAATGGTGTAGATGCCGGTCGGCACGTCATTCACGAAGCGCCAGCTGCCATTGTCGACGATGCTGCCAGCGGCCGAACGGCCCTGGTCGTGGGCGGCACTGGCCAGGCTCGGCCAGCCGATCACGTCACCGGCGCCATAGATGTTCTGCACGCAGGTGCGGTAATTCTCGTCGACTTCGATCTGGCCACGGCTGTTGACCTTGACCCCGATGTTTTCCAGACCCAACTGGTCGGTGTTACCGGTACGACCGTTGCACCAGAGCAAGGCGTCGGCCTTGATCTTCTTGCCGGACTTCAAGTGCAGGATTACGCCGTTGTCCACGCCTTCGACGCGGTCATATTCTTCGTTGTGACGCACGGTGATGTTGTTGTTGCTGAAGTGGTAGCTCAACGCCTGGGAGATTTCCGAGTCGAGGAAGCTCAGCAACTGGCCGCGGTTGTCCACCAGCTCGACCAGCACGCCCAGACCGCTGAAGATCGAAGCGTATTCGCAACCGATCACGCCGGCGCCGTAAACGATCAGTTTGCGCGGGGTGTGGCCGAGGCTGAGGATGGTGTCGCTATCGTAGATACGCGGGTGGTGGAAGTCGATGTCCGCCGGGCGATAAGGACGCGAACCGGTGGCGATGATGATGTGCTTGGCCACCAGTTTTTCGACCACGCCGTTGGCGCAGACCACTTCGATGGTTTGCTCGTCGGCAAAGCTGCCGGTGCCGAAAAACACGTCGACGCGGTTACGGGCGTAGTAGCCGGTACGCGAAGCGACTTGCTTGGAGATGACTTTCTCGGCGCTTTTCAACACATCCGGGAAGGAGAACCAGCGCGGCTCGCCGATCGCACGGAACATCGGATTGGTGTTGAACTGCATGATCTGCCGCACCGAGTGACGCAGGGCCTTGGACGGGATGGTGCCCAGGTGGGTGCAGTTGCCGCCGACCTGGCGACGGCTGTCGACCATCGCCACCTTGCGCCCTGCTTTGGCGGCGTTCATTGCCGCGCCTTCTCCCGCCGGGCCGGAACCCAGCACCACCACGTCGTAGTTGTAGACAGCCATGCGTACTCCTCAGAACAGGCCGCGGTGCCAGCAGCACCGGCGGCTAAATCACGCCGAACGACGGCGCGAAGGAACAATTGGGGGCCAGTAGAAAACCCGGACACAGTCTATAGAAGCGTCAACGCCGCGCACATTAACCCTTGGTCGCGTCGTAGGCTACTTTTGCCTGCACTACAACGCCAGCTTTCGTACTGTTCTCAGTCAACTTTTGCGCCACTGAGCCGTTCAAAAGCGTGACTGGTGCGTGTGACGAAACCTGTATCGGCACGAATCACAAAGAATGCACCAATGTCGTGTTTTTCGGCATAGTCCCAAGCCCTTTCAGGCCCGAGAATCAGCAACAGCGTCGATAGTCCATCGGCCATCAGCGCTGAAGGATGAATTACCGTGACCGACGCCAGATCGTGTAGGACCGGCGCACCGGTCCGGGCATCGAAGGTGTGGGAATAGCGACGGCCATCCTGCTGAAAATAGTTGCGGTAGTCGCCGGAGGTGGACAGGCCATAGCCATCGACATTGATGACGCGCTCTGCCACCTGCTGATCGTCTTGCGGTTCTTCCAGAGCGATACGCCACGGCGAACCATCAAGCTTCTTGCCGGACGCCTTGAGCTCGCCGGTGGCTTCCGCGAGATAGTCATGGATGCCCAGGGCCTCGAGCCGCGCGGTAATGGTGTCAACCGCGTACCCGGCGGCAATGCTGTTGAAGTCCACCTCGATCGCCGCATCCTTGCATAACCGGTCACCGTCGATGCGCAGGTGCTGATGACCGACTCGCTGGCGCACTTCGGCCAGCGCCGCCGCATCCGGGACTTTTTCTTCACGCCCCTGCGGGCCGAACCCCCACAGATTCATCAGCGGTTCGACGGTGAGGTCGTAGGAGCCTTCGCTTTGTTGCGACAGCTGCTCGCCCACGCGGATCAATTCAAGGACCGGCGCGGGCATGACCTGACAGCGATCAGCCGGCAATGCATTGAAGCGCGAGATATCGGAGTCTGCGCGGTAAGTCGACATCTGCCGGTCGACGTCCGCGAGGATTTTTTCCACTTCGATACGCACCGTCTGGGGGGCAGGCAGATGGGCGTGGCGCACGTACTTGATCGAATAGGTGCTGCCCATCGTCGGGCCACCGAAAGTCTCAAGGGAATCGCCGTTGCCACAGCCGGCCAAAACCCAGCCCAGCAGCACGAGAATCCCCCACCGTCCAGTTAACAATTCTTCATCTCCCCGCAAAACCGCGCCGGCCATTATGGGCTACGAGCGCAACGCTTTCTTACAAGATTTAGAGTGAGTACCTACCCATGTCCTCCACGACCGGCAAAGGCAAGGCGATTTTTCGCGTTGTCAGCGGCAACTTTCTCGAGATGTTCGACTTCATGGTCTACGGCTTCTACGCCACGGCTATTGCCAAGACCTTCTTTCCCACCGACAGCGCCTTCGCTTCCCTGATGCTTTCTCTGGCCACTTTCGGCGCAGGTTTCCTGATGCGTCCGCTGGGGGCGATTTTTCTCGGCGCCTACATAGACCGTCACGGCCGACGCCAGGGCCTGATCATCACATTGGCCCTGATGGCGGCCGGCACCGTGCTGATTGCCTGTGTGCCGGGCTACGCCACCCTTGGGGTTGCCGCGCCGCTCATCGTGCTGTTCGGCCGTTTGCTGCAAGGCTTCTCGGCTGGCGTCGAATTAGGCGGTGTGTCGGTGTACCTGGCGGAAATCGCCACACCGGGCCGCAAGGGCTTTTTCGTCAGTTGGCAGTCCGCCAGCCAGCAGGCGGCCGTGGTGTTCGCCGGCCTGCTCGGTGTCGGCCTCAACCATTGGCTGAGCCCTGAGCAGATGGGCGAATGGGGCTGGCGGGTGCCGTTCCTGATCGGCTGCATGATCGTCCCGGTGATTTTCGTCATCCGCCGCTCGCTGGAGGAAACCCCGGAGTTCCAGGCGCGTAAACATCGCCCAACCCTGCAGGAAATCGTCCGTTCGATCGGTCAGAACTTTGGCATCGTCATCGCCGGCATGGCGCTGGTGGTCATGACGACGGTGTCGTTCTACCTGATCACTGCCTACACACCGACCTTCGGCAAGGCGGAATTGCACCTGTCTGACTTCGATGCGTTGCTGGTGACCGTGTGCATCGGGCTGTCTAACTTCTTCTGGCTGCCGGTGATGGGCGCACTGTCTGACAAGATCGGCCGCAAACCCCTGCTGCTGGCGGCGACGATTCTGGCGATCCTGACCGCCTACCCGGCTTTGTCGTGGCTGGTGGCGAACCCGAGCTTCAGCCATTTGCTGATCGTCGAGTTGTGGCTGTCGTTCCTGTACGGCTCGTACAACGGGGCGATGGTGGTGGCGCTCACCGAGATCATGCCGGTAGAAGTTCGTACGACCGGGTTCTCGCTGGCCTACAGCCTGGCGACCGCGACCTTCGGTGGTTTTACACCGGCGGCCTGCACTTATCTGATTCATGTGCTGGATAACAAAGCGGCACCGGGGATCTGGCTCAGCGGCGCAGCCGTGTTGGGCCTGATCGCCACGCTGGTGCTGTTCCGTGGAAACAGGCACGAACTGCGCACGGCACAAGCCGCTGTCCCCCGCTAAGGCAAATCGCGCACAAACAAAAACGCCCCGACCAGAGTCGGGGCGTTTTCATTTGCAGCTAAGGCTTAGCGCGGGAACGCTGGCGGGTTTACACCGGCCATGTCTTCCATTACGCGAACCACCTGGCAGCTGTAACCGAACTCGTTGTCGTACCAGACGTACAGAACAACGCGGTTGTCCTGAACGATGGTCGCTTCAGCGTCGACCACACCGGCGTGACGCGAGCCCACGAAGTCGGTCGAAACCACTTCCTGCGAATTGACGAAGTCGATTTGCTTGTGCAGATCGGAGTGCAGCGCCATGTAGCGCAGGTACTCGTTCATCTCTTCACGGGTGGCGGCTTTCTCGAGGTTCAGGTTGAGAATGGCCATCGACACGTTCGGCGTCGGAACACGGATCGCGTTACCGGTCAGCTTGCCGGCCAGCTCAGGCAGGGCCTTGGCAGCAGCGGTGGCAGCACCGGTCTCGGTGATCACCATGTTCAGCGCGGCGCTACGGCCACGGCGATCGCCCTTGTGGAAGTTGTCGATCAGGTTCTGGTCGTTGGTGTACGAGTGAACGGTTTCGACGTGACCGTTGATGATGCCGAACTTGTCATTCACGGCTTTCAGCACCGGCACGATGGCGTTGGTGGTGCAGGAAGCGGCGGACACGATCTTGTCGTCAGCAGTGATTTCGTTGTGGTTGATACCGTGAACGATGTTCTTCAGCTTGCCCTTGCCAGGCGCAGTCAGAACAACGCGGTCGATACCCGGGCACGCCAGGTGCTGGCCCAGGCCATCGGCATCACGCCATACACCGGTGTTGTCCACCAGCAGCGCATCTTTGATGCCGTACTGGGTGTAATCCACTTCGGTAGGGTTCTTCGCGTAGATAACCTGGATCAGGTTGCCGTTGGCGGTGATGGTGTTGTTTTCTTCGTCGATGGTGATGGTGCCGTTGAACGAACCATGTACCGAATCGCGACGCAGCAGGCTGGCGCGCTTGGTCAGGTCGTTTTCGGCGCCCTTGCGCACCACGATGGCACGCAGACGCAGGCCGTCGCCGCCACCGGTTTTCTCGATCAGGATGCGCGCCAGCAGACGGCCGATACGACCGAAGCCGTACAGAACAACGTCGGTGCCTTTGCGGGCCGAAGCGTTTTGCTGGCCAACCACGTCAGCCATTTCTTCGCGGACGAACTGCTCGGCGGTGCGGCCGTTGCCTTCGTTGCGGAATTTGTACGCCAGTTTGCCCAGATCTACCGAGGCCGCGCCGAGCTTGAGCTCGCTCATGGCCTTGAGCAGTGGGAATGTTTCGTGGACGGAGAGTTCGCTGTCGTCGGCAGAACGGTGGCGAGCAAAGCGGTGAGCTTTGAGAATCGCGATGACAGACTGGTTGATCAGGCTGCGGCCATAGATCGAGCTCACCACGTTGTTGTTGCGGTAGAGCTGACCGATAAGCGGAATCATCGCTTCTGCGAGTGCTTCACGGTCGATCCATTCACCAAGACACTGGTCGGGCTTCTGAGTCACGGTAACCTTCCACATGTAGGGGCAGAAAAAAGGGGCTACATTATGCCGCCGAGAACCTCTTGTAGCAATGCGCGCTTGTCGCGCAATCGGTAACAAAAATCCGTCCAAAAAAATAACGCTCTCCGCCAGCCCAGTAAAACCGGGGCTTCCAGCGCAGTCAGTTTTTCGACGACTGTTAGACGATGTCTGTAACCCTCCGTAACACCACCGACTTTTGGCACTACATAACCGTAAAAAAAGCGCTGGTTTTTATGGTTACCACTACATTTTTCTCAAACAGCGCAGATAGACGCATCCTGCAACTGACAGGCGGCACCGGACGCCGCTACAATTACCGACTTTGTCGCAACGCCTGGAGCTCAACCTTCCGTGCCTGTTCTGCGTCTACCGCTTCTCCCTGCCGCGGCAGGTAAACAGCACTGGGGCAACCTCCCCGGTGCCGCCCTGAGCCTGGCGATTGCCGAGGCTGCCAGCGCTGCCAAGCGCTTCACTCTGCTTTTGACCGCCGACAGCCAGAGCGCCGAACGGCTGGAGCAGGAGCTGAGCTTCTTCGCCCCGGATTTGCCGGTGCTGCATTTCCCCGATTGGGAAACCCTGCCCTACGATCTGTTTTCGCCGCACCAGGACATCATCTCCCAGCGCATCGCCAGCCTTTATAGGCTGCCGGAGCTGGAGCACGGCGTGCTGGTGGTGCCGATCACCACCGCCCTGCATCGTCTGGCGCCGACCAAATTCCTGCTCGGCAGCAGCCTGGTGCTGGATGTCGGTCAGAAGCTCGACGTCGAGCAAATGCGCTCGCGGCTCGAAGCCAGTGGCTATCGCTACGTCGACACGGTCTACGAGCACGGCGAGTTCACCGTACGTGGCGCACTGATCGACCTGTTCCCGATGGGCAGCAAACTGCCCTATCGCATCGACCTGTTCGACGACGAAATCGAAACCCTGCGTACCTTTGATCCGGAAAACCAGCGCTCCATCGACAAGGTCGATTCAGTCAAGCTTCTGCCGGCCAAGGAATTCCCGCTGCAGAAAGACGCGGTCACCCGCTTCAAGGCGCGTTTTCGCGAGCGTTTCGACGTCGACTTCCGTCGCTGCCCGATCTTTCAGGACCTGAGCAGCGGCATCACACCGGCCGGTATCGAGTACTACCTGCCGCTGTTCTTCGAGGAAACCTCGACGCTGTTTGATTACCTGCCACAGGACACCCAGGTGTTTTCGCTGCCGGGTATCGAGCAGGCGGCGGAAAACTTCTGGAACGACGTACGCAATCGTTATGAAGAGCGCCGCGTCGACCCTTCGCGTCCTTTATTGCCGCCGGCCGAACTGTTCCTGCCGGTGGAGGACTGCTTTGCCCGCCTGAAGAACTGGCCGCGTGTGGTCGCCAGTCAGCAGGATGTTGAGTCCGGTGCAGGCCGCGAGCGTTTCCCGGCGCAGGCACTGCCGAATCTGGCGATCGAAGCCAAGGCTACCCAGCCGCTGGCCGCGCTCTCGGCATTCCTCGACGAATTTCCCGGACGCGTGCTGTTCACCGCCGAATCCGCCGGTCGTCGCGAGGTGCTGCTGGAGTTGCTGGATCGCCTGAAGCTACGGCCGAAAACCGTCGACAGCTGGCCGGACTTTGTCGCAAGCAAGGATCGCCTGGCGATCACCATCGCCCCGCTCGACGAAGGCCTGATGCTCGACGACCCGGCGCTGGCACTGGTCGCGGAAAGTCCGCTGTTCGGCCAGCGCGTGATGCAGCGTCGCCGTCGCGAAAAACGCGCCGACGCCAACAACGATGCGGTGATCAAGAACCTCACCGAACTGCGTGAAGGCGCGCCGGTGGTGCACATCGATCACGGCGTCGGCCGTTATCTCGGCCTGACGATTCTGGAAATCGACAATCAGGCTGCCGAATTCCTGACCCTTGAATACGCCGAGAACGCCAAGCTCTACGTGCCGGTGGCCAACCTGCACCTGATCGCCCGCTACACCGGCAGCGACGATGCGCTGGCCCCGCTGCACCGCCTCGGCTCCGAAACCTGGCAGAAAGCCAAGCGCAAGGCCGCCGAGCAAGTGCGCGACGTGGCTGCCGAATTGCTCGACATCTACGCCCGCCGCGCCGCACGCGAAGGTTATGCGTTTGCCGATCCAAAGGCCGATTACGCGACCTTCAGCGCCGGCTTCCCGTTCGAAGAAACCCCAGACCAGCAATCCACCATCGAAGCCGTGCGCGAGGACATGCTTTCGCCGAAACCGATGGATCGCCTGGTCTGCGGCGACGTCGGTTTCGGCAAGACCGAAGTGGCCATGCGCGCCGCGTTCATCGCCGTGCACGGCGGCAAGCAAGTGGCGATCCTGGTGCCGACCACCCTGCTCGCCCAGCAGCACTACAACAGTTTCCGCGACCGCTTCGCCGACTGGCCGGTGACCGTGGAAGTGATGAGCCGCTTCAAGTCGGCGAAGGAAGTGAACGCAGCGGTCGCCCAACTGGCCGAAGGCAATATCGACATCGTCATCGGCACTCACAAGTTGCTGCAGGACGACGTCAAGATCAAAAACCTTGGGCTGGTGATCATCGACGAAGAGCACCGCTTCGGTGTCCGTCAGAAGGAACAGCTCAAGGCCCTGCGCAGCGAAGTCGACATTCTTACGCTGACCGCCACGCCGATTCCGCGCACGCTGAACATGGCGGTGTCGGGCATGCGCGACCTGTCAATCATCGCCACGCCGCCGGCGCGACGCCTCTCCGTGCGCACCTTCGTCATGGAGCAGAACAAGAGCACGGTCAAAGAGGCTTTGCTGCGTGAGCTGCTGCGTGGCGGTCAGGTTTACTACCTGCACAACGACGTGAAGACCATCGAGAAGTGCGCCGCCGAACTGGCCGAACTGGTGCCGGAAGCGCGGATCGGCATCGGCCACGGGCAGATGCGCGAACGCGAACTCGAACAGGTGATGAGCGATTTCTATCACAAACGCTTCAACGTGCTGATCGCCTCGACCATCATCGAGACCGGCATCGATGTGCCGAGCGCCAACACCATCATCATCGAGCGCGCCGACAAGTTCGGTCTGGCGCAGTTGCACCAGCTGCGTGGCCGCGTTGGTCGTAGCCACCACCAGGCTTACGCCTACCTGCTGACCCCGCCGCGCCAGCAGATCACCGGCGATGCGGAAAAACGCCTGGAGGCGATTGCGAATACTCAAGACCTTGGCGCTGGTTTCGTGCTGGCCACCAACGATCTGGAAATCCGTGGCGCCGGCGAATTGCTGGGCGACGGTCAGAGCGGGCAGATTCAGGCCGTTGGATTCACGCTGTACATGGAAATGCTCGAGCGCGCGGTGAAGTCGATCCGCAAGGGCGAACAGCCAAACCTCGATCAACCGCTCGGCGGTGGTCCGGAAGTCAACCTGCGGGTCCCGGCGCTGATTCCGGAAGATTACCTGCCGGATGTGCACGCTCGCCTGATCCTTTACAAGCGCATCGCTTCGGCCACCGACGAGGAAGGCCTGAAAGATCTGCAAGTCGAGATGATCGACCGCTTTGGCCTGTTGCCGGAACCGACCAAGAATCTGGTGCGTATCACGGCGCTGAAATTGCAGGCAGAGCAGCTGGGCATCAAGAAAGTCGATGGTGGCCCGCAAGGTGGGCGCATCGAGTTCGCGGCACAGACGCCGGTCGACCCGATGACCCTGATCAAACTGATCCAGAGCCAGCCAAAACGCTACAAATTCGAAGGCGCCACGATGTTCAAGTTCCAGGTGCCGATGGAGCGCCCGGAAGAGCGCTTTAATACTGTGGAGGCGCTGTTCGAGCGCCTCATCCCGAAAACTGCTTGAAGGACGCCGCATGCGCCTGTTTCGCTCTCTGACTTTGCTACTCACTCTGGTGGCACCTACGGCGTTTGCCGATGACCTGTATCAGGTCGAAATGATTCTGGTACGCCAGAACGCCGTGCCGGCGATTGTCAGCCGCGCCGCACCGGAAGACTGGGCGGCCGGCGCCCAACGCCTGGGCGATGACAGCAAACGCACCCCGGCGCTGAACGATGTTGTGACCAAACTCACCGCCAGCGGCGAATACAGCGTGCTGATGCACAAAGCCTGGCAGCAGACGCTGGGCGAGACGCCTGCCAAAGTGGCGGTCAGCGAAGGTCAGGAGCAGTTCGGCCAGTTCCCGATCGAAGGCACGATTGAAATGAAGCTCGGGCGCTTCACCGACGTGAACGCCGACTTCTGGGTCAACCAGATCGACGCCAACGGCATGGTCACAGCCAGCGAGCGCCTGAAACAGGACAGCCACACCAAAAATGGCCAACTCAACTACCTCGATAACGGCCACCTGGCCCTGCTGATCAAGATCACTTCACTGACGGCGCCCGCGCCTCGGGAAGCGCCTGAAGTCGTTCCGGACTGATCGAAGTCCTTATGCCCCCGCCACTGAGTAAACCGCTGGCCTCCTCCTGGGTCAGCCGATTCAAGGAACAAAGCCTGGAGCGTGGCCGCCGCTACGCTCTGGAGAACCGGGTGCGATTCGTGCAGGTCGGTGATGCGACCATTACCGCCAGCTGCGAAGGCTCTGGCGGTAACGTTTACCGTCAGACGATTCACCTGCGCGAATCGGCCAAAGGCACGCTGCTGATGGTCGACGCCACCTGTACCTGCCCGGTTCACAGCAACTGCAAACACTGTGCAGCGGTGTTGTTGCAGGTGCAGGAAACCCTCGAATACCCCGCCGCCGCCAAAGACGCCGAACTGCTGGAAAAACTCCAGGCCGTGCTGGAAAACCGCAGCCCGAAGTCGCCACCGCAAGTGCTGGTGGACAACGTGCAGCCGGTGCCGCGCCTGTGGCTGGCCAGCGTCGAGTTCAGCGCGTTCGAACCGCGCAACGGCAAGATGCAGCGTTACATCCAGCATCGCGCCGCGCTGTCCTTCAGTTACCTCGACGAATACGTCAGCGGCCAGAAGAACAGCGACATTCTGATTCGCCAGGAAGCCCAGACCCTGCGGGTCAAGCGCCACCCGGACGTCGAACAGAGCTACCGCGAGCAACTGCGAATTCTCGGCTTCCGCATTGCCACCCGGCAGAGCAAGGCCCTGCCGGAAAGCGCCGGCGAACTTTACGAGATGGTCAACGACAGCGCCTGGCTGACCTTCACCCTCAACGATCTGCCGAAGCTGCGCACCCAGGGCTGGGAGCTGTTGGTCGACGATGAGTTCGGTTTCGACCTGACCGCCGTCGACGACTGGTACGCCACCGTCGAGCAAACGCCGGAGCGCGACTGGTTCGATCTGGAGCTGGGGATCATCGTTAACGGTGAGCGCCTGAGCCTGCTGCCGATCCTGCTCAACCTGATGCGTTCGCACACGGAAATCCTCAATCCGGAACGTCTCGCCCGCCGTCGCGACGATGAACTGATTCTGGTGAACATCCCGCAACGCAACAGCGAGCACGGGCCGCTGCAAGTCGCTCTGCCCCTCGGCCGGCTGAAACCGGTGCTGGCGACCTTGGGCGAGTTTTATTTGCAGGAGCCGGGCGAAACCACCCTGCGCCTGAGCAAAGCCGACGCCACGCGCCTGAATTCGCTGGAAGGCATTCCCCTGCTCTGGGAAGGTGGCGAGCAGATCCGCAGCTTCGCCCAACGCTTGCGCGACATCCGCGATTACAGCGCCAAGGCACCGAAGGGGCTGAATGCGACGCTGCGTCCTTATCAGCTCGAAGGCTTGAGCTGGATGCAGTCGCTGCGGCAACTTGAGGTCGGCGGGATTCTCGCGGACGACATGGGCCTGGGTAAAACCCTACAGACGCTGGCGCACATTCTCAGCGAGAAAAACGCAGGGCGACTGGATCGACCGTGCATGGTGGTGATGCCTACCAGCCTGATCCCCAACTGGCTGGACGAAGCGGCGCACTTCACGCCACAACTCAAGGTTGTCGCCCTGTACGGTGCCAGCAGAAAAAAGCATTTCGAGCATCTGGCCGATTACGACCTGATCCTCACCACTTATGCATTGCTGCCCAAGGATGTCGAACGTCTGGCCCAGCAGCCACTGCACGTGCTGGTGCTGGACGAAGCGCAGTACATCAAGAACCCGAACAGCAAAGCCGCCCAGGCTGCCCGTGAACTCAATGCGCGTCAGCGTCTGTGCCTGAGCGGGACGCCGCTGGAAAATCACCTGGGCGAACTGTGGTCGCTGTTTCACTTCCTGCTGCCCGGATGGCTCGGCGACCTCAAAAGCTTCAACGCCGATTACCGCGTGCCGATCGAAAAACGCGCCAGCGAAGTCAGACTTCAGCACCTCAACGGTCGGATCAAACCGTTCCTGCTTCGTCGCACCAAGGAACAGGTTGCGACCGAGCTGCCGCCGAAAACCGAGATCATCCACTGGGTCGAGCTCAACGAGGCCCAGCGCGACGTGTACGAAACCATGCGCCTGGCCATGGATAAAAAGGTTCGCGACGAGATCACTCGCAAAGGCGTGGCGCGCAGCCAGATCATCATTCTTGAAGCGCTGCTCAAGCTGCGCCAGGTCTGCTGCGATTTGCGCCTGGTCAACGACGCCACCCTGCCCGCCCGCGGCAGCACCTCGGGCAAGCTCGACAGCCTGATGGAAATGCTTGAGGAGTTGTTTGAGGAAGGACGGCGGATTCTACTGTTCTCGCAGTTCACTTCGATGTTGTCACTGATCGAGGACGAGCTGAAAAAACGCAATGTCGCGTATGCGCTGCTGACGGGACAGACCCGTGATCGACGTACACCGGTGAAGGAATTCCAGAGCGGCAAGCGTCAGATTTTTCTCATCAGCCTGAAGGCTGGTGGTGTGGGCCTGAACCTGACAGAAGCGGACACGGTGATTCACTACGATCCGTGGTGGAACCCGGCGACCGAGAATCAGGCAACCGACCGCGCCTATCGCATTGGTCAGGAGAAGCCGGTGTTCGTTTACAAGATGATTGCCCGGGGCACGGTCGAGGAGAAAATTCAGCTTCTGCAGCGGGAGAAATCCGACCTGGCGGCCGGCGTGCTGGATGGGCGCAAGGCCGGGGACTGGAAGTTGCAGAGTGATGATATCGAGGCGCTGTTTGCGCCGTTGCCGGACAAGTTTGAAAAGCGCTGAGATTCTCAGCGCTTGTTCAGTCACGTCATTGCGGAGCCAGACTCAGCCCTTGAGCACCCGCGCCAACGTCGATTTCACCTTGCCCATCCCGTCATGCAGCGCCTGCTCGATCTCGGCCATGGTGATCACTTCAGTGGTCTTGCCCGCCGCCGGGTTCACCACCAACGACAGGCAGGCGTAATTCAGATCCAGCTCGCGGGCCAGCGCCGCTTCCGGCATGCCGGTCATGCCGACGATGTCGCAACCGTCACGCTCCAGGCGCACGATCTCGGCCACGGTTTCCAGACGCGGGCCTTGGGTGCAGGCGTAAACGCCCTGATCGCTGTACTCGCAACCTTCGGCGGCCAACGCAGCAATCAATTGCTGACGCAGCGGTTCGCTGTAGGGAAAGCTGAAGTCGATGTGTGTGACATGTTCCAGGTCATCGGCGAAATAGGTGTGCTCGCGACCGCTGGTGTAGTCCACGACCTGATGCGGCACGCAGAAATGTCCGGTGCCCATTGCAGGATGAATCCCGCCCACGGCGTTGACCGCAATGATCGATTCGGCTCCGGCCTGCTTCAACGCCCACAGGTTGGCGCGGTAGTTGACCTTGTGCGGCGGAAAGCGATGCGGATGACCGTGGCGAGCGAGGAACAGCACTTCCTTGCCGGCGTACTCACCAATCTGAACCTCGGCCGATGGCGCGCCATAGGGCGTATCCACCGCCAGCGACTGACGAATGCTCAGGCCTTCCAACTGGGTCAGGCCGGTGCCGCCGATGATTGCGTAAACCGTCATAGCGAAAAATCCTTAATCGATCAGTTGAGCGTCTTTGAGCGCACCGACAGCGGTCAGCCAGCGCGGATCCTGACGGTATTCGGTGTTGGCGAATGCCTGACCGCGCATGCGTGCGATACGCGGCGACGGCTTGACCTTCATGCGCTGCGTAGCGCTCAGGGCCAGTTCAGCGGCGGCGCGGTCGTTGCACACCAGGCCCATGTCGCAACCGGCGCTGAGAGCCGCTTCGATACGACTGGCGGCGTCGCCCACTACATGAGCGCCGGCCATCGACAGGTCGTCGCTGAAGATCACGCCGTCAAACTGCAGCTCGCCGCGCAGGATGTCCTGCAACCAGCGCCGGGAGAAACCGGCGGGCTGTGCATCGACTTGCGGGTAAATGACGTGGGCGGGCATGACGGCGGCCAGTTGCTTGCTGAGTCTGGCGAACGGCACGAGGTCGTTGGCGCGGATCTCTTCAAGGCTGCGCTCGTCGTTGGGGATTGCGACGTGGGAGTCGGCTTCCGCCCAGCCGTGGCCAGGGAAATGCTTGCCGGTGGCGGCCATGCCGGCGTTGTTCATGCCTTTGATGAACGCACCGGCGAGTAGCGCGGCGCGCTCCGGGTCACCTTCGAACGAGCGGGTGCCGACGACGGCACTGCGCTGGTAATCCAGATCCAGCACCGGCGCGAAGCTCAGGTCGAGGCCGACCGCCAGCACTTCGGTGGCCATGATCCAGCCGCATTGTTCGGCGAGATACTCGGCGTTCGGGTTGTCAGCGATGGCGCGCATGGCTGGCAAACGGACGAAGCCCTGACGCAGGCGCTGGACGCGGCCGCCCTCCTGATCCACCGCCAGCAGCAAGTCCGGACGAATGGCACGGATCGCCGCGCTCAGCTCGCGCACCTGGCGCGGATGCTCGATGTTGCGGGCAAAGATGATCAGGCCGCCCACTTCGGGCTGGCGCAACAATTGGCGATCTTCGGCCGTCAGCCAGGTACCGGCGACGTCCACCATCAACGAGCCTTGCAGGCCAGCAGTCATAGAGATTCCTTGAAAACGAAAAACCCGTCGCCCACAAAATCACCGCCTGGGGCATTGTCCGGCGGGTCGGTGATTTCAATGAGAAACGGGTTCAGAACGAGAGTCGACATGGGCGGCTAGCTTAGCGGATGTCAGCTGCCGCGCCCACCCATGGACGGTTAAACCTTGGCAGGTGCCGGCGCGGATTTGCTGCGTGGCCGCAACTGCGCGGTGGCCATTACCGTGTCGGTGACACCGGTTTCGGCACGCATGCCGGCTGCCAGGAACGGCACCATCAGACGCATTACCTGCTCGATGGAGGTGTTGACACCGAAATCGGTCTCGGCAATCGCGCGCAAGGCCTTGATACCCGACATGCTGAATGCTGCGGCACCGAGCATGAAGTGCACGCGCCAGAACAGTTCGATCGGAGGAATGCGCGGGGCAGCTTCGTTCACCAGCAACATGTAGCGACGGAATACCTTGCCGTACATGTCTTCCAGATAACGCCGCAGGTGGCCCTGGCTCTGGCTGAAGGCCAGACCGAGCAAGCGCATGAAGATCGACAGATCGTTGCCGCTGCGAGGTTGTACCACCAGCGCTTGCTCGACGAGGATTTCCAGCAGCTCTTCGAGCGAAGGCTTGTTCTCTGGCTTGGCCTGGCGGCGCTCCAGCACTTTGTCGAGACTGATGCAGAACGGACCGAGGAAGCGCGAGAAAACCGCCTGGATCAGCGCCTTCTTCGAGCCGAAGTGATAGTTCACCGCAGCGAGGTTGACCCCTGCCTTGCTGGTGATCAGACGCAATGAGGTTTCAGCGAAACCTTTTTCCGCGAACAGCTGTTCTGCAGCATCAAGAATGCGTTCAACGGTTTCCGACTGGGCCATGGCTACTCCGCCTGACAAACACTTGTTTGAAACATACGTTTCAGCCTATGCCTTGTCAAGCCTGCCAGTTCGTTTTGGGAATGGTCGGTCAGATATTTAACCACAACAAGGACGCCACATTAATCGGCGTCGTCACTGACCGTCCGGCGGCATGGCAAAAAACGATCATTGCCAAGACCGCTTCACTGTATATAATCCCAGTCACTGTATAAAAAGACAGAGCGATCAATATGCTTAAACTGACGCCACGCCAAGCCGAGATTCTGGCCTTTATCAAACGTTGCCTCGAAGACAACGGCTACCCGCCGACCCGTGCGGAAATCGCTCAGGAACTGGGTTTCAAGTCGCCCAATGCGGCCGAAGAGCACCTCAAGGCACTCGCCCGCAAAGGCGCGATCGAGATGACTCCCGGCGCCTCGCGCGGCATTCGGATCCCCGGTTTTGAAGCCAAGGTCGACGAATCCACCCTGCCGATCATCGGTCGAGTAGCTGCCGGCGCGCCGATTCTCGCCCAACAACACATCGAAGAGTCCTGCAACATCAACCCGGCCTTCTTTCATCCGCGTGCCGACTACCTGTTGCGCGTTCATGGCATGAGCATGAAGGACATCGGCATTTTCGACGGTGATCTGCTGGCGGTTCATACCACTCGCGAGGCACGCAACGGTCAGATCGTGGTTGCGCGGATCGGCGACGAAGTCACCGTCAAACGCTTCAAGCGTGACGGCAGCAAAGTCTGGCTGATTGCCGAAAACCCCGAGTTCGCCCCCATCGAAGTCAACCTGAAAGATCAGGAACTGGTGATCGAAGGCTTGAGTGTCGGCGTTATCCGCCGCTAAAGGAGGCTTTATGCAGTTCCCACACGCACCTCAGCAAACACAATTGCCGTTGTTCGAAGCGTTTCTGGCGCAACCCCTCGCCCCCATCCTCAAGGATGTCGTCGAGCGTCCGTGGAATACCGAACCTGAAGCGTTCAGCGAGCTGTCACTGCGCGGCGCGGCCGGGAACTGCCTGAGCCTGCTGGCACCGATTCTTCGCGAATTGAGTGAAGATCAGGACGCACGCTGGCTGACCCTGATTGCACCGCCTGCAAGCCTGACCCAGACCTGGTTGCGGGACGCTGGATTGAATCGCGAACGCATCCTGCTGTTGCAACCGCGCGGCGCTCAAAGTACGCAGCAACTGGCCTGTGAGGCATTACGCCTGGGCCGCAGCCACACGGTCGTCACGTGGCTGAATCCACTGAGCGCAGGGTCACGGCAACAGCTGATCAGCGCCGCCCGCACCGGGGACGCTCAAAGCCTGAACATTCGTTTGGGGTGATTCAGCAACAAAGCGCGCCATATAAAGCGCAGGGCTTCTCCAGGGATAGAGAAGCCGATCTGGAGCAGTAACTGACAGACAGCGGATCAATGAAGAACCCGCGGCCCCTCATCCTTATCGAATTCACCTTCAACCATACGCCCCGCCATTTGCACGCCGACGCTCAACATCGCTTTGGCAATTTCAACGTGCTGGCCCTGCAGAAACGCCTTGGCATCCTCGGAGAAATCCAGAGTCACCAGAGAACCCTCGTCCTCGGCCCTGCGCAGTTCGATTCGGCCGTCTGGTAGCTCGACAATTTCTAGAAAGGACGTTGGCATATAGGTCTGTTCTCCACGAAAGGCAGGGATTATATAGACATCATTCAGGCTTCGCTCGGGATCTTGACCAGCAGCACGCCTCTCGTCGCCGCCAGTCCACAGCTCCTCAGCACTCGTTCAAGCCTTCACGGAAACGGATCGCCAGCCCCTTGAGGTTCTGCCGCCAGATCTCGAGCTCTTCGCGGCTCAGCTCTTCAACCGCCTCTTCTTCATCCAGATTCACCGCCTGAATCAACGGCTGCGTCACATCACCCTTCGGCTTGTGTGGCACCCGTGGCGGCTGAAACAGCGCCGAGTGCGCAGCCAGCAATTTGGACAGCCAGGTCTCCGGATTACCTGCCAGCTCGATCATCTCCGCCAGCTCAGGAATGGCAATCGACTCCAGCACTTCGCGGGTCAGCAAGACTTCCGCCCGCGACGCATTGGCTTGCGGCAGACGATAGAAGCCGGCGATTTCATGACACAGCCCCAACAACGCACCGTAGAGATGAAACAGTGCGGATTCGCGCCCGGCCTGAATCAGCGCCAGCGAGTTCATCGCCCGCCCCTCTTCGGCCCTGGCCAGCGCTTCCAGCGACAAACCCGCGAAATAGATCTTCTGATTGGTACGGGTATAGAGTTCGTGGGCCATGTTGGCACTCTCCACAACGAAATAATTGCTTCACACAGGCCGGACAGTGTCATGGATCAGCCAATCCAACCGCAAGCATTAAACAAAAAGGCCGCATGAAAACCCGAAGGTTGTCATGCGGCCTTTTGTATTGAAGATGCCCAGTCAGGACACCTTCAGATCAGCGATTGCTCAAGCCTTGGCTTTCGCCGGACGCTTGTCTTCAACCGTCCATTTGCCACCGTCAAAGAATGCTTTCCAGCCAGTCGGCTTGCCGTCGACTTCGGTCTGAACGTATTGCTCCTTGGTCTTGCGGCTGTAGCGGATCACGGCTGGCAGACCATCCGGATCCTTCTGCGGCGCTTCGCACAGGAAGTGATACTTCGGATCGATCTCATCCTTGTGCGGCAGAATCTCAATCACCAGCGGAGCACGGGTCTCGCGGTTTTTCGGGAACTGGCTAGCCGCCAGGAACAGGCCGGAAGCACCGTCACGCAGAATGTAGGTGTCGTTGACCTTTTCGCATTTCAGCTCAGGCATCTTCACCGGATCCATCTTCGGCGGTGCCGCGTCACCGCTCTTCAGCAGTTTGCGAGTGTTCTTGCACGTCGGATTGGTGCAACCGAAGAACTTGCCGAAACGGCCGGTCTTGAGCTGCATCTCGCTGCCGCACTTGTCGCATTCCAGGCTCGGGCCTTCGTAGCCCTTGATGCGGTAGCTGCCCTCTTCGATCTCGTAGCCGGCGCAATCCGGGTTGTTACCGCAGATGTGCAGCTTGCGCTTCTCGTCGAGCAGGTAAGCGTCCATCGCCGTGCTGCAGATCGGGCAGCGATGCTTGCCGCGCAGTACCAGGGATTCCGACTCGCCCTCGTCGTCCGCCGCGATTTCATCGCCCGGCACCAGGTTGACGGTGGCCTTGCAGCGTTCTTTCGGCGGCAGGCTGTAGCCGGAGCAGCCGAGGAACACGCCAGTCGAGGCAGTACGAATCTGCATCGGACGGCCGCAAGTGGTGCACGGAATGTCGGTCATCACCGGCTGGTTGGCACGCATGCCAGCTTCTGGGTTTTCAGCCACTTCGAGTTTTTTCTTGAAGTCGCCGTAGAACTCGTCCAGCACGTTTTTCCAGTCGCGCTCGCCCTGGGCCACGTCATCGAGGTTCTCTTCCATGCCGGCGGTGAAGCCGTAGTCCATGAGATTCGAGAAGCTTTCCGACAGACGCTCGGTAACGATGTCGCCCATCTTTTCCGAATAGAAACGACGATTGTGCAGGGTCACGTAGCCGCGATCCTGAATGGTCGAGATGATCGCTGCGTAGGTCGAAGGACGACCGATGCCGCGCTTTTCCATTTCCTTCACCAGGCTGGCTTCCGAATAACGGGCCGGCGGCTTGGTGAAGTGCTGGGACGGATCGAGCTTTATAAGCTTCATCACGTCGCCCTGCGCCATGTCCGGCAGAACGTCATCGTCGCCAGGCTTGGTGATTTGCGGCAGCACGCGGGTGTAACCGTCGAACTTCAGGATGCGGCCCTTGGCGCGCAGCTCGAAGTCGCCAGCAGCGACGCTGACGGTGGTCGACAGGTATTGCGCCGGCAGCATCTGGCAAGCCAGGAACTGGCGCCAGATCAGCTCGTAGAGGCGCTCAGCGTCGCGCTCCATGCCGGCCAGCTTGGCTGGCGTGGTGTTGGCGTCGGAAGGACGAATCGCTTCGTGAGCCTCTTGTGCGCCTTCCTTGCTGCTGTAAACGTTCGGCGACTCCGGCAGGTACTTCTTGCCGAACTCGGTTTCGATGTAATCGCGCGCCATCGCTACGGCATCAGCCGAGAGGTTGGTCGAGTCGGTACGCATATAGGTGATGTAGCCGGCTTCGTACAGACGCTGGGCCATCATCATGGTTTTCTTCACACCGAAGCCCAGGCGGTTGCTCGCGGCCTGTTGCAGTGTGGAGGTGATGAACGGTGCCGACGGCTTGCTGCTGGTCGGTTTGTCTTCACGCTTGACGATGCTGTAGCTGGAGGACTTGAGCTTCTCCAGCGCGGCCGTGGCCTGCGCTTCGTTCAGCGGCTTGAACGCTTCGCCTTTCTCGCGAGCGACTTCGAAACGCACGGTCGAGCCTTTGGCGGTGCCGAGGTCGGCGTGCACTTCCCAGTACTCTTCCGGGTTGAACGCACGGATCTCGCGCTCACGCTCCACCACCAGCTTCACGGCAACCGATTGCACGCGACCGGCGGACAGGCCACGGGCGATCTTCGCCCACAACAGCGGCGAGACCATGTAGCCCACGACACGATCAAGGAAGCGACGGGCCTGCTGCGCGTTCACGCGATCGATGTCGAGTTCGCCCGGTTCCGAGAAGGCTTCCTGAATCGCCTTCTTGGTGATTTCGTTGAACACCACGCGCTTGTAGCGGCTGTCGTCACCACCGATGGCTTCGCGCAGGTGCCAGGCAATGGCTTCCCCCTCGCGATCCAAGTCGGTTGCGAGATAGATGGTGTCAGCATCCTTGGCGAGCCGGCGCAGCTCTTCGATGACCTTTTCCTTGCCTGGGAGGATCTCGTACTTGGCTTTCCAGCCGTGCTCGGGATCGACACCCATGCGCGAGACCAGCTGCTTGCGCGCCTTCTCTTTCGGCGACAGCGCTGGCGCTTCGCCCGCAGCAGCCTTGCCGCGCTTGGCGGCAGGCTCCTTGCTGGCGCTAGCCGAACCGCTGGTGGGCAGGTCTCGGATATGGCCGATACTCGACTTCACCACGTATTGGTTGCCCAGATACTTGTTGATGGTCTTGGCCTTAGCCGGGGATTCCACAATGACCAGCGATTTGCCCATGGATCAGAAAATTCCTGAATTCTAGAAGTGAAAGGCGGTTGGCGCCTGACGCGGCACCGCTATATATAGTGGCTACAAGGTGAGGTCAAGCGCAGGGTTTTGCGCGCACTCGCCTTACGGCTTCGAAAAAAGGCTCGGTTCGGCTTGCACCAAAGCAAAGCGTGGGACCTGCTCCCCGTCAACCTCGACGGACTCCAGGAACATGCTCAAGGGGCGTACCCAAAAGCCGTAATCACCATACAGGGCTTGGTAAAAGACCACTTCTTCTTCGGTCTCGGAATGCCGTGCGACACTGAATACGCGGTACTGCGGACCTTTGTAATGTTGGTAGAGCCCAGGTTGTATCGGCATGCTTCGGCCCTCACTCAAATTTTTTCAAAATAAAAACAAAAATAAATCCGCAAAAACAAAAACCGGGGCACTTGGCCCCGGCTTCCATCGACGAGACGCTTAAACGCGTTCGAAGACGGTGGAGATGCCTTGGCCGAGACCAATGCACATGGTGGCCACCCCGAAGGTGCCGCCATTCTGCTTCATCACGTTCAGCAAAGTGCCGGAAATACGGGCACCGGAGCAACCGAACGGGTGACCCAGGGCGATCGCGCCGCCGTGCAGGTTAACCTTCTCATTCATCTTGTCGAGCACTTTCAGGTCTTTCAGCACTGGCAGGGCCTGTGCGGCGAACGCTTCATTGAGCTCGAAGAAGTCGATATCGTTGATACCCAGGCCGGCACGTTTCAGTGCTTTCTGAGTAGCCGGTACCGGACCATAGCCCATGATGGCCGGGTCCACACCCGCTACCGCCATCGAGCGAATCACGGCCAGAGGCTGGATACCCAGGTCCTGTGCACGCTGCGCCGACATCACGATCATGCACGAAGCACCATCGGTGATCTGCGACGAAGTACCGGCCGTCACGGTGCCGCCCTTTGGATTGAACGCCGGCTTCAGAGCCGCCAGACTTTCCAGGGTGGTTTCCGGACGAATGGTTTCGTCGTAGTCGAAGGTTTTCAGGAAACCGTTCTCGTCGTAACCCTGCATCGGGATGATTTCGTCCTTGAACTTGCCTTCCACAGTCGCCTTGTGGGCCAACTGGTGGGAACGCACGCCAAAGGCGTCCTGCTGTTCGCGAGTGATGCCGTGCATTTTGCCCAGCATTTCAGCGGTCAGGCCCATCATGCCTGAGGCTTTCGCCGCGTACAGAGACATGTGCGGGTTCGGATCGACACCGTGCATCATGCTTACGTGACCCATATGCTCGACGCCGCCAACCACGAACACGTCACCGTTGCCGGTCATGATCGCTTGCGCAGCAGTGTGCAGCGCGCTCATCGACGAGCCGCACAGACGGCTGACAGTCTGGCCGGCCGAGGTGTGCGGGATCTGGGTCATCAGCGACGCCATGCGCGCGATGTTCCAGCCTTGTTCCAGGGTCTGGTTCACACAGCCCCAGATCACGTCCTCGACTTCGGCAGGATCGACCTTGGTGTTGCGTTCCAGCAGTTTGCTGATCAGGTGTGCCGACATGTCTTCGGCGCGGGTGTTGCGGTGCATGCCGCCCTTGGAGCGGCCCATCGGAGTACGACCGAAGTCGACAATCACGACGTCTCTAGGATTCAAGCTCATAAGTTCACTCTCACTCTAGTTGGGGGCGCTTAACCGAAGAAGCTCTGGCCGTTTTTGGCCATTTCACGCAGCTTCGCGGTCGGGTGGTACAGCGCGCCCAAATCAGCGTACTGGTCGGCCAGGGCAACGAACTCGGCAACACCGATCGAGTCGATGTAGCGCAGCGCACCGCCACGGAATGGAGGGAAACCAATACCGTAGACCAGACCCATGTCGGCTTCGGCGGCGGTTTCGACGATGCCGTCTTCCAGGCAACGCACGGTTTCCAGGCACAGCGGGATCATCATCCAGTTGATGATGTCCTCGTCAGTGACTTCGCGCTGCTCGTAGACGATCGGCTTGAGCACTTCCAGTACCGACGGATCGGCGACTTTCTTCTGCTTGCCCTTCTTGTCGGCCTCGTAGGCATAGAAGCCCTTGCCGTTCTTCTGACCGAGACGCTTGGCTTCGTAAAGCACGTCGATGGCCGAACGACGGTCGTCCTTCATGCGGTCCGGGAAGCCTTCAGCCATCACGTCACGACCGTGGTGACCGGTGTCGATGCCGACCACGTCCATCAGGTATGCCGGGCCCATCGGCCAGCCGAATTTTTCCATGATCTTGTCGATACGGACGAAGTCCACACCGGCGCTGACCAGTTTGGCGAAACCGCCGAAGTACGGAAACAGGACGCGGTTGACCAGGAAGCCCGGGCAGTCGTTGACGACGATCGGGTTCTTGCCCATTTTCTTGGCGTAGGCAACGGTGGTGGCGATGGCCAGCTCGCTGGACTTCTCGCCACGGATCACTTCCACCAGCGGCATCATGTGCACCGGGTTGAAGAAGTGCATGCCGACGAAGTTTTCCGGACGCTTGAGGGCCTTGGCCAGCAGGCTGATGGAAATGGTCGAAGTGTTGGACGCGAGGATGGTGTCCTCTTTGACCTTGTCTTCGACTTCCGCCAGAACGGCTTGCTTGACCTTCGGATTCTCGACCACGGCTTCAACGACCAGGTCGACGTGACCGAAATCACCGTAGGACAGGGTCGGACGAATGCCGTTGAGCACTTCAGCCATTTTCGCGGCGGTCATGCGGCCTTTATCAACGCGACCGACCAGCAGCTTGGCGGCTTCAGCCAGACCTTGCTCGATGCCGTGCTCGTTGATGTCCTTCATCAGGATCGGCGTACCTTTGGAAGCCGACTGATAGGCGATACCGCCACCCATGATGCCGGCGCCCAGTACGGCGGCCTGCTTCACGTCCTTGGCGATTTCGTCGTAGGCCTTGGCCTTTTTCTTCAGTTCCTGATCGTTCAGAAACAGACCGATCAAGCTCTGCGCGGCAGAGGTCTTGGCCAGTTTCACGAAACCTGCGGCTTCGACTTCCAGCGCCTTGTCACGACCGAAGTTCGCGGCTTTCTGGATGGTCTTGATCGCTTCGACCGGGGCCGGGTAGTTCGGGCCAGCCTGGCCAGCCACGAAACCTTTGGCGGTTTCGAAAGCCATCATTTGTTCAATGGCGTTCAGCTTGAGCTTTTCCAGCTTAGGCTGACGCTTGGCCTTGTAATCGAACTCGCCGGAGACGGCGCGCTTGATCAGCTCAAGGGCGGCATCCTGCAGTTTTTCAGGGGCAACCACGGCATCGACGGCGCCGACTTTCAGCGCGTCTTCAGGACGGTTTTCCTTGCCGGCGGCAATCCACTCGATGGCGTTGTCGGCACCGATCAGGCGCGGCAGACGCACGGTGCCACCGAAGCCAGGGTAGATGCCCAGCTTGACTTCCGGCAGACCGATCTTGGCCTTGGTCGACATGACGCGGTAGTCCGCTGCCAGGCACATTTCCAGCCCCCCGCCCAAAGCGATGCCATTGATCGCGGCGACGGTCGGAACGTTGAGGTCTTCGAAATCGCTGAAGATCTTGTTGGCTTCGAGATTGCCAGCAACCAGCTCGGCATCCGGCAGCTTGAAGTTGTCGACAAATTCGGTGATGTCGGCGCCGACGATGAAAACGTCCTTGCCACTGCTGACGATCACGCCCTTGATCGAAGCATCTGCCTTGATGGTGTCTACGGCCTGACGCAGTTCGTTCAGGGTAAGACGGTTGAACTTGTTGACGGACTCACCCTTGAGGTCGAATTTCAATTCGACGATGCCACTTTCAAGAGCTTTAACCGTGATGGCTTTACCTTCGTAAATCATCAACTGATCTCCACGATATGGAAGCTGAACAGTACACGTCGGACGCAGGCAAATGGCTCGGCAGGACGCTTTTTCGTCGATGCTGACACCCATCCACCCGGCACACCCGCCAACGCGATAGTCGGGATTCTGTAGGAGCAGTCTGCAATACAAACGCTCAATTCATACGCCCGTTTGATTTGGGTACGCCACCTTCACGGAATTTCCGACAATTGTCAATCGCCCTAAATACGGGTTGAAATGCGACTTTGCGGTCATTTCTGTAGGACGCAGCCCGGCCACCCACGCTTGCATGTGAGGGTATTCATAAGATTAATAGTTAGAAAAGTCGCCCTAATTCACCGCAAGCCTTGTTTAACAGGCTACGCTGGCTGGACTACGAAGGAAAACAGGCGCACGTTTGCTGACCGGATGACTCCGGGCCAACGCAAAAAAAGAATTTCCGGCCTGCCTGGCCAACCCCGCCCGATGAATCATGTCGGGCTTTTTATTGCGCGTCTGCCGGACGTTTCGCACCGTTGCAGCGCGAAAAGTCCGGGAGTCATGCCAGCGCTTTCAGCGTGGCATCAATTTCCAGCAAAACCGAAGCGTCACCCTTCTCACCCCAATAGAGCGCGATCATCTGCTTGTCCGCCTCGACCTTGAAAACGTTGCCCGGCAATTTTTCGAAATGATTGAGCAGCAGCGGATCCTCACAGACTTCCTGCCACTGATTCACCCAAACCCCCGGGGATTTCTGCCAATACGTCCAGCACGCCGGCTGCTTTCCACGGCGTGGCCGATGGTATTGCGCGCACGGGTTTGGCGGCTCCTGGCTCAGCCAGTGCGGCCATTCCTGAGGCGCCAGTTGCATGGCCAGCCCGATGCGCCGTGCCTCCGTGCGCAAGGCTATCCGGCCACTCTGGGCACGGGACGGACGCAACCACGCCAGCGGACTCAACACTACCAGCAGGATTGACACCACCAGCCAGACCGTCATATCTCTACTCCCGTTTTGTCATGAGCCCATTGCGTCACTTTGGAACCAATGCGCTTGAAACCAGCCATACTTAACAATATTGATCCCTCACGAGGAGCACCTCATGCCCTACCACCATATCCTGGTCGCCGTAGATCTGACCGAAGAGTGCGACCCTGTGATCCACCGCGCCCGAGAGCTGTCGGTGAGCAATGGCGCCAAGCTGTCGCTGGTGCATATCGTCGAACCGATGGCCATGGCCTTCGGCGGTGACGTGCCGATGGATCTGTCACAACTGCAACAACAGCAGTTCGATCAGGCCAAGGAACGCCTCGAACGCCTGAAGCACAAATACACCGAACTCGAAGGCGCCAACTGCCACCTGACCTACGGCCAGCCGCGTCAGGAAATCCACCATTTCGCCAAGGAACAGCAGTGCGACCTGATCGTGGTCGGCAGCCATGGCCGACACGGTTTGGCGCTGCTATTGGGCTCGACCGCCAACGATGTCCTGCACGGCGCGCCTTGCGATGTGCTGGCGGTGCACCTGGTCAAACGCTGATCCCACTCGCTTGTGAAAAGCTGAAAAGCCCGGCACCCATTACTGGATGCCGGGCTTTTTCATGCCTTGAAACAATCAGGCGTCCAGCTCAGCCCAACGCTCCACCAGCGCATCCAGCTCGGCCTGCAACTGCTCCAGAGAAGCAATCACCTTGGCCGTCTCGGCCGGCGGACGCTGATAGAAGCCGGCCTCGGCCATTTCAGCCTCGACAGCAGCAATCTGCTGCTCCTTCGCGTCGATGTCGCCCGGCAACGCTTCCAGCTCACGCTGAAGCTTGTAGCTCAGTTTCTTCTTCGCAGCCGGGGCCGCAGCAACCGGCGCGGCAACCGGAGCCGGTTCGGCAGTCACCACCGCCGAATTCAGATCGGCCTTGCCGGATTTGCTTTCAGTCACGCCCAGCAGACGCGGCGAACCACCCTGACGGATCCAGTCCTGATAGCCGCCGACGTATTCGCGAACCTTGCCTTCACCTTCGAAGACCAAGGTGCTGGTAACCACGTTGTCGAGGAATGCCCGGTCGTGGCTGACCATCAGCACCGTGCCGTTGAAGGTCAGCAGCACTTCTTCGAGCAGCTCGAGGGTTTCCACGTCGAGGTCGTTGGTCGGTTCGTCGAGTACCAGCAGGTTTGCAGGCTTGCTGAACAGCTTGGCCAGCAGCAAACGTGCACGCTCACCACCGGACAACGCCTTCACCGGCGTGCGGGCACGCTGCGGGCTGAACAGGAAGTCGCCGAGGTAGCTCAGTACGTGGCGGCTCTGGCCGTCGATATCGATGAAGTCACGACCTTCGGCGACGTTGTCGATCACGGTTTTTTCCAGATCCAGCTGATGGCGCAACTGGTCGAAGTAGGCCACGTCGATCTTGGTGCCCTCTTCCACTTTGCCGCTGGTCGGTTGCAGACCGCTGAGCATCAGTTTCAGCAAAGTGGTTTTGCCGGTACCGTTGGCGCCGAGCAGACCGATCCGGTCGCCGCGCTGCAGCACCATGGAGAAATCGCGAATCAGGAACGGACCGCCCGGATGCGCGAAGCTCACGTTATCCAGCACCATCACCTGCTTGCCGGACTTCTCCGCTGTTTCCAGCTGGATGTTGGCCTTGCCGGTGCGCTCGCGACGCTCACTGCGCTCCACGCGCAGGGCTTTCAGAGCACGCACGCGGCCTTCGTTACGGGTGCGACGGGCCTTGATGCCCTGACGAATCCACACTTCTTCCTGGGCCAGACGCTTGTCGAACAGCGCGTTGGCGGTTTCTTCGGCGGCCAGTGCGGCTTCTTTATGGACGAGGAAACTGGCGTAGTCGCCGTTCCAGTCGATCAGGCCGCCGCGATCCAGTTCAAGGATGCGGGTGGCGAGGTTTTGCAGGAAAGAACGGTCGTGCGTGATGAACAGCACGGCGCCCTGGAAATCCTTCAGCGCTTCTTCAAGCCAGGCAATCGCACCGATGTCCAGGTGGTTGGTCGGCTCGTCGAGCAGCAGCAGATCCGGCTCGGACACCAGCGCCTGCGCCAGCAGCACGCGACGACGCCAGCCGCCGGACAGTTCGGCGAGGGTCTTGTCGGCCGGCAATTGCAGACGACTCAGGGTGCTATCGACCAAAGTCTGCAAGCGCCAGCCATCGCGGGCTTCGAGGTCGTGCTGAACATGCATCAGCTTGTCCAGATCGGCATCGGTGACGATGTTCTGGCTCAGGTGATGGTATTCGGCGAGCAAAGCGCCAACGCCGTCGAGTCCTTCGGCAACCACGTCGAACACTGTCCGCTCGTCGGCCACCGGCAATTCCTGCGGCAATTCACCGATTTTCAGACCGGGGGCACGCCACACCGAGCCGTCATCAGGCTTCTGGTCGCCCTTGACCAGTTTCATCATGCTGGATTTGCCAGTGCCGTTGCGGCCGATGATGCACACCCGCTCACCACGGGCGATCTGCCAGGACACCTTGTCCAACAACGGCATCGCGCCGAATGCAAGGGACACATCGCTGAATTTGAGCAGGGTCATGAGCTTCTCCAAAAACCGGGCGCGCATTCTACCTGAATCGGGGCCCGAACAGGCCGGCAATTTCGCCGCTGACGCACTCTGCACAACAATTGTTGCGAACTTGTGCTGCAAGGCCGGCAAAGCTTTCGCCCCTTGCTGGCAAAAGGCTAAGCTACAGGCAATTCAGTGCAGGTTTTGAGCCGGCACTTGTCATGATTTCTCTGCCCGGATGTCTCATGCGCAGTCGCCTCTTCAGTGTTTTGTCATGTTTGCTGCTTTCCGCCGCTGCCGTTCAATCCGCTCAGGCGGTGGACCTGTCCACCCAACGCCAGTATTACGATGAAGCCAAGCGCGCCCTGGCCAAGGGCGACAGCGGCCCGTATTTCCGTTACAGCCAGGCTCTCGCCGATTATCCGCTGGAGCCGTACCTCGCCTACGACGAGCTGACTGCGCGGCTGAAAACCGCCAGCAACGCGGAGATCGAGAAATTCCTCGCCGAGCACGGTGACCTGCCGCAGGCCAACTGGATGAAATTGCGCTGGCTGCGCTGGCTGGCCGATCGCGGCGATTGGGCGACGTTCGTCAAGTATTACGACCCGAAACTGAATTTCACTGAACTTGACTGCCTCCACGCGCAATACCAGATCAGCCACAACAAGAAGGCCGAGGGCTACGCCAACGCCGAGAAGCTCTGGCTGACCGGCAAATCCCAGCCTGCCGCCTGTGATGCGCTGTTTGGCATGTGGGCCGCCGAAGGTCAGTTGACCGAACAGAAACGCTGGGAACGCGCCAAACTCGCCGCCCAGCACCGCAACTATCCGCTGGCCAACAGCCTGGTCAACGGCCTGACCACCCTCGCCCCGCGCGGCCACCTGCTGGTGGACGTGGCGCAGAAACCGGAACTGCTCAATCAGCCTTCGCGGTTCATGCCGGCCGATGAACCGATGTCGGACGTGGTCAGCCTCGGCCTGCGCCGCCTCGCGCGTCAGGACCCGGACAAGGCCATGGCCCTGCTCGACGGTTATGCCAGCAGCATGCATTTCTCCCGCGATGAAAAAGTCGCGATCGCCCGGGAAATCGGCCTGACCCTCGCCCGGCGCTTCGACAGCCGCGCGCTGGACGTGATGACCAAGTACGACCCGGAACTGCGCGACAACACCGTGTCCGAATGGCGCCTGCGGCTGCTGCTGCGTCTGGCGCGCTGGGACGACGCCTACCAACTGACCCGCCGTCTCCCGCAGGATCTGGCCACTACCAACCGCTGGCGCTACTGGCAGGCCCGCAGCCTGGAACTGGCGCAACCGCAAAACCCGGAAGCGCAGACGCTGTACAAGAATCTGTCGCGGGAACGGGATTTCTACGGCTTCCTCGCCGCCGACCGCTCGCAATCGCCGTACTCGCTGAACAACAAGCCGCTGGTGCTCAGTCAGGCGCTGATCAACAAGGTGCGCAACACCCCGGGCGTGCGTCGTGCGCTGGAGTTCCACGCCCGTGGGCAGATCGTCGATGGCCGCCGCGAGTGGTATCACGTCAGCCGGCATTTCAGCCGCGACGAAATGGTCGCCCAGGCGAAACTGGCCTACGACCTGAGATGGTACTTCCCGGCCATCCGCACCATCAGTCAGGCGCAGTACTGGGATGATCTGGACATCCGTTTCCCGATGGCCCACCGCGACACTCTGGTGCGCGAAGCCAAGGTGCGCGGCCTGCATTCGAGCTGGGTGTTCGCCATCACCCGTCAGGAAAGTGCATTCATGGACGACGCCCGTTCCAGCGTCGGCGCCAGCGGCCTGATGCAACTGATGCCCGGCACCGCCAAGGAAACCGCGCGCAAGTTCAGCATTCCGCTGGCCTCGCCACAGCAGGTGCTGGATCCGGATAAAAACATCCAGCTCGGCGCCGCTTACCTGAGCCAGGTGCACAGCCAGTTCAACGGCAACCGCGTGCTCGCCTCCGCCGCCTACAACGCCGGCCCCGGCCGCGTGCGCCAGTGGCTGCGTGGCGCCGACCATCTGAGCTTCGACGTGTGGGTGGAAAGCATCCCGTTCGACGAAACCCGCCAGTACGTGCAGAACGTGCTGTCCTACTCGGTGATCTACGGCCAGAAACTCAATTCGCCGCAACCGCTGGTGGATTGGCATGAGCGGTATTTCGACGATCAGTGATCGGGGCGTGTTTCGCCGATAGATCGACGTAAACAAAAATGCCCGCATCGAGAGATGCGGGCATTTTTTATGGCGTTCTACTAGGTCGATTACTTAGTCGGTTACAGGGTCGGTTGAAACCTGACGACCATCACTGAACTGCAACGCCGCCAACCGCGCATACAGCGGATTACTGGCGATCAACTCCTGATGCGTACCGATCGCCACCAGTTTGCCCTGATCCATCACCGCAATCCGGTCGGCGTTTTTCACCGTCGCCAACCGGTGGGCAATGACCAGCGTGGTGCGGTTTTGCATCAGGCTCGGCAGTGCTTGCTGAATCAGGTGTTCGCTTTGGGCATCAAGGGCGCTGGTGGCTTCGTCGAGCAGCAGGATCGGCGCGTCGACCAGCAACGCCCGGGCAATGGCCAGGCGCTGGCGTTGTCCGCCTGACAGACCGAGGCCACCGTCGCCCAGATGGGTCTGGTAGCCGTCGGGCATCTGTTCGATGAAGTCGTGGGCGTGGGCGATTCTGGCCGCCTCCCGCACCTGCTCCAGCGTGGCGGTCGGGCAGCCGTAGCGAATGTTCTCTTCGACACTGCCGAAGAACAGTGCCGGGGTTTGCGAGACCAGCGCGAAGCAGCGACGCAGGTCCAGCGGATCGAGGCTCGTCAGCGGTACGCCATCGATCAGGATCCGCCCTTCCCGGGGATCGTAGAAACGCAGCAGCAAGTCATACACCGTGGACTTGCCCGCGCCGGACGGTCCCACGAGCGCGAGGGTTTCCCCGGCGTTGATCGTCAGACTCAAGCCATCGACGGCGAGGCTATCGGGACGCGAAGGGTAGGAAAAACGTACATCCTGCAACTCCAGCTCGCCTTTGACCCGCTCCGGCAGCGTCACCAATCCTGTGGTCGGTGGCTGGATGATGTTTTCCGAACGCAGCAATTCGGCGATGCGCTCGGCGGCGCCAGCCGCTCGCTGCAACTCTCCGATCACTTCGCTCAACGTGCCAAACGCACTGCCGACGATCAGGCTGTAGAACACGAACGCCGCCAGTTCACCGGCAGAAATCCGCCCGGCGATCACGTCCATGCCGCCGACCCACAACATCACCGCGACGGCGCCGAGCACCAGCACGATTACCAGCGTGATCAGCCAGGCCCGCTGGAAAATCCGTTTGCGCGCAGTCTCGAATGCCTGCTCGACGGTGCTGGCGAAACGCTGTTCGTCTTGCACCTGATGGTTGTAGGCCTGCACGGTTTTGATCTGGCCGAGGGTTTCCGAGACGTAACTGCCAATGTCGGCGATCCGGTCCTGACTCAGCCGGGAGAGGTTACGCACGCGGCGGCCAAAAATCAGGATCGGCGCAATCACCAGCGGCAGTGCTATTACCACGATGCTGGTGAGCTTGGGGTTGGTGATGAACAGCAGCACCACACCGCCAATGACCATCAGCAAATTGCGCAGGAACAGCGACAGCGACGAGCCGATCACTGATTGCAGCAGCGTGGTGTCAGCGGTCAGCCGCGACTGGATTTCCGAGCTGCGGTTGTCCTCGTAAAACCCGGGATGCAGGTACACCAGATGGTTGAACACCTGCCGACGGATGTCCGCCACCACGCGCTCACCGATCCAGGACACCAGATAAAACCGCGCAAACGTGCCGACCGCGAGGCCGAGCACCAACAGCATGAACAGGCCGATGGATTGATTGAGCAAGTGCGGCGATTGAGTCATGAAGCCTTGATCGACCAGCAACTTGATGCCCTGCCCCATCGACAGGGTGATGCCCGCCGTGACGATCAGTGCCAGCAGCGCACCAAAGGCCGGCCAGCGATAAGGGGCAAGGAAAGAACTGGTCAGGCGCAAGGCCCGGCGGTGGCGCGAGGAAAGCATCGGGATCATTCAGGTTCACGTCGTGTGCTGATGGATAGGGCCAGCCTACAGACTCAAATGGGGTGGAACTCTGCAAATCACAATGAGTCAGGTTAATTATGACCGGCAAGACTACCCCCTAGACGCTATTGGTCTAAGGTCCGGGTTGAGACAGACGGTCATTTCTGTTTGAGTGGAGATGCCGTTCCGGACCGACCGCAGGGAGTTGTCACAGCCTGGTCACCTGACGGTTTTAATCTAGGCACACAACCTGATGAGGAGACAGGCCATGTCCTTGCAACACAGCAGCGATGACAAGATTCAAGTGATCCGCACACAGCCAGATCAGTCTCTGGGTTGTTCAATTATTGATGAAAATGGCAACGAAAAGCCGATCACTGAAGACATGATCCAGCAAGCCTGCCGCGAACTGGAACAGCGATTGGTCAAGCCTGCCGAACAAAAGTGATATCGCCACCGTCTTCCTGACCCGGCCCCTGCAGGCCGGGTTTTTTCTGCCCGCTGTTTATACCGCCACAGCGCCCAGCGCGGCCACGATCTGGCGCAGGGCCGGCGAATCGCCCTCGATCCGCACCTTCAAACCTTCGATCTCGCGTCGCGACGGATACTGCTTGCGCAACACATCGAACGCCGCACGTTGCTCACCGACGCTGCCCAGCAGCGTGCGACGGAAATCCGCGTCGTCCCGGCGCGGGTCGTACACACCGCGGCACAACATCGCCAGCGCCCAGGCTGGATCGCTGTCGGCATGCAGGGAAACTTCCGACAACCACGGCGCCGGCAGCAGATCGCCGAGCTGAATGCTGGCGGGCTCACCGATAAAGTCGCAGTAAGCCTGATAGATCTGCGCGGTGCCGCGCTGCTTGCCGTCGAGGCTGTAACCGGCGATGTGCGGCGTCGCCAACACGCAGAGCTCGGCCAGAGAAACATCGACTTGCGGCTCGGCCTCCCAGACATCGAGCACTGCTTGCAGGTCTTCACGCTCCAGCAGCACTTCGCGCAACGCGGTGTTATCCACCACCGGACCGCGAGCCGCGTTGATCAACCAGGCGCCGGGCTTGAGCTGCTGCAAACGCTGCTCGTCGAACAAATGCCAGGTCGCACCGTCACCGCTGCGGGTCAGCGGGGTGTGCAGGCTGATCACGTCGCACTGCGCGATGATCTGCTCCAGGCTGACATAGTCGCCGCCCTCGGCCGCCTGACGCGGCGGATCGCAGACTTTCACGTTCCAGCCCAGGCCTTTGAGCACCTTGATCAGGCGACCGCCCACTTCACCGGCCCCGATCACACCGTAAGTGCGTTCACTCAAATCGACGCCTTCGATTTCAGCCAGGGTCATCAGGCTGCCGAGCACGTAATCGACCACGCCCCGGGCATTGCAGCCGGGCGCGCTGGACCAGGTGATCCCGGCCTCATTGAAGTAATCGAGATCCAGATGATCGGTGCCGATGGTGCAGGTGCCGACGAAACGCACCTTGCTGCCTTCAAGCAGTGCGCGGTTGACGTTGGTCACCGAGCGCACCAGCAATACATCGGCCTGTTCGACCGTGGCTCGGTCGATGGAGCGGCCAGGCACCCGGCGGATCTCGCCGAAACCGGCAAAAAAGGCATCGAGCAGCGGGATATTTTCGTCGGCAACAATCAGCATGGCGAGGCTCCTTGGGCGGATCGGCAGTGTAGGCGCTGGGACTGCGATGAGCCAGCAGGCTTTGATTTCTTGATGAGGCGCGGCGATTACAAATACGCAACAGAGGATTTTTCCTGACCGTTACGTCAGCGGCGTAGAATGCCCGGCCTTGCGCATCAACCCCTGTGGACGCTTTGCCTGTGAATTCCGTGACTGACCGCCCTGCCGCCGTTTCCCTCAACCGCCCTGCCCGGGTTCGCCTGGAGCTGAAGAATCTGCTCGGCCTGGCCCTGCCGATCATGATCGCGCAACTGGCGACCACCGCCATGGGCTTCGTCGATGCGGTGATGGCCGGGCGCGTCGGGCCCAAGGATCTGGCGGCCGTGGCGCTGGGCAACTCGATCTGGGTGCCGGTGTTCCTGCTGATGACCGGCACTTTGCTGGCGACCACGCCTAAAGTCGCCCAGCGCTTTGGCGCCGGCACCCACAGCGAGATCGGCCCGATCGTGCGTCAGGCCCTGTGGCTGGCACTGGTGGTGGGCCTGATGGCGACCACCATGCTGTTCAGCGCCGAACCGATCCTGCATTTGATGAAAGTCGATCCGGAGCTGATCGGCCCATGCATGCAGTACCTGCACGGCATCGCCAGCGGTCTGCCGGCCGTGGCGTTCTACCATGTGCTGCGCTGCACCAGTGACGGCCTCGGTCGCACCCGCCCGGCGATGGTGCTGGGCCTGTGCGGCCTGGCGCTGAACATTCCGCTCAACTACGTGTTCATTTATGGCCACTTTGGCGTACCGGCCATGGGCGGCGTCGGTTGCGGCTGGGCCACGGCGATCGTGATGTGGGTGATGGCACTGGGTCTGGCCGGTTATGAGCGCTGGGCACCGGCCTACAAGTCGAGCGAACTGTTCAGCCGTTTCGACTGGCCGCAATGGGCGGTGATCAAGCGTTTGCTGGCTATCGGTCTGCCGATCGGCGTCGCGGTGTTTGCCGAGTCGAGCATCTTCGCGGTGATCGCGCTGCTGATCGGCAGCCTCGGCGCCACCGTGGTGGCCGGGCACCAGATCGCGCTGAACGTCAGCTCGCTGGTGTTCATGATTCCGTACTCGCTGGGCATGGCCGTGACCGTGCGGGTCGGTCAGGCCCTGGGCCGTGAAGAACCTCGCGAAGCACGTTTCGCGGCGGGTGTCGGCATGGGCACTGCGCTGGCTTACGCCTGCCTGTCGGCGAGCATGATGCTGCTGATGCGCGAGCACATTGCGGCGATCTACACGTCGGATCCGATGGTGATTCACATCGCAGCGATGCTGATCGTGTATTCGGCGCTGTTCCAGTTTTCCGACGCGATTCAGGTCACCGCCGCCGGCGCCCTGCGCGGTTATCAGGACACTCGCGTGACGATGATTCTGACCCTGTTCGCCTATTGGGGCATCGGCCTGCCGGTGGGTTACGCCCTCGGCCTGACCGACTGGCTCGGCGAGCCACGCGGCCCGAGCGGCTTGTGGGAAGGCCTGATCGTCGGCCTGAGCTGCGCGGCGCTGATGCTGTCGATCCGCCTGACGCGCAGTGCACGCAAACGCATTCGCATCAGCCGTTCGATGGGCTGACCGGCCATAAAAAATGACCTGCACATGCAGGTCTTTTTTTTGCCTTCCGATCAACCGGACTTCTTGCGAATCCAGTACAGATAGGTCCCGGCTTCTTCGTGTTGCCCTACCAGTTCATGGTCGAGAAACACGCAGAACTTGGGGATGTCGCGGCGGGTCGACGGGTCGGTGGCGATCACCTTGAGCAGGCCGCCAGGCACCAAATCACGGATGTGCTGGTGCAGCATCATCACCGGCTCCGGGCAGTTGAGGCCCGTGGCGTCAAGGGTGCCGTCGACCGGCGTATTGATCATTTCACTCATGATTCACTCCTGAAACTGGCCGGCATTGTCGCCCAATGCTGGGTCTTCGGTCACCTGTCGTGCGCTCAGCGGGCTTTGGCTTTCTTCACGTCAAGGCGGCGCAAATGGCAGGTCACTTCCTCGCGGTCGTGGTAAAGCTGCTTGCAGCCGATGTCGACCTTGATCCCACGGGCCTTGAAACCATCGGCGATGCGTTCGAGCAGGCGCTTCACTTCGGCGTAACGCTGCTTCATCGGCAACTTGAGGTTGACCACCGCTTCCCGGCAATGCCCCTCGCCGATCCACTCTTCGAGCATCGCGGCATTGCGCGCCGGTTTCTCGACGATGTCGCAAACCATCCAGTCCACCGGCTGCTTGGGCTTGAAGGTGAAGCCGTCAGCCATCAGGTGCTGCACCAGACCGGTGTCCATCAGGCTTTCGGCCATCGGGCCGTTGTCGATAGCAGTCACCAGCATGCCGCGATTGACCAGCTGCCAGGTCCAGCCGCCCGGCGCCGCGCCGAGATCCACGCCGGTCATGTCGCTGTGCAGGCGATCTTCCCACTGGTCGCGGGGGATGAAGTGGTGCCAGGCTTCTTCCAGTTTCAGGGTCGAACGGCTCGGCGCCTCACGCGGGAACTTCAGGCGCGGAATGCCCATCGGCCACATCGCCGAGTTACCGGCGTCGGCCAGACCGAGAAACACCTCACGGCCGCTCTTGAAGGTCAGCAGCAGACGCGGCTTGCTGGTGTCCTCCACCAGTTTGCCGGCACCGGTCAGGGCCTTGCGCAGCGGGCCTTCGAATTTCTTGCAGAAGTTCGACAGCTCCTTGCCGTCGTTGGTGTCGACGACTTCCAGCCACAGGCTGCCGCACACCGGGAATTCACTCATGTGAGCGAGGATCACGCTGATACGGTCGTTTTCCGGCAGATCGATGAAAAACCCGCGCGCCCATTGGCGCGGGAAGATCAGCTCGGCGAAACGCTGACCGCGCATCAGGCGCTCGGCACCGTCTTCTTCGGTGCAGACGAACTCGGCGCAAGCGGTGGCCGGTTTGGCCTTGGCGTAGCCGGCCACATTCAGTCGGGCGGCGAGGTCGGAAATCTCCGAGCAGACTTCGCCTTCGAAGCCTGGCCGGCAATGCATGAATAGGGTGTTCATTCTTACTCCTGGGCAGAGGGCGATCATTCATCCCCTGCGCGATGCCCAGACCTGCATTGAAGCAAAGCCTGTCACGAAAACCGGCGCATGATAGCCCATGTCGGAACCTTGGACTTGCCCATAGAGTCCAGTTATTAGCCAGCTACTGAAAACAGGGCTACGTTGATAGCTCTGCCCGTCCCCTCAGTCCGTAGCCGTGCGGACTCAAAGGAGTGATCGTAATGCCGTCCCTCGATAGTCTGAATTCTCTGAAAACCCTCAAAGTCGATGACAAGACTTACCACTATTTCAGCCTGCCGGATGCCGCCAAGACCTTGGGCGATCTCGACAAGCTGCCGATGTCGCTGAAAGTCCTGCTGGAAAACCTGCTGCGCTGGGAAGATGAAAAAACCGTCACCGGCGCCGACCTCAAGGCGCTTGCCGCGTGGCTCAAGGAGCGCCGCTCCGACCGCGAAATCCAGTACCGCCCTGCCCGCGTGCTGATGCAGGACTTTACCGGCGTACCGGCCGTGGTCGATCTGGCCGCGATGCGCGCCGCCATGGCCAAGGCTGGCGGTGATCCGCAACGAATCAACCCGCTGTCGCCGGTGGATCTGGTGATCGACCACTCAGTGATGGTCGACAAATTCGCCAGCGCCAGCGCCTTCGAACAGAACGTCGACATCGAAATGCAGCGCAACGGCGAACGCTATGCCTTCCTGCGCTGGGGCCAGAGCGCCTTCGACAACTTCAGTGTGGTGCCGCCAGGTACCGGGATCTGCCACCAGGTCAACCTCGAATACCTCGGCCGCACCGTGTGGACCAAGGACGAAGACGGCCGCACCTATGCCTTCCCCGACACGCTGGTCGGCACCGACTCCCACACCACCATGATCAACGGCCTCGGCGTACTCGGCTGGGGCGTCGGCGGGATCGAGGCGGAAGCGGCGATGCTCGGGCAACCGGTGTCGATGCTGATTCCGGAAGTGATCGGTTTCAAACTCACCGGCAAGCTCAAGGAAGGCATCACCGCCACCGATCTGGTGCTGACCGTGACCCAGATGCTGCGCAAGAAAGGCGTGGTCGGCAAATTCGTCGAGTTCTATGGCGACGGCCTCGCCGACCTGCCGCTCGCCGACCGCGCGACCATCGCCAACATGGCTCCGGAATATGGCGCGACGTGCGGCTTCTTCCCGGTGGATGACGTGACCTTGGACTACCTGCGCCTGTCCGGCCGTCCGCCTGAGGTGGTGAAGCTGGTCGAGGCCTACACCAAGGCTCAGGGTCTGTGGCGCTTGCCCGGTCAGGAACCGGTGTTCACCGACAGCCTGGCGCTGGACATGGGCAGCGTCGAAGCCAGCCTCGCCGGGCCGAAACGCCCGCAGGACCGTGTCTCGCTGCCGAATGTCGGCCAGGCGTTCAGTGACTTCCTCGACTTGCAGTTCAAACCCACCAGCAAGGAAGAAGGACGTCTGGAAAGCGAGGGTGGCGGTGGCGTGGCGGTGGGCAATGCCGATCTGGTCGGCGAAACGGACTACGAGTACGACGGCCACACGTATCGCCTGAAAAACGGCGCCGTAGTGATTGCCGCGATCACTTCCTGCACCAACACCTCCAACCCCAGCGTGATGATGGCTGCCGGCTTGCTGGCGAAAAAAGCCGTGGAAAAAGGCCTGACCCGCAAGCCGTGGGTGAAGAGCTCACTGGCACCGGGTTCGAAAGTCGTCACCGATTACTACAAAGCCGCCGGGCTGACGCAGTACCTTGATCAGCTCGGTTTTTCGCTGGTCGGATACGGCTGCACCACTTGCATCGGCAACTCCGGACCGCTGCCGGAACCGATCGAAAAAGCCATTCAGAAAGCCGACCTGACCGTGGCTTCGGTGCTGTCCGGCAACCGCAACTTCGAAGGTCGGGTGCATCCGCTGGTAAAAACCAACTGGCTGGCCTCGCCGCCGCTGGTGGTCGCTTACGCCTTGGCGGGCAGTGTGCGCACCGACATCAGCAGCGAACCGCTGGGCAATGACCAGCAGGGCAATCCGGTTTACCTGCGTGACATCTGGCCGAGCAGCAAGGAAATCGCCGACGCGGTGAATCAGGTCAATACGGCGATGTTCCACAAGGAATACGCCGAAGTGTTTGCCGGTGACGAACAGTGGCAAGCCATCGAAGTCCCGCAAGCCGCGACCTACGTCTGGCAGGCGGATTCGACCTACATCCAGCATCCGCCGTTCTTCGATGACATTGCCGGGCCTTTGCCGGTGATCGCCGATGTGAAAGGTGCGCGAGTGCTGGCTTTGCTTGGCGATTCGGTGACCACTGACCATATCTCCCCCGCCGGCAACATCAAGGCCGACAGCCCGGCCGGGCGTTATTTGCGCGAGCAAGGCGTCGAGCCACGGGACTTCAACTCCTACGGCTCGCGCCGGGGCAACCACGAAGTGATGATGCGCGGCACCTTCGCCAACATCCGTATCCGCAACGAAATGCTCGGCGGCGAAGAAGGTGGCAATACGATCTACATTCCGACCGGCGAGAAACTGGCGATCTACGACGCGGCCATGCGCTATCAGGCCTCGGGCACGCCGCTGGTGGTGATTGCCGGGCAAGAATACGGCACCGGTTCCAGCCGCGACTGGGCGGCCAAGGGCACCAATCTGCTGGGGGTGAAAGCGGTGATCGCCGAAAGCTTCGAGCGGATTCACCGTTCCAACCTGGTGGGCATGGGCGTGCTGCCATTGCAGTTCAAGCTGGATCAGAACCGCAAGAGCCTGAACCTCACCGGCAAGGAAACCCTGGAGATTCAGGGCCTGAGCGGTGTCGAGTTGACGCCACGGATGAACCTGACCCTGGTCATCACCCGTGAAAACGGGCATCAGGAAAAAATCGAAGTGCTGTGCCGCATCGACACCTTGAACGAGGTCGAGTACTTCAAGTCCGGCGGGATCCTGCATTACGTGTTGCGCCAGTTGATCGCCTCGTAAAACCTGCAGATACAGAAACACCGCCGATTGGCGGTGTTTCTGTTTGGGCACGGCACTTTTCTGCGGGCGAAAAAAAACCCGCCGAAGCGGGTTTTTCCCAAGACCATTATCGACTCCCTGTCGGCAGCGATCCTTGCTAATGGTCGATCATCCGTGATCCTGAAACACTCCCTGTGCTTCAGTTGATGAGGCTAGATTACGCTGTGGATCCAATCGGCAATAGTCGAAATAGCTACCATCGCGTGTAAGACATTCGCCATAGCGGGCCTTCCGAAAACCCTTAGGCGTGCCAGGCATCAAGTGCAGAAGCCGCCAGTTGCGCGACTTTCAGCTGTCCTTTTGCCGCGGTTTGCTCGTCATCCTCCAGAAACCACGCGGCAGACAGTCCGGCAAACGCGAGCACCCATTGCAGCAGGCGTTTTCGCTCGATTCCCGCCGCCTCGCAGATCACGTCGACTTGTCGCCGAAAGCGCTCGGGATCAGTTGCCGTCGGCAATTCCGGGTTGCAGATCAGGTTGGCATAGTCGTAGCCGCGTTCGCCCCGTACTCGCTTGGGGTCGATGGCCAGCCAGCCCCGTGGGCCGAAATCGAGGACGTTGTCGTGGTGCATGTCGCCGTGCAGCACCACTACGTCCTGCGGCTCGGCAAGCAAGGTCTGGGCGGTTTGCAGGCATTCGGCGTATTGGCCGCCGTATCGGGCTGCGGCCACTCGTAGTGATGCGAACCACGGCGCGAGTTCTACCAACGGCGGTGGCGGCGTCAGACGCGGTGCGTGCAGCCGGGCCAAGGATCGGCACATGATCCGCGTGGCCTCGTCGTCCTCGCCGTTGAGCGCCATGTGCATCAACGAACGCTGACCCATCGCCCGCTCCAGCAACAGGCCTTCGTCGTGATGGGCGAACACCCGGGCGGCGCCGTCGCCGTCCCACCAGGTCATCAGCAGGTTGCCGTATTTTTCTTCGTCGTCCACCGCGACTTTCAGCATCGCCGGAGTATCGTCCTGACGCACCGGCAACAGGCGGCTGCCCGGGGTAATGATCGGCTCGCCGTCCGGCGCCAGCGCCCAGCGTCCCAGCCACGGCGCGAACAGGTCGAGATCAGCCACCTTCACGCTCACGGGCCCGGTCGCTCTCCGTGAGGAAGTGCTCAAGTCGACTCAACTGTTCCTCCCAGCCCCGACTGTCCATGTAGTAGGCCTCTTTCTGGCGCACGTCGGGGATGTGCGCAAAGCCTGATTCGGAGACCTTCAGCAGCGTGCCGTTCTCGTAGTCCTGCAGTTCGAATTTGACCAGCGTGGTCGGTTCCTGGGAGTAGTCGATTTTCGGGTTTACCGCGTACGGGTGCCAGCGAAATGAGAACAGCTGCTGTGGCTCGACCCGCTCCACCAGCACGTTCCAGAGCACATGTTCATAACCGGGGTAAGTGACCTGCCCCTGCGTCCATTCGCCGGCGATAAACCGCCGGCCCTCCAGCGCAACGCCGAACCACTGGCCGAACGCCTCGGCATCGACCAGGGCGCGCCA
Source organism: Pseudomonas sp. FG35 (assembly GCF_057809295.1). Taxonomy (NCBI): domain Bacteria; kingdom Pseudomonadati; phylum Pseudomonadota; class Gammaproteobacteria; order Pseudomonadales; family Pseudomonadaceae; genus Pseudomonas; species Pseudomonas sp. FG35. The sequence continues at coordinate 12,682 of NZ_JBMDJR010000012.1, read as the reverse complement.
GACATGGGAGCGCGGCGACCTGAGCATGATCTTGCGTTCAAAGCTGTTGGGTACTGGTTTCATACGTCACCTCCTGTTTTGAACAGTAGGCTTGTATGACCACATGTCCAATCCGAAGTTGTATCAATCCAGTGCAAAGGTCGGCTCTGATTGAAATATCCGGCAGTATTTTGCGGCGCCGGTTCGTCAGAATGCGCACGGATCAGCGTTGCGAAACTGATAACGTTCGCAGCGAACTGAACGACACAAGGACGTCATCATGCAGCCCTCCCTCCCCGAACGTTACCGTGGCGCCCTGCTCGGCCTGGCCTGCGGCGATGCCGTGGGAACCACCGTCGAATTCCAGCCGCGCGGCAGCTTCCAGCCCCTGACCGACATGGCCGGTGGCGGGCCGTTTCGCCTGAAGCCCGGACAATGGACCGACGACACCTCGATGGCGTTGTGCCTGGCGGAAAGTCTGCTGAACAAAAACGGCTTCGATGCCGCCGACCAGATGGGCCGCTATCTGAACTGGTGGCAATGGGGTTATCTGAGTTCGACCGGCGAATGTTTCGATATCGGCATGACCGTGAGTCAGGCGCTGGATCGCTATCAACACACCGGAGAGCCGTTTGCCGGCTCTACTGACCCGCACAGTGCCGGCAATGGCTCGTTGATGCGACTGGTGCCCGTGGTTCTGTTTTATTTCCCCGATGCCCGGAAAATCAGGCGATTCGCCGCCGACAGTTCGCGCACCACGCACGCGGCACCGGAGGCCATCGAATGCTGCCAGCTGTTTGCCGACCTGCTCGGCAAGGCCCTGGAAGGCGCATCGAAAGCGCAACTGCGCACCCTGCCGCCAACAGCCTTCAGCCAGTCCAAGGTCGCGGCGATTGCCCAGGGCGAGTACCTGCACAAGACCGAGCGCGACATTCGCGGCAGCGGTTACTGCGTCGAATCCCTGGAAGCGGCGTTATGGTGCTTCCACCACACCGACAGTTTTGCCGCAGCCGTCCTGCGAGCGGCCAATCTGGGGGATGACGCAGACACCACGGCCGCCATCGTCGGCCAGTTGGCCGGCGCCCATTATGGTGTGCAGGGAATCCCGTCCGGGTGGCTGGAAAAGCTGCATGACGGAGAAGAGATCGCCGCGACTGCCGAACGGTTGCTCAACGCATCCAGACATCGCACACCTTCTTAGCGCCATGAAGTCGCTAAACTGCCCGGCACGTTCATTCATCAAAGCGAGATGACTCATGTCCCCACGCCTGCTTCTGGCCCTGACGCCTTTTCTTTTCACTTCCGTTGCTCACGCTGCCGTGGACTGCGCTAATGCCAGCGATCAGGCCACCATGAACCAGTGCGCCGCGCAGGAAAACAAGGCGGCGGACAAGGAGTTGAATACGGTTTATCAGCAGATTACCGCTCGGTTGAAGGACAACCCTGATGGCAAGAAACTGCTGGTAAGCGCGCAACGGGCGTGGATCGGCTTTCGCGATGCCGAGTGCAAGTTTTCGGCATCCGGGGTGGCAGGCGGGAGTGTTTATCCGTTGATCTACAACAATTGCATCACCTCAGTGACAAAGACGCGAACCGAGGCGCTCAAGCAGTATTTGAAGTGTGAGGAAGGTGACATGAGCTGCCCGGTGCCCGGAGCCTGATCTTCCAGAGTTATTGAAGGCCTCATCGCTGGCAAGCCAGCTCCCACAGTTTTTGTGTCGATCACAAAAAACTGCAACTGCACAAACCCCTGTGGGAGCTGACTTGTCAGCGATGGCGACCTGTCGGATCACATCAATTTCAGATCTGCCACACCTCAGCATTCACGAAAAACGCCCGGGCGTTGTCTTCGAGACTTTCCAGGTGATAGCCGCCCTCCTGCACGATCAGGCATGGCAGGTCCAGGCTGCGGATCCGCTCGCCCAGTGCTGCAAAACCTTCGCGGGTCACAGCGACCTTGCTTTGAGGGTCCAGCTCATAGATATCGAAGCCCAACGACAGCACCAGCACCCCAGCGCCGAACTCGCGCACGGCAGCCAAAGCGACTTCCAGTTGCCCAAGGAAATCCGCTTCGCTTGAACCATGGGCCATCGGCAGGTTGAGGTTGAAGCCCTCCCCCGCGCCGCTGCCACGTTCGTCGGCGAACCCGGCGACGCCGGGATAGAAGTTGGTCGGATCGCCATGCACCGAGACGTAGAGCACGTCATCGCGGTCGTAGAAAATCTCCTGAATGCCCTGGCCGTGGTGCATGTCGGTGTCGAGCACCGCGACTTTTTCAAACTTGTCGCGCAGCACCTGCGCCGCCACCGCTGCGTTGTTCACGTAGCAGAAACCGCCCGCCGCTTCGGCCCGGGCATGATGCCCCGGCGGACGGCACAAGGCGTAGGCTGCCGGCTCGCCATCAATCAACGCCTGCGCCCCGGCCACTGCGCTTTGCGCCGACCAGTAGGCCGAGCGCCAGGTCTGCTCGCCGACCGGGCAACTGCCGTCCGCCAGATAGCGCGCCGCTTGGGCGAGAATGCCGCGCAAAGCGTTGGGCTCGCGGACGAAAATGTTCGACATCACTTCATCGCCCCAGTCTTCGGGGATTTCCTTCCAGCGTGCGTGCGCTTCCTGAAGAAAGGTCAGATACGGCGCGCCATGCACCGCCAGCAACGGCGCGAGACCGGCATCGGCGGGTTGCTCGACACTGAAGCCCAGACCGTGGGCGGCCTGCACCAGACGTTGCGCACGCTCGGGAACTTCCTGCGGCGTACGCATCTGCCCGCGCGAGTAATAGCTGCGTGGATGGTGGAGCAATTGTTCGGGGTGGAAAAAACTGCGCATGGTTCAGGCTCCCTGTTCGATTCGACCGGCACGGGCCAGTACGGCGTTGAGCAATACATCGGTGCCCTGCTTCACATCTTCGGCCAACACGTCTTCGGCTTCGTTGTGACTCAGGCCGCCAACGCACGGGATAAACACCATCGCCGTCGGGCAGTAGCGCGCGAGGTGAATCGCGTCATGCCCGGCGCCGCTGACAATCGACTGCTGAGCGTAGCCCAGCGCATCCACCGCTTCTTGCACGGCTGCCACGCATTCGGCGTCGAACGGCGTGGCCGGGCTGTTCCAGTGCTGGGTGATCGCCAGGTTCAGGCCTCGGCCATCGGCGATGGCCTGCAACCGGGCGCGGACCTGTTGCTCCATGGCGGCAATGGCGTCGTCGCGGTGATGACGCAGATCGACGGTGAAATTCACCAGCCCCGGAATGGTGTTGCGCGAGGATTTATTGATGCTCAACTCGCCGACCGTGGTCAGACCTTCGGGGGCAAAATCCGCCGCCAGACCTTCAATCGCCTGAATCATCCGCGCCACGCCGTACAGCGCATCTTTGCGCAGCGGCATCGGCGTGGTACCGGCGTGGGCAGCCATGCCTTCCACGCGCACGTCGAGCCAGCGGATCGCCTGACCGCCCGTGACCACGCCGATGCTTTTGGCGTTGTCTTCGAGGATCGGGCCTTGTTCGATGTGCGCTTCAAAATACGCGTCCACCGCGCCGCCCAACGGACGCTCACCGGCGTAACCGGTACGCTGCAAAGCCTCGGCGACGCTGATGCCATCGATATCGCGTACCGTCAGCGCGGCGTTCAGATCCATGATCCCGGTGAACACCGCCGAGCCGAACATGGCCGGGGTGAAGCGCGCGCCTTCTTCGTTGGTCCACACCGCCACTTCCAGCGGTTTGCGGGTCTGGATGTTCTGGTCGTTTAGGCAACGCACCACTTCCAGACCGGCGAGTACACCGTAGACGCCATCGAAACGCCCGCCTTCGGGCTGGGTGTCGAGGTGGCTGCCCATCATCACCGGCGCGGCGTCCGAATCGGTGCCGGCGCGACGGGCGAACAGGTTGCCGATGGCGTCCACGCTCAGGGTCATGCCGGCTTCGCGGCACCAGTGGGCGAACAGTTCGCGACCGGCCTTGTCTTCGTCGCTCAATGCCAGACGGCAGCTGCCGCCTCGGGCTGTCGCACCGATTTCGGCCATGGCCATCAGGCTCGCCCACAGGCGTTCGCCATTGATTTTCAACATGAGGTTCTCCTGAGATTCCGGGTCAGGCACGGGCCATTTCCGCGCGATGGACGTTGGCGTGACGACGAGCGAGGGACAGCACGCAGACCAGCGAAATGCCGGCGATCAGGCTGTAGAACACCGCCATCGGCCACCACTGCCCGGTAAATTTGTGCGCCAGCATCGTGCCGATCAGCGGCGTCAGCCCACCGGCCACCGCGCCGCAAATCTGATAGGCCAGCGAGATCGCGGTGTAGCGCACGCGGGTCTCGAACATGCCGCTGACGTAGCCGGCGATCACTGCGTAGAACGAGGCCATGCACACCACCGCCAGCGCGATGCCGAGGATGATCAGCGGCGCCTGGGCCGAACTCACCAGCACGAACATCGGGTACGGCGAGGCCATCGCCAGCAGCGACACCAGGCACAGGAAACGCGTCGCGCCGATCTTCTCCGCCGTCCACGCGGCCAGCGGCTGGACGCAGAACTGGATGATCGCGACGAAGAACAGGCATTCGAGAATCAACGAACGCGGCAGTGCCAGTTGCTGAGTGGTGTAGGCGATCATGAAGGTGTTGGTGAAATACACCCCGGCGATGCCCAGCGTGTTGGCACCGATGCACAGCAACAGCGGACGCCACGCGGTGCGCAACACTTCCATCACCGGCGCTTGTTCATTCTTGATTTGCTTGCTGGCCTGCTCGCGACTGGCGAGGAATTCCGGCGATTCGTTCACGCCCAGTCGGATCGCCAGGCCCACCAGCAGCAACAGCGCACTGGCGAGGAACGGCAGACGCCAGCCCCAGCTCATCAGGTCTTCTTCCGGCAAACGGGTCACCGCGCTGAAGGCCAGCAGCGACAGAATCAAACCCGCCGGACTGCCCAGTTGCGCGAACGAGGCGAAGAAATTGCGCCGGCCCTTCGGAGCATGTTCACCAGCCATCAACACCGCCCCGCCCCACTCGCCACCGACGGCGATGCCCTGGACGATACGCAGCAGAATCAGCAGCACCGGAGCCGTCGCGCCGATCTGCGCGTAGGTCGGCAGCAGACCGATGCACACCGTGACCACACCCATCATGAGCAGCGTGATGATCAGGGATTTCTTGCGGCCGATGCGGTCGCCGATATGACCGAAAATGATCCCGCCCAGTGGCCGGGCAAAGAAGCCCACGGCGAAGGTGCCGAACGCGGCCATGGTGCTGAACAGCGGATCGTCGGAGGGAAAGAACAGCGCACCGAACACCAGCGCGGCGGCGGTGGCGTAGATGTAAAAGTCGTACCACTCGATCATGGTGCCGATGAAGGCTGCGGCCGCCGCACGGCGCGGCTGGTTCGAAGCGTGGGGCTTCATGGGTCGGGCTCCTTTGATTGTTTTTTTGGCAGGAGGAAAACGTAAATCCAAGGCGCTCTGGCGGCGCCTGTCGTGGGGTGATTTATCGTCCCGGGGCTATGATTAGTCAATTTTCTATTTATTATTCCGAGTATTACCCTTCCTTATAATCGAGAAATCCCATGGCCGAACGCGACGTCCAGCGCCTGCTCAACGACCGCCTCGACTGGAACCTGTTGCGCACCTTTCGGGTGATCGGTCAGGAGCTGAGCATCAGCCGCGCCGCCGCGCGTCTGCACCTGACGCAACCGGCGGTGAGCCAGGCGCTCAAGCGTCTTGAGGAGCAACTGGGTCGCCAGTTGATCGCCCGACGCGGCCCACGATTTGCCCTCACCGAAGTCGGCGAGCAGATCTTCGAACTGGCCGGCGAGATCTACGGGCAGATGTCCCAGGTCAGCAGCCTGCTGGAGCAACCGGCCGACGAGGTGATCGGCAAGGTGCGACTGCTGATCATCAGTCGGATCTTTTCCGAGCGCTTCGATGACTTCCTCGCTGACTTTCACCGGCAGTATCCGAGGGTGGATCTGGAGGTGGATGTGATGCGCAGTTCGGACATCGTCAGCGCGCTTCAGGAGAAAACCGCGACCCTTGGTCTGAGCCTCAATCGCCGCCTGCAACCGCGTCTGGAACAGCGTCTGTTTCTGCGTCAACGCTATGCGTTTTTCTGTGGCAAACACCACGCGCTGTTTGGCCGACAGGACATCGGCGAAGGCGATCTGCAGCGTGAGAACTTCGTCAGTTTCACCAGCGACCAGATTGGCGGCATGCTCTCGCCGCTGACGATTTTTCGCGATCAACAGGGCTTCAGCGGACGCATCGTTGCCTCCTCGCCAAGCCTGGAAGAGGTGCGGCGACTGGTGATCGCCGGGTTCGGTATCGGTTGTTTGCCGGAGCATGTGGTGGCGGCGGACGTCGAGGCCGGATTGCTCTGGCGCCTGCCGCCCCACGAGGGGATTGCCGATGTCGACATTCATCTGCTGTGGAATCGCGAGCAGCGCATGAGCCGCGCCGAGACGCTGTTCATCGAACGCTTGCAGGCCTGTCTGGCGGATCAGTAACCGAGTAGCCGATCCGCGCTGTTGAGCAAAGGCTCACCGGCATTCAGACGGCGGAAGTTCTCGGCGATCTGCTCCGCAATGCAGTCATGAGACGCCGCCGAAGCCATGTGCGGGGTGATGGTCACGCCCGGAGTTTTCCACAACGGATGATCGGCGGGCAGCGGTTCCTGTTCGAAGACATCGAGCAGTGCCCCGCGCATTTTTCCACGGGCCAGCGCCTGCTGCAGATCCTCGATGTTCAGATGCCCGCCGCGCCCGACGTTGACCAGTGCCGCACCGTTGGCCAGCCGTTCGAAGGTCTGATGATTGAGGATGCCGCGAGTATCGTGGGTGAGCGGCAACAGGTTGATCAGCAACTCCACGCCGTCGAGGAACGGATTGAAGGCGTCAGTGCCGGCGAAGGTCTGCACGCCCGGTAAATCCTTTTTGCTGCGCGCCCAGCCACGCACCTCGTAACCGGCGTTGGCCAGGTCTTGGGCGATCGCGCTGCCGAGCGAACCGAGCCCCATCACACCGATCCGGAACTCATGGGCCGGGCGTTGCAGCGGTCGCTCCCAATGCTGTTGGCGTTGTTGCTCCAGCACTTGATCGAAGCCGCGATGAAAATGAATCACCGCCCAGCGCACATACTCGGTCATGCCTTGGCGATGACCGGGATCGACCACCCGGCACACCGGCAGATCCGGGCATGACGGATCGTGCTCCAAATGATCGATGCCGGCGGCGACCGAGTGAATCACTTGCAGATTGGGCAACGCGGCGAGGCTGTCCGGCAACGGAAACCAGCACGCTGCGATCTGCGCATTCACCGCACGGGGATCGTCAGCCAGCACCGCCGAAAGCTGCGGCGCACGGCGAGCAAAGGCTTCCTGCAATTGTTTGAGCAACAGCGTATCGCGGGACATCAGTGCAACGGTGTTCATGACAGATAGGACTCGCGCTGGGATTCGATCAGGGTCAGTGCGGCCTCCCAGGCCAGGTCGATGATGTTGTCCTGTTCATCGCGGTCGAACTGCTCGGCGGTGTGGGCGCAGACTTCCGGCGACGGGAAATGCAGCTCGCAACCGCCGGCCAGCGCTTGCACTTGGGCCTGGCAGGCACGCTCCAGAAAATGGATTTCCTGGAACGCCTGGGCCACGCCGGAACCGCCGACCAGCAGGCCGTGATTGCGCAGGATCATCGCCCGATGCGGGCCGAGGTCGGCGATCAACCGCTCGCGCTCATCCAGCGACAAAGCGATGCCTTCGTAGGTGTGGTAAGCGAGTTTTCCGTAGAACTTCAGCGCGTGCTGACTGATCGGCAGCAGGCCTTGTTTCTGCGCAGCGGCGGCCATGCCGGCGGCGGTGTGAGTGTGGATCACACAGTTCAGATCCGGGCGCGCCATGTGGATCGCCGAGTGGATCACGAAGCCGGCAGCGTTGACCCGATGCCCGGCGTATTCAGGGTCGACGATGCGTCCGTCCTGATCGATGCGCACCAGATCGGAAGCGCGCATGCGGTCGAAAATCACCCCGTAGCGATTGATCAGGAAATGATGCTCCGGCCCCGGAATCCGCAGCGTGAGGTGGGTGTCGATCAGGTCGGTCATGCGAAAGTGCGCGATCAGGCGGTACAGCGCCGCGAGCTCGCAACGGGCTTGCCATTCGATCGGGTCAATGTGGGCGGGCTTACTCACGAATACACCTCTTTGTTGGTATGAAGGGTGACCGGGTTGGCCCGCAGACGTGCGAGGCCACAGACACCGATCAGAGACAGGGCCGACAGCAACGTGAAGAACACCGCCAGTGGCAGCCATTGCCCGGAGAACTTGCTGGCCAGCAGCGTGCCGATCAGCGGCGTGCTGCCGCCGGCAAGTGCGCAGCTCAGTTGGTAAGCGATGGAAATGCCCGAGTAACGCAGATGCACCGGGAAGGCTTGGGTCATGTATCCGGCGATCACCGCGTACAGGGCCGAGAGAATCACCACCGCGGCGGCGATGCCGAGGGTCATCAACAGAATGTTTTGAGTGCCGACCAGCAGGAACATCGGGTATGGCGTGACCATGCACAGCAACGCGACCAGCATCAGGAATCGGCCTTCGCCGATGCGCTCGGCGAGCAGCGCCGATAACGGTTGCGACAGCAGTTGAATGACTGTTACGAGGAACAGGCAGTCGAGAATGGTCGAGCGCGGGATGCCCTGATATTGGGTGACGTAGGTGATCATGAAGGTGTTGGTGAAGAAGAAGCCGGCCGAACCGATGGTGACGGCGGCGGCAGCAAACAGGATCTGCCGCCAGCACTGACGGAACACGTCTTTCACCGGGTATTTCGCCGTCTCGTTGTTGTCCCTGGCCTTGGCGAACTCCGGCGATTCATGCACCCCGGAGCGGATCATCAACCCGACCATCATCAGCACGCCGCTGGCGAAAAACGGCAGACGCCAGCCCCAGGCGAGGAAGTCTTCCGGGGACAGCGACGTCACCAGTCGGAACGCGATCAACGCCAGCAGCAAACTCGCCGGGCTGCCGAGCTGGGCGAACGAGGCGTAGAAGGTTTTGCGTTTGGCCGGCGCGTGCTCACTGGCCATCAACACCGCCCCGCCCCACTCGCCGCCGACGGAGATGCCTTGGATCAGGCGCAATACGATCAACCCGATCGGCGCCCAGATGCCGACGCTGGCATAGCTCGGTAGCAGACCGATGCCGGCGGTGGCCAGGCCCATCAGCGCCATGGTCACCAACAGCATTTTCTTGCGACCCAGACGATCGCCCAAATGCCCGAACACCATCCCGGCCATCGGGCGGGCGATGAAGCCGACGGCGAAACTGCCGAATGCGGCGAGGGTGCTGGTCACCGGGTCACTGCTGGGAAAGAACACTTGCCCGAGCACCAGTGCGGCGGCGGTGGCGTAGATATAGAAATCGTAGAACTCGATGGTCGTGCCAATGAAGGCAGCTGCCGCGGCGCGACTCGGCTGAGCGGTGGTGTGCATGCAAGAACCCTGTGTATTTATAGTTTTGGGCAGGTGTCGAAGCGGCTGACGGTCGCGCTCTGTGGCGCTTGTGGGCTTTATCGCTTCCGTGACAGGATTAGTCAATTTTCAAAAACTTATCTTTACTATTAGCGTGACTACTACATGACTTCTACTGCTAATCCCTGGGTCGGTCGGCGTTTTCTCAATGACCGGCTGGATTGGAACCTGCTTCGCACGTATCTGGTGATCGGTCAGGAAGGCAGCATGAGCCGCGCTGCTGCGCGGTTGCACATCACCCAATCGGCGGTCAGTCAGGCGTTGAAACGTCTCGAAGAGCAACTGGATTGTGTACTGATTGCGCGCAGCGGACGGCGCTTTGATCTGACGGAAACCGGGGAGGAAGTCCTGCGGATTGCGGCGGACATCTACGGGGATATTTCCCGTCTGGGCACCGTGGTCGAGAATCGCCATGACGACGTGGTGGGCAAGATCCGTATCCTCACCGTCAGTGGCGTTCAGGCGCGGCATTACGATGAGTTTCTTGCGGACTTCCACGAAACTCACCCGAAAATCGAGCTGGAAGTCGAGGTGATGGGCAGCTCGAACATCATCAGTTCATTGCTGCAGAAGACCGCTACGGTGGGGGTCGGACTGTGTCGATTACCCCAACCAAGGTTGGAGCAACGGGTACTGTTTCGTGAGCGCTATGCGTACTTTTGCGGACAGCGACATCGACTGTTCGGGCAGCAGAATCTGACGCTGGAGCAACTGGCGGCGGAGAACTTCGTCAGCTTCACCAGCGATCAGCTCGGCGGCAATCTTTCGCCATTGACGCTGTTTCGTGACCAGCAGGGGTTTACCGGCAAGATCGTTGCTTCCTCCACCAGTTTCGAAGAGATTTATCGCCTGATCTGTGCAGGGTTCGGGATTGGTTGCTTGCCGATTCACCTGGTGCGACGGGATGTCGAACAGGGTTTGCTGTGGCGCTTGCCGCCGGAGGATGGGGTGGTGGATTTCGATATTCAGCTGCTGTGGAACCGCGAGCAGAAGATGACTCAGGCGGAAACGGTATTCCTCGACAGCTTCCAGCACATGCTCAGCTTGCGTGAGCCTGTGCTGTGAAGCTTTAGCGGGTTACACGTGAGGATCGCCCGGCGCTTTGGTCGGCGCCGCGTATTGCGGCTTGAGGTGACCGTCCTGGTCGAGTAGCCAGGCGTCCATGATCTGCCGCACCACCGGACCTGCGACTCGGCCACCAGCCTCGCCGTTTTCGATCATTACCGAGATCGCGATTTTCGGATGCTCGGCCGGGGCAAACCCGACAAACAGGGCGTTGTCACGATGTCGCTCGAGGGTTTTCTCGCGGTTGTAACGCTCACCCTGTTTGATCGCCACCACCTGCGCCGTACCACTCTTGCCGGCGATGCGGTATTGCGCACCGGCCGCTGCCGCACGAGCAATGCCGCGGGCATCGTGCATCACCATCTGCATGCCGTGGTTGACCTGCTCCCAGTCACGGGGATCTTTGAGCAGGATGTTCGGCATCGGATGCTCGTCCACCGGCGCCACACCGTCGACGGTCTTGGCCAGGTGCGGACGGTTCCAGACGCCCTTGTTGGCGATCAGTGCGGTGGCTTGAGCCAGTTGCAGCGGCGTGACCTGCATGTAGCCCTGGCCGATACCGAGGATCACGGTTTCGCCGGGGAACCAGGCCTGACGCCGGGTGGCGCGCTTCCACGCCTGGGACGGCATCAAGCCCGGTGACTCCTCGAACATGTCGAGCGAGACTTTCTCGCCAAGGCCGAACATCGCCATGTAGTCGTGAAGGCGATCGATGCCGAGCTTGTGCGCCAGGTCGTAGAAGTAGGTGTCGTTGGACCGCATGATCGCTGCATCCATGTCTACCCAACCGTCGCCGCTGTGGTTCCAGTTGCGATACTTGTGGTCGAAATCCGGCAGTTGGTAGTAGCCCGGATCGAAGACTCGGGTTTGTGGAGTGACGACACCGGCGTCGAGGCCAGCGATGGCCACTTCCGGCTTGATCGTCGAACCGGGTGCATACAGACCGCGCAGCACGCGGTTGAATAGCGGACGGTCGATGGAGTCGCGCAGCGCGGAATATTCCTTGGAGCTGATACCGGTCACGAACAGATTGGGGTCGAAGCTCGGGTTGCTGACCATGGCCAGCACTTCGCCGGTAGAGGGGTCCAGTGCAACGACCGAGCCGCGACGGTCGCCCAGTGCGGCTTCGGCGGCTTCCTGGAGTTTGACGTCGAGGCTCAGGACAATGTTTTTGCCTGGTATTGGATCGGTGTGTTTCAGGACCCGTAGTACTCGACCTTGTGCGTTGGTCTCTACCTCCTCGTAACCGACGTGGCCGTGCAGCTGTGGCTCGTAGAAGCGTTCGATACCCGTCTTGCCGATGGATTGGGTGCCACGGTATTCGACGGAGTCGAGGGTTTTGGATTCTTTTTCGTTGATACGGCCAACGTAACCGATCGAGTGTGCGAAGTGCGCACCCAACGGGTAGTTACGAACGAATTGTGGCTCGACATCCAGGCCCGGTAGACGGAACTCGTTAACTGCCAGCACGGCGATCTGTTCTTCGGTTAGCTCATAGAACAGCGTTACGGGTGTAAACGGATGACGCGACTGCTTCATGGCTTTGTCAAAGACTGCGCGGTCTTCGGCGGGCAGGTGCAGGAGGTTGATGACTTCATCCAGCTCTTGATTGACGTCAGTCGCCCGTTCGCGGGTGATGGTCAGGTTGTAGCTGGGACGATTATCGGCCAGCAACACGCCGTTGCGATCGTAAATCAGGCCGCGTGTCGGCGGGATCGGCAGGACATGGACGCGATTGTTTTCAGAGATGGTCGAGTGGTAATCGAACTCGACGACTTGCAGGATGTACAGGCGTACCACCAGGGCACAACTGATGGCGAAAACGAACAAGGCACAGGCGATCAGGCGTTTGTTGACCAGCCGCGTCTCTTTTTCGTGGTCCTTGATAGGGATGGGTTCAGGCATTTCTGCAGCCACTCTTTGACAAAAAATAAGCGCCGATCCTTGGGCATGACATCAGTCCGTTAAAAAACGAGCTGCACCATACCAAAAACCGGGCGGTCATTTCAGAAGGATTTCCCCAATGGTTCCGGTCGAGACGGCTGGAGGTTTCTCCAGGCACTTTCCTGCGGCCAAAACAAAACCCCAACTGCTTTCGCAATTGGGGTTTCGGAATTTAATCTTGACG
>NZ_JBMDJR010000011.1:0-194705 GCF_057809295.1 Pseudomonas sp. FG35 | reverse complement strand
AACCCCTGTTACCGCCGTGAAAGGGCGGTGTCCTAGGCCACTAGACGAAGGGGACGCAAACCCTTCTATACAACTGATCAACGCTGAGTGTTGATCGCTTCGAAGCCGGTGTGGCCAGGCTTCGAAGTGTAAATTGGTGGAGCTAGACGGGATCGAACCGTCGACCTCTTGCATGCCATGCAAGCGCTCTCCCAGCTGAGCTATAGCCCCTCATCGTTGATGTCATCGCTGAGGACGGGGCGAATCTTAAGGGCGTATCGAAAGGCTGTCAAACTTATTTTTGAAAAATTTCAAAATTTTTTGTCGGCATTACAATCACTTACCGCCCTCCCCCCGTAAATTCGGGGGAAAACACCGAAGGACAGGATCAAAAGATCCTGACCTTCGGCGCGTCCTGCAGAGTCAAACGCAATCAGGCGATGGCGCCCAACAGCTTTTCCCACTCTTTGTTTTCTTTCTTCGACACGCCGCCCAGCAGGTCAATCGCCTGGCGCAGACGGAAACGGGTCAGATCCGGCCCGAGGATTTCCATCGCATCAAGCACCGACACCGAACTCGCCTGCCCGGTAATCGCGGCAAACATCAGCGGCATCGCATCACGCAGCTTGAGCTCGAGGGATTCGACCACCGCCTGAATCGTCGCGGTGATGCTGTCCTTCTCCCACTGACGCAGGCTTTCCAGCTTCCACAGGATCAATTGCATCAACTGACGAACCTGATCGCCCGAAAGCTTTTTCGATTCGAACAGCTTGGCATCCGGGTTCACGCCACCGGCGAAGAAGAACCCGGCCAGCGGTGCAACCTGGCTGAAGGTTTCGACACGGCCCTGAACATGCGGCGCGATCTTCATCATGTATTCGGAATTGAATGCCCACTTTTGTACGCGAGCGGCGAACTCTTCCACCGGCAGATCACGCAGCCACTGACCGTTGAGCCACGACAGTTTCTCGATGTCGAAAATCGGCCCGCCCAGCGACACGCGCTTGAGGTCGAAGTTGTCGACCATTTCCTGCAGCGAGAACTTCTCGCGCTCGTCCGGCATCGACCAGCCCATGCGGCCCAGGTAGTTGAGCATCGCCTCAGGCATGAAACCCATGCGCTCGTAGAACGTCACCGAAGTCGGGTTCTTGCGCTTGGACAGCTTGCTCTTGTCCGGGTTACGCAGCAGCGGCATGTAGCACAGCTCCGGTTGTTCCCAGCCGAAGTACTCGTAAAGCAGGATCAGTTTCGGCGCCGACGGCAGCCATTCTTCGCCGCGCAGCACGTGGGTGATGCCCATCAGGTGATCGTCGACCACGTTGGCCAGGAAGTACGTCGGCAGGCCGTCGGTCTTCATCAGCACTTGCATGTCCATGCGATCCCACGGGATCTCGACATCGCCACGCAGCATGTCCGGCACCACGCAGACGCCTTCGCTCGGCACCTTCATGCGGATCACGTGCGGCTCGCCCGCAGCCAGGCGCCGGGCGACTTCTTCCTTGGACAGCAACAGCGCACGGCCGTCGTAACGCGGGGTTTCGCCGCGCGCCATTTGCTCGGCGCGCATCTGATCCAGCTCTTCAGCGGTGCAGAAGCACGGGAAGGCGTGGCCCATATCGACCAGTTGCTGGCAGTACTTCTGGTAGATATCGCCGCGCTCGCTCTGACGGTAAGGACCGTGCGGGCCGCCGACGTCCGGGCCTTCGCTCCAGTCGATGCCCAGCCAGCGCAGGGCGTCGAAGATCTGCTGTTCGGACTCGCGGGTCGAACGCAATTGATCGGTGTCTTCGATCCGCAGGATGAACTCACCGCCGTGCTGCTTGGCAAAGCAGTAGTTGAACAGTGCGATGTAAGCGGTACCTACGTGGGGATCCCCGGTAGGCGATGGCGCGATGCGAGTGCGGACGGTGGTCATGGCATGTCTCGAAAAGAATGAAAAGCAAAGAACGATCAAGCGGCGAATGGTAACAGGCGACACCCGCCCCGCTCCAGCGGGCAGGGCATTTAAGCCAAGGTTGCGTCTGGAACGCCCGTTGGCCGTGGTGAATGGCCGAATATCAACAGACGGCATTTACCGTTCATCGGCTGTATGCCAGATTCGCCTGCTGATAACTTTCCTTACAATTCCTCGACTACAGTTTGCCCATGCCTGCCCAACTCAAGCGTCGCCTGTTCATTTTCCTGCTGCTGGTCCTGCTGATTGCCGGGGGCTTTTTCGCCCATTGGTTTTTCAAGGGACGCTTTTATGAAAGCACCGACAACGCCTATGTCCAGGGTGAAATCACCCGCGTGTCGAGCCAGTTGAGCGCACGCATCGACGAAGTGCTGGTGCAGGACAACCAACATGTGGAAAAGGGCCAACTGCTGATCCGTCTCGAACCGAATGATTTCCGTCTGGCCGTCGATCGCGCCAACGCCGCCCTCGCCACCCGTGAGGCCGAGCGCCTGCAAGCCCAGAGCAAATTGACCCAGCAAGCCAGCCTGATTGCCGCCAGCGACGCGCAAGTTGCCACCACCCAGGCAACGCTCGGCCGCTCGCAGGTGGATTTGTCGCGGGCAGAAACCCTGCGTAAACCCGGCTACGTCTCCGAGGAGCGGGTCACCACCCTCTCCGCCGACGCCCATATCGCCCGCTCGCAAGTGGCCAAGGCCCAGGCCGATGCCCAGAGCCAGCGCCAGCAGGTCAACGCGCTGACCGCCGAGATCAAACGCCTCGATGCACAGATCGCCAACGCCCGTGCCGACCTCGCCCAGGCCGAACTGAACCTGACCCGCAGCGAAATCCACGCGCCGATCAGCGGCCTGATCGGCCAGCGTGCCGCGCGCAATGGGCAAGTGGTACAGGCCGGCGCCTATCTTTTGTCGATCGTCCCGGGCGAAGACATCTGGGTGCAGGCCAACTTCAAGGAAACCCAGATCGGCCACATGCAGCCAGGCCAGAAGGCCGAGCTGCTTTTCGATGCCTATGGCGATACGCCGGTCGAAGCCCGGGTCGACAGCCTGTTCGCCGCCTCCGGCGCGCAATTCAGCCTGTTGCCGCCGGACAATGCCACCGGCAACTTCACCAAAGTCGTGCAGCGAATTCCGGTCAAGCTGACGTTCAAGGCCGATAACCCGTTGCGCGGCAAGATCCGTCCGGGCATGTCGGTCACCGCCACCGTGAACATCAAAGACGCCCCGGACAATGGCCGGTGATCAACTGATCCGCCCGGTCGGCGAACCGACCCGGCGGGACTGGATCGCGGTGATGAGCGTGATGCTTGGCGCCTTCATGGCGGTGCTCGACATCCAGATCACCAACTCGTCGCTCAAGGATATTCAGGGCGCCCTGTCGGCGACGCTGGAAGAAGGCTCGTGGATTTCGACGTCTTATCTGGTGGCGGAAATCATCATGATTCCGCTGACCGCCTGGCTGGTGCAGTTGCTGTCGGCACGGCGGCTGGCGGTGTGGGTGTCGCTGGGGTTTCTGATTTCTTCGCTGTTGTGCTCGATGGCCTGGAGTCTGGAGAGCATGATCGTGTTTCGCGCCATGCAGGGCTTCACCGGCGGCGCGCTGATCCCGCTGGCGTTCACCCTGACACTGATCAAACTCCCCGAACACCACCGCGCCAAAGGCATGGCGATGTTTGCCATGACCGCCACCTTCGCCCCATCCATCGGCCCGACCCTCGGCGGCTGGCTCACGGAAAACTGGGGCTGGGAGTACATCTTCTATATCAACATCCCGCCGGGGCTGATCATGATCGCCGGGCTGATGTACGGGTTGGAGAAGAAAGAAGCGCATTGGGAGCTGCTGAAAAGCACCGATTACACCGGCATTCTCACGCTCGGCATCGGCCTCGGTTGCCTGCAGGTTTTCCTTGAGGAAGGCCATCGCAAGGACTGGCTGGAATCGAGCCTGATCGTGACGCTGGGCAGCATCGCCCTGCTGAGCCTGATCACCTTCGTGATCGTGCAGATTTCCAAGCCCAACCCGCTCATCAACCTCGGCATCCTGCGCAACCGCAATTTCGGGCTGTCGAGTATTTCCAGCCTCGGCATGGGCGTCGGGTTGTACGGTTCGATCTATCTGCTGCCGCTGTACCTGGCGCAAATCCAGAACTACAACGCCCTGCAGATCGGCGAAGTGATCATGTGGATGGGCGTGCCGCAGCTGTTTCTGATTCCGCTAGTGCCGAAACTGATGAAATTCGTCTCGCCGAAATGGCTGTGCACAATCGGTTTCGGGCTGTTCGGGCTGGCGAGTTTTTCATCCGGGGTGCTCAATCCGGATTTCGCCGGGCCGCAGTTCAACCAGATCCAGATCATCCGTGCCTTGGGTCAGCCGCTGATCATGGTGACCATTTCGCTGATCGCCACGGCGTACATCCTGCCGCAGGACGCGGGTTCGGCGTCGAGCCTGTTCAACATTTTGCGCAACCTCGGCGGCGCCATCGGCATTGCCCTGCTCGCTACTTTGCTGGATGCGCGCACCAAGACCTATTTCGATTATTTGCGTGAAGCGGTGGTGCCGACCAATCCGCAGGTGGCCGAACGCCTGGCGTCGCTGACCGATCGGTTCGGCAGTGACACGGCGGCGTTGGGCAAGTTGAGCGAGATCGTGCATCAGCAGGCGCTGATCATGGCCTACAACGATGCGTTTCATTTTGTCGGGATTGCGCTGGGGATCAGCATGTTGGCGATTTTGCTGACCAAGAAATTGCCCGCCGGACTGAAGGCCGGCGAGGCACATTAACCTTGAGCGGACGCAGAGCGTCCAGGGCTGCGTTCCCACGCAGAGCGTGGGAACGATCCGTTAAACGGCCAACAGCCGCTCACGCAGCTTGGCAATTTCGTCGCGCATCTGCGCTGCCGCTTCGAATTCCAGGTCGCGGGCCAACTGGTACATCTTCTCTTCCAGTTGGCGGATGCGCTTGGTGATCTCGCTCGGCGAGCGCAGTTCGGCTTCGTACTTGGCGTTCTCTTCTGCGGCCTTGGCCATTCCTTTGCGCTTCTTGCTGCGCGAACCGGGCACGGTGGCGCCTTCCATGATGTCGGCGACGTCCTTGAACACGCCCTTCGGCGTGATGCCGTTGGCCAGGTTGAAGGCGATCTGCTTTTCGCGACGGCGCTCGGTTTCGCCGATGGCCCGCTCCATCGAACCGGTGATGCGATCGGCGTAGAGAATCGCCCGGCCATTGAGGTTACGCGCCGCCCGGCCGATGGTCTGGATCAGCGAACGCTCGGAACGCAGGAAGCCTTCCTTGTCGGCGTCAAGAATCGCCACCAGCGACACTTCCGGCATGTCCAGACCTTCACGCAGAAGGTTGATCCCCACCAGCACATCAAAGGTGCCGAGGCGCAGGTCGCGGATGATTTCGACCCGCTCGACGGTGTCGATGTCCGAGTGCAGATAACGCACGCGCACGCCGTGATCGGCCAGGTAATCGGTCAGGTCTTCGGCCATGCGCTTGGTCAGCGTGGTGACCAGCACTCGCTCCTCCAGCGCCACACGCTTGGTGATTTCCGAGAGCAGATCGTCGACCTGAGTCAGCGCCGGGCGTACTTCAACCTGCGGGTCGACCAGACCGGTCGGGCGCACCACTTGCTCGATCACCCGACCTGCGTGTTCGGCTTCGTAGTTGCCGGGCGTGGCCGAGACGAAAATCGTCTGTGGGCTCACCCCTTCCCACTCGTCGAAGCGCATCGGCCGGTTGTCCAGCGCCGATGGCAGGCGGAAGCCGTACTCCACGAGAGTTTCTTTGCGCGAGCGGTCGCCCTTATACATCGCGCCGACTTGCGGCACACTGACGTGGGATTCGTCGATCACCAGCAACGCATCGGCCGGCAGGTAATCGTAGAGCGTCGGCGGCGCCGCACCAGCCGGGCGTCCGGACAGGTAGCGCGAGTAGTTTTCGATGCCGTTGCAGTAGCCGAGTTCGAGGATCATCTCCAGGTCGAACCGGGTGCGCTGCTCAAGACGCTGGGCTTCCACCAGTTTGTTGTTGTTGCGCAGGTATTCCAGGCGCTCCTGCAACTCGACCTTGATCCCCTCGATGGCGTCGAGCAGGGTTTCCCGGGGCGTCACGTAGTGGCTCTTCGGGTAGAAGGTGAAGCGCGGCAGCTTGCGGATGACTTCGCCGGTCAGCGGGTCGAACGCAGAAATGCTCTCCACCTCGTCATCGAACAGCTCGATGCGGATCGCTTCCAGGTCGGATTCCGCCGGGTAGATGTCGATCACATCGCCGCGCACACGGAAGGTCGCACGGGCGAAATCCATGTCGTTGCGGGTGTATTGCAGGTCGGCCAGGCGCCGCACCAGCGCACGCTGGTCGAGCTTGTCGCCGCGATCGACGTGCAAGACCATTTTCAAATAGGTTTCCGGGCTGCCCAGACCGTAAATGCACGACACCGTGGTGACGATGATCGCGTCCTTGCGCTCAAGCAATGCCTTGGTCGCCGACAGCCGCATCTGCTCGATATGGTCGTTGATCGACGCATCCTTCTCGATGAAGGTGTCGGACGACGGCACGTAGGCTTCGGGCTGGTAGTAGTCGTAGTAGGAAACGAAGTACTCGACGGCGTTGTTCGGGAAGAACGACTTGAACTCGCCGTACAACTGCGCGGCCAGGGTCTTGTTCGGCGCCAGCACCAGCGTCGGACGCTGCACCTGGGCGATCACGTTGGCGATGCTGAAGGTCTTGCCCGACCCGGTCACCCCGAGCAATGTCTGGTGCGACAACCCGGCTTCGATGCCTTCGACCATCTGGCGAATGGCTTCGGGTTGATCGCCGGCGGGGTCGAAACGGGTGACGAGCTGGAATTCAGACATAAACACCTCTGGAATCGCGACGCTGCGGACAAACCGCAGCACCACGAGAATGACCGCAAACGACCGATGTCGCGCAAGGAAAAACGAAGATTGTGCTGAATGTGGAGCCGATTGCCTCGCCTTTCAAGGCAAACGTCCTACATCCGGTAAAGTCTCCGACAGGTTCATTCGACTAACGGTCGAGAAATAATCGGAAAAACTTACCTTAAAAGCCGAATCGCCTGTCGCCATTGATCGATGATGGCCTCTATACTAGCTCCCCGTTTGTGCACCGCTCTAGTGCATTCGGCTGGAGCGCCACACGTCCCTCCACTCTCCAATAGAGCTGCCGTAAAAATGAGCCTGTTCTCCGCTGTCGAAATGGCACCCCGCGATCCAATCCTGGGCCTCAACGAAGCATTCAACGCCGATACCCGGACCAACAAGGTCAACCTCGGGGTGGGTGTGTACTGCAACGAAGAGGGGCGAATTCCACTCCTGCGCGCCGTCATCGAAGCCGAAACCCTTCGCGCCGCTCAGCACGCCTCCCGTGGCTACCTGCCGATCGACGGCATCGCGGCCTACGACCAGGCTGTGCAAAAGCTGCTGTTCGGCAATGATTCGCCACTGCTGGCGGCTGGCCGCGTTATCACCACTCAGGCCGTCGGCGGTACCGGCGCACTGAAAATCGGTGCCGACTTCCTCAAGCAACTGCTGCCCAATGCCGTCGTGGCGATCAGCGACCCGAGCTGGGAAAACCACCGCGCGCTGTTCGAAACCGCCGGTTTCCCGGTGCAGAACTACCGCTACTACGACGCCGCCACCCACGACGTGAACCGTGCCGGCCTGCTGGAAGACCTCAATGCCCTGCCGAACGGCTCGATCGTTGTGCTGCACGCTTGCTGCCACAACCCGACCGGCGTCGACCTGAGCCCGGCGGACTGGAACAACGTGCTGGAGGCGGTCAAGGCCAAAGGTCACGTGCCGTTCCTCGACATGGCTTACCAGGGTTTCGGTGACGGCATCGCCGAAGACGCCGCTGCCGTGCGTCTGTTCGCGGAATCCGGTCTGACCTTCTTCGTATCGAGCTCGTTCTCCAAGTCGTTCTCGTTGTACGGCGAGCGCGTCGGTGCACTGTCGATCATCAGCGAATCGAAAGAAGAAAGCGCCCGCGTCCTGTCGCAAGTCAAACGCGTGATCCGCACCAACTACTCCAACCCGCCGACCCACGGCGCAAGCATCGTTGCCGCTGTGCTGAACAGCCCGGAACTGCGCGCTCAGTGGGAAGCCGAACTGGCTGAAATGCGCCTGCGCATTCGCGGCATGCGCGAGCAGATGGTTGCTCTGCTGGCCAAGAAAGCCCCGCAGCGTGACTTCAGCTTCGTCGGTCGCCAGCGCGGCATGTTCTCCTACTCCGGCCTGACCACCGAACAGGTTCACCGCCTGCGCAACGAGTTCGGCATCTACGCCCTGGACACCGGCCGCATCTGCGTCGCCGCGCTGAACCAGAGCAACATCGAAGCCGTGACGGACGCCATCGTTCAGGTCATCTGATCCGGCGTGGCACTGAAAACGGGAAGCCTTCGCGCTTCCCGTTTTTTATTTGTCTGAAGAAAAGCCGCCATACCCTCTAGACTGCACCCAAACGATATTTCAGAGAGACGACATGAAAAACGATGACCTGCGCGCCGACCGCGACGATCTGGATGACTTCATCCCCCGCGCTCCCGCCAAGCGCGGCAACAATCTGGTGCTGCAAGTCGCGGCCGGGGTGTTTCTCGGTGGGCTGGCGCTGTGGCTGGTGCAACTGGGTGCGACGATGCTGTACGCCAAACTGATGCTCGGCACCTTCACCTTCGGCGGTTAAGCCAGTTCCGCTGCACGCTGAGTCGCCGCATCGTCATAAACGACGTAGAGCGATTCGGCGATCTGGCTCTTGATGGCCTTGGTGCTTTCCAGGCCGAGGACAAAACCTTCGGCCTTTCCGCCTGCGCGGTTCAGTTCTTCAGCCGTGGCGGCCTGGGTGATCGCGTCGAAGAGTTTTTCGGCGTGCGGGCCGACGCCTTTGGGCAGGCTGATTTGTGCGGTGCTCATGCGAACACCTCGACAGGACAATGGGTGAGGATGGGACTATTCATGGCGCATACCTTTTCGGCGAATGGCCGGCAGCGCGTGTGACCACTTCCGGGCGGCCATGGTAGACCTCTGCCACGGTTCTGGTAACCGCCAATCGCCGATAAACCGCCGCCCGTCCTGACCTTTCCAACAAATTTACATCTCGCGCTTGACTAGTCTTTTTAAATCAGTAACATACGCACCAATTCCGCAATAGCTCAGTTGGTAGAGCAAGTGACTGTTAATCACTGGGTCCCTGGTTCGAGTCCAGGTTGTGGAGCCAAATACAGAGCCCCTGAATCGAAAGATTCAGGGGCTTTTTTGTGGCATTGAAAAAGTCAGCGCCATAAAAAGGGCCGATCAGTTTCGCAACTGATCGGCCCTTTTCATTCAACTACAACGGTCAGACGTGTTCGCTGCTCTTGGCATGTACCTTCGGCGCGCCATGACCGTGATCCGCATCCGGATCGATCACCGGCACTTCATTGCCGTCGCAGTCATGCAGTTTGCCGTCGCTGAAGTAGTCACCTTCACGCAGCGCGGCCAGATCGCGATAACGCAAGGTCCGCTCTTCTGCTGCCGCAAACACCGACTGCTGATCCGAGTTGCCCGCCGTGAAGTGGTTGAACGCCAGGTTCAGCAGGATCGCCATGATCGCCGACGAGCTGATGCCCGAATGGAAAATGGTCGCGAACCAGCTCGGGAAGTGATCGTAGAAGTTCGGCGCGGCGATCGGGATCATGCCGAAACCGATCGAGGTGGCGACGATGATCAGGTTGACGTTGTTGCGGTAATCGACCTTGGACAGCGTGCGGATACCACTTGCCGCCACGGTGCCGAACAGCACGATACCGGCGCCGCCGAGTACCGAGGTCGGCACGGCTGCAATGACCCGGCCCATGAACGGCAGCAGGCCGAGGATCACCAGGAAGATACCGCCGGTCGCCACCACGTAGCGGCTCTTGATCCCGGTCACCGCCACCAGCCCGACGTTCTGGGCGAAGGCGCTTTGGGTGAACGAGCCGAAGATCGGTGCAAACATGCTCGACAGCATGTCCGCCCGCAGGCCGTTGCCCAGACGCTTGGAGTCGACCTTGGTGCCGATGATTTCACCGACCGCCAGGATGTCCGCCGAGGTTTCCACCAGGGTCACCATGACCACGATGCACATCGACAGGATCGCGGCGAAGTGGAAGGTCGGCATGCCGAAATGGAACGGCGTCGGGAAGCCGAACATCGGGCCTTGGGTGACATTGGAGAAGTCCGCCATGCCGAGGAACACCGCCAGCACCGTGCCGATCACCATGGCCAACAGGATCGACAGACGCGAGATGGTGGAACTGCCGATCTTGCTCAGCAGCAACACCAGCACCAGCGTGACCGCCGCCAGACCGATGTTCTGCATGCTGCCGAAATCAGGGGCGTGACTGTTGCCGCCCATGGCCCAGCGTGCAGCCACGGGCATCAGCGTCAGGCCGATGGTGGTGATCACAATGCCGGTTACCAGCGGCGGGAAGAATTTGGTGATTCGCGAAAATACCGGGGTGATCAGCAAGCCGATCAGCGACGCCGCAATCACCGCGCCGAGCACCGACTGGAAGCCGCCCTCCCCGCCACTGCTGACAATCGCCACCATGGTGGCAACGCCAGAGAAGGACACGCCCTGCACCAGCGGCAACTGACAGCCGAAAAATGGTAAACCCAGGGTTTGCAGCAGCGTGGCCAGCCCCCCCGCAAACAATGAAGCAGCAATCAACAGACCGATGTCCGCCGGCGAAAGCCCGGCGGCCTGACCGATGATCAGTGGCACCGCGACGATACCGCCATACATGGTCAGAACGTGTTGCAGGCCGTAAGCCATATTCGCGCCGACCCCGAGATTCTCGTCCTCGGGCCGTTGGTGTGAAACATGGGGCGTTTTCATGGTGGGGGAGTTCCCTGGTTTTTGTTATGCACACACTGTATGCAAGAGTCAGGACAAATGTCCATAGACTTGTATACAACTTATCAGTCACATAATGGTTAGCTAGCCACCCAACCTTCTATCCCGCTGCTTTCATCCCCCACAAATCCGGCAACACATCCCCAATAGAGTCCACGCGTTATCCGCCTAGGCTGAAGTGTTCATGGCGACCGACGGCGCGGTCGCGTTCTTTTTATACATATAAAGTATGCATAATGAAGTCATTCAAGATTCAGTTCGACAAAAGCAAGAATGCTGCCAACCCATTCGAGCCCAGCGAGCGATGGCAACTTTGCGCAGAGGTGATCAATGAAAGATGAATACAATTTCAGCGACGGTAAACGCGGCGCCATTGCTCCCACCAAGGGTAAAACGCGCATCACCATCATGCTCGATGACGCGGTGATCGAAGCCGCGCGCGAGGTCGCTGAAAGCGAGGGGTTTGGCTATCAGACGGTAATCAACAACACCCTGCGCCACGCATTGCTTAACAGCCGTGGGGCAGCTGTTGAACTCGAAGATTCAAGCGGGCAATTCAAGCAAGGCATCACCGCCACCGACCTCAAGAGCCTTGAGAAAAAACTGTCGGCGGCCGTGAACGAGATCCGGCGAGTACTGGAACCGGACGTCAAACCGTAGCGTTCAAACTGGCTGAATCAAGCGCGCCAGAGCCTCTCGCGCACCGAGCTGGTGCGGCAGGCGCAAGCCGAATTCCCGTTCCAGCAATTCGATCAGTTCATCGACATCCGTCACTTCACGCCGCTCGCTCTCGGCGCCGATACGGTGGATCGCGAAACTGCCGTTGTTCAAGGTGCGCCGCCAGCCGTCGCCCGTACGCGCCACCATCAGGCGCTGGGCAAATGGCGAGTCCGGGTGGGTCGAGACGTACCAGTTGCCGAGGGTGTAATCGATGTCTTCCTGGCGCTGCAGGTCGAACAGGTACATCGGCCGCCATTCGCCGGCGACTTTGGCCCGCAGCATGTAGCCATCGGCCTGCACTTCGATGCGATACGGTTCGTGCGGCGTGGATTGCTCGGCGTCGGTATCCAGCACCAGCGGCGCGGTCGGCACCATGCCGCCGAAGCCGACGTCGGTGATGTAGCGCACGTCGTCAATGGTCACCAGGCTCAAGCGATGGGTGCGCGCGGTCCAGCTGCCTTCGGGCTGATTCATGACCACGCGCCCGCTGATGCCCCGCGCATCGAACCCCAGCTCCAGCAGCAAGGCCAGAAACAGGTTGTTCAGCTCGTAGCAGTACCCGCCACGGGCGTCATTAAAGACTTTGCGCTCGATGGACGGCAGATCGATCAGGACGGGTTCGCCACTGAGCGTCGACAGGTTTTCGAAAGGAAAGGCGCCGGTATGGCGCAGTTGCAACAGGCGCAGGGTTTCAAGGGTCGGTGCCGGGGGCGCGTCGAATCCCAGGCGTTGCAGGTACTGTTTCAGATTCGTCAGGCGTGGCTCGCTCATGGCTGGGTCCTTTTGCATGGGGGCGCGGATCGTTCCGCCGATAGTCGCCATGTATACGGGATCCGGGCATCGAATCGACAATTGAATTAACCAATCACCGGCTAGCGCCTTTTACGCGAATCGATGCGAATCCACGTCGGCGCGTGGTCGCTGGCATGCGGTTCGTTGCGCACCCAGGCATCCACACCGGCCTCGTGCAGATAAGGGCTCAGTGTCGGATTGAGCAGCAGATGGTCGATCCGCAACCCGGAGTTCTTCTGCCAGTGCTGACGGAAATAGTCCCAGAACGTGTACAGCCGATCTTCGGGATACAGATGCCGCAACGAATCGATCCAACCCTGATCCAGCAACCGCTGATAGCACTCGCGGCTTTGCGGTTGCAACAACGCATCCTTGAGCCAGGAACGGGTGTTGTAGATATCCAGATCGGTGGGCACCACGTTGTAATCGCCGGCCAGCACCACCGGGTGATCGCTGCTTTGCAGATCCTTGGCGTATTTGATCAGGCGCTCGAACCAGGCCAGTTTGTAGTCGAACTTCGGCCCCGGTTGCGGGTTGCCATTGGGCAGGTAAAGGCACCCCACCAACACCCCGTGCACTGCCGCCTCAAGATAGCGGCTGTGTTTATCGTCGGGATCGCCGGGCAGGCCGCGCCGGCTCTCCAGCGGTTGCGTATCGCGGGCAAGAATCGCCACGCCGTTCCATGACGCCTGGCCGTGCCAGATAGCGCCGTAGCCGGCGGCCTCCAGATCGGCGGCAGGAAACGCGCTGTCCACCAGTTTCAGCTCCTGCAAACAGGCGATGTCCGGCTGCTCGCGCCTGAGCCATTCCAGCAGATTTGGCAGACGGGCACGCAGGCCGTTGACGTTGAACGTGGCAATGCGCATTTTTTTCATCGTCCGGGCTCCTGCCATTGACCGATAGAACCTGTGACACCGGTCCCCCCGCAGCGGTTGCGTTGGATCCTCCTTTTACACGCGATTGCGCAGCCATTGCAGGAAGCCTTTTTTCGGCACGA
Source organism: Pseudomonas sp. FG35 (assembly GCF_057809295.1). Classification (NCBI taxonomy): domain Bacteria; kingdom Pseudomonadati; phylum Pseudomonadota; class Gammaproteobacteria; order Pseudomonadales; family Pseudomonadaceae; genus Pseudomonas; species Pseudomonas sp. FG35. The sequence goes on along the minus strand of NZ_JBMDJR010000011.1, from coordinate 181,370 downwards.
CCACCGGCGTATCTTCCGTCAGGGATTGCGCCTTGTGCAGGCGGAAATCGAGCAGCGCCTTCATCGCATCGTTGATGTCGTGACGGGCATCGAGGCACGGCTTGAGATAAGACTTCTCGATGCGGTACAGCGCGCAGAAGGTCTTGGCGGAGAAGTCGGCCGGCAATGAGGTATCGGACACAATCCCCGCCTCGCCGATCACTTCGCCCGGCCCCATCCGTCCGGACTCGAACGGCGTGCCGTGGCGCTTGAGCGTCACCGAGACCACGCCGGACTCAATGATGAACAAGTGATCGCTGACCTCCCCACCCGCCAGAATCATCTCGCCGGCACGGAAGGTTTGCAGGGTCATGTTCTGGCTGAAGGTTTCTTTCTCCTCCTGACGCAGGGTGGAGAAAATCGGCGAGCTGTCGAGCAACGCCCGAGGTCGCGAGAGATTGCTCGGAACACCCGGCTCATCACTCGACAGCAGATTGACCCCGGACGCTTGCAGATGCCGGTAGGCCAGGTCGAACAGCTGATTGCGCACCACGCGCTTTTCACTCATCGAGGCGACGAACCCGCTGATTTCATATTCGGTGCCTGCACTGCTGGAGCTCTTCAGCGCAACACTCGGCGCGGGGTTCTCCAGCAGTTGGCGACAGCCCTGCATCGCGCGCTCCAGGGCATCGATCACCGAACTCGGCCGCGCATGGGGGCTGACCTGCACGCTGACGGCAACCCCGAACATGTTGCTCGGCCGGCTGAAGTTGATGATCTTGGCCTTGGCCGCCAGCGAGTTGGGAATCACCGCCATGCTGCCCTGACTGGTTTGCAGGCGCGTGGCGCGCCAGTCAATGTCGGTGACCCGGCCTTCAGTGCCGTCGATGGAAATCCAGTCATCCAGTTGATAAGGCTTGGTGGTGTTGAGCACGATCCCGGAAAACACGTCGCTCAGGGTGCTCTGCAAGGCCAGACCGACGATGATCGCCAACGCCCCGGACGTTGCCAGCACGCCTTTGACCGGCAGATCCAGCACGTAGGCCAGCGCCGCGATGATCGCAATCAGGAAGATCACCGCACCCAGCAAATCCTGCAACAACCGCCCGGTGTGCCCGACCCGCTGCATCATCACTGCGCCGATCAACACCGTCAGAGTGCGCGCGCCGAACAGCCACCAACCAATCTGCAAACCGGTCGCCGCCAGATGCAACGGCACGTTGTCAGCCCACGGCGCAGGCTCCATCGGGTTGAGCCCTTCGTTGAACAGCAGGATGCTGAACAGGGCGAAAATCAGCACCCGCACCAACAGTTTCCACGCGCTGCCGTGGGCGCTGATCAGACGCCACAGACCGAGATCGATCAGGATCAGGATCAAGGCGCAAAACAACGGATGATCGGTGAGCAGAGACAGCATCAAACAACTCCGACAGGGGCCAGTCGCGAGAAGATCGCACAGATTGGGCTCAGTGTAGGAGTAATTGATTTGGCGGGATGAGCGCCACTGCGCGTGCGCAAAAAAAACCGGCAGGCGCACGTGGCGCCTGCCGGTTTTTTTAGCTGTGCATCTGGCCGAAGCGGCCGGACTGGAAGTCGGCGAAAGCCTGATGGATTTCCTGCTCGGTGTTCATCACGAACGGGCCGTGGCCGACAATCGGCTCGTCGATCGGCTCGCCGCTGAGCAGCAGCACCACCGCGTCCGCGCTGGCTTCAAGGGTGATGCGATCGCCATCACGCTCGAACAGCGCCAACTGGCCTTCGCGCATCGACTCCCCACCGTTGATCTGAACCGAACCCTTCAACACCACCAGCGCGGTGTTGCGGCCTTCGTGAAGATCCAGCGTAAGCAGCTTGCCGGCGTTCAGGCGCAGGTCCCACACGTCGATTGGCGTAAACGTGCGGGATGGGCCCTTGTGACCGTCGAACTCACCGGCGATCAGGCGCAGGCTGCCGGCACCGTCATTGAGCGCGATTTGCGGGATATCACTGTCCAGGATGGTCTGGTAACCCGGCGCGGCCATTTTGTCCTTGGCCGGCAGATTCACCCACAGTTGCACCATTTCCAGATTGCCGCCGGTTCGAGCGAAGTTTTCCGAGTGGAATTCTTCATGCAGGATGCCGGAAGCCGCCGTCATCCACTGCACATCGCCCGGACCGATGGTGCCGCCGCTGCCGGTGGAATCACGGTGCTGCACTTCGCCTTCGTAAACGATGGTCACGGTTTCGAAGCCACGGTGCGGATGCTGCCCCACGCCACGGCGCTCAATAGTCGGGGTGAAATGCGCAGGTCCGGCATGATCCAGCAGCAGGAACGGGCTGATGTGCTTGCCCAGGTTGTCGTAGGAAAACAGGGTGCGCACCGGAAACCCATCGCCGACCCAGTGGCCGCGAGGGCTGGTGTAGATACCGATCAGTTTTTTCATGGTGGGCTCCGAAATCAGGTTGATCATGGGCTGATCATAAATTCGCCACGTATTTAGTACTAGTCAGCCAAAACCGTCCTCATCGTTCTATTGATGGAACGATGAGCGATCAATGTGATTCGTGCTTTTCAGTCAACAGTACTTTGCCCCGACAGCGGTTTTTCCCGAGGAATCAGACGCGGATACTCCTGCCCATACCCACTGCAACCCTGGAGTTCCTGCATGTCTGTTCCCGCTTTCGGTCTTGGTACGTTTCGCCTGCAAGGTCAGGTGGTCATCGATTCGGTGAGCACTGCCCTTGAACTGGGTTACCGGGTCATCGACACCGCACAGATCTACGAAAACGAGGCCGACGTCGGCGCAGCCATCGCTGGCAGCGGCATTGCCCGTGAAGAGCTGTTCATCACCAGCAAGATCTGGATCGCCAACTTCGCCAGGGATCGCCTGATCGAAAGCCTCAAGGCGAGCCTGCAAAAACTGCAGACCGACTACCTTGACCTGACGCTGATCCACTGGCCGTCGCCGGAAGATCAGGTGCCCGTCGAAGAGTTCATGGGCGCGCTGCTGGAAGCCAAACGCCTGGGCCTGACCCGGCAGATCGGCGTGTCCAACTTCACCATCGACCTGATGAAACAGGCGATTGCTGCGGTCGGCGCAGAAAATATCGCCACCAACCAGATCGAACTCCACCCGTACCTGCAAAACCGCAAGGTCGTCGAGTTCGCGCAAAGTCAGGGCATCCAGATCACGTCGTACATGACCCTGGCCTATGGCGAAGTGCTGAAGGATCCGCTGATCGTGCAGATCGCCGAGCGTCTGCAAGCCACCCCGGCGCAGGTCACTCTGGCGTGGGCGATGCAATCGGGTTACGCGGTGATTCCGTCGTCGACCAAACGTGCCAACCTGCAAGGCAACCTTGGCGCCATGGCGCTGACCCTGAGCGACGCCGACATGGCGCTGATCGCCACACTGGATCGCGGCCATCGCCTGACCAGCCCCAAAGGCATCGCGCCGCAGTGGGACTGACCGATCAGGCCTGAAGCTGCTGCGCGAGGTCGTGCATGGCCACGCGCAGCGAATCGATGGCGGCCGTCAATGCCGCTGCGGGCTGATCGTCACGGCAAGCCTGCTCGAGCACCCGACACGCCGAGACCACGCGCTCGGCACCAATCATGTGCGCCCCGCCCGTGACGTGATGCGCCAGATCACGCAAGACATCACGATCAAGACCTGATGCTTCCAGACGCTGCAGGTCGATGCGCAGGCTGTTACGCACCTCCTCACGCAATTGTTCGATCAGCGGGTTGTCCGCGCCTGCCAGTTGCAACAGCGCACTCAGATCGAACTCGGACACCGCCGACTCGTCCAAGCTCTCGACCTGCGTCTCTGCTCCGGCGGCCATCAGCGCCTGACTCAGCTCGCGCAGCAGCACCGGCTTGAACAGGCAATCGTTCATTCCGGCCGCCCGGCAGCGCTGCCTTTCTTCGATTTGCGCATTGGCGGTAAATCCGAGAATCAGGCAGGGCGCCCTGCCCGTCGCGGCTTCTTCCTGACGCACCGCGCGCGTCAGTTCATAACCGTTGAGCCCCTGCATGTTGATATCAGTGATCAAAGCATCGAACGATTGCCCGCGCCACAGTGCCAGCGCGCGCTCACCGCCATCGGTGTCAACGGGGCGATGGCCGAGTTCACTCAACTGCCGGCACAACAGCAGGCGATTGACCGGATGGTCGTCCACCACCAGCACGGCCAGTGAATTTGTCATTGCTACCGCAGGTGCCGCTTCTTCCTTCTGCACCCGCGGCGCCAGCACCGGCAGCTCCAGTCGCAGCATGACCTGAGTGCCGCGGTTCAACTCGCTGTTCATCCACAAATCGCCGCCCATCAACCGGCACAGGTTGCGGCTGATCACCAGCCCCAGGCCGGAGCCGCCGTGCGCCACAGACCGATGATCGCCGACCTGTACAAACGGGCTGAACAACCGCTGCTGATCCTCGGCGCTGATCCCACGGCCACTGTCTTCAATGGCCACACCCACTTCAATCAACCCGCCGTGCTCGCCGAACACGCGCAAACACAGGCTCACTTCCCCGGCTTCGGTGAATTTGATTGCATTGCTCAACAGATTCGAGACCACTTGTTTGAAACGCAGGGGATCGAGCATCACCTCGACGTCGCTGCGCTCATCCAGTTCGACATGCAACAACAATTGCTTCTGCCGGGCCAGGCCTTCGAAAATCCGACACACCGACGCCACCACCTCACGTAGATTGGCGCGCTTGGGGGCCAGCGACAGATGCCCGGACTCGATGCGGGCGATGTCGAGAATATCGCCGATCAATGCCAGCAACTGCTGCCCGGCGCTGGACGCCACTTCGATCGCCTGGCGATCGGTCACGCCTTCATCGGCACGCTTGAGGGCGAGTTCGAGCATGCCGATCAGCGCGTTCATCGGTGTGCGGATTTCATGACTCATGGTCGCCAGAAACGTGCTCTTGGCGCGATTGGCTTCGTCGGCTGCGTCCTTGGCTTCCTGCAACTGCTGAAGCCATTGCTGGCGCTGGCGGATCTGCCGACGCTGAAAGGCGATCCAGCCCAATGCCAGCAACAGCAGACCGGCGGCTACGGCAAACCCGCGCAATATTTGCTCTCGATGGCGCTGCCAATAGCTGTCCTGCAGCACCACGTTCCGACTCCATCTCGCGACCAGACCGTCGATTTCCTGAGGTGCAATGCCCAGCAGCGCCTTGTTCAGAATCGACTGCAGCTGCGGGGCATCGGGCGCCGTGGCCATGGCGATCCGGGCCGGTTGATCCCCCAGCGTAGAGGCTATGCGCAAGCGCTCACGGTACTGGTGATCGATCTGATAACGCGCCACCAGCAACGAGCTCAATGTCGCATCGGCCCGACCATCAAACAGCGCCCGCGTACCGTCCGCCGGGCTCGGCAATTCGATCAGGTTGATCTGCGGCACGTGTTCCAGCAGGTAATCACGCAGCGGATTGCCGCGATAGAGCGCCAGACGTTTACCCGCCATCTCTTCGAGACTGCGCGGCGCCTGTGCCTTCGACTCGGTGATCAAGACAAAGGGACTGTTGGCGTACGAGCGAGTGAACAACATTTGCGTTTCGCGCTCGCGGCTCGGTGTCATCACCGGCAACAGGTCCAGCTCACCGTTTCTGAGTTGCTCGACCTGACGATCCAGAGATTGACCGCGCACCACCTCGAATGTCAGGCCGCTGCGCTGACTGATCAGGTTGAGCAATTGAGCGACCAGACCACTGAAGCGGCCATCGGTGTCAAAGAATGTCAGCGGTGCAAAATCATCGACAGCGCCGACCCGTACCACCGGATGCTGATCCAGCCATTGTTGCTCGCTGTCACTCAGGCTCACCCGCGACTGCGCCGCTATGTCGGCTCGACCGGCGCTCCAGCGCAGTTCCATGGCCAGGCGCTGCTCCATGGGAATGGCCAGCAGGGCCTTGTCGACCAGACGTTTCAAGCGGATGTTGCTGCGAGCCAGAGCAAAGCCGAACGGGTTGGCGTCGAGGCCCGAGGGCCCGGCCAGTTGCAGGTCGTTTTGAAAATGGGTGTTGATCAGGTAGCTGGCGCTGATGAAGTCACCGAGGTACAGATCATCCCGGCCGAACGCCACGGCGCCGAGGGCATCGAGGATCGATCGATAGCGCTGCAGGGAAGCTTTCGGGTAAGCCTCTTCGATGGTCGAGGCTGGCAGGTAATCGTCCACCATGGCGATGCGCTTGCCGGCGAGATCATCCGGTAACGCCTCATTGAGCCGGGTCACCCACATCGGCTGATCCTCGGCGTAGGCGCGCGACAGCATCAGTTCGGGATCAGCGATCTCGAAGTTGTTCGACGTGCCCAGCAGGTCTACCTCACCGGCCTTGAGCGCGGCCATGGCGCTTGCGCGGTTGGCATGACACCAGACTTCGACGTCGATGTTCAAAATCTGCGCAATCGCATCAGCGTAATCGGCCGTGAGGCCTTCCAGCTCATGGCGCTTGCGGGTCAGTTCAAAGGGCGGGTAGTCCGGCCAGGAGGCACCGATGCGCAATACCGGGTGCGCACGGAGCCACTGTCGATCCTGCTCATCCAGTTGAATCTGCACACCCTCAAGGCGGGTGCGGGAGACGATTTCCAGCCGTTGTGCCTCGGTCGCGTGCACTGTGCTTGCAAGCATCAGTATCGACAGAAGAACGAACCGCAGAGGCCATATCATGGGCAGCCTATGGAAGCAGACCGTTGCGTTTGACAAACTCTCGCAACACCACCAGTGAGCTTACCCCGAGCTTCAGCATCAGGCGGGTCTTGTAGGTGCTGATGGTTTTGTGGCTAAGGTTCATCGCAAGCGCAATGTGCTTGTTGGACTCGCCTCTGGCCAGCTTCAGCATGATCTCCATTTCGCGAGTGGACAGAAGTGCAATCAACTCTCGTTCATCGCGATGTGCTTCGGATTGCCCGGTATTGACCACAGGCATTTCGGGGAAGTAGGTATAACCCGAACGGACGGCTTTGATTGCATTTTGCAAATGCTGCATCGAGGCGGATTTGGCGACAAAAGCCATCGCCCCTGCACGTCGACAGCGCATCAGATAGTGTTCAGGGTCGGCCGAGGTGAAAATCACCACATTGCAGACCAGCCCGACGGCTCTGATGCGGGCTAACACCTCCAGGCCGCCGAAGCCATCGAGTTTCAGGTCGAGCACTACCAGTTTCGGCGCGTGCTCACGCAGCATCGGCACCACATCGACACCTCTGCCAGTCACATGGATCGGTGTGTAACCCGCAGACTCCAGAACCAGGCGTAGGGCACCCACCACCACTGGATGATCATCAACGATCAATGCTGAACCCATGATCACTCCCGGGGCGAATACATGACACGACGCCACCGATCTGGCTTGAACGGGACTATTGGTAGCTGCGCTACAACTGTTGCACGGTATGCACCCTGAATCACCTGTCAGATCTGACAGTTGTGCGTTCGGCCGATCTGTGATCGAACACGCGAAGAGCGCCCAGACGAACCCTCGACCGAGTTCATCAACTGTTCGATGGCGCGGATGGAAGGCAATGCTTCAGGGCTAGTGATGATCTTTGCCCCAAATCGCCTGGAAACACCTGAAGAGTCCGCCGATTCACCATAGACCAGCGCCCTTCGGACGAGTGGGTGATCAAACAGAAAACCACGCAGATCCGCGATCCCGGTCGCCAGCTCGGCATTAATCACCAGGACATCGAACGGCTGACAGCCGTAATCGACCAGCGTCAGCAGTTCGGCAAGGCTCTGTACCGGTGCAATGCGGTAGTAATCGAGACCATTGAACAGCCGCTCGATCTTCATCCGGTGAAAATGCTGCAGGTCGGCGATCAGGATGCGCAGGGTTTTGTCGGTCAACGTGGAAGTCCGGGTAGTCGCTTCAAGTGGCGGCAAGACTACCCAAGCATCGGGATGCGCTCTGTAGGACTTTTCCGAAAAACACCGTCACTCATCCGGATTGAAAAAGCTATTCCGTGGTGCTCGGACTCCAGAACGCCTGCACCACCAGGCTTGAAGTGGAAATCCGCTTCACCAGTGCGTCCAGTTCATCGCCGTCCACCGACGTGGTTGCGAGCGTGGCTTCGATCTCGATTTCGTCGGCACCGAAGGCGTGCACATCGACATCACTGGCCGGGTAGTTGCTGCGTTCAAGCTCCGCTTCAAGCAGGGCGAACACGGCCGTTTGCTGCGAGCGCCGGGCAATGACATAGACGATGTTGGTGACTTCCGCCGAGACCACATCGAGCGGCTGACGGTTGATGTTGTTGACGATCGGCCGCAGCAAGGTATTGGCGGCGAGCACGAACAAGGTGCCCAGCACCGCTTCGGCCAGCAGGTCGGCACCGGCACAGGCACCGACGGCTGCCGAGGTCCAGAGCGTGGCGGCGGTGTTGAGGCCGCGCACGTTGCCCTCTTCGCGCATGATCACCCCGGCACCGAGAAAGCCGATGCCGGAGACCACATACGCGACCACCCGGACCGCGCCTTCGGCACCGGCGAGACGGTTGGCCATGTCGACGAAAATCGCCGCGCCGACCGCCACCAGCACATTGGTGCGCAAGCCCGCCGTGCGTTGCCGGTACTGGCGCTCGAAGCCGATCAGGCCGCCGAGGATGAACGCCGCGCTGAGGCTGACCAGCGTGTCGAGCAATGAGCTGAGGTTGAGATTGTTGATCGCTTGCATGTCGAACTCCTTGAAACCGCCCCCCTTGCTCCCACAAGGGGGGAATCTTGCCTGTTACTGCCAGCCGAACCGGCGGATGTAGAAGCCTTTAACTGCTTGAGTCAGCGCCATGTACGCCAGCAGGATCACCGGCAGGAACACGAAGTACATCGACGGCAGCGCCTGCAGTTTGAAGTAGTGCGCCAGCGGCCCCATCGGCAGGAAGATGCCCACGGCCATGATGATCCCGGTCATCACCAGCAACGGCATGGCCGCGCGGCTTTGCAGGAACGGAATCTTCGGCGTGCGGATCATGTGCACGATCAGCGTCTGGGTCAGCAGCCCGACCACGAACCAGCCGGACTGGAACAGGGTCTGGTGATCCGGGGTGTTGGCATCGAACACGTACCACATCAAGGCGAACGTTGTGATGTCGAAGATCGAACTGATCGGGCCGAAGAACAGCATGAAGCGCCCGACGTCCCCTGGCTGCCAGCGTTGCGGCTGTTTCAGCATCTCGTCGTCGACGTTGTCGAACGGGATCGCGATCTGCGAAATGTCATACAGCAGGTTCTGCACCAGCAGGTGCATCGGCAGCATCGGCAGGAACGGAATGAACGCGCTGGCCACCAGCACCGAGAACACGTTGCCGAAGTTCGAGCTGGCAGTCATCTTGATGTACTTGAGCATGTTGGCGAAGGTCCGCCGCCCTTCCAGCACGCCCTCCTCCAGCACCATCAGGCTCTTTTCCAGCAGGATGATGTCGGCCGCTTCCTTGGCGATATCCACCGCGCTGTCCACGGAAATCCCGATGTCGGCGGTGCGCAGGGCCGGGGCGTCGTTGATGCCGTCGCCCATGAACCCGACCACGTGGCCGTTGCCCTTGAGGATGCGCACGATGCGCTCCTTGTGCGACGGCGTCAGCTTGGCGAACACATTGGTGGTTTCCACGGCCACTGCCAGTTCCGCGTCGCTCATGCGTTCGATGTCGTTGCCCATCAGCAGGCCTTGCTGGGCCAGGCCCACTTCGCGGCAGATCTTGGCGGTCACCAGCTCGTTGTCGCCGGTCAGCACTTTCACGGCCACGCCGTGCTCGGCCAGGGCCTTGAGTGCCGGGGCGGTGCTTTCCTTCGGCGGATCGAGAAACGCCACGTAACCGATCAGCGTCAGTTCCTGCTCGTCGCCCAGGCTGTAAGTGTCGCGACCTTCAGGCATCGACCGTGCTGCCACTGCTACCACACGCAAGCCTTCAGCGTTGAATGCTGCGGTGACCTGACGAATTTTCGCCAGCAATTCATCGCTCAAGGCTTCGTCGACTTCACCGTGACGAACCCGGCTGCACACCGACAGAACCTCTTCCACCGCGCCTTTGCAGATCAGTTGATGCGGCTGACCGCGCCCTTCGACCACCACCGACATGCGCCGGCGGTTGAAGTCGAACGGGATCTCGTCGACCTTGCGAAACGCCGTGCCGACCTTCAGCTCGCGGTGGATTTCCACGTGTTCCAGGACCGCCACGTCGAGCAGGTTTTTCAGGCCGGTCTGGTAGTAGCTGTTGAGGTAAGCCATTTCCAGCACGTCATCGGAGTCTTCGCCCCAGACATCGACGTTGCGTGCCAGGAAGATCCTGTCCTGGGTCAGGGTGCCGGTCTTGTCGGTGCACAGCACGTCCATGGCGCCGAAGTTCTGGATCGCATCCAGGCGTTTGACGATGACTTTCTTGCGCGACAGGAACACCGCGCCCTTGGCCAGCGTCGAGGTGACGATCATCGGCAGCATTTCCGGGGTAAGGCCCACGGCGATCGACAGCGCGAACAGCAGCGCTTCGGTCCAGTCGCCCTTGGTGAAACCGTTGATGAACAACACCAGCGGCGCCATGACGAACATGAAACGGATCAACAGCCAGCTGACTTTGTTCACCCCTTGCTGGAACGAAGTTACCGCGCGATCCGTCGCCCCGACCCGCTGCGCCAGCGCACCGAAATAGGTGCTGTTGCCGGTGGTGAGAATCACCGCCACCGCCGTGCCGGACACCACGTTGGTGCCCATGAACAGGATGTTGTCGAGCTCCAGCGGATTGCGCGTGTCACGATCGGCCTGACGCGGGAATTTTTCCACCGGCATCGATTCGCCGGTCATCGCCGCCTGGCTGACGAACAGATCCTTGGCGCTGAGCACCCGGCAATCGGCGGGAATCATGTCGCCGGCCGACAGCACGATCAGATCGCCTGGCACCAGTTGCTTGATCGGCAGTTCAGCGCGCGGCGCATCCCGGCGCAGCACGGTGGCGGTGTTGCTGACCATCGCCTTGAGCGCGTCGGCGGCCTGGTTGGATTTGCTTTCCTGCCAGAAGCGCAGCAGCGTCGACAGCACCACCATCGAGAAAATCACGATGGCGGCCTTGAGGTCTTCGGTCAGCCACGAGATTACCGCCAACAGGGTCAGCAGCAGGTTGAACGGGTTCTTGTAGCAGTGCCACAGGTGGGTCCACCACGGCAGCGGTTGCTCGTGCTCGACTTCGTTGTGGCCGTGCTGCGCGCGCAGCACATCGACTTCGAAATCGGTCAGGCCATCGGTGTGGGTGCCGAGGTTCGACAGCAGCACGCCGCTGTCGCAATGGGCGGCGTCCACCAGTGTATTGGCGAGAGTCGGCGGCACTTCACGGCTGACCGTGGTGTCGCTGAGGGTTTCCAGCAAGGCCAGGCGACGGAAATGCCGGGCGATGTGGCGGGTCCGCAGGAAGCCTGCGAAAAATTCCTTGAGCGTAAGTTTCATGGCTGTTGCCCCTATGGTCAGCCGGGAAACCGTCGAGCAGGTACGTCCTCGTCTCGGGCACCGGAAAACCGGCACGGCAAGGCGTGGCGCGCCGGTCAGAAAAGACAGGCGTGTCGATAGGGCTGCAATGACGACGATGAAGTCGACTTCACAGGCTTTTCAGTGTCGATGAGAAGGACGTCGGTACATGACCGGGACCGGTCATGATCGGGATGCCGCTGCTCGCTGTTCGGCGAGACAACGGCACAAAGGAATGCGCGTTATCTTGCCGAGAATCTGCCGGTTACAAGGACCGGCCGACAACTGTCACTCGAACAAGTACCCACTGTGGGTCTCCGCTATTGATGAAAACGCGCGAAGCTTACGCCCCGATGTCTGGAGAGTAAACCCGCAAAAGGAAGTGTGTCGGGGAATGTGGCGGGTGTTCAGGAAGGGTTCAGGATTGGCCTGAAGATCGTTCCCACTGTGTGGGAACGATCAGGCTGAAAGGATGCTTAGCTGGCAGTCGCCAGCAACAGATCCATCACCGAACGGCTGTGCCCGCGGTTCTTGCCATGCTCATACAGCGAGCCGGCGATCTCGTCCGCGCGGATCGGCAGGATCGACAGCAGCGTATCGCTCAGACCATGGCTGGCCTGGCAGAAGCCCTGCATGTACAGACCGGCCTTGCAGCGCTCGTCGGTGATCAGGCGGTAATTGCGGTCGACCTCGAAATCGCCCAGGTACTCCTCCAGCGGCGCCAGCAGTTTGCGGTGCATCTGACGCTCGTAACCGGTGGCCAGCACGACCGCATCGTAGGCACGTACGGTGACTTCGCCGGTGGCATTGTTGCGCACGGTCAGTTCAATGCCATGTTCGGTGGCAGTGGCTTTCTCGACCGTGGTCAGGGTGCGGAACGCGTGACGCGCCACGCCCGAGACTTTCTGGCGATAGAAGATGCCGTAGATACGCTCGATCAGGTCGATGTCGACCACCGAGTAGTTGGTGTTGTGGTACTCGTTGACCAGACGCTCACGCTCGCTGCTCTTCTGCTGGAAGATCAGGTCGGTGAATTCCGGCGAGAACACTTCGTTGACGAACGGGCTGTCGTCCGCCGGTTTCAGCGCCGAGCCGCGCAGGATCATGTCGACCTGCACCGACGGGAACGAGTCGTTCAGATCGATAAAGGCTTCCGCTGCGCTCTGCCCGCCACCGATGATTGCGATGCTCATCGGCTGGTTGTTGATGCACGGCTGCTTGGCCATCTCGGCCAGGTACTGCGAGTGATGGAACACCCGACCATCGCCCTTCAGTGCCTTGAACGCCTCGGGAATGCGCGGCGTGCCGCCGGCGCTGACCACCACCGAACGCGCAGTACGCACGAACTGCTGGCCGTCCGTGCCACGGGAAATCACCCGCAGCGCTTCGACCTGATGGTTATGCAGCACCGGCTCGATGGTCAGCACTTCTTCGCCGTAGCGGCTCTGCTCGGTGAACTGCCCAGCCACCCAGCGCAGGTAGTCGTTGTACTCCATGCGGCACGGGTAGAAGGTGCCGAGGTTGATGAAGTCCACCAATCGGCCGTGGTGCTTGAGGTAGTTGACGAACGAATACGGGCTGGTCGGATTGCGCAGGGTCACCAGATCCTTGAGGAAGGAAATCTGCAACTCGCTCTGGGTCGACAGGGTGTTGCCGTGCCAGCTGTAGTTGGGTTGTTTGTCGAGAAACAGCACATCCAGTTCGCCCTGGGTCGGGCCGCGCTCTTGCAGAGCGATGGCCAGCGCCAGGTTCGAAGGGCCGAAACCGACGCCGATCAGGTCGTGAACGATGGGCGATGCAATTGCCTGTGTCATTTCCAGTGTCCTCTGGACGAAAAGCCTGAGTGACCTGACCGGCCTTGAGCAGGACAGCAGATCGTCTGTTGAGTAGGAACGAGGACAGTGAAATAAAATTTAACGACGACGGCTCAATGGGCGTCCCATTGCTTGATGCGCAGGCGGCAATGCTTCATGGCGTTGACGATGTGTTTTTCCACCAGGGCCTTGGAAATGCCGAGGTGCTGGGCGATTTCGGGGTGCGACAGGCCTTCGATCTTGCGTAGCAGAAAACTTTCGCGGCACAGCGGCGAAAGTTCAGCGAGGGCGCGCTGGAGCATCTCCAGTCGCTGGCCGTGATCGAAGGTGTTGTGGGGGGATGGAGTGAAATAGCGCTCTTCGCTGTCGAGCACTTCCAGCGATTCGACCTGACGCAGGGCATTGCGTCGATGGTCGTCGATCACCAGATTGAGTGCGGTGCGATAGAGAAATGCCCGAGGCTGCTCGATCGGCGTTTCGCTGGATCGCTCCAGCACCCGCAGATAAGCGTCATGCACCACGTCTTCGGCCACCTGACGGTTGCCGAGCCTGGCGTTCAGGAAACACACCAACTCGCGATAGTAGTTTTCCAACATGATTCCCCGCCGCAGCGTGCGGTTTCGATCCTTGAGCCAGATCCGCGACTGTCGAAAAAGGCAGTGGCACGGTAGTGGCAATTTCAGGTGCGTAATTTATAGTAATTCTCATATAGATTTAAAGTGCTGTTTCCATTTGCCCGACAAATTGTTGCCAGCTATACCTGTTACCGCGTTTTTCAGCGCTTAAATTCCCCACCCCGTCTCTCGTTTAAAGGACAGCCCCCGTATCTGTCGCGTCCTGCGACAGCGTTCGACCGTGGCCCGCTCGCGGTGCCTGCTGAACGACGGGCCTATTTCCACTGGCCGGAACCCTGCATGAAACGTCCCCGCCCCGCCCGACGCGCCCTGCTCATCGCCCTTTGCCTTATCCCCGTCATTGCTATTGCCGCCTGGCAGGTGTTGCCGCCCGGTCGGGACAAATTCACCACCGTGCAGGTCTCTCGCGGCGATATAGAAAGCAGCGTGACCGCACTCGGCACCCTCCAGCCTCGCCGGTATGTAGATGTCGGCGCCCAGGCGTCGGGGCAGATTCGCAAGATCCACGTGGAAGTCGGCGACGTGGTCAAGGAGGGTCAGTTGCTGGTAGAGATCGACCCGGCCACGCAAAAGGCCAAACTCGACGCCAGCCAGTTTTCCATCGAGAACCTGAAGGCGCAGTTGCAGGAACAACAGGCCCAACATGAACTGGCGCGTCAGAAGTATCAGCGCCAGCAGAAACTGGCTGCCGGCGGCGCCACCCGTGAAGAAGACGTGCAAACCGCCCGCGCCGAACTGAAAGCCACGCAGGCGCGCATCGACATGTTCCAGGCGCAGATCCGTCAGGCACAGGCGAGCCTGCGCAGCGATCAGGCCGAGCTCGGTTACACCCGGATCTACGCACCGATGGCCGGTACCGTGGTCGCACTGGACGCTCGCGAAGGCCAGACACTCAACGCCCAGCAACAGACACCGCTGATCCTGCGGATCGCCAAGCTGTCGCCAATGACGGTCTGGGCTGAAGTCTCCGAAGCCGACATCGGCCACGTCAAACCGGGCATGAGCGCTTATTTCACCACCCTCAGTGGCGGCAACCGGCGCTGGAGCAGCACCGTGCGGCAGATCCTGCCGGTGCCGCCCAAACCGCTGGACCAGACCAGCCAGGGCGGTGGCAGCCCGACCAGCACCAGCAAAAGCGGTGCCGGTCGTGTGGTGCTGTACACCGTATTGCTGGATGTCGATAACGCCGACAACGCGCTGATGGCGGAAATGACCACACAAGTGTTCTTCGTCTCCAACGAGGCAAAAAACGTCCTCACCGCACCGGTTGCCGCCCTGCACGGCAGCGCCAAACCCGACAGTCAGGTTGCCCGGGTCGTGGCGCAGAACGGCGACATTGAGCAACGCACCGTGCGTACCGGCATCAGCGACCGTTTGAAGGTGCAGATTCTCGACGGTCTCAGCGAAGGCGATCATCTGTTGATCGGCCCGGTCGACGGCAGCGGAGGCTGAATGCAAACGCCCCTGATCGACCTGCAGGACATCCGCAAATCCTACGGCGGCGGCGACACGCCCGAAGTTCACGTGTTGCGTGGCATCGATCTGTCGATCCATGCCGGCGAGTTCGTGGCGATCGTCGGTGCATCCGGCTCCGGCAAATCGACGCTGATGAACATCCTCGGTTGCCTCGACCGGCCCACATCCGGCGAATACCGTTTTGCCGGTGAGAACGTCGCCGGCCTGGACACCGATGAACTGGCCTGGCTGCGTCGCGAGGCTTTCGGTTTCGTGTTTCAGGGTTACCACCTGATTCCGTCGGGCTCCGCCCAGGAAAACGTCGAGATGCCGGCCATCTATGCCGGCATTCCGGCTGCCGAGCGCCATGCACGGGCCGCCGCCCTGCTCGAGCGCCTCGGTCTGGCCTCGCGCACCGGCAACCGCCCCCATCAACTCTCCGGCGGCCAGCAACAACGGGTGTCGATTGCCCGCGCCTTGATGAACGGCGGCCATATCATTCTGGCGGACGAACCGACCGGCGCCCTCGACAGCCACAGCGGCAAGGAAGTCATGGCACTGCTCGACGAGCTGGCGAGCCAGGGTCATGTGGTCATCCTCATCACCCATGACCGTGAAGTGGCGGCGCGCGCCAAGCGCATCATTGAAATCAGCGACGGCCTGATCATCCGCGACAGCGCCAGGGAAGATCCCACCGTGCAGGCCAGCACCAACCCCGGCGCCTTGCAGGCCGTGGATCTGCGCAAACGCCTGAGCGAGGGCAGCGAAGCGAGCGGCGCCTGGAAAGGCGAACTGGTCGATGCGGTGCAGGCGGCGTGGCGCGTCATGTGGATCAACCGCTTCCGTACCGCGCTGACGCTGCTGGGGATCATCATCGGCGTCGCATCGGTGGTGGTCATGCTCGCCGTCGGTGAAGGCAGCAAACGCCAGGTCATGGCGCAGATGGGCGCCTTCGGCTCCAACATCATTTACCTCAGCGGCGCCGCGCCGAACCCGCGCACGCCACCAGGCATCGTTACCCTCGATGAAGTCGCCGCACTGGCCAGCCTGCCGCAGATCACTCGCATCATGCCGGTCAACGGCGCCGAAGCCGGCGTGCGCTTCGGCAACCTCGACCATATGAGCTACATCGGCGGCAACGACACCAATTTCCCCGAGATCTTCAACTGGCCGGTGGTCGAGGGCAGCTACTTCACCGAGGCCGACGAGCGCAACGGTGCAGCCGTGGCGGTAATCGGCAAGAAGGTCCGCGACAAGTTGCTCAAGGACGTGAGCAATCCCATCGGTCAATACATCCTGATCGAGAACGTACCGTTCCAGGTGGTCGGCGTACTGGCCGGCAAAGGCGCCAGCTCCGGCGACCAGGACAGCGACAATCGCATCGCCATCCCCTACTCCGCTGCCAGCGTTCGACTGTTCGGCACGCACAACCCCGAGTACGTAGTGATCGCTGCCGCCGATGCGCGCAAGGTCCATGAAACCGAAATGGCCATCGAGCAATTGATGTTGCAGTTGCACAACGGCAAGAAGGATTTCGAGCTGACCAACAATGCCGCGATGATTCAGGCCGAAGCTCGCACGCAAAACACCCTGTCACTGATGCTCGGTTCGATTGCCGCGATTTCGCTGCTGGTCGGCGGCATCGGCGTGATGAACATCATGCTCATGACCGTGCGCGAACGCACTCGCGAAATCGGTATCCGCATGGCCACCGGCGCCCGTCAGCGCGACATCCTGCGTCAGTTCCTGACCGAGGCGGTGATGCTCTCGGTGGTCGGCGGCATTGCCGGCATCGGCCTGGCGCTGCTCGTGGGCGGTGTGTTGATACTCAGCGAAGTCGCTGTCGCATTTTCCCTGGTGGCCATCGCCGGCGCCTTCGCCTGCGCACTGATCACCGGGGTCGTTTTCGGCTTCATGCCCGCTCGCAAAGCTGCCCGGCTCGACCCGGTCACGGCCCTCACCAGTGAATGATCGATCTATGAAACCGCAACTGAGCCTGTTGACCCTTTGCCTGATGCTGAGCGCCTGCGGCAGCCCCGCGCCACGCCCGGAAAGCGGCGTGACCGCCCCCGCCGCGTGGCAGTCGCCGACCGGGCAATCGGTGGCGCAGACCAACCAGCAATGGTGGACGCATTTCGCCAGCCCGCATCTGAACCTGCTGATCGGGCAGGCGCAAAGCGGCAGCCACGACCTGGCCGCCGCCATTGCCCGCGTACGTCAGGCACGCGCCAGCACAGTGATCGCGGGCGGTTCGCAATTACCGGAACTAACCGCAGGCCTGAACGCCAACCGCCAGAAACTGCTGCGCGGCAACGGCTACAGCCAACTGGATGCCGACAGCAGCAACAAGGCCGTGGACTACTTCGACGCCAACCTCAGCGCGAGTTATGAAATCGACTTCTGGGGCGGTCAGGCCGCCACCCGCGAGAGCGCCCGCCAGGGCCTGCGCGCGAGTGAGTTCGATCAGGCCACCGTGGAATTGACCCTGCTCAGCGACGTCGCCAACCGCTACACCCAGGCGTTGTCATTGCAGGAACAAAGCCGCATTGCCGCGCTGAACCTGGCCAACGCGCAGAGTGTCTTGCAACTGGTGCAGACCCGCTTCAATGCCGGCTCCGCCACCGCGCTGGAACTGGCTCAGCAGAAAAGTCTGGTGGCCGCGCAACAGCGGCAACTGCCGACGGTGCAGCAACAGGCCGAGGACGCGCGAATCGGTCTGGCGGCACTGCTCGGGCGACCGGTGCAAGAGCTGCCACCGAGCCTCGAGTCGTTCGACCAACTGCAGTGGCCACAAATCGCTGCCGGGCTGCCCAGCGACCTGCTGACCCGACGCCCGGACATCGCCCGCGCCGAAGCGCAACTGGCAGCCGCCCGGGCAGACGTCAAAGTCGCCCGCGCCGCCATGCTGCCCAAGGTCACCCTGAGCGCGCAGCTGGGCTCCGGCGCCAACCGCTTCGACGATGTGATGCGTAGCCCGTTCTACAACCTCACCGCCGGGCTGATCGCACCGATCTTCAATAACGGTCGCCTGTCCGCAGAACGCGACAAGGCGACCGCCCGCCAGGAAGAACTGCTGGAAACCTATCGCGGCGCGATCATCAACGGCTTCGCCGACGTGGAAAAAGCCCTGAACAGCATTCAGGGCCTGGATCAACAACGGCAATGGCAGACCGAAGAGCTGAATCAGGCACAGACCGCGTTCAACCTCTCCCAGAGCCGCTATCAGGCCGGCGCCGAAGACTTGCTGACCGTACTGGAAACCCAGCGCACGCTGTACGCCGCGCAGGATCTCAACGTGCAACTGCGGCTGGCGCGGATGCAGGCGAGCATTGCGCTGTACAAAGCGTTGGGTGGGGGTTGGGAGACGCGCTGAAGAACAAAAGATCGCACGCTGCGATCTTTTGTTTTAAACCTTGGCTTTCAAATGACGCGCATACCACGGCCGTTGCGGCACGCGGCGGAACAGCGCGGCAAGTTTCTTCTCGTCGCCGATGAAGGTGATGCGCAGCGCCAGCTTCATGGTCTCGGGATCCATCTCCACTGACTTGCCCACCTGCAACCCCGGCGTGGTGCTGCAACCGTGGGTGGTCGGCCCCAGCCACGGATCCGCGACCTCATTCCAGCGCCCCGGCGCAAACCACTGCACACCGTTGACCACTTGCCGGGTGACTTCGCCCGGGTGAAAACGCTCGTGAGCGCGGAACCAGTCCTCGATGCGGTCATCGATCCAGCCGTGGAAATGCCAGAACACCGGGTTGACGTGGGATGAAAACGGATCGCCGAGGAAGTCGTTTTCCGCCGCAAACCAGCGCGCGGCGAAATCCGCCGGATCACGGGCAAACGGCACCGGCTGGCCGTTGGACGGATCACGCGGCACCGAGGCCCAGCGCATATGCAGCCAGTCATGCAGCCCCAACTCCACTTCAGAACCGAACTGACCCAGCGTGAGTTTGGCCAGATAAGCCGGATCGCGGTATTGCGATTCCCATACCTGAAAGTTGCTTTCGTAGGTCTCGGCGGTTTTCAGGTCGCTGACCCACTGGCTGTATTCGTTGTCGCCATCGGCCAGCCACGTCGGCGGCAGTGCCGTGCCGTCGTGGTTGTCGAAGTAACGGGCGAAACCGACCCGGTCGCGGATCAGCTCGGGCTGCGGCAGCGGGAAGTATTCCCACGACGGCAGATCCTGCATCGAACGCGCCGTGCCCAGCATGTGCCGGTGCATGAAGAAAAAGTCGACGCCCGAGCCGTTGCGATCCTTGCGATCGCCACGGGCATCGCGCTCCTTGCCGCGCGGGCCGGGTTGCCAGCCGAGACCGCGCAACGCATTGCGTTTGTCTTCGGCCAGGGTGTGCCACTTGTCCCGCGTGGCGTGCCAGACCTGGTGAAACAACCGGTGTTCGGGGGAGATCAGCCACGCCAGCAGCGTCGGGTTCAGCGGCGTACGCTGCCGCGCTTCGGGGAATAACTGTTTCACGGCAATGAAGCGGTTGTCCTGCATCGGCAAAGCCAGCGGCCGATCCAGACGTGACACCCGACCGCTGAGGCTGCCGCTGCCGGCGTTGCCGAAGTCGGCCCAGACTTCGTCGAGGATCATTTGCAGTTCGTAGTCGATATGGCCGTTGGCACTGATCAGCCGCCAGCTCAACTTCGCCGCGTCGCCCTCGGCCAGATCACCGATTATTCGGTAACGCGGTGTTTCGCCAGAGCGCAGACGCTCGGGCGTATCCAGAAAGCCGCAGACACCGCGCCCCTTCTGGCCGATGTCGAGAAACACTTGCAGACCGCTTGCCGGCAGCCCTTCGACACCCGCGTCGCGGCCCTCGAAACGGATATCCCAAACCCCGCGCAACTTGTTCGCCAGGCGTTGACCGGCCGTGTCGGCCACGTCGAACGACGCCTCGCCGGGGGTGATCGTGGGGTCCGGTCTGGTCCATTCACGATGACCAAAATACGCCGCAGGCACCGCAGCGCCGGTCAGCGCCAGGCCTGCCATGAACCATCGTCGAGAAATCTTCATTGCCCTACCTGTGTCAGCCATGAAGCAGGCTTTATCCAAGCTAGAACGTACGCTGCCCCGACAAATTTAAGGGTGCCCGCGCCACAGGGCGATGCGACTAAATTTCGTTGCCAATCACTCGTTCTTTCCAGATAGCAATGGCCCCTGCGCCAGCACCTCGACGGCGAACCTGACTGAGATGGCAATGACAAAACCACGTTCGAAAAAGGCTCTTTTCATTGGCCTGCCACTGGCCCTGGCGATCAGTGCCGCAGCAGGCTTCGCAGCCTGGGATTACTGGCTCAACGACAATCTCGGCTATCCGGTCAAGGTGATGGACCAGGCCCGCGAGATGCACCAGCACCTGC
This sequence comes from Pseudomonas sp. FG35, assembly GCF_057809295.1. Lineage (NCBI taxonomy): Bacteria > Pseudomonadati > Pseudomonadota > Gammaproteobacteria > Pseudomonadales > Pseudomonadaceae > Pseudomonas > Pseudomonas sp. FG35. Next base: position 160,683 of record NZ_JBMDJR010000011.1, on the reverse strand, counting down.
TGTCCTTCGACAGCCACATCACCGTCCTTCAGGACTTCGGCACCCACGGCAATGAAGCCGACAAGGACGGCCCCGGTCAGTTCGACCTGATAAAAGCCAATCGCGGGCAACTGTCCGGTGCAGCACTGACGATTTTCGGCTGGCCGGAACTGTGGAACGGCGCCAATGCGCCGCACAAGCCTACGGCGGGTTTCGTTGAAGAGGCACGCAACCAGCAGGAGATCCGCTACAAGATCATCTCCGGGATGGTCCGCGACTTCCCCAATCAGGTCGGGATTGCCTACACGCCCGAAGATTTTCGGCGCCTGCACGGTGAAGGCAAGTTCGCGATCTTCATCAGCATGCTCAACGCCTACCCGCTGGGCCACGACCTGAACCTGCTGGACCTGTGGACGGCGCGTGGCATGCGCATGTTCGGTTTCAGCTACATCGGCAACAACGATTGGGCCGACTCATCCCGGCCGCTGCCGTTCTTCAATGATTCGCCGGATGCACTCGACGGCCTCTCCGACCTCGGCAAACAAGCGGTCAAGCGTCTCAACGATTTGGGCGTGATCATCGATGTGTCACAGATGTCGACCAAAGCCCTGGAGCAAGTCGCGCAACTGAGCCGCACGCCGATGGTGGCCTCGCACTCGGCGCCACGGGCGATGGTCGACATCCCCCGCAACCTCAGCGACAAAGAACTGCAACTGATCAAGAACAGCGGCGGCGTGGTGCAGGTGGTGGGCTTCTCGCAGTACCTGCGCCCGCTGACCCAGACCACCCAGGACAAGCTCAACGAACTGCGCAAAAGCTTTGACCTGCCGCCACTGCCCAACCTCGCCGTGGCACTGATGCCGGGCGACCCGATCATCGCCGCATGGCCCGAGGCCAAGTTCGGCCAGTACGCCAGCCGCCTCTACGCGATCCTCGACGAAGAACCCAAAGCCACGCTCAAGGACTACGGCGACGCCATCGATTACACCGTGCGCAAGATCGGTATCGACCACGTCGGCATCAGCTCCGACTTCAACGAAGGCGGCGGCGTCAAAGGCTGGGAGAACGTCGGCGACATCCCCAACGTCACCGCCGAACTGATTTCGCGCGGCTACTCCGAAGCAGACATCGCCAAGCTCTGGGGCGGCAACTTCCTGCGGGTCTGGGATCAGGTGCAGAAAGCCGCCCGACCTGCGCTGATTTCACAGCAGGACAAGATCAAGCCATGAGTGATCGTCGTACGTTTCTCAAGCAGGCGGGGATTCTCGCCGCCGGCCTGCCGCTGGCCTCGGGCATCGCCCACGGCGCCAGCACCGACAACACCACGAATGTTGCGCCAGCGGCGCCGGCACAGGACAAGTGGACGCAATTACGCACACTGTTCGAGCAGGATCCCGACTGCCTGCACTTCTCCAACTTCCTGATTACCTCGCACCCCAGACCGGTGCGTGACGCCATCGCCCTGCACCGCGCCGCCCTCGACAAGAACCCGGGGCTGGCGATGGACTGGGACCTGGGCGTGATCGAGCAGCGCGAGGAAGAGGTACGGGTCTGGGCCGGGCGTTATCTGCAAGCCGACGCCAGACAGATCGCCCTGACCGGCAGCACCACCGAGGGCCTGGCGATGATTTACGGCGGCGCCCATGTGCGTGCCGATCAGGAAATCCTCACCACTCAACACGAACACTACGCCACCCACACCATCCTCGCGCTGCGCACACAGCGTGAAGGCACCAAGGTGCGCAAGATCCGTCTGTTCAAGGATCCGCACACGGCGACCAAGGCCGAAATCCTGGCGGCGATCGACAGCAACATCCGCCCGGAAACCCGTGTATTGGGCATGTGCTGGGTGCATTCGGGCAGCGGCGTGAAACTGCCGATCGGCGAAATCGGCGCGCTGGTCGACAAGCACAACAAGGGCCGTTCGGACGACAACCGGATCATTTATCTGGTGGACGGCGTGCACGGTTTCGGCGTCGATGACCTGAGTTTCCCGGCCATGAACTGCGACTTCTTTATCGCCGGCACCCACAAATGGATGTTCGGCCCACGCGGCACCGGCATCGTCTGCAGCCGTTTCGACCAGGTCAGGTACATCACGCCGATCATTCCGACCTTCTCCGAAGCCACCGCGTTTTCCACCACCATGACCCCCGGCGGCTATCACGCCTTCGAGCACCGCTGGGCCTTGAACGAAGCGTTCAAATTACACCTGCAACTGGGCAAGGCCGACGTCCAGGCGCGTATTCACGGCTTGAACAGCTACCTGAAAAAGCGCCTGCAGGAACATCCGCAGATCGAACTGGTGACGCCGCTGAGCCCCGAACTCTCCGCCGGTTTCACCTTCTTCCGGGTCAAGGGCAAGGACTGCGACAAGATCGCCGCCTACCTGATGCAGAACAAGGTGATCGCCGATGCCGTCGACCGCGACGTCGGCCCGGTCATTCGCAGCGCGCCGGGCCTGTTGAACACCGAACAAGAAATCGACCGTTTCATGACCGTGCTCGTCAGCCAGATCTGAGCACCGTGAACGCCTTTAAACCTGTTATCGAGAGAAATGATGAACAGTGAGCTACGTAGTTTTTCCATCAAGTCGCTCCCCGCGCTGACCCTGGCCGCCCTGCTCGCCAGCCTGTTGTCGGGACTGGCGCAGGCGGCTGAACCGCTGCAGCCGGGCAAGGTGTTCAAAGACTGCAAGGACTGCCCGGAAATGGTCGTGCTGCCCACCGGCACGTTCACCATGGGCACCCCGGAAGACGAAGTCGGCCGCGAACCGGACGAAGGCCCGATGCACCCGGTGACGTTCGCCAAACCGCTGGCCATCAGCCGCTTTCAGGTCCTTCGGGGCCAATGGGACGCCTATCTCAAGGACACCGGTTATCAGATGCCCGACGGCGATGATCGCGAGGGCCGCGCGTGCAAGGCCGGGATTCCGGATTACGCGGGCAGCGATCCGCGCAAGCAGTACACCGACAAGCATCCGGCCGTGTGCATGGACTTCGCCGAAGTCAACGCGTACGTGGCGTGGCTCTCGAAAAAGACCGGCAAGCAATACCGTCTGGTCAGTGAGTCCCTGCGCGAATACGCCGCGCGTGCCGGCAGCGCCGGGCCCTTCCCGTTCCCGTTCGATGAGGGCAAGGAATACAGCATCGCCAAACACGCCAACACCTACGGCGCCGCCGATGGCTACAACTTTACCGCGCCGGCCGGCAGCTTTCCGGCCAACGCCTTCGGCGTCTATGACATGCACGGCAACGTCTACGAATGGACCGCTGACTGCTACAACGAAAACTACGCCGGTGCCCCGAGTGACGGCAGCGCGTGGCTGACCGGCGACTGCAGCATCCGGCGCATCCGCGGCAATGACTGGGGCGAGGCGCCGGTGTTCTCGCGCTCCGGCAACCGCAACGCGGTCTACCCCAAAGTGCGGGGCGACTGGCTGGGCTTTCGTGTAGCCCGCGACCTCTGATCCACCCCGGCGTCGACCATCGGGTCGACGCCTTCCCGGTTTTTCTCGAATCATCGCCCCCAGCGGCCTTCAAAAGCGGAATCCACCATGACCACTAAATCCCGTGGCGCCATCAGCGAAGTTCTCAGCCTGCTCAAGCCCTATTGGCTGGTGGTCCTGATTTCGATCATGCTCGGCATGGTCGGCGGCCTCAGCGTCACGGCGTTGCTGGCGACCATCAATGACGCCCTGAACGCCAACGGGAGCCCGTCACTGGGTGTGCTCGCCAGTTTCGCCGGGCTCTGTGCACTGGCGCTGCTGAGTTCGATCCTGTCCGACATCGGCACCAACCATGTCGGCCAGCACATCATTGCCGGACTGCGAAAATCGCTCGGTGAAAAAGTCCTGCTGGCGCCGATCGAGCAGATCGAACGCTTCCGCAGCCATCGCCTGATCCCGGTGCTGACCCATGACGTCGACACCGTCAGCGACTTCGCGTTTTCCTTCGCGCCACTGGCCATCGCCTTCACCGTCACCCTCGGTTGCCTGGGTTACCTGGCCTACCTCTCGGTGCCGATGTTCGCGCTGTTGCTGGTGGCGATCATCATCGGCACCGTCGTGCAGTACATCGCCCGAGCCAAAGGCATCAAAGGCTTTGAAGCCGCCCGTGAAGCCGAAGACGAACTGCAAAAGCACTACAGCGCCATCGCGGCCGGCGCCAAGGAACTGCGCATCCATCGCCCGCGCCGTCAGCGCATGTTCAGCCAGCGCATCGAAGGCACCGCCGATTACATCTGCAACACCCACATCCGTTCGATCAACACCTTCGTGGTCGCCAAGACGTTTGGCTCGATGCTGTTCTTCGTGGTGATCGGCCTGGCACTCGCCCTGCAATCCTTCTGGCTGGGCACCGACAAAGCGGTGCTCAGCGGTTTCGTGCTGGTGCTGCTGTACATGAAGGGCCCGCTGGAATACCTGGTGACCACCCTGCCGGTGGTCAGTCGCGCCAACATCGCCTTCAAACGCATTGCCGATCTGGCGGAACAGTTTTCCTCCCCGGAACCGCACCTGCTGCTGAGCGACACCGCCAGCGTCAAACCGGTGGTCGAGCATCTGGAACTGCGTGATGTTCACTATGCATTTGCAGCCGTGGGCGACAACAAACCGTTCACCCTCGGCCCGGTCAATCTGTCGATCCGTCAGGGCGAAATCATGTTCATCGTCGGCGAAAACGGCGGCGGCAAAACCACCCTGATCAAATTGCTGTTGGGGCTGTACGCGCCAAAGGGCGGGGAAATCCTGCTCAACGGTGCGCCCGTGGTGGCCGAGAACCGTGACGATTACCGTCAGTTGTTCACCACGATTTTTGCCGACTACTACCTGTTCGACGAACTGGTGCAGGGCGATCAGCAAGTGCCCGAGGACGCCAACCGCTACCTCGAACGCCTGGAGATTTCGCACAAGGTCAGCATACGAGATGGCGCGTTCAGCACCACCGACCTGTCCACCGGCCAGCGCAAGCGTCTGGCCCTGCTCAACGCCTGGCTGGAAGAACGTCCGGTGCTGGTGTTCGACGAATGGGCAGCGGATCAGGACCCGGTGTTCCGGCGGATTTTCTACACCGAGCTGTTGCCGGAACTCAAATACCTGGGCAAGACCATCATCGTGATCTCCCACGACGACCGTTATTTCGACGTCGCCGACCAACTGGTACGCATGCAAGGCGGCCAGGTCATCAGCGAAAAAGCCCCGGCAGCCGTCTGCTGAACCGGGCCCGCCCCTGTCGAGTGTTAAGAGAAAGCCATGAACGAACTTCTTGATGATGACCTGCTGGCGCTGCTGTTGGCCGATGCCGACGCCGTCGAGCCAGACCCGGTCGCCACCCGCCGCGCGCGCCTGGATCGGGCGCCGCTGTCGTACGCCCAGCAACGCCTGTGGCTGGTGCAGCAACAGGCACCGACGAATACCGCCTACAACTTGCCGCGCGCCCTGCGCCTGGACGGTGACCTCGATCCGCAGGCGCTGGAAACCGCGCTCAACGCGGTGATCGACCGCCACGACATCTTGCGCAGTGCCTTTCGCGAAATCGACGGTGTGCCGACCCAGGTGGTCGAGCGCCAGACACGCCTGAACCTCAAGCGCCAGGACCTTTCCTCACTGGATGAGGACACCCGTCGCCTGCACCTCGAACAACGCCTGCAAACCCAGGCCCTGCAACCGTTCGACCTGAGCCGCGCGCCGCTGATCCGCACCACCCTGGTCAAGACCGCCGAGCGTGAACATGTGCTGCTGCTGAACATGCACCACATCGTGTCTGACGCCTGGTCCAACGCGATCCTCATGCAGGATCTGGCGCGCGCCTATGCGCAGGCCAGCGCCGGCCTCGCTCCGGTGCTGAGCGAGTTGCCGATCCAGTACAGCGACTACGCGCAGTGGCAACGCAGCGAATACCTCGACGGCGTCGCCTGCAAGCGCGCCGACCATTACTGGCGTCAGTATCTGGGTCGCGAACTGCCGGTGCTTGAACTGCCCGTCGATCATGCCCGCGCCGAAGGCCAGCAACACTTGGCCGGGCGTCATTCTCTGAGCCTTGAGCCCACAGCGCTGCAAGCCCTCAACCGCTTCTGCCAGAACGAAGGCCTGACCCCGTTCGTGCTGGCGATGGGCGCGTGGCAATTGCTGCTGGGCCGTTACAGTCAGCAACGCGAATTCACCGTCGGCGTGCCCAACGCCAGCCGCAACCGCAGCGACAGCCAGGAACTGGTGGGCTTTTTTGTCAGCAGTCAGGTGTACAAGGCGACGCTCGACGGCCAGCAACCGGTGCGGGACTTCCTGCACGCCTTGCGCGCGCATTCACTGGCGACCCTGGAACACGCCGATTACCCTCTTGAGCTGTTGTTCGATCAACTGCAACGCGGCAGTGCCACCTCGCTCAATCCGCTGTTCCAGGTGCTGTTCAACTGGCGCACGGGCGGCGGCGAGCCAGCGGCCGTGGAATGGGCCGGGCTCAACCTGCAATTTCTCGATGCCGGCGAAAGCCAGGCCAAGTTCGACCTGTCGCTGGACGTCGACTTCAGTCCGCAGAACCTGCAAGCCACCTTCGAATACAGCCGCGACCTTTACACCCCCGATACCATCGAGCGCATGGCCCGGCACTGGCAACAACTGCTGCTGCAACTGATCGCCAGCTCCGATTTACGCCTGGACGAGTTGCAGTTGCTTGAAGCCGAAGAGCATCGGCAGACCCTCGCCGAATGGAACCCGCAGCAGACCCGAATCGCCCCGTCGCTATGCCTGCATCAGTTGATCGAAGCGCAGGTCTCGCGCGACGGTGCCGCCATCGCCCTGACCTTCGGCGCACAACAGGTCAGCTACGCCGAGCTCAACCGCCAGGCCAACCGTCTGGCCCACCGCTTGATCGCCAACGGTGTCGGCCCGGATGTGCTGGTGGGCATCGCCGCCGAGCGCTCGCCGCAAATGCTGATCGGCCTGCTGGCGATTCTCAAGGCCGGCGGCGCCTATGTACCACTGGACCCGGCCTACCCGGCAGATCGCCTGGCCTACATGATCGAGGACAGCCGCATCGACTGGGTGCTGACCCAGTCCCATCTGCGTGAGCAATTGCCATTGCCGGCCCACGTGCGCTGCGTGCTGCTCGACGACGCCACGAGCCTGATCGACGCCGCCGAGCACAACCCCGACGTCGCCGTGCAGCCGGACAATCTGGCGTACGTGATCTATACCTCCGGTTCGACCGGCAAACCCAAGGGCGCCCTGCTCGCGCATCACAACGTCGTACGTCTGTTCGAAGCCACCACTGGTTGGTTCGGCTTCGATCAGAACGATGTCTGGAGCCTGTTCCATTCCTATGCCTTCGACTTCTCGGTCTGGGAGATCTTTGGCGCGCTGCTGTACGGCGGTCGCCTGGTAATCGTGCCCCACGCCGTCAGCCGTTCGCCGCAAGACGTCTACACGCTGCTCTGCGAGGAAAAAGTCAGCGTGCTGAACCAGACGCCGTCGGCGTTCAAGCAACTGATGAAAGTCGCCTGTGAAGCCGACCAGCCGTTGACCCAGCACCTGCGCTACGTGATTTTCGGCGGTGAGGCGATCGAGGTAAAAAGCCTGCGCCCCTGGTTCGAACGCTTCGGCGATCAGACCCCGCAACTGATCAACATGTACGGCATCACCGAAACCACCGTCCACGTCACCTACCGGCCGCTGTCACTGGCTGACCTGAACGCCGAGTCCGCCAGCCCTATCGGCGTGCCGATTGCCGACCTGTCCTGGTATCTGCTGGATGAAGGCTTCAACCCGGTCGCCAAAGGCTGCACCGGTGAGCTGTACATCGGTCGCGCCGGGCTGGCCCGGGGTTACCTGAACCGCACCGACCTGACCGCTACGCGTTTCATCCCCGACCCCTTCGACAGTGTTGCGGGTGGGCGTCTGTACCGTACCGGCGACCTGGCGAAATACTGCAACGACGGCAGCATCGAATACGTCGGACGGATCGACCATCAAGTAAAAATCCGCGGCTTTCGCATCGAACTGGGCGAGATCGAAGCGCGTCTGCTTGATCAGCCACAGGTGCAGGATTGCGCGGTGCTGACCCACGACGGCCCGAGCGGTCTGCAATTGGTGGCCTACGTCATCGCAGCGGATTCGACGGAACTGCGCGACACTCTGATCACCGCACTGCGTGGGCAATTGCCCGATTACATGGTGCCTGCACACTTGCTGTTCCTTGAGCGCTTCCCCTTGAACGCCAACGGCAAACTCGACCGCAAAGCCCTGCCGGAACCGGATGCCAGCCTCTGGCAACGAACCTACGTGGCGCCGGGCAATCCGCTGGAAGAAGCGCTGGCCGGTCTCTGGCAGCAATCGTTGAACATTGAGCGCGTCGGGATCACCGACAACTTCTTCGAGTTGGGCGGCCATTCGATTCTCGCGATCCAGTTGATCGCCCAGCTCAAGGCACAGCTCGATATCGAAGTACGTCTGCAAGAGTTGCTGGCTCACCCGACCATCGCCGAACTGTCCGCTTTCGTCGCTCGCCAGCATTTCGCAACCGCGCAGTGTGTGGTCGAACTCAACAACGCACCGGCCGACGCACCGGCACTGTTCTGCCTGCACCCCAGCGGTGGCATCGTGTTCTGCTATCAGCCGCTGGCCAAACGCCTGAACAACCGGGCGAAAGTCTACGGCGTGATGCATCGCGGCTTCGCGCAGCAACACAACGACGCGCAAACCTGGTCGGAGATGATCGCCGACTACAGCCGTGAAATCGTCAACACCCAGCCGCAGGGGCCTTATCACCTGATGGGCTGGTCGTTGGGTGGCCCGCTGGCCATGGACGTGGCCGCGACGCTGGAGTCTCAGGGTCACGAAGTGGCGTTTCTGGGGCTGGTCGACGGCACCGTGCCGGCGTCGGCCTTCCCTGCCGACCTGCCACGCTTCCAGCGAACGGACGACGAAGCGCTCGGCGTCACCTCCGAAGAAGTGCTCGATGCCGTGCACTACTTCAATCTGTTGTTCCCGACCCTGGCACCGCGCACCGCTGCCTACCTGCAAACGTCGCCGCACGGCAGCGTCAAGGACTTCTATGACTGGGCGGCCGGTCAGGTCGAACCGGGCCAAGGCGACTTGCTGGCCGTTGTGCAGAACATCAAGAGTGAAGTCATGAACGCCCAGGCGTTCTCGGTCCACGAGCGTCTGGTGGAAGCCTTCGAGGCCTTCACCTACAAGTCTCTGCGGGTCAAACCGAGTTGCTGGTGGGCCGTCCCGGAAAAAACTGCAGAGGAACTGGCCTTCAGCCAGGCGCTGATTCAGCGCTACAGCCAATCGGGCGAACTGAACTGCTCGATACTGTCACCTCTGGAACACCGCAGCATGATCTTCCAGGATGAACTGCTTGAACCCCTGATCGATACGTTCCTGAGCAACAGTCGAGTGCGCTGAGCCTCTGTGCAGGACCTGAAAAACCCCGTCAATCATTGATTGACGGGTTTTTTCTTTGGCCGCTTTTTCGTTCATCCGTCGCTGGAGCCTTTCTTCCGGGCAATAAAAAACCCGGCCTGCAATGGCAGGCCGGGTTCGGGTGTTAGCGGTGGATCAGAACTGCGGTTTGTACGTCACGCTGAACATCACGTTACGCGGGTCGCCGTAGTAGCTGTTGCTGTTGATCTGGGCGAAGGCCGGAATGATGTAGCGCTTGTCGAACATGTTGTTCAGGTTGACCGCCAGATTGACCTCATCGGTGGCCTGGTAGGCAACACGCGAACCCCAGATGGCAAAGCCCGGCAGATCGAAGCTGCGGTCGAAGCTGACCGTGCTGCTCTGGGCATTCACGCCGGCACCGACGCTGACCTTGTTGAAGTCGCCCGGCAGGGTGTAGTCACCCCAGAGACGGAACATGTGCATCGGCGTACCGGTGGCGAAGCGCTTGCCCTTGAGGTCGGAGTCTTCAAGAAACTTGGTGGTGTTGTAGGTATAGCCGCTGGAGATCTGCATGCCATCGAACAGTTCACCGGCGATTTCCGCCTCCAGACCCTGGCTGCGAACCTTACCCGACGCCGTCGAGCAGTACCAGCCGTTGCAGGCCTCAGGCCCTTCGATGTCGGTGGTCAGGTCAGACACGGCGCGGTTTTTCTGGATGTAGCGGAACAACGCCAGGGAGGTGTTGAAGCGGCCATCCATCAACTCGCCCTTGATCCCCAGCTCGTAGTTGGTGCCTTCGATCGGCTTGAGCGCAGTCTTCTCTTTGGTCAACTGGGTTTGCGGAATGAACACTTCGGCAACGCTGCCGTAGGCCGACCACTGTTCGTTGAGCGCATACACCATGCCGACGTAAGGCGTCACACGGCCGGTGCTCTTGATCGAGTTCTTCTCGCCGCCTTCCTGCAATTCGCGGGCGAAGTAGTTGTCCTGGTCGAAGGAGAAGTCATACCAGCTGGTACGCGCCCCGAGGATCAGGGTCAGCGGATCGGTCAGGTTGATCTTGTAACTGCCGTAGAGGCCCTTCTGGCGAACATCGTAGGTGCTCACGGCCAGGTTGGCGGCGTCGGCGATCATGTCGAACGACTTCTGCGGACGATTGTGATCGATGTCGAAGATGTCTACGCCGGGGGTGAACTGGCGAGCGTATTTGTCATCGCTGGTGAACTTGGAATAGTTGGCGCCCACGGTCAGGCCTTGCTTGAAGCCGAAGCCTTCAAACTGGCCGTCGAGGTAGATATCGAACGCACGGTTCTTGTTGGCAAAATCGGTCGCGTAGTCGGAGAAACGCGGACCGGTACTGCCACCCACCGGCACCACGCCGGCGATGAACTGGTAGGTCGCCTCGTTCGACTCGTTCATGGCGATGGCCGAGGCCTTGATTTTCCAGCTGTCGTTGAAGTGGTGTTCAAGGTCGGCGTACACCGCAGTCTGGTCGTTCATCGAACGGTTCCAGGTTGCACCGGTATAGGTCGAGCGCGGCAGATTGATGTTGCTCGCGTCGGCGTAACGCGGCAGGCCCAGCAGGTATGGACGGCCGTGGCTCTTCTTGTTGCTGAAACCGATACCGAGCACGGTGTCTTCATCCAGGTCGAAGTCCAGGGCGCCGTACACGGTCTGTTCCCAATTCCAGGCGTAATCGGTGAACGAATGGTCTTTTTCATAGTTGACCACTGCGCGACCACGGATGGTGCCGGCATCGTTCAGCGGGCCACCTACGTCAGCCTGGGAGCCATAACGGTCCCAGCTGCCCGCCTTGGCAGAAAGGGTCACGGTCGGTTCGGCCTGGCCGCGCTTGCGCACCATGTTGATCGCGCCGCCCGGACTGTTCGCGCCTTGCAGCAGGCCGGCCGCGCCACGGATCACTTCCATGCGGTCGTAGATCGCCATGTTTTCAGTGATGTAGCTGCCCAGCGCATACACGTTGCGCGGGATCGGCACGCCGTCGTACTGGATCGCTTCGATGTCGAAACCACGGGAGTAAATGAAAATGCCCGGGCCCGGCGACTTCAGCGCGGTCAGGCCGGTGGTGGCTTCGACTGCCTGGGTCAGATTGCTGATGTTCTGGTCATCCATGCGCTTGCGGGTCAGGACGCTGACCGACTGCGGGATGTCCTTGAGTTTCTGCTGGCCCTTGCCGATGGTCACGGCACCGGTGGTGTAGGAATGGGTGCCTTCGGTGGTGGTGCCCAGCGCGCTGGCGTTGATCGTGGTTGCACCCAGCTCCAGCCCCTTGGCGCTGCCACTGCGCACCAGCATCAGGGTGTTGCCTTCCACGGTGAAGCGCACGTCGGTGCCGCGCAGGAGCTGGCCGATGGCCGACTCCGGTGTCATGTTGCCTTTGACTGCAAAACTCTTGAGGCCCGCCAGATCATCGGCGCTGTAGATGACCTGCATGTTGCTTTGCTCGCCAAACGCCTGCAGCGCCTGTGGCAGGGACTGTGCCGCGATATTGAAGGCTTTGTCCTCGGCCAGAACCTGAGCGCTGAGCGGCAGCAGGCACGCCATGCCCATTCCCGACAGCACAGAGCGCGAGCGCAACGTTCGGGACATCACCAGGGCCTTGAGCAGGGGTTTCAATTCGTGAATTGCGGACATTGTGCTCTCTATTATTGGTCGAAGTGGAAAAGCCTGCGGGGCGCCGAGCGCCCCTCGAAATGCACACCTGCGCTGCGGGATCGTTCAATCATGTGAATCGATCGACTGGCCCCTCCCCGGGCAACAGTCGCCCGCGCAGAGACGCGGGCCGGTCACGGGTTGCGTAAGAAATCCGTTTGTTGCCGCGTGAAAACCTGACTGAAAAGGCCCTTTTTCGAGTCGATTCACGCGCTTACGTTAGTAAGACGGAGCAGACCGGAAAAACCGGAATGCGTTTGTTTATCATTTGTGAAATAAATTAAAAAAAACCGTCGCACTGAGGCGACGGTTTTTCCTGGCCGGACGGTTAAACGTCCTGGGCCACCTTGGCGGCTTGCAGCTGCCGGGCCTTTTCGGTCAGCAGGGCTTTTTCCTCGGGGCTCATGGACTCGAGACGCACCCGCGCCTGAGCCAGTTTGTCCAGCTGCCCCGGACTTGCTTCCTGACCGCGCAACGCTTGCGCAAGCCCGGCCACGGTCGGATGGTCGAAGACCACGCCCGGGTGGATTTCGCACTGCAGCAGCTTGCGAATCCCCGCGACCAGTTTGATCACCAGCAACGAGTGGCCACCGGCAGCGAAAAAGTCGCGATCGATACTCAGGCGATCCTGCCCGAGCAACTGCGCCATGCGTCCGGCCAGCAACGTTTCGAGGGCGTCACGCGGCGCGACGTAATCGTCGTCGACGCCTTGATCGGCCAATTGCTGCAAAGCCTTGCGGTCGATCTTGCCGTTGGCCAGCCTCGGCAGGCGTTCGATGAAGCGAATCTGCTGCGGCACCATCACCGCCGGCAGTTGCTGCGCCAGTTGCTCGCGCAGACTGTCCGCGGCCAGCGATTCACGGGCCACGACAAACGCCTGCAAGCCTTGCTCAGGACTGTCCCCGGCAACCACCGCCGCTTCCTGCACGGACGGCTGGCGCAGCAATTGCGCCTCGACTTCCGTCAGCTCGATACGGAAACCGCGCACCTTGATCTGATGATCGCGCCGCCCGTGCAAGACAATCGCCCCCTCAGGCAGGTAGCGCGCAAGATCGCCGGTGCGATACAGGCGTTCGCCGCTGATGAACGGGCTGTCGATCAACAGTCCCGCCTCGGCGTCGACATTGACGTACCCGCGAAACAGCTGCGCACCGCCAACATACAACTCGCCAACGACACCGACCGGCGCCAATTGCTGCTGCGCGTCGAGCACGTACACCTGATTGTTGTCGAGCACCTGGCTCAGCCATCCGGCGCCCTGCCCCGGCGCAACCTTGTGCACCATCACGCCGACCGTGGTTTCGGTCGGGCCGTAATGGTTGAACACCTGGCAATCGCTGCGCACCTGCGCGATTCGCTGAATCAGCGGTGCGGCAATCGCCTCCCCGCCCAGCACCAGGGTTCGCGGCAAATGCGGGGTTTCACTGTCGAGCAGTGCGGCCAGATGCGACGGCACGATTTTCAGGCAGTCGATGGCATGCGCCTGCACATAGCCGGCGAAGGCCTGCGCGTCCTGCATCTGTGCATCGCTGGCAACATGCAGCGCTGCACCGTTGAACAGCGCGCCGAACAACGTCGTGTTGCCCAGATCCGCCGCCACCGTGGAGGTCAGACCGAAGTGCCGGTGACCGTCCAGCCCCAGTGCCGAGCTGACACTCGCGGTGTAGTTGAGCAAATGGCGGTGCTCGATCGACACGCCTTTCGGCGTGCCGGTAGAACCCGAAGTGAACAGCACGTACGCAAGATCGCTGCCCTGCGTTTCATGGGCCGGAGCCGGCGCAGCGTCCGTTGCCAACAATTGATCGATGGAACGCACCGGCAGCGCACTGTCCTGCCATTCAGCGACCTGCGTGGCGTCGGTCAGCAACAGACCGGCACGCGCTTGTTCGAGCATCAGTTGCTGACGGGCCACCGGCCATTGGCGATCCAGCGGCAGATACGCCGCGCCGACTCGCCAGATCGCGAGCATCGCCACCACCAGCGCTGCCGAACGCGGCAAGGCCAGCGCGACGATCGAATCACGGCCCACACCCTCGGCATGCAACCCCGCCGCCAGCCGCTCGACTTGGGCCTGCAACTGCGCGTAGTTCAGGCGGCCGGTCTCATCGGTCAGTGCCAGCGCTTCTGGCGTGGACTGTGCCCACTCGGCAATGCGTTGCGGCAGCATAGGTGTTTCAACCCAAGCGCGGGCAGACGGATTGATCGACAGCAAGCGCTGACGCTCGGCGTCGGTCAGCAGGCTGATCGCTCTCAACGGCACGTTTGCGTCGGCCGCAAGCTGGTCCAGCAGCGTGACATATTGATCCAGCAGCACCTGCATGGACGCCGCGCTGTAGCGCTGCGCGGCATATTCAAGCGCAACCGCGCTGGCCACGTTCTCGGCATTCAATTGCACTTGCAGCAGCAACTCGAACACCCTACCGCGCCCGGTCTCCACCGACTGCGCTGTGTAACGGGTCGCGCCGATCACTACCGGCTGCGCCTGACGATGCAACGCAAAACCATAGTCCGGACGTGCAGCCGCCGGTTGCAGCTCAGGGGTCCAGTATTCCTGCCAGAGACGATGTTCTTCCAGGCGCGCGGCGACTGTCGGCAGCCATTGTGCGAATGACTGATCGGCCTCCACGGGCAGATTCAGCGGCAGGGTTTTCTCGAACACGCCGATCGCACCGGAGAAATACTCATAGTCTTCACGACCATCGTGGCGCCAGCCCATCAGCACTTCGTCGCGACCGCTCAAACGCGCCAGCAACAGCCACCAGGCACTTTGCATCAACACCGTCACCGGTTGTGCAACGGTCTGCGCCAGGTGCTCAAGCCCCGCGATCAATGCCGCGTCGAGTGGCTTTTGAAGGGTCGCCGAATCCGCGCCCGATACCGTGGACACGCGCGCCGCCAGCCAAGGCGTCGACAGGCTCGCATCGAGGCCATTGAGCTGTGCCTGCCAATACGCCCGGGCGGTCGCGGCATCCTCGTCGAGGATCACTTCGCTGCGCCATTCCAGGTACTGACCGAACTCACCCGACTCTTCGTCTTCAGGCCATTCACGCTGTTCATACGCGCGCAGCAAGTGCTGATAGAGCAGCGTCAGCGCGTTGCCATCCAGGCTGTGACGAGCCGCGCCCAGCAGGAGCGCCCAACGTTGTTCCGGCAATGCGTACAACACCGCTTGCGCACCGGCAGATTCGCCGTGAACAAAGGCGCGCTGCGCCCACTCGGTCAATTGCGCCTGAATGTCGGCTTCGCGGGCCGGTGCGTTTTGCACGGTCAGCGGGAAGCACCCGGCGGCGACGCTGAACTGGCGCAGGCCATGAAAACCCGGAGCCTTGGCCAACCGGGCCAACAGCATCGGTTGCTGCGCCAGCACCTGGTCGAAAGCCGCTTGCAGGCGCGCCACGTCGAGCTCGCCGGCAATATCGATGCGCAAGAAACGTGCAGCGTCGGCCCAGCATGCAGCGCCCGGCAGCTGCTCACAGAGCATCTGTTGCTCGGGGGTCAACGCTTGCCCCACGTCCTGTTGTTCCATCACCACCTCGTTCATGCCTCTGTTCCTTCGGTTGCGCGGACCGGCTCGCCACGGGCGCCTTGCAGGTCGCTGTGGTCGAACATGTCGCCCATGGCCACGACAATCTTGCGCGGCCCTTCGAACGGATCGCGGGCATGCGCCACCAGCATGTTGTCGAGCAGAATGGCGTCGCCCTTCTGCCAGTCGAACCGTACGGCGCATGCCTCGTAGAGTTCGCCGATGCGCTGCATCACCTCGTCCTCGATCGGCGTGCCATCCCCGTAGTAAACGTGGCGCGGCATCCGCTCCAGACCGAACATCGAAAGCAGGTCTTCACGCACATCCGGCTCCAGCCAGTAGATGTGGTGCAGTTGCACCTGGTTGAAGAACGATTTCGCACCGGTCACCGGGTGACGAATGATCGCCGGGCCGGGGGTACGGGTTTGCAGTTCGTCGTTGTCCAGCCAACGCCATTCGATACCGCCGGCCCGGCAACGGGCCTCGACTTCGGCACGGTCTTCGGTCTTGAAGAAGTGCTGCCACGACACGTCCAGTTTGTCGGTGAAGGTGCGCACATACAGCAGACCCTTTTCCTCGAACTTGTCGCGCAGGTCCGCCGGCAGTTTTTCGTACATCAAGCGGCAATCCACCACCGGCGTCGCGCCGCCAATCGGTGCCGCCACTTCGCAATAGAACATCTGCTTGCGCGGCCAGCGGTCCTGATGGGAGCTCTCGTTGTGGAACAGAATCATTTTGCGTTCCGGGTACGGCGTGGAGCGGTAGGTGTTCTTGCCGCCTTCTTTCTTCGGCAGGTCGCCGTACTGGCCGTACAGACCGGGCTGGATCGCTTCGGCGAAGGCTTCAAAGCCCTGAATGCCGTCGAGTTCGAAACCGCGGAACAGGATGCCGGCGTGGGTGGCCAGCTTCGTCTCGATCAGCGGCCGGTTGTTCTTGATCCACTCGATCAGGTCCAGTTGCGGGTCGTTCGGTTCCACCAGCAGCGGGAACGGTTGTGGCGCTGCCATCAACGATTCACGCACCGGCGCCGGGCGTGCCTTGGCCACCGGGGCAGCGCCGCGCTTGAGGAATTTGCCCAGTTTGTCGGCCTTGGGTCCGGGGGCAGACGGCCGGGTGGCCGCTGCTGAATTGTCGACTGGCATGCTGATAGCTCCCAATTGAATGTCCTGATCAGCGACGATCTGTTCCAACAGGGCTATCCAGGCCTTGACCAGGTACTGAATGCGCTCATGTCCGAACAAGCTTGTGGCGAATTGCCAATTACCCAGCAATTGCCCTTCTTCTTCGTCAACGAACAATGCCATGTCGAATTTAGAATGGGTCTCCAGCGACGGCAGCGCTTCGACGTCCAAACCGCCCATGGCCTGGGTGCGGCCCGGCAGGTTGTTCATCACGAACAGCACCTGCACCAGCGGATTCATACCCTTGTGACGCGGCACGCCCGATGCATCGACGATCATGTCGAACGGCAGGTCCTGGTGCTCCAGCGCTTGCAGCAGCGTGTCCTGGGTCTGCGCCAGGAAGCCGCTGAACGAGGCCTGACTCACAAACCGCGAACGCAGCGGCAGCACGTTGACGAAGAAACCGATCAAGCGCTCCAGCTCCGCCCGCTCACGCCCGGCCACGTCGGCACCGACCAACACGTCCGCGCCTTCGCTGACGCGGTGCAGCAATACCTGGAACGACGCCAGCAACGTGCTGTACAGCGTCACACCGGCCCGTGAGGCCAGCGCCCGGACGTCACGAGTCAGCCGAGCGCCGAGGGCGAATTGCACCGCGTCGCCAGCGTAGGACGGCGTTGCACCGCGCGGGTTGTCCAGCGGCAGGCTGAGCTGGCCGTTGTAGCCCGCCAGTTGTTCTTTCCAGAACCTCGCCTGCTGCCCGAGCACGCCTTGTTGTTCCAGCGCCTGTTGCCACAGGGCAAAGTCCGAATACTGCACGGCGAGTGCCGGCAAGGCATGCGGTTGGCCGGCGCTGGCGCGGTCGTAGATTTCCACCAGCTCGTTGATCAACACCCCCATCGACCAACCGTCGGAAATGATGTGGTGCATCGAATACAGCAACACATGTTCGTTCGGGCTCAGGTGCAGGATGCGTCCGCGCAACAGCGGCGCCTGCTCCATGTCGATCGGCGTGTTGGCGTTGTCGAGGACGGCTTGCGCCACCTGTTCTTCCTGATCGCTGCGCGACAGGCCGGACAGATCGATCAGCGGGAAATCCAGCTCGACCTCATCGACGATCACGGCAATCGGATCACCCTCATCGTCCTGCACATAAGCGGTACGCAGCACCTCATGACGACGCACCACTTCGGCGAAACTCGTCAGCAGGCGCTGCACCGACAAGTCACCGCGCAAGCGCAACGCCATCGGCATGCCATAGGCAGACGTGCCGCCGGAGAGCTGCTCGGCAATCCACAAGCGGCGCTGCACCAGCGACAGCGGCGCGCTGCTCTTGGCGCCGTGCGCCTTGAGCTCGACCTGACGTGAATCGAACGCCGCCAGCTCGGCCCCGACGTTGGCCTGCATGACCGCCGCCAGATCCTTGAGCACCGGCGCGCCGAACAGATCGCGCAGGCTCAGCGTCAGACCGGTGACTTTGCGCAACCGGGAGACGGCCTGGGTCGCCAGCAACGAATGACCGCCGGCCTCGAAGAAGTGCGCGTTGCGCCCGATCTGCTCACGCTCCAGCACGTCCTGCCAGACCTGCGCGATCTGCTGCTCCAGCGAGCCCTGTGGCGCGACGAACTCTTCGCTCGACACCTGAGTGTCGGGCAGTGGCAAGGCCTTGCGATCCACCTTGCCGCTCGGACCGATCGGCATTTGCGCCAACAGCAACACGTGGCTTGGCTGCATGTAGTCCGGCAGGCTGTTTTTCAGCCCGTCGCGCAATACTTGCAACCACGCGGCATTGGCGTTGCCAGCCAATGCCTCATCGTGCGGCACGACGTAAGCCACCAGCTGCTGTCCACCCGCCCCCGGCTGCGCCAGCACCAATGCTTGACGCACACCGTCCTGACGCAACAGGCAAGTCTCGATCTCGCCCAGTTCGATGCGGAAACCGCGCACCTTGACCTGATGATCGAGACGCCCGACGTATTCGATCAAACCGTCAGCGTTGACCCGCGCCAGATCGCCAGTGCGATACAGCCGCCCGCCCAGCGTGCTGAACGGATCAGGCAGGAAGCGATCGGCCGTCAGGTCAGGACGCTGGAAATAACCCCGCGCCAACAGTTCGCCACCGACCAGCAACTCGCCCACCACACCTTGCGGCACCGGCTGCCCGGCGCTGTCGAGGATATGAATCGTGCGCCCGGCCAGACCATGACCGATCGGCAACGCTGCCGGCAACGGCTGGCTGTCCTGCACGTAGTCAACGCAGTCGAGCACGGTGCTGGTGACTGTCGCCTCGGTCGGGCCATAGGCGTTGATCAGTTGCACCTGCTCAAGCCCTGCACGCCGATACGCCGCGATGGCTTGCGGCGGCATGGCTTCACCGCCCACCACCATCTGGCGCAGACGACCGTAGTCGCGCGGGCCATGATCGGCGAAGTCCTGCACCACCACGTTCCAGTACGCCGTTGTCAGGTCGGCGATGCTGATGTCCCGGGCAAGAATTTGCTGATACAGGGTTTCGCTGTCCCACACCTCGTTGCCGCGCAGCACCACCGCCGCGCCACAGATCAGCGCCGGGTAGACCTGCTCGACAAAACTGTCGAAGTTGAACGTCGCAAACTGCAACACCCGATCACGGGCCGACAGGCCCTTGTAGGCCTCGGACACACGGGTGTGCCGCGCCAGCGCCTGGTGGCTGATGCCCACGCCTTTCGGGCGCCCGGTCGAGCCGGACGTGAACATCACGTAAGCCAGGCTCTGCCCGTGCACGACGGCTGACGGGTTGCTGTCGAGCGACGGCCATGCATCGCCGTCCACGGTCAGCGTGCGCACACCGGCCACCACAGGCAGTCGCTCCAGCAGGTGCTGCTGGCTGAGCATCAGGCGCAGGCCGCTGTCTTCGATCATCGCCAGCAGCCGGTCGGCCGGGTAGCCGGGGTCCAGCGGCACGTAAGCACCGCCTGCCTTGAGCACGGCCAACAGGCTGATGATCATGTCCATCGAACGATCAACCGCAATCCCCACCAGCACATCGCTGCCGACGTTGTGTTGCAACAAGCCGTGGGCCACGCGGTTGGCGGCCGCATTGAGTTCGGTGTAAGTCAGTTGTCGGTCTTCGAATATCAGGGCGATGGCATCCGGGGTTTGTGCCACTTGCTGTTCGAACCACTGATGCACGCAATGCTCGCTGGCCGGTGCGTCGATGGCGGCGAGCATCGGCCCGGTCGCCAGGGCCAGTTCGCCCAGACAGGTCGACGCCGGTGCCTGCACCATCTGCTGCAACAGGTGATCGAGCTGGCTCGCCAGTTGCTCGACCGAACGCCCGTCGAATTGCTCACGGTCGAAACTCAGGTGCAGCGACAGCTGTGCGTCGAGGCTGACCGCGAGGGTCAGCGGGTAGTTGGTCTGTTCGTGATTGGCTACTTCGCCAAAGCGCAGATCCTGCGGCGCACCTTGTTGCAGCGCTTCGGACACCGGGTAGTTTTCGAACACCAGGATGTTGTCGAACAGCGCTTCACCGCCCTGCCCGGCCCAGCGCTGAATCTCGAACAGCGGCGTGTGTTCCTGCTCGCGCAGTGCCAGGTTCTGCGCCTGCACCTGTTGCAGCCAGGCACTCAGCGTTTGTTCGGCACGCGGACTGGCGATCACCGGCAAGGTGTTGATGAACAGGCCGATCTGCTGCTCGACGCCGGCCAGTTGCGCCGGACGCCCGGACACGGTCGCACCGAAGCTGACGGTGTCGAGCCCGGTGAAGCGTTGCAACAGCAGCAACCAGGCGCTTTGCACCAGCGTGTTGAGGGTGACTTTGTGGCCACGGGCAAACTCGTTGAGCTGGCGCGTGCGCACCTCGTCCAGCACATGGAAACGCTCGCCATGGCCCTTGACCGGCTGCACCGCGGCAAACGCGCGCGCCAGTCGGGTCGGCTCTTGCAGGTCGGCCAGTTGCGCGTTCCAGAACGCCTCGCTGACCTGCGCGTCCTGTCGGGCCAGCCACTGAATGTAATCGCGATATCGGCCTGCACCGCCGGCCGGTGGCTGACCGCTGTAGCGTTGCAGCACTTCGCCGAGCAACTGCGAATTGCTCCAGCCATCCATCAAAATGTGATGGCTGGTGTAGATCAGCCGGCAGCTATCGGCCGCGGTACGCACCACCACCAGACGCAACAACGGCGCGGTACCCAGCTCGAAACCTTGCTGCTGTTCGGCCAGCGCCAGGGCGGCGATGGCTTGCGGCAGGTCTGCGCGGTCACGCCAGTCGAGCACGCTGAACGGCACGGTCAGGTGCTTGTGGATGACTTGCACCGGACGCTGGAATTCACCGTCCCAGACAAAACTGCTGCGCAGCACATCGTGGGCATCCAGCGCGTCCTGCCACGCCGTACGGAAGCGTTCGATGTCCAGGCCTTGAACGTCGACGCACATCTGATTGATGTAATCGCCGGCCTGTTGCTCGTACAGGGTGTGGAACAACATGCCCTGCTGCATCGGCGACAGTGGATAAATGTCTTCGATCTGTTGCGGCGCCAGCGCCAGCGAATCGAGCTGCACCTGAGTCAGGTGCGCCAGCGGGAAGTCCGACGGTGTAACGCCGTGGCTGTCGCGCTGGCAGCAATGCTCCAGCAATGCATTCAGTTCCAGCGCGTAGGCATCGGCCAGCGCCTGAATGGTCGCGGTGTCGAACATCTGCGAACTGAACGTCCAGCCGACACTCAACTGACCGCCATACACCTGACCGTTGAGGGTCAGCCAGTTACCCAGCGCCGCCAACGGGCTCTGCTCGGCACCGGCCGGTTCGTTGGCCGGGCTGAACAATGCACCGCCATCGTCAGCGAAACCGGCGTCGAACTGCCCCAGATAGTTGAAGGTGATGCGCGGCATCGGCAGCGCTTGCAGGGTCTGACGCGCCGCGTCGTCGCCCAGATAACGCAGCGCACCGAAACCGATGCCTTTGGCCGGAATCGCGCGCAGTTGCTCCTTGACTGCCTTGATCGACCCGGCGAGGTCGGCAGTCGGGGTCAACCGGACCGGGAACAGGCTGGTGAACCAGCCCACGGTGCGGCTCAGATCCAGTTCATCGAACAGGTCTTCACGGCCGTGGCCTTCGAGCTGAATCAGGGTCGATTCGCTGGCGGTCCAGCGGGAAATGACCCGTGCCAGCGCAGTCAGCAACAGGTCGTTGACCTGGGTGCGATAGGCCGCCGGCGCCTGTTGCAGCAGTTGGCGGGTCTGCTCCTTGTCGAGACGGGTTTCGACGCTCGCGGCGTAGCGGGTTTGCAGTGCACCGTCAGCGTGATCCAGCGGCAGTTCAACCTTCGCGCCTTGCAGCTGCGCCTGCCAGAACCCCAGCTCCGCTTGCAGTGCCGGGCTGGCGGCGTAGGTTTGCAGACGTTGCGCCCAGGCTTTCGCAGCGCTGGTCTTGGCCGGCAACTTGAGTGCCTGACCGGCCTGCAACTGCTGATACGCCTGTTGCAGATCTTCCAGCAGGATGCGCCACGACACCCCGTCGACCGCTAGGTGATGGATCACCAGCAGCAAGCGCTGGCTGCCGTCGGCCAGGGTCGCCAACACTGCCCGCAGCAATGGGCCGTTTTCCAGGTCGAGGCTGCGTTGCGCCTGTTCGCCCAGCTGTTCCAGCGCGGCATCATCCGCCACCGCGTGTTGCCAGAGCAGTGGTTCGCTGCCCGGAGCACGGTGAGTTGCAGACCACTGGCCGTCACGCTGGCTGAACACCAATCGCAAGGCATCGTGCTGCACCAGCAGCGCCTGCAACGCATGTTCGACGTGGGCGGCATCCAGCGTTTCGCGCGGCTTGAGCAACACCGACTGGTTCCAGTGATGCGGCTCGGCCATGGCGCTGTCGAAGAACAATTGCTGGAACGGCAGCAACGGACTGTCGCCCGTTACCGGGCCCTGATCGATGCTCGGACCGGCCACACCGACCTTGGCCACCGCTGCCAGACTCTGCACGTTCTGGTGCAGGAACAGATCCTTGGGACTGAAATGAATGCCGGCTTGCCGGGCGCGGCTGACCACCTGAATCGAGATGATCGAATCCCCGCCCAGCTCGAAGAAGTTGTCGTGAATGCCCACCTGCTCCAGGCCCAGCACGTTCTGCCAGATCGCCACCAACGCTTGCTCGATCTCACTGGTCGGTGCACTGTAGGCTTTCTGGCTGACGCTCGGATCGGCCTTTGGCAGGGCTTTGCGCTCGAGTTTGCCGTTCGGGCTGACTGGCATCTTCGCCAGCAACAGCCAGTGTTGCGGAATCATGTATTCCGGCAGGCTCTGGCTCAGGTGCTCCTTGAGACGGCGCTGGAAGGCCTGACGGCGATCATCGTCCGCCTCCAGCAGCAATTCGTCGTTCGGCACCACATAGCCCACCAGCAACGAACCGTCCTGAGCGATGACCACGGTCTCGCGTACGTCATCGTGTTCGGCCAGGCGCGCTTCGATTTCGCCCAGTTCGATACGCAGACCACGGATCTTTACCTGATGGTCCATGCGCCCGGCGTACTCGATCACGCCGTCGGCGCGATAGCGCGCCAGGTCGCCGGTGCGGTACAGGCGCTGGCCGTCACCGAACGGGCTGGTAACAAAGCGTTCGGCGGTCAGCGCCGGACGACGGTGGTAACCACGGGCCAGGCCTTCGCCGCCCAGGTACAGTTCGCCGATCACACCGATCGGCAACGGCGCCAGGCTGTTGTCGAGGATGTAGGTGCTGAGGTTGGCAATCGGCTGACCGATCGGCACGCTGTCACGGCCTTCGTCGCGGCAAGTCCAGTGGGTGACGTCGATCGCCGCTTCGGTCGGACCGTAGAGGTTGAACAGTCCGGCGTTCGGCAACTTGGCGAACACCTGCTGCTGCGCATCGACCTGCAACGCTTCACCGCTGCACACGATCCGGGTCAGGCTGGTGCATTCGGCCACCGCCGGATCCTGCAGGAACGCCTGCAACATCGACGGCACGAAGTGCAGCGTGGTGATGCGTTGTTCGGTGATGACCTGAATCAGTTGCGCCGGATCACGGTGCGCGCCCGGAGCCGCCACCACCAGTGACGAACCGGTCATCAACGGCCAGAAGAACTCCCACACCGACACGTCGAAACTGAACGGGGTCTTTTGCAGCACGCTGTCGTCAGCGGTCAGCTGATAGGCCTGTTGCATCCAGCACAAGCGGTTGACCAGCGCCGAGTGGCGGTTGCCCGCGCCTTTCGGTTTGCCGGTCGAGCCCGAGGTGTAGATCACGTAGGCGAGGTTTTCCGGATCGATGTTCAGCGCCGGGTTGGCTTCGCTGCGACCTTCGAGCCAATCACCTTCCTGATCCAGCACCAGACTGCGCAGCCCGGCCGGAACCGGCAGTTGCGCCAGCAGATGACTTTGGGTCAGCAGCAAGGCAATGCCGCTGTCCTCGAACATGTAGGCCAGACGATCCTGCGGGTACTCAGGATCCAGCGGCAGATAGGCACCGCCCGCCTTGAGAATCGCCAGCAAACCGACAACCATTTCCAGCGAGCGCTCGACCGAAATCCCGACCAGCACTTCCGGGCCGACACCGTGTTCGATCAACACATCTGCCAGCCGATTGGCCCGGGCGTTGAGCTGGGCGTAGGTCAGGCGTTGTTCACCGAACACCAGCGCCAGCGCGTCCGGTGTGGCGCGCACCTGATCCTCGATCAGCGAATGCACACTGCGTGACAGTGGGTATTCAGTGGCGGTGGCGTTCCAGCCTTCGACAATCAGTTCGCGTTCTGCACCGTCAAGCAGCACCAGTTCAGCCAACGGACGTGTCGCGTCAGTCACGACGGCGTTGAGCAGGTTCAGCCAATGCCCGGCGAGGCGCCGGATGCTGCTCGCCTCGAACAGATCGGTAGCGTATGTAAAGGACGCATCCAGGCCTTCCGGGCTGTCGCCGGTGTCCAGCGCCAGATCGAACTGCGCGGTCCGGTGTTCCCAGCTCAGGCTTTGCAGGTTCAGCCCCGGCAATTGCGCGACCAGATCGGACTCGGCTTCGGTGCGATGGTTGAACATCGCCTGAAACAACGGGCTGTGGCTCAGATTGCGTTCAGGCTGCAAGGCATCGACCAGTTGCTCGAACGGCAGGTCCTGATGCATTTGCGCGGCAATCGCGGTGTGCTTGACCTGCTGCAGCAACCGGGCGAAATCCAGCGCCGGATCGAACTCGGCCCGCAGCACCTGGGTGTTGACGAAGAAGCCGATCAACCGCTCGATTTCCAGACGATTGCGGTTGGCGATCGGCACCCCGACGCGGATATCCGACTGACCGCTGTAGCGGTGCAACAGGGTCTGGAACGAGGCCAGCAGCAACATGAACACGGTCACGCCTTCACGCCGCGCCAGCGCCTTGAGTGCGTCACCCAGCGCCGGTTCGATGGTCACGTTCAGGCGCGCACCGCGGAAGCTCTGCACGGCGGGACGCGGATGGTCGGCCGGCATTTCCAGCAGCGGTTGTTGGCTGCCCAGTTGAGTCTTCCAGTACGTCAGCTGTCGTTCACGCTCGCCGTTGTCCATCCACTCGCGTTGCCACACCGCGTAATCGGCGTACTGCACCGCCAGCGCCGGCAACTCGGCCGTGCGGCCTTGGCTGAACGCCGCGTAACAGGCGATCAGGTCTTCGATCATCACCTGCATCGACCAACCATCGGAGACGATGTGGTGCAGGGTCAGGACCAACACATGGTCGGTGTCGCTGATGCGCAGCAAGGCCACTCGCAGCAACTCGCCCGCCAACAGGTCGAACGCCTGCCGGGTCTGCTGTTCGACGAAGACTTTGATCTGCTCATCCGTGGCGTTGGCCAGCGTCTGCTCGTAAAACGCCACCTGCCCGCTCGGCCGGATCACTTGCTGCACGCGCCCGTCGGTATCGACAAACGCCGTGCGCAGGCTTTCGTGGCGCTGGATCAGCGCCTGGAAGCTTTGCTCCAGAGCCGCACGATCGAGTTCGCCATGCAGGCGCAGCGCGGTGGGAATGTTGTAGGCGGCGCTTTGCGGGTCCATCTGCCACAGGAACCATTGACGTTCCTGGGCGTAGGACAGCGCCAGCGGTTGCTCGCGGCTGACCTGTGGAATCGGGGTTTGCGTGGTCTGCTGATCGGCATCGAGGACGCGGACAAAGGCTTCCAGGCTGCTGTGTTCGAACAGCGTGCGCAGCGGCACCTGAATATCCAGCGTGCGACGGATGCGCGACACCACCTGGGTCACCAGCAGCGAATGCCCGCCCAGCTCGAAGAAGTTGTCGGTCAGGCCGACGCGTTCGAGCTTGAGCACGTCCTGCCAGATCGTCGCGACGTGTTTTTGCAGGTCGGTCTGCGGCGCGACAAAGGTGTTTTGCAGGGTGCTGGCATCAAACTTCGGCAACGCCTTGCGTTCGAGTTTACCGTTGGGGCTGACCGGCATTTTTTCCAGCCAGACCCAGTGCTGCGGCACCATGAACTCCGGCAGGCTCTGCCCCAGATGCGCCTTGAGTTCGAGGTTTTTCGCGCTGTGTGTGGCGTCGTCGGCACTCAACAACGCTTCGTCGTCGGGCACCACGTAGGCCACCAGCAACGAACCATCCTGAGCGATGACCACGGTCTCGCGTACGTCATCGTGTTCGGCCAGGCGGGCTTCGATTTCGCCCAGTTCGATGCGCAGGCCACGGATCTTTACCTGATGGTCCATGCGCCCGGCGTACTCGATCACGCCGTCGGCGCGATAGCGCGCCAGGTCGCCGGTGCGGTACAGGCGCTGGCCGTCACCGAACGGGCTGGTAACAAAGCGTTCGGCGGTCAGCGCCGGACGACGGTGGTAACCCCGGGCCAGGCCTTCGCCGCCCAGGTACAACTCGCCGATCACACCCACCGGCAACGGC
The DNA here is from genome assembly GCF_057809295.1 of Pseudomonas sp. FG35. NCBI lineage: Bacteria > Pseudomonadati > Pseudomonadota > Gammaproteobacteria > Pseudomonadales > Pseudomonadaceae > Pseudomonas > Pseudomonas sp. FG35. The sequence goes on along the minus strand of NZ_JBMDJR010000011.1, from coordinate 134,143 downwards.
GCCAGGCTGTTGTCGAGGATGTAGGTGCTGAGGTTGGCAATCGGCTGACCGATCGGCACGCTGTCGCGACCTTCGTCGCGGCACGTCCAGTGGGTGACGTCGATCGCCGCTTCGGTCGGACCGTAGAGGTTGAACAGTCCGGCGTTCGGCAACTTGGCGAACACCTGCTGCTGCGCATCGACCTGCAACGCTTCACCGCTGCACACGATCCGGGTCAGGCTGGTGCATTCGGCCACCGCCGGATCCTGCAGGAACGCCTGCAACATCGACGGCACAAAGTGCAGCGTGGTGATGCGTTGTTCGGTGATCACCTGAATCAGTTGCGCCGGATCCCGGTGCGCACCCGGAGCAGCCACCACCAACGAAGAACCGGTCATCAGCGGCCAGAAGAATTCCCACACCGACACGTCGAAGCTGAACGGGGTCTTTTGCAGCACGCTGTCGTCAGCCGTCAGTTGATAGGCCTGCTGCATCCAGCACAGGCGGTTGACCAGCGCCGAATGACGGTTGCCCGCGCCTTTCGGTTTGCCGGTCGAGCCGGAGGTGTAGATCACGTACGCGAGGTTTTCCGGATCGAGGTTCAGCTCCGGATTGGCTTCGCTGCGACCTTCCAGCCAGTCACCGTCCTGATCGAGCACCAGACTGCGCAACCCGGCCGGAACCGGCAGTTGTGCCAGCAGATGACTTTGGGTCAGCAGCAAGGCAATGCCGCTGTCCTCGAACATGTAGGCCAGACGATCCTGCGGATACTCCGGATCCAGCGGCAGATACGCACCGCCCGCCTTGAGAATTGCCAACAGGCCGACAACCATTTCCAGCGAACGCTCGACCGAGATGCCGACCAGCACTTCCGGGCCAACACCGTGTTCGATCAATACATCTGCCAACTGATTAGCGCGGGCGTTGAGCTGGGCGTAGGTCAGACGTTGCTCGCCGAACACCAGCGCCAGCGAGTCCGGCGTGGCGCGCACCTGATCTTCGATCAGCGAATGCACGCTGCGCGACAGCGGGTATTCGGTGGCGGTGGCGTTCCAGCCTTCGACAATCAGCTCGCGTTCTGCGCTGTCGAGCAACACCAGTTCGGCCAGCGAGCAACTCGCGTCGGCCACAACCGCTGCCAACAGGTTTTGCCAATGCGCGGCCATCCGTTCGATGGTCGCGGCGCTGAACAGATCGGTGGCAAAGGTCAGTTGAGCGCCAAGGCCTTGCGGGGTCTCGAAGGTGTCCAGGCTCAGGTCGAACTGAGCAGTCTGGCTGGCCATGCTCAGCGGATCGATTTGCAGACCCGGCAGACGCGCGCCTCGCTGCGACTCGCCAGTCGCCAGATTCTGGTGGTTGAACATCACCTGGAACAGCGGGCTGTGGCTCAGGCTGCGTTCCGGTTGCAGGGCTTCCACCAACTGTTCGAACGGCAGTTCCTGATGCGCCTGGGCGCCCATCGCCGATTGCTTGACCTGTTGCAGCAGGCTGCGAAAACTCGCCTGCGGGTCAATGCGTGCCTTGAGCACCTGGGTGTTGACGAAGAAGCCGATCAGGCGCTCGGTCTCGACCCGGTTGCGGTTGGCGTTGGGCACGCCGACGCTGATTTCGTTCTGGCCGCTGTAGCGGTGCAACAAGGCCTGGAACGAGGCCAGCAAGACCATGAACACGGTCATGCCTTCGCGCTGGGCAAGGGTTTTCAAACCGGCAGCCAATTGGCTGTCGAGGCTCACATCGAGCCGCTGGCCACGGAAGCTCTGCACCGACGGTCGAGGAAAATCGGTCGGCAGTTGCAGCACCGAATGGTCGGTGCCCAGTTGTTCCTGCCAGTAAGCCAGTTGCCGCGCCCGCTCGCCCGCCTCCATCCAGTGCCGCTGCCAGATGGCGTAGTCGGCGTACTGGATCGGCAATTCGGCGAGGCTGACATCGCGCCCCTGTGCATAACCGGAATACAGCTGCACCAGCTCTTCGACCATGACCCGCATCGACCAGCCATCGGCCGCAATGTGGTGCACGGTGACGGCTAGCACATGCTCGTCATCCGCCAGACGCAGCAGGTTGGCGCGCATCAGCGGACCGGTCTGCAGATCGAACGGAAGGTGCAACTGTTCGTTGATGTAAGCCTGAATCTGCTGCTCGCGTTGCGCCGGATCCGCCGCGCTATCCAGCGCATCCACCGCAATCGTCAGCGGCAGCTGCGCGTGAATCACCTGCACAGAGCCCTCGTCGTCCTGACCGAAGGTGGTGCGCAGGCTGTCGTGACGGGCGATCACGGCGTTGAACGCACGCTCCAGCGCCGGCACGTCGAGGGTGCCGCGCAACTGCAGCGCGGTCGGAATGTTGTAGGCCGCACTGTGCGGGTCCATCTGCCAGACAAACCATTGCCGGTCCTGAGCGAAGGACAACGGGATCGCGGTGAATTCCTCGCGGGTCTGCGGGATCGGCAGGTTCGCGGGGGAAACCCCTTCCTGGAGCATCTTTTCAAGATAGAGCGTGCGCTTTTCCAGGGGCAGACAAATGAACCGCCTGGCAATCTTCAGTGCGACATTCCTATCCATCAAGCCTCCTCCATTTCATCAAGCAGGGATTCCAGCTTGCTCAGTTTCAACATATCGACTTGCTCATCGGCGGCGTCCAGCTGGCTGACGAAATCGCCAAGCGCGGGGTGCTGGAAAATCAATTGCGGTGTCAGCTTCAGGCCCAGTTCCAGTTGCAGGCGCGAAACCACGGTGACGGCCAACAAGGAGTGGCCGCCCAGTTCGAAGAAGTTGTCGTTGAGGCCGATGCGCTCCAGTTGCAGCACGTCCTGCCAGATCGCCGCCACTTGTTGTTGCAGTTCAGTGGACGGCGCGACAAAGGCCTGCTGCGCCTGGCTGGCATCGAACTTGGGCAGTGCCTTGCGTTCGAGTTTGCCGTTCGGGCTGACCGGCATTTTCGCCAGCAGCACCCAGTGCAGCGGAACCATATAGTCAGGAACGTTCCGGGCGAGGTGTTCTTTAAGACGCTGGACCAGTTCGCTGCGACTGGCCTCGTCGGCATCCACCAGACGGGCGTCGTTCGGCACCACATAACCCACCAGCAACGAGCCGTCCTGGGCGATGACCACGGTCTCGCGCACGTCATCGTGCTCGGCCAGACGCGCTTCGATTTCGCCCAGTTCGATACGCAGGCCACGGATCTTCACCTGATGGTCCATGCGCCCGGCGTACTCGATCACGCCGTCGGCGCGATAGCGCGCCAGGTCGCCGGTGCGGTACAGGCGCTGGCCGTCACCGAACGGGCTGGTAACAAAGCGTTCGGCGGTCAGCGCCGGACGACGGTGGTAACCACGGGCCAGGCCTTCGCCGCCCAGATATAGCTCGCCGATCACACCGACCGGCAACGGCGCCAGGCTGTTGTCGAGGATGTAAGTGCTGAGGTTGGCAATCGGCTGACCGATCGGCACGCTGTCACGGCCTTCGTCGCGGCAGGTCCAGTGGGTCACGTCGATGGCCGCTTCGGTCGGGCCGTACAGGTTGAACAGCCCGGCGTTCGGCAACTTGGCGAACACCTGCTGCTGCGCATCGACCTGCAAGGCTTCGCCGCTGCACACGATTCGGGTCAGGCTGGTGCATTCGGCCACCGCCGGATCCTGGAGGAACGCCTGCAACATCGACGGCACAAAGTGCAGCGTGGTAATGCGCTGTTCGGTGATGACCTGAATCAGTTGCGCCGGATCACGGTGCGCGCCCGGCGCCGCGACCACCAAGGAAGAACCGGTCATCAGCGGCCAGAAGAACTCCCACACCGACACGTCGAAGCTGAACGGGGTCTTCTGCAGCACGCTGTCGTCAGCCGTCAGCTGATAGGCCTGCTGCATCCAGCACAAACGGTTGACCAGCGCCGAGTGGCGGTTGCCCGCGCCTTTCGGTTTGCCGGTCGAGCCCGAGGTGTAGATCACGTAGGCGAGGTTTTCCGGATCGATGTTCAGCGCCGGGTTGGCTTCGCTGCGACCTTCGAGCCAATCACCGTCCTGATCCAGCACCAGACTGTGCAGCCCGGCCGGAACCGGCAGTTGCGCCAGCAGATGACTTTGGGTCAGCAACAGCGCAACCCCGCTGTCCTCGAACATGTAGGCCAGACGATCCTGCGGGTACTCAGGATCCAGCGGCAGATAGGCACCGCCGGCCTTGAGAATCGCCAGCAAACCGACAACCATTTCCAGCGAGCGCTCGACCGAAATCCCGACCAGCACTTCCGGGCCGACACCGTGTTCGATCAACACATCTGCCAGCCGATTGGCCCGGGCGTTGAGCTGGGCATAGGTCAAACGTTGTTCGCCGAACACCAGCGCCAGAGCGTCCGGGGTAGCACGTACCTGATCCTCGATCAGCGAATGCACGCTGCGCGACAGCGGGTATTCGGTGGTCGTGGCGTTCCATTGTTCGACCTGCTGCTGTTGCTCCTCGCTGGAGAGCAACTCCAGTTGGCCCAACGCCAAAGCGCCGCCCTGCATCATCTGCGTCAGCAGGTTGTGCAAGTGTTCGCCCAGTCGCGCAATGTCGACTTCGGCAAAATGCGCACGGCCGTAGCTGAAGTGCAGCGACAGGGTGTCGCCCATGCTCACGGCGAGAGTCAACGGGTAGTTGGTCTGCTCGTGGTTGGTGACGTCGGTGAAGCGCAATCCGGCCGGCGCACCCTGTTGCATGGCCTCCGATACCGGGTAGTTCTCGAACACCAGAATGCTGTCGAACAGGGCGTCACCGCCCTTGCCGGCCCAGCGCTGGATCTCGAACAGCGGCGTGTGTTCGTGCTCGCGCAGGCTCAGGTTTTGCGTCTGCACGGTGTGCAACCACTGGCCGACACTCTGCTCGGCTCGCGGGGTGCCGATCACCGGCAAGGTGTTGATGAACAGCCCGATCTGCTGCTCGATGCCTTTGAGATCCGCCGGACGCCCGGCCACCGTTGCACCGAAGGCGACCGTGTCCTGACCGCTGTAGCGTTGCAGCAACAGCAGCCACGCCGCTTGCACCAGGGTGTTGAGGGTGACTTTCTGCTCACGGGCGAACTCGGCCAGTTGCCGGGTGGCAGCGGCATTCATGACGCGCTGATGATCGGCATACCCCGCGACGTCCATCAGGTCATCACGACGGGCGATGGCCTGAGTCAGACGGGTCGGCTCTTGCAGGTCGGCCAACTGGGTTTTCCAGAAAGACTCGCTGACGCTGCCGTCCTGACGTTGCAGCCAGGCGATGTAGTCGCGATAACGTCCCACCGATTGCGCCAGCGGCTGACCGCTGTAGCGGTGCAGCACTTCGCCCATCAACTGCGAGTTGCCCCAGCCATCCATCAGGATGTGATGGTTGGTGTAGATCAGGTGACAGGTGTCATCATCGATGCGCACCAGACACAGGCGCAGCAACGGCGCAGCGGTCAGTTCGAAGCCCCGTTTGCGCTCCTGCGCGGCCAGTGCGTCGAGGTCGGCCTGATAGTCACGGCGACCACGCCAGTCCTGCACGCTGAACGGCAGTTCGACCTGTTTATGCACCACCTGCACCGGACGCTCGCCCTGCCACAGGAATCCGCTGCGCAGTACGTCATGCGCCTGCAACGCTGCCTGCCAGGCAGCACGGAAGCGCTCGACATCCAGCCCCTGCACATCGGCGCGGGTCTGGTTGATGTAATCGCCGGCCTCTTCCTCGTACAGCGTGTGGAACAGCATGCCTTGCTGCATCGGCGACAGCGGATAGATGTCTTCGATCAGCGACGACGGCAGCGGCAACCCATCGAGTTGTGCCTGGCTCAGCGGCGCCAGCGGGAAGTCCGACGGCGTCACACCGTGCACGCCGTCGCGGCAGCAATGTTCGATCAGCGCCGTCAGTTCATCGGCGTAATCGTCGGCCAGGGCCTGCACGGTACCGCGCTCGAACATGCGTTCACTGAAGGTCCAGCCAAGGCTGAATTCGCCGCCATAAATGCCGCCGTTAAGGGTCAACGGACTGCTGAGCAAGGCGTCCAGGCTCTGCTCGGCACCGCGCGCTTCACTGGCTGGCGTGAACAGGGCGGCCTGCCCCGCGTCGAAGCTGCTGTCGAACTGCCCCAGGTAATTGAACGTGATCGCCGGTTGCGGCAAGGCACGCAGGGTTTCGCGTACCGCATCGCTGCCCAGATAACGCAACACACCGAAGCCGATGCCTTTGTTCGGGATGGCGCGCAGTTGCTCCTTGACCGCTTTGAGCGAAGCGCCGAGTTCGACGCCGGCAGTCAGCCTGACCGGGAACAGACTGGTGAACCAGCCGACGCTGCGGCTCAGGTCGATGTCGGCGAACAGGTCTTCGCGGCCATGGCCTTCGAGCTGAATCAGCGTCGAATCCTCGCCGGTCCAACGGCTGATCACCCGTGCCAGTGCGGTCAGCAACAGGTCGTTGACCTGGGTGCGGTAGGCCGCTGGCGCGTCTTGCAGCAGTTGGCGGGTCAGCTCGGCGCCGAGTCGGGTCTGCACCGTGTGTTCATGACGGCTCTGCAAGCTGCCATCGGCATGATCCACCGGCAACTGGCTGGACACGTTTTGCAGCTGTTCGAGCCAGTACGGTTGCTCGGCCAGCAGCGCTTCACTGCTTGCATAAGCGTGCAGGCGCTCGGCCCAGGTTTTGAACGCGCTGGTCCGGGCCGGCAGTTTCACCGGCTGAGCGTTGCTGATTTGCTGGTAAAGCCCTTGCAGGTCTTCCAGCAGAACACGCCACGAAACGCCGTCGACCACCAGGTGATGGATCACCAGCAACAGCCGCTGAGTACCGTCCGCCAGCGTCGCCAGCACCGCGCGCAACAACGGCCCGCCGAGGGCGAGGCTGCGTTGCGCTTCCAGGCCCAGCGCTTCGAGCTCGGCGGCGTCTGTGACCTGGGTTTGCCACAGCAGATCCTCCGGCAGCTCGTCGACCGCCAGGTGTTGCGCGGTCCATAGGCCGTTAACCGACACAAACGACAAGCGCAGTGCGTCGTGATGCTCGATCAACGCGTCGAGGGCAGCTTTCAGATGCGCAGCGTCCAGAGTCTGCGAGGTGTTGAGCAGCACCGACTGGTTCCAGTGATGCGGCTCGGCCACGCCTTCTTCGAAGAACTGCAACTGCGCCGGCAGCAACAGCGATGCACCGGTGACCGGCGACTGGTCGATGACAAAACCGCCCTCGCCGACCCGCGCGACGCTGGCCAGACCTTGAATGGTCTGGTGCTGGAACAGGTCTTTCGGACTGAAATGAATACCCGCCTGACGGGCGCGGCTGACCACTTGAATCGAGACGATCGAGTCACCGCCCAGTTCGAAGAAGTTGTCGGTCACACCGACTTGCGCCAGGCCCAGCACCGCTTGCCAGATGTCCACCAGCGTTTGCTCGGCGGCATTGGTGGCGGCCAGGTAATCCTGCTGCGCCTGCGCCGCGTCGGGTTTCGGCAACGCGTGACGATCGAGTTTTCCGTTGGGCGACAGCGGCATTTTTGCCAGGAACAACAGGTGTGTCGGCACCATGTAATCCGGCAGGGTTTGCTGAAGCTGCTCGCGCAATGCACGGCGCAGTTCGCTTTGCAGCTCGCTGTCAGACATGACCGGTTCGGCGTCGGTCGGCACCACGTAGGCCACCAGTTGCTGACCGCTTGGCCCGGCCACCGCCATCACCAGCGTTTCGCGGACGGTGGGGGCATCCAGCAGACGCGCTTCGATTTCACCCAGTTCGATACGGAAACCGCGAATCTTCACCTGATGGTCGACACGGCCGATGTACTCGATCACCCCGTCGGCCCGGAACCGCGCCAGGTCACCGGTGCGATACAGACGTGCCCCCGGCTGCACCGAGAACGGGTCGGGCATGAAGCGCTCGGCGCTCAGGTCCGGACGGTTGAAATAACCGCGAGCGAGCAATTCGCCGCCGATCATCAGCTCGCCCACCGCGCCGACCGGCACCGGTTGGCCGGCAATGTCCAGCAGGTAGATGGAACGGCCCGGCAACGCCGAACCGATCGGCAAGGTCGATGGCGTCGGCTCGGCACCGGTCACGTAGTCGCCACAATCCAGCGACGTGGCAGTCACGGTGGCTTCGGTCGGGCCGTAGGTGTTGAGCAAACGAACGTGGGCCAGACCGGCCTTGTTCCAGGCCGCCATGCCTTCGGGCGGCATCGCTTCACCGCCGGCATGCACCTGACGCAAAACGCCGTAGTCACGTGGGCCGACTTCGGCGAAGTCCTTGGCCAGCATGCCCCAGTAGGCGGTGGTCAGGTCGATCACGCTGATGCGCTTGTCGAGCATCTCGCTGTACAGGGTTTCGCTGTCCCAGATCTCGGTGCCGCGCAGCACCACCGAAGCACCGGTGATCAGCGCCGGGTAAAGCTGTTCGACGAAACCGTCGAAGTTGAACGTCGAGAATTGCAGCACGCAGTCCTGCGCGGTCAACGCCATCAGGTCCACGGTCACGCAGGCGTGCTTGGTCAGCGACGCCTGATTGATCCCCACGCCTTTCGGACGCCCGGTGGAGCCCGAGGTGAACATCACGTAAGCGAGATTATCGGCCAGGGTCAGGTTCGGCAGATCAGCGCTTTGGAGCTGCTCTGGTTGACGATCAACACACAGCACCTCGACGCCTGCGACCTGCGGCAGACGCTCCAGCAAATGGCTCTGGCTCAGCAAAAGGAGCAGGCCGCTGTCTTCGATCATGCAGGTCAGGCGATCACCCGGGTATTGCGGGTCCAGCGGCACATAGGCGCCGCCGGCCTTGAGCACCGCCAGCAGGCTGACAATCATCTCCAGCGAACGCTCGACCGCGATCCCCACCAGCACGTCAGGACCGACGCCGCGCTGACGCAAGGTGTGCGCCAGACGGTTGGCCTGCTGGTTGAGTGCGGCGTACGTCAGATGTTGATCGGCAAAGTACAGCGCGACCTGATCCGGCGCCCGTTGCACTTGCTGTTCGAACAATTGATGCACATGCAGCGCAGTCGGGTAGTGCCCGGCGCAATAGCCCCAATCGTTGAGTGCCAGCTCACGTGCAGCCGCATCGAGCAGTTGCAGGTCGCCCAGGCAACGTTGATCGGAACCGGCGGCCATCTGCATCAGCACGTGGTTCAACTGCGCGCCCAACTGCTCGACGGTGGCGTCGGCAAAGTGCTCGCGGTCAAAGCTGTAATGCACTTCCAGCGTGCCTTCCAGGCTTACGCCCAGGGTCAGCGGGTAGTTGGTCTGTTCGTGGTTGGCCACCGGGCCGAAGCGCAGACCTTGCGGTGCGCCCTGCTCCAGCGCCTGGGCAATCGGGTAGTTTTCGAACACCAGAATGTTGTCGAACAGCGCTTCACCGCCCTGCCCGGCCCAGCGCTGGATATCGAACAGCGCGGTGTGTTCGAACTCGCGCAGCGCGAGGTTTTGCGCCTGCACCGCTTGCAGCCAGCTGCCGAGCGATTGCTCGGGCCGTGGGCTGGCGATCACTGGCAAGGTGTTGATGAACAGACCAATCTGTTGCTCGATTCCCGGCAAGTCCGCCGGACGCCCCGCCACGGTGGCGCCGAACGCGACGCTGGCCTTGCCGGTGTAGCGTTGCAGCACCAGCAGCCATGCGGCCTGAACGAGGGTGTTGACGGTGACTTTGGAAGCCCGGGCGAACTCACCCAGACGAGCAGTCTGCTCGCTGTCCAGCACGCGATAATGGTCGCCGTAGCCTTGCACCGCCGGCGCATCTTTCGGCCGGGCGATGGCGTGAGCCAGGCGCGTCGGCTCGTCCAGCGTGCGCAACGCCGGCAGCCAGAACGCCTCGCTCGCCGCCGCGTCCTGACGCTGCAACCAGCCGATGTAATCGCCGTAGCGACCTGCGTGCGCGGCACTGAACTTGCCGCTGTAGCGTTGCAGCACTTCGCCGAGCAACTGCGAGTTGCTCCAGCCATCCATCAGGATGTGGTGGTTGGTGTAGATCAAGTGATGACGCTGATCATCAATACGTACGATCACCAGACGCAGCAGGGTCGACGCATTCAGGTCCAGGCTCTGACGCTCGGCGTCAGCCAGGGTCTGCAACGCGTCTTCCCGCTGCGGCTGTGCACGCCAATCGTGCAGGCTGTAAGGCATTTGCGCGTGCTTGCTGACCACTTGCACCGGCGCATCCAGCTCGCCCTGCCAGACGAACCGCGTACGCAGAATGTCGTGCGCATCGACGGCGGCCTGCCAGGCCTGATGGAAACGCTCGGGGTCGAGGCCTTCGACGTCCAGGCGCATCTGGTTGATGTAGTTGCCGGTGGACTCTTCATACACCGCGTGAAACAGCATGCCCTGCTGCATCGGCGACAGCGGATAAACGTCTTCGATCGACTGCGGCGCCAGCGGCAAGCCGTCCAGTTGAGCCTGGCTCAAGCGCGCCAGCGGGAAGTCCGACGGCGTGACCCCGTGATGACCGGCCTGGCAGCAATGCGCGATCAGCGCTTGCAGTTCCTGGGCGTAATCATCGGCCAGACGCTGAATCGTTGCCTCATCGAACATCTCATGGCTGAACGTCCAGCCCAGGTTCAGTTCGCCGCCATACACCTGGCCGTTGAGCGCCAACTGGTTGGCCAGCGGCGCATTGGCATCCAGCTCATCGCCCGCCGCTTCGCTGGACGGCACGAACAGCGCGCCATCGGCGGCGTCGAAGCTGCCGTCGAACTGGCCCAGGTAGTTGAAGGTCAGGCGCGGAACCGGCAGCTGCGCGAGGGCGGCACGATCCGCCTCCTCGCCCAGATACGCCAGCGCACCGAAACCGATGCCTTTGTTGGGGATCGCGCGCAGTTGCTCCTTGATCTGTTTCAGCGACGCGCCCAGCCCTGCCACCGGCGTCAGTCTGGCCGGGTACACGGTGGTGAACCAGCCCACGGTGCGGGTCAGGTCGAGGCTGTCGAACAGCTCTTCACGGCCATGGCCTTCGAGTTGAATCAGCGCACTGTCGGCGCCTGTCCAGCGCACCATCACGCGGGCCAGTGCGGTCAACAGCAGGTCATTGACCTGGGTGCGATAGGCCGCCGGAGCGTCCTGCAACAACTGACGGGTCAGGGCCTTGTCCAGACGGGTACGCACGGTCAGCGCGTGACGGTTTTGCAGACCACCGTCGGCGTTGTCCAGCGGCAGCGCGACATCGGCGCCTTGAAGCTGCTCCTGCCAATACGCCAGTTCGGCGCGCAGCTCGCTGCTGCGGGCGTAGGTCTGCAGGTGCTCGGCCCAGGCCTTGGCGGCGCTGGTTTTAGCCGGCAATTGCAGGGACTCACCCGCTGCAATCTGCCGGTAAGCGCTTTGCAGATCATCGAACAGAATCCGCCACGACACGCCGTCCACCACCAGGTGATGGATCGCCAGCAACAACCGCTGGCTGCCGTCGTCGAGGTTCGCCAGCACTGCACGCAGCAGCGGCCCGGCTTGCAGATCGAGGCTGCGTTGCGCCTCGTTGGCCACCGCTTCCAGCGCGGCGCCATCGGCCACATCGACAGTCCACAGCAGAGCGTCGTCACGGCTGTCGACGTCGCGGTACTCGGCGTGCCAGCCATCGGCCTGCTCGACGAAACTCAGGCGCAAAGCATCGTGGTGCGCGACCAGCGCGTTCAGCGCCTGCTCCAGCGCCGCCGCCTGCACCAGCTGAGTCGGCTTGAGCATCACCGCCTGGTTCCAGTGCTGACGCTCGGGGATGTCCTGTTCGAAGAAGGCCTGCTGCACCGCCAGCAACGGCAGCGCGCCAGTCACCGGGCCCTGATCGATCGCTTGCGCCTGCTCGCCCACTTTGGCCACCGCCGCCAGTGCAGCAATGGTCTGGTGCTGGAACAGGTCTTTCGGCGTGAAGCGGATCCCGGCCTGCCGCGCACGACTGACCACCTGGATCGAGATGATCGAATCGCCACCCAGCTCGAAGAAGTTGTCGCTGACACCCACCTGCTGAAGCTTCAGCACGTCCTGCCAGATCGTCGCCAGGTGCTGCTCCAGCACGGTTTGCGGCGCGACGTAGGCTTGTTGCAGTTGGCTGACATCCGGTTTCGGCAGGTTCTTGCGGTCGAGTTTGCCGTTCGGCGTCAGCGGCATGCGTTCCAGACGCAGCACGTAGGCCGGCACCATGTGCGCCGGTAGCGTGGCTTTGAGTTGCTCGCGCAGGTCTTCGGCGAAATCCTCGCGGGCCGAATCACCGACCACGTAGGCCACCAGACGCTTGCCGCTGCCGGCGCTGCCTTCCTGGGCCACGACCACCGCTTCGCGCACGCCGTCGAGGGCTTGCAGGCAGGCTTCGATTTCCCCCAGTTCGATCCGGAAACCACGGATCTTCACCTGATTGTCGATGCGATCCAGGTAGTCGAAAGTGCCGTCGGCGCGCTGGCGCACCAGGTCGCCGGTGCGGTACAGCAAACCGCCGGTGTGGCTGAACGGATCCGCGACGAAACGCTCCGCCGTCAGCCCCGGACGGTTGAGGTAACCGCGCGCCAGGCCCGTGCCGCCAAGGTACAACTCACCGGCCATGCCTTGCGGCAACAGGTTCAGATCGGCGTCAAGCACATAGGCGCTGCGGTCGCCGATACGGCTGCCGATCGGCGCGTAGGCTGCACCGCACGGCACTTCGCGGCCGGCCTTCCAGATCAGCGGCGTGACCACGGTTTCGGTCGGCCCGTAACCGTTGATGATGTAGTCCGGATCAAGGGCGCGTTTGACCCGTTCGAAACTGGCGCTCGGCACCGCGTCACCGCCGAAGCAGTAAATGCGCACCTTGGGTGGATGACCCTCGCGCTCGGCGTGTTCGGCCAGTTGTTGCAAGTACACCGGCGGGAACGCGACCACGGTCACGCCGTGTTCGCGCATTGCGTTGTACGTCTGCTCCGGGGTCCACAGCGTGTCGTCGCGGATGAGCAGCGAGGCACCGTGGGTCAGGCTGGTCAGCCAGCGCTCGTGGGCACCGTCGAAGGCGAACGACATGAAGTGGAATTCGCAGTCGCTGTCACGCATTTCATAACGCTGACCGATGGCCTGGCAGTGCATCGCCAGCGGACCGTGGGCAACGCTGACACCCTTCGGATTGCCGGTAGAACCGGAGGTGTAAATCACGTAGGCGAGGTTGTCCGGATCGAGCTGCACCTGCGGTGCCTTGATCGGCCACTCGCGCAAGTCGAGGCGGTCCAGTTCCAGCACCGGTACCGATTCGGCGACCGGCAGTTGCGCCGACACCGGCGAATCGCTGATCAGCAGCGCCAGCCCCGAATCCTCGATCAGGTACGCCAGACGCTCGCGCGGATAGCTGGTGTCCAGCGGCACATAGGCACCGCCCGCCTTGAGCACGGCCAGCAAGGCAACGATCACTGATTCGCTGCGCGGCAAGGCTACGCCGACCCGGGTTTCGGCACCGACACCGCGTGCAATCAGCGCGTGGGCCAGTTGATTGGCGCGCTGATCGATCTCGCCATAGCTGAAGTGCTGGCCGTTGAAAATCACCGCCGTGCGCTGCGGACGCTCAGCGGCCAGGGCGCTGATCCGCTGGTGCACAGCGATGTCCACCGGGTACGGCTGCGGGTGGTTATCGGCTTGTTGGCGGGCGTGTTCGCCGGCATCGGCCAGGGCAATTTCACCGAGGCTGCGCTCGGCCGACACAGCAAACTGCTCCAGCAATTGCAGCAGGTGCGCGCTGATGCCTTCGATGGCAGCGGGGGCGAAATGACCACGGTCGAAGCTGTAGTGCAGCGCCAGTTGTTCACCGAGCGTGACGGCGACGCTCAACGCATAGTGAGTCTGTTCCAGGTTGGCGACTTCGCCGAACACCACGCCCTGATCGGCGCCTTGCTTCAGGGCCTGGGCAATCGGGTAGTTTTCGAACACCAGAATGTTGTCGAACAGCGCTTCACCGCCCTGCCCGGCCCAACGCTGAATGTCCGCCAGCGGCGTGTGCTCGAAATCGCGCAGGCCGAGGTTCTGCGCCTGCACGGTTTGCAGCCAGTGGCCCACGCGTTGATCGGGACGCGGCGCACCGATCACTGGCAAGGTGTTGATGAACAGTCCGACTTGCTGCTCGATACCCGGCAAGTCCGCCGGACGCCCGGCGACCGTGGCCCCGAACGCCACCGCTTCGTGACCGGTGTAGCGTTGCAGCAACAGCAGCCACGCGGCCTGGATCAAGGTGTTGACGGTGACTTTCTGCTGGCGGGCGAAGGTTTCCAGCACACGGGTTTGCGCCACGTCGAGGGTCTGGAAGTGATCGCCGTGACCGCTCTGGCCGTCGCTGGTCGAGGCCACACGGGCCAGACGGGTCGGCTCTTGCAGGGCGGCCAGTTGCTCGCCCCAGAAGTTTTCGCTGAGTCGAGCGTCCTGACGTTGCAACCAGGCAATGTAGTCGCGATAGCGGCCGCCGGCATTCGCCGGAATCTGCCCGCTGTAGCGCTGCAACACCTCACCGAGCAACTGCGAGTTGCTCCAGCCGTCCATCAGGATGTGGTGATGGGTGTAGATCAGATGCCACTGCTCGGCGCCGGTCTGCACCAGCACCAGACGCAGCAACGGCGCGCAGGTCAGGTCGAAACCTTGTTGGCGCTCGGCATCGGCCAGCGCCGCGAGGGCTTGTGGCTGATCATCACGGGTGCGCCAGTCCAGCGACGTGAACGGCAACTGCACCTGTTTGTGGACGATTTGCACCGGCTCGGCCAACTCGCCCTGCCAGACAAACCCGCTGCGCAGGATGTCCTGAGCATCTACAGTGGCTTGCCACGCATCGCGGAAACGTTGTGGATCGATGCCTTGAACGTCGACGCGCATCTGGTTGATGTACTCGCCCGCCGCTTGCTCGTACAGGGTATGGAACAGCAGGCCCTGCTGCATCGGCGACAGCGGATAGAGATCCTCCAGTTCACCGGCCGGCACCGGCAGCGCATCGAGTTGCGCCTGGGTCACCCGTGCCAGCGGGAAGTCCGACGGCGTCGCTTGCGGCGCTTCGAGCGCACAGCAATGGTCGATCAGGGCATTGAGTTCAAGGGCGTATTGATCCGCCAGTTGCTGCACGGTCGCCGTGTCGAACATCTCCCGGCTGAAGCCCCAGTTCAGCGCCAGCTCGCCGCCGTACACCTGGCCTTCGACCGTCAGCCAGTTGGCCAGCGGCGCCGACGGATCCTGCGCTTCCCCCCCCCCTTCACCGGACGGCACAAACAGTGCCGCTTCATCGAACTGACGGTCGAACTGGCCGAGGTAGTTGAAGGTGATGCGCGGTTTGACGTCGCTGTTCAGCGACGCCGCCGTTTGCGCGTCCGCCAGATAACGCAGTGCGCCGTAGCTCAGGCCTTTGTCCGGCACGGCACGCAGTTGTTCCTTGATGGCCTTGATCGAAGCGCCCAGGTTGTCCGCCGGGCGAAGATTGACTGGGAACAGGCTGGTGAACCAGCCAAGGGTGCGGGTCAGGTCGATGTCATCGAACAGGTCTTCGCGACCGTGACCTTCCAGTTGAATCAGGGTGCTGGCCTGGCCGCTCCAGCGGCAGACCACGCGGGCCAGCGCGGTCAGCAGCAGGTCGTTGACCTGGGTGCGATAGGCCGCCGGAGCCTGTTGCAGCAACTTGCGGGTCTGCTCGGCGCTGAGCTTGAGCTCAACCTTGTCTTCGAAACGGTTTTCCAGTGCGCCGTCAGGACGCTCGCAAGGCAGTTCGGCACGCGGTGCGTCACGCAGCTGCGCCTGCCAGTAATCGAGGCTTTCGGCGAAAGTCGGCAGGTGTCCTTGCAGGCGTGCGACCCACTGCTGATACGAACTGGTCTTGCCCGGCAAGGCGCTGGCCGCGCCGCTCAGGGCCTGGGTGTAAGCAGCTTGCAGGTCTTCCAGCAACACGCGCCACGACACGCCGTCGATCACCAGGTGATGCGCAACCAGCAGCAGACGCTGGCCGCCATCGGCCATATTCACCAGCATCGAGCGCAACAATGGCCCATTGCTCAGGTCCAGACTGCGCTGAGCTTCATCGCACAAGGCCTTGAGATCTTCCTGCGATTGCGCGCTGCGCTGCCACAACACCGACTCGCTGGTTGGCGCAGCGTACGCCTGCTGCCAGCCCTCGGCAGTCGATTCGTAGCGCAGGCGCAGCGCGTCGTGATGGTTGAGCAACTGACTCAGCGCGCGCTCCAGCGCGCCAGCGTCCACAGGCTGTTGCGCCGCCAGCAACAGCGACTGGTTCCAGTGCTGACGCTGAGGAATGTCCTGTTCGAAGAACCACTGCTGAACCGGTGCCAGCGCCACGGCGCCCACGGCCGGGCCTTGGTCGATCAGCGTCTGTTGGCCCTGACGGGCGACTTGCGCCAGGCTACGGATAGTCTGGTGCTGGAACAGTTCTTTGGGGCTCAGCACGATCCCGGCCTGACGGGCACGGCTGACCACTTGCATCGACACAATGGAGTCGCCGCCCAGTTCGAAGAAGTTGTCTTCGAGGCCGACGTTTTCAATCGACAACACGTCCTGCCAGATCGCCGCCAGGGCTTTTTCCAGGGCGCTGCGGGGCGCCACGTGTTCGCGTTGTTGCTGGCTGCCATCGACGGCCGGCAACGCCTTGCGATCGAGTTTGCCGTTGGGCGTCAGCGGCAATTGCTCGAGGAACAGCAGGTACGCCGGCACCATGTAGTCCGGCAAATGTCGGCGCAGCGCCGCTTTCAGGGTTTCGCGCAGGCTTGCCTGGGCATCGGCATCCGCCGCCAGCACGGCCGCGTCGGTCGGCACGATGTAGGCCACCAATTGCTGGCCGCTGGCGCCTTCCTGAGCCAGCACCGCCAGCTCGCGCACCGCGCCCTGCTGCAACAGCCGCGCTTCGATTTCGCCGAGTTCGATGCGGAAGCCGCGCACCTTCACCTGATGGTCGATCCGGCCAACGTATTGCAGCGCGCCATCGGCCTGATAACGGGTCAGGTCGCCGGTGCGGTACAGCCGCTCGCCATTGCTGGCGAATGGATTGGGCACGTACTTCTCGGCGGTCATCGCCGCGCGGCCCAGATAGCCACGGGTGATGCCAGCCCCCGCCAGATACAGTTCGGCTGCCGCGCCTTGCGGCACCGGTTGCAGATCGGCGTCCAGCAGATAGCTGGCGGTGCCGGTCAGTGGTCGACCGATGCTCGGCGTACCGCCCGCCGCACGACGGGTCCAGGTGGAATACGTAGTGTCCTCCGACGGGCCGTACAGGTCGTAGACGTGCTCGACGCTGGCCTGCTGATACAGCGCTTCCACCAGGCTTTGCTTCAGCGGCTCGCCCGCGAGGTTGATGATGCGCACGCTCGACGGGATCGCACCGTCGCGCTGCAAGGCATTGATCGCCGAAGGCACGGTGTTGATCAACCGCACCTGATCGCGCGCCGGCAGTTGCGGCAACTCCAGGGCATTGCGCGCGATGATCAGCGAGCCGCCGTTGGCGAGGGTGACAAACAGCTCCCACACAGACAGGTCGAAACACACCGACGTCGACGCCAGCACACCTTGAATGTCATCGCGGCTGTAGACCGTGCGCGACCAGTCGATCAAGGCCTGCACGTTGCGGTGCGCGATGGCCACGCCTTTCGGTTTGCCGGTGGAGCCGGAGGTGTAGATCACGTAGGCGAGGTTGTCCGGTGTCACCGCCGTGACGGGCGCACGGGACGGATACGCCGCCAGTTCTGCGCCGATCCGGTCCAGCAACAGCACCTGGGTTTCGGCGCTGACGGAGAGGGTCTCGGCCACGGCGTGCTCGGTCAGCAGCACCAGCGCGCGGCTGTCTTCAAGCATGTAGGCAACACGATCCGCCGGATAATCCGGGTCCAGGGGAACATAGGCGCCGCCGGCCTTGAGCACCGCCAGCAATGCCACCAGCAGGCTGTCGGAACGCTGCATGGCAACGCCGACCCGGACTTCCGGACTGACGCCGCACTCGATCAGTTTGTGCGCCAGCGCATTGGCCCGCGCATCGATCTCGGCATAGGTGAAGGTTCGCTCGCCAAAGGTCACGGCCAGCGCGTCCGGCTGGGCGGCAACCTGTTGCTCGATCAAGCGATGGATGCTCGACGCCTCGGCAGTGCCGGCGTCCACGCTGTTCCAGTCGAACACCATGCGTTGGTATTCAGCCGCTTCCAGCAGCGGCAGATCGCTGATGCGCTGATTGCTGTTCTGCACCATGCCACGCAACAGGTTCAACCAGTGCTGCGCCATGCGCGTGATGGTCTGCGGGTCGAACAGATCGTTGGCGTAAGTCAGCGCGGCGTGCAGTCTGCCGCCCTTCTCGTAGGTGTCCAGGGTCAGATCGAACTGGGTGGTGCGCCCCTGCCATTCGATGACGCCCAGCTCCAGCCCGGAAGCCGTGCTCACGGTGCTGATGTCGGCGACTTGCGGCTGATGGTTGTACATCACCTGGAACAGCGGCGTGTGGCTGAGGCTGCGTTCCAGTTTCAGCGCTTCGACCAGCCGCTCGAACGGCAAGTCCTGATGAGCCTGGGCACCGAGTGCGGTCTCTTTGACGGCACGCAACAGATCAGCGACGCGCGTCTGTCCGTCCAGTTCGGTACGCAATACCTGGGTGTTGACGAAGAAGCCGATCAGGCCTTCGATTTCCCCCCGGTTACGGTTGGCGATCGGCACGCCGACGCGAATGTCCGACTGCCCGGTGTAGCGATGCAGCAGCACATTGAAGGCGCCAAGCAGCAACATGAACAAAGTGATGTTGTGCTGTTGGGCGCTGCTGCGCAGTTGTTCCGCGAGCGCGCCGTCGATAGTGAATTCATACCGCGTGCCGCGATAGCTCGACATCGCCGGGCGCGGGTGATCGGTTGGCAACTCCAGCACCGGGTGCTCATTGCCCAGTTGCGCCTGCCAGTATTCCAGCTGCCGGGCCTGCTCGCCCGCCTCCAGCCAGCGGCGCTGCCACAGTGCGTAGTCGCTGTACTGGATCGGCAACGGCGCCAGTTGCGGCGACTGGCCGGCTTCATGGGCGTCATAGCAACGGATGAATTCGTCGATCAGCACGTTCATCGACCAGCCATCGGAAACGATGTGGTGCAGGGTCAACAGCAGCACGTGCTCCTGTTCGTCGAGCTTGAGCAACTTGACCCGCAGCAGCGGGCCGACGGCCAGATCGAACGGTTGCAAGGATTGTTGCTGAGCGGCGTCGGCCACCGCGACTTCGCGCTCGGGCGCGGCGAGACCGCGGAAATCCACGTGTTCGATCACCAGCGGCGCTTCGGCCGGCACTTGCAGCAGGCTGTCGTCGGCCTGCCGCTGGAACACCGTGCGCAGGGTTTCGTGGCGCGCCACCAGGCTGGCAAACGCCGCGTCGAGGGCGGCCAGGCTCAGGCGCCCCGTCAGGCGCACCGCACCGGGCAAGTTGTAGGCGCCGCTGTGCGGGTCCAGCTGCCAGAGAAACCACATACGCTGCTGCGCGTAGGACAGCGCCTGCCGATCATCGGCCTCGACCCCTTGAGGTATCGGAAAACGGGCGAAATCCACGCCCTCCTTGTGCAGGGCCGCGAGGAACATCTGGCGCTTTTCCAGGGGCAACCCGATAAACCGGCGAGCAAGTTTCAAGGAGTCTTCAGCATTCATTTCTTGGTATCCGAATCAGTAGGCTGGCAGCACAAAGGCACGTCGTCCCTATAAAACGAATGCAAAGCGGAAAAATTAGCGATTGAGAAGAACTATCAGAAGGGAGGTGCAGCGCGGATTTGCGGGCGATAAAAAACCCTGCGGGAGCAAGCCTGCTTGCTTCTCACAGGGTTCTGGACAGTACTGAGTCCGGATTAGACGGCGGCCATCAAGCCATGTCGACGATGATGCACGTCGAGCTGATCCTTGATCACCCGCAGCACCTTGGCTTCGTGCTCATGAATGAAGAAGTGTCCACCGGCCAGCATGTCCACCGAGAAACTGCCACGGGTTTCCTTGCTCCAGCCGATCAACTGCTCGGTGGTGGCCTTGTCGGCCTTGCCGCCGAGTACGTGCACCGGGCAGTTGAGCAGCGGCCGCTGCAACGGCTGGAATTTGCCGCACAGCAGGAAATCGGCGCGCAGGATCGGCAGCGTCAGGCTCATCAACTCTTCATTGGCCAGCACTTCCTCACTGGTGCCATTGAGTGTGCGCAGCTGATCGATCAGCTCGGCGTCTGTCTTGGGCTCGGCAAAGCCGCGGTCGTAATCGGCGCGCAACGTCGGCGCTGCGGTGCCCGAGGCGAACAGTGCCACCGGCTCCGGGCAGCCCAGCGCGCGCAAGGCATGAGCCATTTCGCAGGCCAGCAAGGCGCCCAGGCTATGGCCGAACAGTGCGTAAGGGGCCTTGAGTGTCGGCCGCAGTTCCCTGGCCAGTTGCATGGCCAGTGCCCGCATGTCGGTGTGCAGCGGTTCGCCGAACCGGGCACCGCGCCCCGGCAACTCTACCGGTTGCAATTGCAGCCACTGCGGCAGCTTCGGCCGCCAGCGGCTGTAGACCATGGCACTGGCGCCGGAGTACGGCAGGCACAGCAGGGTCAACTTGGTCACCACGCTTCCCTCGGAAAAAATGTCTCTGTTGAGGGTACGGATGGCTGCCCGGGCAAATTAGTCGGCAGTTCGTAAATTTCCGTTACAAACGCTCGTTAACCGTTCAGACCAAAACAACAACGAGGATTCACCGTGGACCTGCAGACCATTCTGGGCAAACTGTTCGCCAATGCCGGCGCGGTCGGTATCGAAGGCGTTTTCCAATTCGTATTGGGTTCACAGGCATTCTGGTCCGAGGTCAGCGCGAGCAGCCGCACCGAGGCCGGTCGCCATGCCAGCCCCGACGTGACCATTGAAGTCGCTGAGCAGGACTTTCTCGGGATCATGGCCGGCATCGCCAACGTCGAGGAACTGTTTGCCAGCGGTCGCCTGAAGATCAGCGGCAACATGGGCCTGGCGACGATGCTGCCGCAGATCATCGACCACGCTCGCCGGGGGGTGGCGCCCGTGGAAAAGGTCGACATGAACAAGCGCTATCCGACGCCGCCCCGTTTCAGCGAAAAACTCACCGCCAGCCTGCCAGCGCAAACCGTCGTCGAGCGCAGACCGCGCAGCGAGTTGTCGCTGATCGAATTCGAGAGCCGCTACCTGCCCAACGGTATTCCGGTGGTGATCAGCAATGCCTTGCACGACTGGCCGCTGTTCAGGCTCAGCCGCGAAGAATCGCTGGTGCATTTCGCCGAACTGCAAGGCATCACCCGCCACGGCGATTACGTGAAAAAGACGTTCTCGACCGAGCGGGACTTCCGCTCCACGTCGATGGCCGATTTCATCGCCTCGCTGGACAGCCCGGCGGTCAAAGGTGCGGACGGAGAGCCACCGGCCTACATGGGCAACAACATTCTGCCGGCAGCGCTGATGGAGCAGATTCAGTACCCGCCCTACTTCGACGCTTCGCTGTTCATCCCACCGCGCATCTGGATCGGCCCCAAAGGCACATTGACCCCGCTGCACCGCGATGACACCGACAACCTGTTCGCCCAGGTCTGGGGCCAAAAGAAGTTCACCCTCGCCGCGCCGCATCATCGTGAAGCGCTGGGCACCTGGTCCACCGCGCCGGAAGGCGGGCTGGACGGCTGCGATTTCAACCCGGATGCGCCGGACTATGAGCGCTTCCCCAAGGCCCGCGACGTGACCTTCATGCGGGTGACGCTGGAAGCCGGGGATCTGCTGTTCCTGCCCGAAGGCTGGTTCCATCAGGTGGAATCGGTGTCGACGTCGCTGTCGGTCAATTTCTGGGTGAACTCGGGCCGGGGCTGGTAACCGGCATTATTTGAGGTGACGAAAGCTCTGCACCGCCGAGCCCAGCACCACTGCCCCGGCGGCAATCGCCAGCCAGAAGCCGCTGCGGGCACCGAACGCATCCACCAGTGCGCCGGAACCGGCGGCACCGATGGCCACGCCAATGCTCAAACCGGTCACCAGCCAGGTCAGGCCTTCGGTGAGTTTGGCCGGCGGTACGATGCGTTCGATCAACGCCATCGCCACGATCAGGGTCGGCGAGAAGAACAGCCCGGCAATGAACACCGCGACGGCCAACCCGAAAATGTTGCTCGCCAGCAACAACGGCAGCGTGGTCACCGCTGTCGCCAGACCGCCGTAGAGAAACAGGCGCGGCAACGGCAGCTTCGAGCGCATTGCGCCGAAGGCAATCCCGGCCAGACAGGAGCCGATGGCGTACACCGACAACACGATGCTCGCCGCCGCCGGCTGCCCCTGCTGCTGGGCGAACGCGACGCTGACCACATCCACCACGCCGACAATCACACCCATGGCGAGCATCAACGCCAGCAGCCATTGCACTTCGGTGGAACGAATGATCGAACCTTGATGCTGCGATTCGTGCGGATGCACCGGCGGCTCGGTGCTGCGCTGGGCGACGAACGCTGTGACGCCAATCGCCAGCATCAACAGCGCCGCCAGTGGCCCGGCCTCGGGAAACACGCCGACGCACAAGCCCACCGACAACGGCGGGCCGACGATGAAACAGACTTCGTCGAGCACCGACTCCAATGCATAAGCGGTCTGCAATTGCGGCTGGCCGCGATAGATTTCGGTCCAGCGTGCCCGCGCCATCGCCGACATGCTCGGCATGCAACCGGCCAATGCTGCGCACACAAACAGGGTCCAGGTCGGCGCCTGCAAACGGGTGCACAGCAGCAACATCAGCAGCGCGCCCCCGCCGATCAGCGCCGCCACCGGCAGCACCCGACCCTGGCCGAAACGGTCCACCAGCCGTGACACCTGCGGCGCGCAAAACGCCGTGGCCAACGCAAACGTCGCCGCCACCCCACCCGCCAGCGCGTAACCGCCGGTCAATTGCGAGAGCATGGTGATGACACCGATGCCGGTCATGGAAATCGGCATGCGCGCGATCATCGCGGCCATCACAAAAGCCCGGGCGCCGGGGGCGTTGAACAACTCGCGGTAAGGGTTTGCCATCGGATGCAGCCTCATCAAGGGCGGCCAAGTTGCCACAAAGCCTGACGGCCGGGGAAGCGAGGAATTGTTGGTGGAATGTGAAGGGAATGCACCCGCGAAAGATTCAGGGTTTTGGCTTCGCAAATTGCCTGCCTGACGCTTAGTGGAGGTCGTTGACTGCTCGTCCATTGAGCCGCGCACCTGTCAAACATGACAGGTGCGCAAATTCCGCCAAAGGTTTTACATGGACCTGTCATCCCTGCACAGGAACCGCGTCGGTGAGCATCTCAATCGGCCCCGAGAAAAGGATCACCCCATGAATCAATCCAGCAGTGCCCGGACGCCACGCAGCGCCACTGCCCCCTTTATCGTCCGTGCCGTACGCTGCCCGCCGCCTACGCGCATTGATGAGGCGTTGGGCCAGGAAGTCAACGAACGCCTGATGGAGTGGATATCGAACATAGGGATCTTTGCCGGCAAGGAAGAAAAAATCCGCGCCAGCGACTTCGGTCGCTATGCAATGCTGTGCCATGCCGACACGAATAATCCGGATCGACTGTTACTCGTGGCGCAATGCTTTGCGGCGTTGTTTGCGGTGGACGATCACTATTGCGACGATCAATCCCTCGGCGGTCGCCCCGAGACAGTGGCCGAAAGCTTGTCGTTCGCCCTCACCGCGATCGATCCGGTCTATTTGCCTTCGCCGTTCGACAAAGAACTCCTGAAGCAGCAAATGTGCGACCCGGTAATCAGGGGATTGCTGGCCTACATGAAACGGGTCGCCCAATTCTGCACGCCCTCGCAAGTCGCCCGGGTGCGCCAGATCACCATCGCCATGTTCGTCACCATGGCGGCGGAAGGTCCCTGGCGCCTCTATGGCACTCAACCCACCGTCGCCGAATACCTGGCCAGTCGGCAGGTCAACAGCTTCTGGCCATGCCTGGTACTGATCGACCTGATCGGCGGCTACGAAGTCCCGGCCAATACGTATTCCCGTCCAGACATTCACCACGTCACCGCACTGGCCTCGCTGGCGACCACTCTGGTCAACGATCTGTATTCCGCTTACAAAGAGCACCTGAACGAAACCGGCGACTTCAAGCTGCCTTATCTACTGGCAGCCAGGCACAACTGTTCGCTTCAAGAGGCAATCGACCTGGCAGCCGATATCCATGACGCAGTGATGGAAGAATACGAACGCCTGCACGCAACGCTGATGAAAGGCACGCGCTCGCCGGTATTGCGGCGCTATCTCACCGGATTGAGTACATGGATCGGCGGCAATCTGGAGTGGCATAAACACAGTGCCCGGTACCATATCTGAACCCGTACAGCCCTGCGGGACTCGACTTGATTACGTGCCCCTTCGCATTCACGCTGAACTCTGACTCAAGGATGCCGGTCAGCAGATCAGATCCCCGCATAAGGCGCGACCGTTCATGCAGATTTCCCTCGCCCGCCAAGTGGCTCTTGTCACCGGCGCCAGTTCCGGCATCGGCCACGGCGCCGCCAAAGCCCTGGCCGCTGCCGGTGCCGCTGTCGTCATCAACTACAACCGCCAGGCCGAGCCCGCCGAAGCGCTGGCCCGGCAGATCGTCGCCGACGGTGGTCAGGCCATCGCGATTGGCGCAGATGTTTCGAAAGAAGAAGACGTGGAGCGGCTGTTCCAGCAAACCCTCGACGCCTTCGGCACACTGGACATTCTGGTGGCCAATTCCGGCCTGCAAAAAGACGCGGCGGCTGTGGATATGTCGCTGGCCGACTGGAACGCGGTGATCGACGTCAACCTCACCGGCCAGTTCCTCTGCGCCCGCGCCGCGCTGCGGATCTTCAATCGCCAGGGCGTGCGCGAAGGCGTGTCCCGGGCCGCCGGCAAGATCATCCACATGAGCTCGGTGCACCAGCGCATTCCGTGGGCTGGGCACGTCAATTACGCAGCGTCCAAGGGCGGCGTCGATCAGCTGATGCAGACCCTGGCCCAGGAAGTCAGCCACCAGCGCATCCGCATCAACGGCATCGCGCCGGGGGCGATCCGCACGGCCATCAACAAAGACGCCACCGAAGGCGACGCGGGCCAGGCCCTGCTCAAACTCATCCCTTACGGGCGCATCGGCGATGTCGAGGACGTGGCCAACGCGGTGGTGTTTCTCGCCTCCGATGCCTCCGACTACATCGTCGGCACCACCTTGTTCATCGACGGCGGCATGAGCCTCTATCCGGAGTTCCGTGGCAATGGCTGAGCATCATCCCGAACGACAAAGCCCCATCGACGCCCACGGCATCATTGGCGACCTGCGCAGTGCCGCGCTGGTCAATGACAAGGGCAGCGTGGATTTTTTCTGCTGGCCGGAGTTCGACAGCCCGTCGATCTTCTGTTCGCTGCTGGACACGCCCGACGCGGGAATTTTTCAGCTCGCGCCGGACCTGCCCGATGCCCGGCGCGAACAGATTTACCTGCCAGACACCAACGTCCTGCAGACCCGCTGGCTCAGCGACCACGCCGTGGTGGAAATCACCGATCTGCTGCCCATCGGCGACAACGACGATGCCTTGCCGCTGCTGATGCGCCGGGTACGGGTGGTCAGCGGGCAGGCAACGTTTCACCTGCGCTGCGCGGTTCGGCATGACTATGCCCGCGCTGAAACTCGCGCCGCAATCGACAAGAAGGATGTGCTGTTCAGCGCCAGCGGGCAGCCGACACTGCGGCTGGCCTCGGATCAAGCCTTGAGCGTCGATAACGATGCAGCGGTCGGGCAATTCACTCTCAAGCAGGATCAGACCGCCGCGTTCATGCTCGGCGCCAGCGACGATCCGCGCTTCGCCGAAGGCGCCGCACAACTGTGCATCGAGCGCACCCTGAAGTTCTGGCGCGACTGGATCGGCCAGTCCAACTATCGCGGCCGCTGGCGCGAAATGGTCAACCGCTCGGCCCTCGCCCTCAAGCTGCTGACCTCGCGCCAGCACGGCGCAATCCTCGCCGCCGCCACCTTCGGTCTGCCGGAAACACCCGGCGGCGAACGCAACTGGGACTATCGCTATACCTGGATCCGCGACGCCTCGTTCACCGTTTACGCCTTCATGCGCCTGGGCTTTGTCGACGAAGCCAATGCCTACATGCGCTGGCTGCGCGGGCGGGTCAGCGATTGCAGCGGCCAGTCGTCGATGAAGCTGAACATCCTCTATGCGATCGACGGCCGCCAGGAACTGCCGGAAACCGAACTCACGCATTTGTCCGGGCATGGCGGCGCGAAACCGGTGCGCATCGGCAATGGCGCCTACGACCAGATTCAACTGGATATCTTCGGCGAACTGATGGACGCCGTTTATCTGGTCAACAAATACGGCGACGCGATTTCCCAAGAAGGCTGGAAACATGTGATGGAAGTGGTCGATCAGGTCTGTGAGACCTGGCAGACCAAGGACGTAGGCATCTGGGAAATGCGCGGTGAGCAACATCACTTCCTGCACTCACGGCTGATGTGCTGGGTGGCACTGGACCGGGCAATCCGCCTGGCCTCGAAACGCTCGCTGCCGGCGCCCTTTGCCCGCTGGGACCAGACCCGTCAGGCGATTCATGCCGACATCTGGGACAACTTCTGGAACGAAGAGCGTGGGCATTTCGTGCAATACCGAGGCGGTACCGCGCTGGATGGCTCGATGCTGCTGATGCCGTTGGTGCGCTTCGTCAGCGCCAAGGATCCGAAGTGGCTGGCGACGCTGGAAGCGATCGAGAAGCATCTGGTGCGTGACGGCATGGTTTACCGCTACCGCAACGACGATGCCGGCATCGATGGTTTGTCGGGCACTGAAGGCGCTTTTGCTGCGTGCTCGTTCTGGTACGTCGAGTGTCTGGCTCGGGCCGGGCAAGTGGAAAAGGCCCATCTGGAATTCGAGCAACTGCTGCGTTACGCCAATCCGCTGGGTCTGTACGCGGAGGAATTCGACAACCGTGGACGGCATCTGGGCAACACACCCCAGGCGTTGACCCATCTGGCGCTGATCAGCGCGGCGAGTTTTCTCGATCGCAAGTTGAGTGGGGAGAAGAATTACTGGCAGCCGTAGTCATCCTTCTTCGCCAGAGACTGTAAGAAAGATCCCAACTCCAATCGCCGTTTGTAGGATGGCTACCTACGAACGGCAAACACCTCCGAGCCTTGCGGTTGAAGGGCTGGCCCACACAATCGATTCCTTTCGATACAACTTGTTGATGGCACGGCCTACAACAACCTGCCAGACCCCGTGTAACGCTTGGCCCGCAACTCGCACTTACACCCCGAAATACCTTGTTGCCAGCTGTTACATCCCCCCCTACCATCCACCGCAACGGGCACAGCGGAGCTGTCCAATAAAAACCCGATTCAAGGAACCAGAATGAGCCAACGCATCCACCGCCAGATCGAAACCCCACTGCGCACCGGCCTAAAGCGCGACGAACTGTGGGAAGCCGCCGACAAAGGCCTGATCAAATGCTGGGAAATCGGCCGCCAGCGCGCCGCCCGCTTCCCCGACCTCGCTCAACGCTGCAGTGCCGATGAGTTGCCGGTGCTGGGCTGGAAAGGCGGAGTCAGTCGCAGCCTGAAGAAGAATGAAAAATACGGATCGCTGAAATACCTTGCCCAGTGGCAGGGGTTGCGTGGGGAAGATCTGGATATTGATCTGGGTTCAGAGCGCGTCATGACCTGCTCGCGGACGAAGATGGTGGTGACGTTTACGCCGGATCGGAGCAAGTATTTCAATCAGGTGGCGGAAGCCGAAACTTGAGGAATCCCGTATGACCCAAGCCGTGATGCAATTTTGCAAGACTGAAAGCCTGACCATCGGCTACGAGCATCACGGCCCGGAAAACGGCACGCCGGTCATCCTGCTCCACGGTTTCCCCTACTCCCCCCGCGCCTACGACGAAATCGCCCCGCCCCTCGCCGCCAATGGTTATCGGGTAATCGTGCCGTACCTGCGCGGTTACGGCCCGACCCGTTTCAATAGCCCGGACACACTGCGCTCCGGCCAGCAAGCGGCGCTGGCTCAGGATCTGCTGGATCTGATGGATGCACTGGGTATCGAGCAAGCGACGTTGTGCGGTTACGACTGGGGTGGTCGGGCGGCGTGCATTGTGACGGCGCTGTTTCCTGAGCGGGTGCGCGGGTTGGTCACAGGTGATGGCTACAACCTGCAGGACATTCCGAATTCGATCCAGCCGCTGGATCCGCAGAGCGAGCATCGCTACTGGTATCAGTATTACTTCCACACGCCCCGTGGCGTTGAAGGGCTGACGCAGAATCGTCG
Organism: Pseudomonas sp. FG35; assembly: GCF_057809295.1. Lineage (NCBI taxonomy): Bacteria > Pseudomonadati > Pseudomonadota > Gammaproteobacteria > Pseudomonadales > Pseudomonadaceae > Pseudomonas > Pseudomonas sp. FG35. Next base: position 106,009 of record NZ_JBMDJR010000011.1, on the reverse strand, counting down.
GGCACTGTGCGAGTTGCTGTGGCAATTGTGGTCACCGACCTGGATGCGGAACGCCGAGCGTTATCCGCTGAGCGCACCGGCGTTCGACAACCCGGATTTCGTCGAGGTGGTGATTCACTCTTATCGCCATCGCTTCATGTATGCGCCGGGCGATCCGGCGCTGGAGGGGATGGAGCAGGCGCTGGAGAAACAACCGGCGATCGGCGTTCCGACGATTTCGCTGTGCGGTGCCGATGATGGCGTTGGCCCGGCGCCGGCGGACGATGAAGATGCGCACCACTTCACCGGAGTATATGAGCGGCAGGTGTTGGCCGGTGTCGGGCATAACATTCCCGAGGAAGCACCGGGCGAAACGCTCAAGGCATTACTGGATCTGCTCCAGCGCTGACCGAAAACCGCTCCCGATACGCCTGCGGCGTCACCCCCATGGCCCGCAGGAAACTGCGTCTTAACGTCTCTTCACTGCCAAATCCACAATTCGCCGCGACCCGTTTGATCGGCAAACCGGTATCGCTCAGCAACCGGCGGGCGGTCTCGACGCGAATCAGTTCGATGGCGCGGGCCGGGGTCTGGCCGGTGTCGGCGCGGTAGTGGCGCACGAAGCTGCGCTCGCTCATGCCGGCCTGTTCGGCGAGGGTCGGGATGCCCAGATCGCAGGTCAGGTGCTCGGCAATCCACGCGTGCAGATCGTCAAAGCGGTTGCCCTGTTTTTGCAGCGACAGCGTCACGCTGAATTGCGACTGCCCGCCCGGACGCTTGAGGAACACCACCAGTTGCCGGGCGACATCCAGGGCCATGTCGCGACCTAGGTCGTCTTCGACCATGGCCAGCGCCAGGTCGATGCCGGCGGTGACGCCCGCCGAGGTCCAGACCGGTCCGTCGTTGATGAAGATCGGATTCGGTTCGACCTTTAATTGCGGGTGTTGCTGCGCCAGTTGTTCGCAACGGGTCCAGTGAGTGACGACCCGGCGACCGTCGAGCCAGCCGCTGGCCGCCAGCAGAAATGCGCCGGTGCAGACCGAGGCCACGCGCCGACAGCCATTCGCATGTTCACGCACCCAATTCACCAACCCGGCGTCTTCGGCAGCGGCATAAACGCCCCAGCCTCCGGCGATGATCAGCGTATCGCTGGGCTGTTTCGGCAGCGGTTCGGCCAGCATCGCCAACCCGGCCGAGGAGTTCACCGCCCCGCCACCACTGGCGATGACCGTTGGCGCGTACGGCGCAGGCAAACCCTGCTGGCGGGCGATGTCGTTGGCCGAGGCGAAGACTTGCAAGGGCCCGGTGACATCGAGCAGTTGCACATTGGCAAACGCGAGGACGTGGATGGTTTTCGGCATTTGGCGTAATTCGAGGGCTTATTGGCGTATGCGCCAAAACCTACGCGCCTACAGTGAAGCCGTCTACCCCCCTTTTCACGGAGAAGAACCATGGCGTTGCAGATCGGTTTTCTGTTGTTTCCCCAGGTGCAGCAACTCGACCTGACCGGCCCGTACGACGTGCTGGCCTCTCTGCCGGACGTGCAGGTGCATCTGGTCTGGAAGGATTTGGTGCCGGTAACTTCCAGCACCGGGCTGCAGCTGAAACCGACCACTACGTTCGAGGACTGCCCGGTTTTGGACGTGATCTGCGTACCCGGCGGCGCCGGGGTCGGGCCGTTGATGGAGGATGAGCAGACGCTGGACTTCATCAGGTCGCAAGCGGCACAGGCTCGGTACGTTACGTCGGTTTGCACCGGTTCGCTTGTGCTTGGCGCGGCGGGTCTGTTGCAAGGTAAACGGGCGACTACGCACTGGGCATATCACGATTTGCTGCCGACACTGGGCGCGATTCCGGTGAAGGATCGGGTGGTGCGTGACGGCAATCTGTTTACCGGGGGCGGCATCACCGCCGGGATCGATTTTGCCCTGACACTGGCGCAGGAACTGGTCGGTGCCGACACGGCGCAACTGGTGCAGTTGCAGCTGGAATATGCGCCGGCGCCGCCGTTTGATTCGGGCAGCCCGGAGACGGCGTCGAGTGCTGTTGTCGATGAGGCGCGCAAGCGTGCGGCGCCTTCATTGAAGTTGCGCACTGAAATCACCGAGCGTGCTGCGGCGAAGCTCAATCTGCGCTGATTCGTGCGCAACATAGGCCCTGCGGGGACCAACCCGCAGGGCCTGCGTCCCGGTTTTCCCCTACACCTTCACTTGTCCCCTCGCCCCCACCCGTGTAGAAAGCCTGTCCACAAATCGTGCACAAGGACTTTCCATGACGGCTCTGCCATGGCTCTATCTCGGGCTTCTCAGCCTAGGTTACGGATTGGCGTCGAGTTTCGGCCAGCTCGGCTGGCTGGCGCTGATCTCCATTGCACTGCTGGTTTTCGCCGGTTACGCCGTGCGCCAGCAAACCGTGCCGCTCGGGCGTTATCTCGGCCATGGCCTGTTTATCGTGCTGGCTCTGGCGCTGGCCCTGCACTGGCTGCCGGGTTTCTACAACGGCCGGGCCATCGAGCCGCAGCGCTTCACCGACAATGCCGTGCCGTTCTCGATGTACCTGAATCTCGACAAACCGCTGATTGGCTTCTGGCTGCTGCTGGTCTGCCCATGGATCGTCGCGCGTCGTTCGTTGCGCCTGACCGTCTACGCCACTGCGCTGGCACTGACGTTGAGCGTGATTCTGGCGCTGGGCGGCGCGGTATTGCTGGGTATGATCACCTGGGCGCCGAAATGGCCGGATCAGGCGTGGCTGTGGGTGCTGAACAATCTGCTGCTGGTGACGCTGGTCGAAGAAGCGCTGTTTCGCGGCTATATCCAGGGTGGCCTGAGTCGGCGTTTCCAACACCTGCCCTACGGCGAAAACCTCGCGTTGCTGCTGGCTTCCCTGCTGTTCGGCCTGGTGCATGTGGGCGCCGGCTGGCAATGGGTGTTGCTGGCGAGCCTGGCGGGTGTCGGCTATGGTCTGGCCTACCGTTTTGGCGGGCTCGGCGCGGCGATCGCAACGCATTTTGGCCTGAACCTGCTGCATTTCGGCCTGTTCACCTATCCGATGCTCGCGGGTTGAAGCAAGGGCCGTTTTGCGACGCCGTACTTATAAATGAAAAAAAATTTCAATAAATGGCCGACCCCGCCGACAACCTTTCAAAGCCTTGCGGATTGAAAAACCATGCGTAACAACCAGCCCATTACACAACGCGAACGGACTTTCCCGGCTCAGCAACGGTTGATTTCCACAACCGACGCCAAGGGCGTGATCACCTACTGCAACGACGCTTTCGTCGAAATCAGCGGGTTTTCGCGTGAGGAACTGATCCGTGCGCCGCACAACCTGGTTCGTCACCCTGACGTGCCGGCGGCGGTGTTTTCGCACATGTGGGGCACACTGAAACAAGGCTTGCCATGGATGGGCATTGTCAAGAATCGCTGCAAGACCGGTGACCATTACTGGGTGAACGCCTATGTAACGCCGGTGTTCGAGGGCAATCAGGTGGTCGGTTACGAGTCGGTGCGGGTCAAACCCACCGCCGAACAGATCCGCCGTGCCGAAGCGCTCTACCAACGCATCAACCAGGGCAAGTCGGCGATTCCTTCGAGCGACAAGTGGCTGCCGATTGTGCAGGACTGGCTGCCGTTCATTCTGGTCAGCCAGCTGAGCTTCATGATCGGCGCCACGCTGAACTCGCAGTGGGGCTTCGCCCTCGCCGCCGGTCTGTCGGTGCCGCTGGGCCTGCTGGGCCTGCAATGGCAACAACGCGGGCTCAAGCGCCTGCTGCGTCTGGCCGAGCAGACCACCTCCGACCCGTTGATCGCGCAGATGTACACCGACAGCCGTGGCGCCCAGGCGCGTCTGGAAATGTCGATCCTCAGCCAAGAAGCGCGCCTGAAAACCTGCCTGACCCGTCTGCAGGACACCGCCGAGCACCTGACCGATCAGGCCAAACAGTCCGACGCCCTGGCGCATAACAGCTCCAGCGGGCTGGAACGTCAGCGCGTGGAAACCGAACAGGTCGCCACCGCCGTCAACCAGATGGCCGCCACCACCCAGGAAGTGGCGAGCCACGTCCAACGCACCGCCGACGCCACCCAGGAAGCCAATCGCCTGACCGGTCGCGGCCGCGACATCGCCGGGGAAACCCGCGAAGCCATCCAGCGCCTGTCGGTCGTGGTCGGTGAAACCGGCCTGACCGTCACCCAACTGGCCAAGGACAGCGACGAAATCGGCGGCGTGGTCGACGTGATCAAAGGCATCGCCGACCAAACCAACCTGCTCGCGCTCAACGCCGCGATTGAAGCCGCGCGTGCCGGCGAGATGGGCCGTGGTTTTGCCGTAGTCGCCGACGAAGTCCGCCAACTGGCGCAACGCACCAGCGAATCCACCGGCCAGATCCACGCCCTGATCGCCAAGCTGCAACAGACTGCATCCAGCGCCGTACAAACCATGGAAGCCGGCCATCGCCAGGCGGAAGAAGGTGTAGCGCGGGTACTGGAAGCGGATCAGGCCCTGGTCGGCATCAGCGAAGCGGTGGCCAACATCACCGACATGACCACCCAGATCGCCGCCGCAACCGAAGAGCAAAGTGCCGTGGCTGAAGAAATCAGCCGCAACATCAGCAACATCTCGGAACTGGCGGACCAGACCTCGGAACAGGCGCATAACTCGGCGTTGCTGAGTGAAGAGCTGACCAAGACTGCCAACACGCAATACTCGTTGGTGGAGCGGTTTAACCGCTGATTGTTCTGGCAATAAAGAAACCCCGGACAGCGAAAGCTTCCGGGGTTTTTATTGCGTGTCTGAAATGGATATGGCCAGCACCGCCCTCTTCGTGGGCAAGCCCACTCCCACAAGGTTTCGCATTGGCCAGAAGATCTCGTAACACCACCATCATTGTGGGAACGGGCTTGCCCGAGAAGAGGACCGGCCTGCGAGCGAAAATCTTATTCAAAAAGCGCGGACAGTGCCTACAACGGAATCGGACCCAACTGACTGGCACGTGATGAAGCTCCGCTCTACTTTGTCGTTCAAACCTATTCACACGGGCTAGCCAGCATGAATACACCACCTACGCAGAATCCGATGGTCACGACCGACAAACCTGTGAGAAAGGAAGTCTGGGGTGAACTGACATTCCTTGATGTGCGGCGAGCGGCACGTGATGGACAGAAAGCGTTCGATAAATTTGTGATCACTGGCCGACTGCTTCCCGATTATTAAGGAGGATCAATCTCGTAATGTTGAAAGCCCGGAACGTGTAAGCATCCGGGCTTTTAATTACCTAGCTGTCAGAGCTGGCGTTACTGCGGCAAGCGCAACCTGTCCAGCAGCCGATTTACCAGCAGCTCGTTCAACATGATCAGCTGTTGCAGCGCCAGCAGCGGTTTACGCTCCGGGCCTTTTACCGAGTTGGCGATATTGCCGGCCATGGCGTTGGCTGATGACAGTGATTCACTGGCTTCGACGAGCAGTGTTTCGTCATCGAGCGTGGGATCGACCATGTAGATGGGGCGGGCCTTGGGTGGGAAGTACTTCGGGATTTCGGGGCCGAGGTAAAAGTCGAGTGCGCGGTCGGCGGCTTCTTTTGTCTTTTGGGACTCGAGCGCGGGGTCGTTGGGGTTGGATCGGTTTCTGGTGGGTTGGGTGTGGCTTTGAACATAGGTATAACTCCTATCGCAGACTTCAAGGAGCCATCACCCACGCTACCAAACGATGGGTGGTGGCCATACGCGGGTTGGTAGACCGGCTGCAATAGGAACCCGGCGCTCACGAATGAGCCCCACGCATGACCACCATAAAACCGAGCCCCGAGAAAGGGACTGCATACGGTGTTGCCATACAGCTATTACAGACGGGCTACCAAACCCGATCACTGTTTTTCAGTGACAGGGAAACGATATAGCCCTCTCCAAGCTGCGTAAGCCGGCGGATTCTGGCGTACGCGTAGGCAACGACGCAAGGTGTTGTAGCCCTTATGGCGTAACGGTTCGTGTACTTTAAACGTGGTGACGCGATCGTGTTTATTCGCTGGAAATGCCGGGCTGGGGGGGGCTTTCAGTTTTTTTGGTGTGCCAGTGAAATCAGCCCCTCACTAGCCCTCTCCCGAAGGAGAGGGCTAGTGAGGGGCTTGGGCGAGGCACGCCGACGTGGGATACCGAGTTGAACTCAAGTTTTGAATAGCTCAAATGTCGGCCTTTCTGTTCATCTTCCTATTCGTCCTCATCTTCCTCGGAGTAAGTATCCAACACTTGGGCCGACGAGCACCGAGTAACTGTATGATGTTCCACTTTATTCCGATGGCCTTAGCAAGGAGCCCCCATGATCACTGAGCTGTCGCTCGAAAATTGGAAGAGCTACGAGAAAGCTACCCTTTACATCGATCCGCTTTCAGTACTGGTGGGAACCAATGCCAGTGGCAAATCGAACGCTTTGGATGCACTCCTACTGCTAAATCGTACCGCCTCCGGGATCATGCTGACGTCCGCCTTGCAAGGTGATGGAGTGCAGATTCCACTTCGCGGCGGTATTGAGTGGGCAGCCAGAAGACCGGGTTCAACGTTCGCTTTGGCTATCACCTGCCGCGCCGATGATCTAACGGACTACGAGTACCGCTTGGAGTGCAGCATTCGCGAGAATCGTTGCGAACTGCATGCAGAGCAGCTCGTTCGTGTCAAATATCGCCCTGGAAAAGATGGCATCCGAAAATCACCAGCTGGCAATATCAAGCTGTTTCGTACTGATGCTTGCGTAGAAGACTCACCGACAATCGTTGCACGTCTTTACAACGAGAAACAGGGTTCTCCAAGACAACTGAGTCGCACCAACTCAGTCCTATTCCAATTAATTGGTCAGAAGTTAAGACAGGAAATTCAAGACGGCGTGAATCTGGTCGTTTCTGCCCTTCGAGATATATTCATTCTCGACCCGATCCCATCGCACATGCGAGGTTATTCTCCACTTTCGGAACGACTAGAATCTGATGCGCGAAATGTCGCAGGCGTTCTAGCGGCATTACCTGACGAAAAGAAGGAGGAAATTGAAACAGTCCTCACTCGCTATGCCAGCAAACTACCTGAGCGAGATATTCGAAGGGTATACGCGGAAACCGTCGGAAAATTTAACTCTGACGCAATGCTTTACTGCGAAGAGTTCTGGAGAGACCAAGGTGAAACACCGACTGTAGATGCACGCGGCATGTCTGATGGAACATTGCGATTTCTTGCGATTCTGACTGCGCTTTTGACACGTCCAAAGTCTAGCTTGCTAGTAATTGAAGAGGTAGATAACGGTTTACACCCGTCAAGGGCGCGCTTACTTCTAGACATGCTCAAGAGTGCAGGTACTCAGCGTGGCGTAGACGTTCTGGTTACAACTCACAATCCCGCGTTACTAGATGCCATGGGTAACGAAATGGTGCCGTTCATTACGGTAGCTAATCGAGATCCATCTACTGGTCACAGCGTGCTTACCCTACTAGAAAGTCTTGAGCAACTACCCAAGCTGTTAGCTCAGGGACCTATAGGGCGGCTTTCAAGCCAAGGTCTGATTGAGGAAAGTATTACCAACGCTCAGACCGCAATGGCAGAAGGAGTTGCCGAATGAGTAAGCGAATTTTGATAATCGATACCTCGGTTCTTTGCTGCTGGCTACAAGTTCCAGGAAAAGCAGAAGCGGGGCCGGATGCAGATCGCTGGAACCATGACCGAATTAGCAAGTTGATTGCCGTCGAACTTGAAAAAAAGAGCACGCTAGTATTGCCGTTGGCGACCTTGATTGAGACGGGAAATCATATAGCCCAAGCCCCTGCTGATCGATTCGAGTGCGCCACAGCTTTGGCGGGCTACCTCCGCGAAGCAGCGAGTGCTACATCACCATGGGTAGCATTCACTGAACAAACTGTTTTATGGCAATCGGAAAACCTTCACGCTCTTGCAAACGCATGGCCAAGACTTGCCGCAGAAAAACTGACTATTGGCGACACCACCATTAAGGACGTAGCGGAATACTATGCGAAGGCAGGTTACACCGTTGAAATCCTGACTGGCGATGCGGGCTTAAAAGCGCATGAGCCTGCTCAACCTTTAAGCATTCCTCGTCGTCGTCGCTAAACATCAATGTGAACAAACATGATCGGAATCATGGGTGGCTAAAAAGTCAGCCACCCTCTCCGCCGCCGCAGCCAAATGCTGCTCATGCGTAAACCCGGAAACCTTGAGCGGCTTCAAATCATGATCCCCGGCCGCCAGCCAAAACACTTCAATTTCCGGCGATAACGAATAACCTTCGACCGCTTCGCGATTCCCCAACGCATCCCGTTCGCCCTGAACAATCAACGTCCGAGTCTGCAAAGAAGCCAGATGTTCGACCCGTGGTTTCTCCGGTTTCCCAACCGCATAAAACGGATACCCCAGACAAACCAAAGCATCAGCGCCAAGCTCATCGGCAAGAAGACTGGCCATCCGCCCCCCCATCGACTTCCCGCCAACCGCCAAAACCCCAGCGACATGAAGTCGCACCAAGCCATAAACCTCACGCCAACATTCCAGCAACTTCGGCGCCGGATTCGGCGGACGTTTGCCGCCATCAACCCGCCGCTGCGCCATATAAGGAAACTCAAACCGCAACACGTTGATACCAAGCCCAGCAAGGCGCCCAGCCATATCGTTCATCCAGTCGCTATCCATCGGCGCCCCCGCACCATGCGCGAGAATGAGCGTCGCCGAAGCCTCACCAACAGCGGCATCCCAAAGCCACCCGTGATCCCGCAGGCACTGCGCCCATTGATCCCCGTCAATACTGGCCTTGTGCTGTTTGTCCATGCTTGCCTCGCTTTTAGTCTGCCTATAACTCCAGGCGAAGGACGCGCTGTCGGCGCTCACTTCGGCTGAACCGTGGATGGGGAACCATGAACACTTCTATCAGTACCGCCTACAACTACAAGGTGGTCCGCCAATTCGCCATTATGACGGTGGTGTGGGGCATCGTCGGCATGGGGCTCGGGGTTTTTCTCGCGGCTCAATTGGTCTGGCCCGAACTCAACTTCAACCTGCCGTGGACCAGCTTCGGACGCCTGCGCCCGCTGCACACCAACGCGGTGATCTTCGCGTTCGGCGGCTGTGCCTTGTTCGCCAGTTCGTTCTACTCGGTGCAGCGCACCTGCCAGACCCAGCTGTTTGCGCCGAAAATCGCCGCCTTCTGCTTCTGGGGCTGGCAACTGGTGATCCTGCTGGCGGCCATCAGCCTGCCACTGGGTTACACCAGTTCCAAGGAATACGCCGAACTGGAATGGCCGATCGACATCCTGATCACCATCGTCTGGGTCGCCTACGCCATCGTGTTCTTCGGCACGATCATGCAGCGCAAGACCAAACACATTTATGTGGGCAACTGGTTCTTCGGCGCGTTCATCATCACCGTGGCGATCCTGCACATCGTCAACAACCTTGAGTTGCCGGTGAGCTTCACCAAGTCCTACTCGGTGTACGCCGGTGCAACCGACGCGATGGTGCAATGGTGGTACGGCCACAACGCCGTAGGCTTTTTCCTCACCGCCGGTTTCCTCGGGATGATGTACTACTTCGTGCCGAAACAGGCCGAACGTCCGGTGTATTCGTATCGCCTGTCGATCGTGCACTTCTGGGCGCTGATCACCCTGTACATCTGGGCCGGCCCGCACCACTTGCACTACACCGCGCTGCCGGACTGGGCGCAGTCGCTGGGCATGGTGATGTCGCTGGTTCTGCTGGCACCGAGCTGGGGCGGCATGATCAACGGCATGATGACCCTCTCGGGCGCCTGGCATAAGTTGCGCAGCGACCCGATCCTGCGCTTCCTGGTGGTGTCGCTGGCGTTCTACGGCATGTCGACCTTCGAAGGTCCGATGATGGCGATCAAGACTGTCAACGCCCTCTCCCACTACACCGACTGGACCATCGGCCACGTACACGCCGGCGCGCTCGGCTGGGTGGCGATGATTTCCATCGGCGCGCTGTACCACATGATCCCGAAAATCTTCGGCAAAGAGCAGATGCACAGCATCGGCCTGATCAACGCGCACTTCTGGCTCGCGACCATCGGCACCGTGCTCTACATCGCCTCGATGTGGGTCAACGGCATCGCCCAGGGCCTGATGTGGCGCGCAGTGAACGAGGACGGCACGCTGACCTACTCCTTCGTCGAAACCCTGGTGGCCAGCCACCCTGGCTTCGTCGTGCGGCTGATCGGCGGTGCGATCTTCCTCAGCGGCATGTTCCTGATGGCTTACAACACCTGGCGCACCGTGCGGGCCTCGCAGCCTGCTGACGTCGTTGCTGCCGCGCAGATGGCCTGAGGAGTCCGCCATGAAACACGAAACGATTGAAAAGAACGTCGGCCTGCTGATGCTGCTGATGGTGTTCGCCGTGAGCATCGGCGGCCTGACCCAGATCGTCCCGCTGTTCTTCCAGGACGTGACCAACAAACCGGTGGAAGGCATGAAACCCTACACCGCGCTGCAACTGGAAGGCCGCGACATCTACATCCGCGAAGGCTGCGTCGGCTGCCACTCGCAGATGATCCGTCCGTTCCGCGCCGAAACCGAACGCTACGGCCACTACTCGGTAGCCGGTGAAAGCGTGTGGGATCACCCGTTCCTGTGGGGTTCCAAGCGTACCGGTCCGGACCTGGCCCGGGTTGGCGCGCGCTACTCGGATGACTGGCACCGCGCGCACTTGTACAACCCGCGCAACGTTGTACCGGAATCGAAAATGCCGGCCTACCCATGGCTGGTTACGCAAGCGGTCGACAGCAGCCACACCGAAACCAAGCTCAAGACCATGCGCACCCTCGGCGTGCCGTACACCGATGACGACATCAGCGGCGCGGTGGCCAGCCTCAAGGGCAAGACCGAAATGGACGCCCTCGTCTCCTACCTGCAAGTGCTCGGCACTGCGATCAAAAGCAAGAGGTGATCGAGATGGCCTTTGAAATGAGCGCGGGGCTGATTCGCGGCCTCGGCACGGTCGTGGTGTTCGTGGCCTTCGTCGGCCTGACCCTGTGGGTGTTCAACCGCAAGCGCACGCCGGAATTCGCCGAAGCGCGCCTGCTGCCGTTTGCCGACGAGCCGCAACCCGACACTACCCAAGTTAATGAAACAAGGAGTACCCGGCCATGACCACCTTCTGGAGTACGTGGATCTGCGTACTGACCATCGGCAGCCTGATCGGCCTGACCTGGCTGCTGGTCGGCACCCGTCGGGGCGAAACCAAGGGCAGCGTCGACCAGACCATGGGCCACAGCTTCGACGGCATCGAGGAGTACGACAACCCGCTGCCGCAGTGGTGGTTCATGCTGTTCGCCGGCACGCTGGTGTTTTCCGTGGGTTATCTGATCCTTTATCCGGGCCTGGGCAACTGGAAAGGCATCCTGCCCGGCTACGAGGACGGCTGGACCGGCGTCCACGAATGGGAAAAGGAAATGAGCAAGGCTGACGCCAAATTCGGGCCGATCTTCGCCAAATTCGCCGCCATGCCGGTGGAAGAAGTGGCGAAGGATCCGCAGGCGCTGAAAATGGGTGGCCGTCTGTTCGCCTCCAATTGCTCGGTGTGCCACGGCTCGGACGCCAAGGGCGCGTTCGGCTTCCCTAATCTCGCCGACAAGGACTGGCGTTGGGGCGGCAGTGCGGAAACCATCAAGACCACCATCATGGGTGGCCGGATGGCGGCGATGCCGGCGTGGGGCGAGTCGCTCGGTGAGGCAGGTGTGAAAAACGTCGCGGCATACGTGCGCCACGAACTCGCCGGGCTGCCACTGCCGGCAGACAACAAGGCCGATCTGCAAGCGGGGCAGCAAACGTTCAGCACCATGTGCGTCGCCTGTCACGGGGCAAACGGCCAAGGCACCGAAGCCATGGGCGCACCGAACCTGACGCACCCGGCCGGTTTCATCTACGGCACCAGCCTGACCCAGCTCGAGCAGACCATTCGCCATGGTCGTCAAGGCCACATGCCAGCTCAGAACGAGCTGCTGGGCAACGATAAAGTGCAATTGCTGGCGGCTTATGTGTACAGCCTTAGCAACGGATTGAATACAGAAAAACTGATTACTGAAGACAATAAAAAGTAATCATTGCGTACAAGACTGCCGCACGTTTCCAGTGCGGCAGTTTCCAGCCCCTTTGCGACGCATTGTCGCACCCCTTCACCCCCTCTCCTTTCGGTTACCCGGATTCGGGTCTACGCTTGCTCGATGCGGACTGGCCCGTGCCGGTTCCAGGTCGACCCTGAGCGAGGCGTTGAACGAATCGGCTGACTGACATGGCCGCAAAGGCCGGTAGATACCGGCTGTCGTGCCGATTACCGTCCGTCACCCGAACCGAGCGTTCGAACACACCCCGTTACATCCGACCGGGCCCCCTCGCTTTTTTCGTCCGCTGCGACATTTTGCCCGAGGGCAATTTTGTCCTTACGCGGCGCATGGAAAGGCCGCAGAATCAGCGTTGGAAAGCATTGACCCAGGTCATGGCGCGTTGCATTGACCCCCTGCTTTCTACATACTTGCGGCCGATTTTAATCCTAATAAAACACCCAAACCGTGGAACCTTAGAATGAGCACAGCAATCAGTCCGACTGCTTATAACTATAAGGTAGTCCGCCAGTTCGCCATCATGACGGTGGTCTGGGGGATCCTTGGCATGGGGCTTGGTGTCTTCATCGCCTCGCAACTGGTCTGGCCGGAGTTGAATTTCGGTCTGCCGTGGACGAGCTTTGGACGCCTGCGCCCGTTGCACACAAACCTGGTGATTTTCGCCTTCGGTGGTTGTGCACTATTTGCCACTTCCTACTATGTCGTGCAGCGAACCTGCCAGACGCGACTGATTTCCGACAGCCTCGCGGCCTTCACCTTCTGGGGATGGCAAGCGGTGATCGTCGGCGCGATCATTACCTTGCCGCTGGGTTACACCACCACCAAGGAATACGCGGAACTGGAATGGCCCCTCGCCATTCTGCTGGCCATTGTCTGGGTCACCTACGGGCTGGTGTTCTTCGGCACCATCACCAAGCGCAAGACCAAGCACATCTATGTCGGTAACTGGTTCTACGGTGCGTTCATCGTGGTGACCGCGATGCTGCACATCGTCAACCACATGTCGCTGCCGGTCAGCCTGTTCAAATCCTACTCGGCCTACTCGGGCGCCACCGATGCGATGATCCAGTGGTGGTACGGCCACAACGCCGTGGGCTTCTTCCTGACCACCGGCTTCCTGGGGATGATGTACTACTTCGTGCCGAAACAGGCCGAACGTCCGATCTACTCCTATCGTCTGTCGATCGTGCACTTCTGGGCGCTGATCACCCTGTACATCTGGGCCGGCCCGCACCACCTGCACTACACCGCGCTGCCGGACTGGGCGCAGTCGCTGGGCATGGCGATGTCGATCATCCTGCTGGCGCCAAGCTGGGGCGGCATGATCAACGGCATGATGACCCTGTCGGGCGCCTGGCATAAGCTGCGCACCGACCCGATCCTGCGTTTCCTCGTGGTATCGCTGGCGTTCTACGGCATGTCGACCTTCGAAGGTCCGATGATGGCGATCAAGACCGTCAACTCGCTCTCGCACTACACCGACTGGACCATCGGCCACGTACACGCCGGCGCTCTGGGCTGGGTGGCGATGATCTCGATCGGCGCGATCTACCACATGATCCCGAAACTGTTCGGCCGTGCGCAGATGCACAGCACCGGCCTGATCAACGCGCACTTCTGGCTCGCGACCATCGGTACCGTGCTGTACATCGCTTCGATGTGGGTCAACGGCATCACCCAGGGCCTGATGTGGCGTGCAATCAACGATGACGGCACCCTCACCTACTCGTTCGTCGAAGCCCTGCAGGCCAGCCACCCTGGCTACATCGTTCGCGCCCTGGGCGGTGCGTTCTTCGCCAGCGGCATGTTCCTGATGGCCTACAACGTGTGGCGCACCGTTCGCGCCTCGGACCCGGCTGAAGCTGAAGCCGCCGCCAAGATCGCCGTAGTTGGAGCTCACTGATGAAGCATGAAGCTGTCGAGAAGAATATTGGCCTGCTGGCCTTCTTCATGGTCATCGCCGTCAGCGTCGGTGGCCTGACCCAAATCGTTCCGCTGTTTTTCCAGGACGTCACCAACAAGCCGGTCGAAGGCATGAAGCCGCGCACCGCCCTTGAACTGGAAGGCCGCGACGTTTACATCGCCAACGGCTGTGTCGGCTGCCACTCGCAGATGATCCGACCGTTCCGTGCCGAAACCGAACGCTATGGCCACTACTCGGTCGCCGGTGAAAGCGTCTGGGATCACCCGTTCCTGTGGGGTTCCAAACGTACCGGCCCGGACCTGGCCCGCGTCGGCGGTCGTTACTCCGATGACTGGCAGCGTGCGCACTTGTACAACCCGCGCAACGTCGTCCCCGAGTCGAAAATGCCGGCCTACCCGTTCCTCGTAGAAAACAAGCTCGATGGCAAAGACACGGCCAGGAAAATGGAAGTGTTGCGCACGCTCGGCGTCCCTTACACCGACGAAGACATCGCCGGTGCCAAGGATGCCGTGAAGGGCAAAACCGAAATGGACGCGCTGGTGGCCTATCTGCAAGGCCTGGGCACCATCATCAAAAGCAAACGGTGATTCTGATGGATATCGGGATGATTCGAGGCCTGGGCACCGTTGTCGTGATGGTTGCCTTCATCGGCCTGGCGTTGTGGGTGTTCAGCCCCAAGCGCAAGTCGGAGTTTGAAGACGCGACCTTGCTGCCCTTCGCGGATGATCCCGAAGCCATCAAGCACGTCGAGCAAGCTTCTAGGAGTAACAAAGAATGACTACATTCTGGAGTCTGTACGTCACAGTCCTCAGTCTCGGTACGATCTTTTCCCTGACCTGGCTGTTGCTGTCGACCCGCAAGGGCCAGCGCAGCGAACAGACGGACGAGACAGTGGGCCACTCCTTCGACGGAATCGAGGAGTACGACAACCCGCTGCCGAAATGGTGGTTCATGCTGTTTGTGGGCACCATCGTCTTCGCTCTGGGTTATCTGGTGCTGTACCCGGGCCTGGGCAACTGGAAAGGCCTGCTGCCGGGCTACAACTACCTCGATACCGAGAAGCAGACCGCGTTCGCCAACGGCCAGACCGGCTGGACCGGCGTTCACGAGTGGGAAAAGGAAATGGCGCGTTCGGATGCCAAGTTCGGTCCGATCTTCGCCAAGTTCGCCGCCATGCCGATCGAAGAAGTGGCCAAGGATCCGCAAGCCCTGAAGATGGGGGGTCGCCTGTTCGCCTCCAACTGCTCGGTCTGCCACGGTTCCGACGCCAAGGGCGCTTATGGCTTCCCGAACCTGACCGACGCCGACTGGCGCTGGGGCGGCGAGCCGGAAACCATCAAGACCACCATCATGGGCGGTCGTCACGCGGTGATGCCGGCCTGGGCAGAAGTGATCGGCGAGCAAGGCGTGGCCGACGTGGCCGCGTTCGTGCTGACCAATCTGGATGGCCGCAAGCTGCCGGAAGGCACCAAGGCAGACCCGGCCAACGGCCAGAAACTGTTCGCCGCCAACTGCGTGGCCTGCCACGGTCCGGAAGGCAAAGGCACCCCGGCAATGGGCGCCCCGAACCTGACCCACCCGGCCGCGTTCATCTACGGTTCGAGCTTCGCCCAGCTGCAGCAGACCATCCGTTACGGCCGTCAGGGCCAGATGCCTGCCCAGGAACAACTGCAAGGCAACGACAAGGTTCACCTGCTGGCGGCTTACGTTTACAGCCTGTCCCACGGTGAAAAACCAGCGGAAGCCGAGGCTCAGTAAGACCAACGCTTGAAGCAAAAAACGGCCCCGCCAATGAGTATTGGCGGGGCCGTTTTGTTTCCCTCTCTACTGATTCAAAGAATATTGCCTCCACCGAGACTGTCCAGGCCCGAAGGTCTGCGCTGCCTGCCGGCATCGCCCGGCTGGTTGCCTTTCTGACTGGCCAGATCCTTCGTCCCCTGCGCAGCTTCGACCGGCTCAAGCGCTCGCAGAGCCGTTTGCAGGTATACGACGGCCAAGGGAGCTACCGCGCTGGCGCTATTCAGAATGACGGTCCAATGCATCCATTTCTTTCTGAGTAATGCCGAGTGCTTTGAAAGTGCCTTTATTCATACATTTTCATCCCTGAAAGAGTCAGATCTTCCGGACAAAGCCTGTGAAAGCGATGTCCGAGACATTTTTTATGGACGATTGGCCCAGATGGACTTCACCGGAACCGTGTGCACGAATCGCGGCTTTTGCCATTCATTGTTCTCGACCAGATTGACGTGCAGCTGCCTGCGATCATCCGAAAAACTGGCCGTCAGGTACGTTTGCTGGGACGTTGCGCCGCTGAGAAACATCGGCACCTTACCCATCCAGCGCTTGGCTCCACCTCGCGCATGGTAATGACCCGCAAAAATGGCCGTGACTTCATACTTCTCGATCATGTCCAGAAAGCGCTGCTCCTGTTGCCAGTCTCCCTGCCAGTCATCCCACTTGTGCATGTTGAGGATGATGGCGTAACCCTGGGCCCTCGCCACCCTCAAATCGTTCTCCAGCCAGTCCAGGGCACTGGTGATATTGAAGGTTGTCGGATTCAACGCATGAGCAATCTTTGTGGCGTAGGTGGGTTCATTGTTGAGCTGCACCAGATGAACTTCTCCGACATTTTTCGAGTAAGCGAGACTGCCCGAGTAAAGGATATTCAGAAAAGCGCCAGTGACCTTGAGATCAAAGTTATCCACCTTGCTCTTATGATGTTCGTTGAACTCGACAATACTGCCCGCCGCACAACTATTACTGAAACAGTCATCAACATTATTTTCGTAGTCATGATTACCCAAGCCATACAGGTAATCACCCTTGAAGTATTTCTCAAGGGCCGATTTCATATACGAGCGCTGCCAACCATGACCAAAAGCAGTAATGTCGCCATTGATCATCAACGGGATTGCCGCCTGCCCACCGTGGGCATTTCGAAACTCGGCGATACTGCCCAACTGGCTGTCCACCAGCCACTTGGCACGTTTCTCAAAGTCCGCATCGGATTCCGGCGCTCCACTATCGGTCTTGTCAGTCCAGGGATACTGCGTATCGGAAGCGAACACCATATGCCGTGGCGTGCCCTCGACGGCATGAGCCAAAGTGACAGAAGATAATAAACAGATGCTCAGCAGAAACTTTACAACTCCATTTAAAGCCATAACAGTGAAACTCCATTTAACTTGAATAATGACTGGCAACTAAATTTCGCCAGACGCAAACATATTCGATCAAACGGAATCTTTCAAAGCCGACAACATGAGCAATTAAATAAACTTGTTTCAAATACAAGAACAACAGAAAGCAGAGCTCCGCACTTCAACAAGACCGCTCTAGGTTTAATTACGGAAACCGGACGACGAAGGGCCGGTTTTCGGCCATGCGGATCACCCGGCAGCGCAACGGCGACGAATCGCCTAGACTGATTTATCGGCCGGGCAAAAAAGGGTGATCCCTCACAAGTCAATTGATTCAAGTCATTACACCATCAATTGATTTTGCCCAACGCGACCAAAGGTCGCACCCGTTCGTCGGCATGACAGGCGTATCATTGGGCCACTGCAACACCCCTTTTTGACCCCGGCCGGCACGTATCGACCGAGGCATTTTTCCACTGCCGTGGGATGCAATGATGAGCAACCAGATTCCGGTACACGACGTCACGCCACCCAGCAAAAACGCGAACAACAGCGTCGACCTTTACGCCTCTCGAGAAAAAATCTACACCCGTGCTTTCACCGGCCTGTTCCGTAATCTGCGGATGATAGGCGGCGCCGCGCTGTTCCTCTTGTATTTCGGAACGGTCTGGCTGAACTGGGGCGGCCATCAGGCCGTGTGGTGGAACCTGCCGGAGCGCAAATTCTTCATCTTCGGCGCCACGTTCTGGCCGCAGGATTTCATTCTGCTTTCCGGGCTGCTGATCATTGCGGCGTTCGGCCTGTTCTTCATCACCGTGTATGCCGGCCGGGTCTGGTGCGGCTATACCTGTCCGCAAAGCGTGTGGACATGGATTTTCATGTGGTGCGAGAAGGTCACCGAAGGCGACCGCAACCAGCGCATCAAGCTCGACAAGGCGCCGATGAGCGCCAACAAGTTCCTGCGTAAATTCGCCAAGCACGCGCTGTGGCTGCTGATCGGTTTCGTCACCGGCATGACCTTCGTCGGCTACTTCTCGCCGATCCGCGAACTGGTCTTCGAATTCTTCACCGGCCAGGCCGATGGCTGGTCGTATTTCTGGGTCGGCTTCTTCACCCTCGCCACCTACGGCAATGCCGGCTGGCTGCGTGAGCAGGTGTGCATCTACATGTGTCCGTATGCGCGCTTCCAGAGCGTGATGTTCGACAAGGACACGCTGATCGTTTCCTACGACCCGCGTCGTGGCGAAAGCCGCGGCCCGCGCAAGAAAGGCGTCGACTACAAGGCCCAGGGCCTGGGCGACTGCATCGACTGCACCATGTGCGTTCAGGTCTGCCCGACCGGCATCGACATCCGCGACGGCCTGCAGATCGAGTGCATCGGCTGCGCCGCCTGCATCGACGCCTGCGACAGCATCATGGACAAGATGGATTACCCGCGCGGGCTGATCAGCTACACCACCGAACACAACTTGTCCGGGCAGAAAACCCATAAACTGCGGCCACGCCTGATCGGTTATGCCGTGGTGCTGCTGGCGATGATCAGCCTGCTGGTGACGGCCTTTTTCATGCGTTCGCTGGTGGGTTTCGACGTCAGCAAGGACCGCGTGCTGTACCGTGAAAACGCCGAAGGCCGGATCGAAAACGTCTACAGCCTGAAGATCATGAACAAGGATCAGCGCGACCACACCTATGTGCTGGAAGCCGCCGGTTTGCCGGATCTGCGCCTGCAAGGCAAACGCGAGATCAAGGTCCCGGCCGGGGAAATCTTCAGCATGCCGGTCGAGCTGTCCAGCGCGCCCGAACAATTGCCATCGAGCACCAATGAGGTGAAATTCATCCTCAAGGATGCCGATGACGACAGCGTCCACGTAGAAGCCAAGAGCCGGTTCATCGGCCCACAGAATCGTTGAGAGAACTGAACATGCCCGCAGCAAACGCCGCAAGTCCCTGGTACAAGCACCTTTGGCCATGGATCATCATCGCGATTCTGGCCTGTTCGGTGACCCTGACGCTGTCCATGGTGACCATCGCGGTGAACAACCCGGACAACCTGGTCAACGACAACTACTACGAGGCCGGCAAAGGCATCAACCGTTCGCTGGATCGCGAGCTGCTGGCCCAGACCCTGAAGATGCGCGCGGCCGTGCATCTGGATGACGTCACTGGCGAGGTCGACCTGCGTCTGAGCGGCGACAGCCAGCCTAAGACCCTGGAACTGAACCTGATCTCGCCGACCCAGCCGGAGAAGGATCGCAAGATCGTCCTGGCCCGCAGCGAGACTGAAACCGGCCGCTACATCGGCCAGTTGAGCGACAAGATCGAAGGCCGGCGTTTTGTGGAGTTGCTGGGCACTCAGGATGATCACGTGTGGCGGATGTTCGAGGAAGAACTGGTCAGCCATGAGAAGGATTTGTTGCTGGGTGATGAACCGCTGCAGGGCGCCGAGGATTTGAAGAAGTAAGCAGCCTGCAAGTGCCCCCTCACCCTGGCCCTCTCCCCCTGGAGAGGGAACTGATCTCGGACGCTTGCACGCGCCATGTATGCCAGTGACGATGTCGCTGACTGAACCCACTTTTCCGGCTCACATCAATCGGCCCCCTCTCCCTCTGGGAGAGGGCTGGGGTGAGGGCAAGCGGACCACTCGATTCCAAGGGTTTATCCCCTCGACAATGCCATGACCACCCCGATCCCCTGCTACCACTGCGCCCTGCCCGTCCCGTCCGGCAGCCGCTTCACCGCCGTCGTGCTCGGGGAGTCCCGCGAGTTCTGCTGCCCCGGCTGTCAGGCTGTGGCCGAAGCCATCGTCGCCGGTGGTCTGGAAAGCTATTACCAGCATCGCAGCGAAGCCTCGGCCAACCCCGAAGCGCTGCCGGTGCAACTGGTCGATGAGCTTGAGCTGTACGACCGCGCCGATGTGCAGCAACCGTTTGTGCGCCACGAAGGTGAACTGGCCGAAACCACGTTGCTGATGGAAGGCATCAGTTGCGCCGCCTGCGGCTGGCTGATCGAGAAACACCTGCGCACCCTGCCCGCCGTGGCCGAGGCGCGGCTGAACCTGTCCAATCATCGCCTGCATGTGCGCTGGGCTGACGCTCAGCTGCCACTGAGCCAGATCCTCGGCGAACTGCGCCACATCGGCTACGCTGCGCACCCGTATCAGGCCGACCGCGCGAGCGAACAACTGGCCAGCGAAAACCGTCTCGCCCTGCGCCAACTCGGGGTCGCCGGGCTGCTGTGGTTTCAGGCGATGATGGCGACCATGGCGACCTGGCCGGAATTCAACATCGACCTCAGCCCGGAGTTGCACACCATCCTGCGCTGGGTCGCGCTGTTCCTCACCACGCCGATTGTGTTCTACAGCTGCGCGCCGTTTTTCAAAGGGGCCATGCGCGACTTGCGCACCCGTCATCTGACCATGGATGTCTCGGTGTCGCTGGCGATCGGCGCAGCGTATGTCGCCGGAATCTGGACCTCTATTACCGGGGTTGGCGAGCTGTATTTCGATGCGGTGGGCATGTTCGCGCTGTTCCTGCTCGCCGGCCGCTACCTCGAACGCCGCGCCCGCGAGCGCACCGCTGCCGCCACCGCGCAACTGGTCAATCTGCTGCCCGCCTCGTGCCTGCGCCTCGACGATACCGGCCAGAGCGAACGCATCCTGCTCAGCGAACTGCGTCTCGGTGATCGCGTGCTTGTGCAACCCGGCTCGGTGCTGCCGGCGGACGGCAGGATTCTCGATGGCCAGTCGAGCATCGACGAATCGGTGCTGACCGGCGAATACCTGCCGCAACCGCGCACCAAGGGCGATGCCGTCACCGCCGGCACGCTGAACGTGGAAGGCGCGCTGACCGTCGAGGTGCAGGCGCTCGGCCAGGACACGCGACTCTCGGCGATCGTCCGCCTGCTGGATCGCGCCCAGGCAGAAAAACCACGGCTGGCGGAAATCGCCGACCGCGCCGCGCAATGGTTCCTGTTGCTGTCGTTGATCGCGGCGGCCGCCATCGGCTTACTGTGGTGGGAACTGGATTCGTCACGGGCCTTCTGGATCGTCCTCGCCATGCTGGTGGCGACCTGCCCGTGCGCGCTGTCGCTGGCGACACCGACCGCCCTCACCGCCGCCACCGGCACCCTGCACAAACTCGGCCTGCTGCTGACCCGCGGCCATGTGCTGGAAGGCCTGAACCAGATCGACACGGTGATTTTCGACAAGACCGGCACCCTCACCGAGGGGCGTCTGGTATTGCGCTCGATCCGCCCGCTCGGCGCCCTCGACAGCGATCAATGCCTGAGCCTCGCCGCCGCCCTGGAAAACCGTTCCGAACACCCGATTGCCCGCGCCTTCGGCCGCGCGCCGCTGGCTGCCGAAGACGTCCACAGCACGCCCGGCCTGGGGCTTGAAGGCTTGGTCGGCGAACAGCGCTTGCGCATCGGTCAGGCGGATTTTGTCTGTGATCTCAGCGACGCGCCGGTGCCATCGATGCCGAACGAGCCGGGTCAATGGCTGCTGCTCGGTAACCGTCAGGGGCCGCTGGCCTGGTTCGCCCTCGACGACCGTCTGCGCGACGACGCCCCGGCCCTGCTCGCGGCGTGCAAGGCGCGCGGCTGGCGCACGCTGCTGCTGTCGGGCGACAGTTCGCCAATGGTCGCCAGTGTCGCCGCCGAACTGGGCATCGACGAGGCCCGTGGCGGCTTGCGTCCGGACGACAAGTTGCAAGTGCTGCAACAACTGCACAGGAACGGCCGCAAGGTGTTGATGCTCGGCGACGGGGTCAACGATGTGCCGGTACTGGCCGCTGCGGACATCAGCGTGGCCATGGGCTCGGCCACTGATCTGGCGAAAACCAGTGCCGACGCGGTGCTGCTGTCCAACCGGCTCGACGCTCTGGTTCAAGCCTTCACGCTGGCCCGCCGCACCCGTCGGGTGATCATCGAGAACCTGTTGTGGGCCGCGCTGTACAATGGCCTCATGTTGCCGTTCGCCGCCCTCGGCTGGATCACTCCGGTGTGGGCCGCCGTCGGCATGTCGATCAGTTCGCTGACCGTGGTGCTCAACGCCCTGCGCCTGACTCGCCTGCCGAGCGCGCCAGCCGTCAGCGCCACTTCAGAAACCCGCCCGCTGCCGGCCTGAGCCGCGCGGGCATGGAGTACAGATGCCAGCTCTCTACGTGATGATTCCGGCCGCGCTGCTGATCGTGGCCATCGCCGTCTACATCTTCTTCTGGGCGGTGGACAGCGGCCAGTACGACGACCTCGACGGCCCGGCCCACAGCATCCTGTTCGACGACCAGGACCCGAACCACACCGCCGCTGTGGACGAAGCCAACCCGGCCAAACCGGACGACAAGGCGCCACCCCATGCTTGAACTGGCGCCACTGCTGGTGTCTGCGTTGATTCTCGGCCTGCTCGGCGGCGGGCATTGCCTGGGCATGTGCGGCGGTCTGATGGGCGCGCTGACTCTGGCGATTCCCAAGGAACAACGCAGCCGACGCTTTCGATTGCTGCTGGCTTATAACCTCGGGCGAATTCTCAGCTATGCCACGGCCGGTCTGCTGATCGGTCTTGCTGGATGGGCCGTAGCCAACAGCCCTGCCGCATTGTTCATGCGGGTTCTGGCCGGGTTGCTGCTGATCGCCATGGGCCTGTATCTGGCGGGCTGGTGGAGCGGCCTGACCCGCATCGAAAGCCTCGGTCGCGGACTGTGGCGTTACATTCAACCTGTCGCCAATCGTCTGCTGCCGGTGTCGAGCCTGCCCCGCGCCCTGCTGCTTGGCGCGCTGTGGGGCTGGCTGCCGTGCGGGCTGGTTTACAGCACGTTGTTGTGGTCGGCCAGCCAGGGCAATGCACTCGACAGCGCCTTACTGATGCTGGCCTTCGGCCTCGGCACCTGGCCGGTATTACTGGCGACCGGCCTCGCGGCCGAACGTGTAACGACACTGTTGCGCAAACGCAGCGTGCGCATGGCCGGTGGCTTGCTGGTGATCCTGTTCGGCATCTGGACCCTGCCGGGGCCGCACCAGCACTGGCTGATGGGCCACTGATCCCGTTGATGCAAATCAAGATGCCTTTTCGCGCCCTCCCCTAGACTCGGCACACTGCCAGCCTATCCGGGGGAATGCCCGCATGCTCGACGCCATTCGTTGGGACACCGATTTGATCCGCCGCTACGACCTGGCGGGGCCGCGCTACACCTCGTACCCGACGGCCGTGCAATTTCACAGTCAGGTCGGCACCTTCGACCTGTTTCACGCCCTGCGCGACAGCCGCAAGGCCCTGCGCACGCTGTCGCTGTACGTGCACGTGCCGTTCTGCGCGAACATTTGCTACTACTGCGCCTGCAACAAGGTCATCACCAAGGATCGCGGCCGCGCGTTGCCTTATCTGCAACGGCTCGAGCAGGAAATCCAATTGATCGCCTGCCACCTCGACCCGGCGCAGAAAGTCGAGCAACTGCACTTCGGCGGCGGCACGCCGACCTTTCTCAGCCACGATGAATTGCGGCAGTTGATGGCGCACCTGCGCAAGCACTTCAATCTGCTGGACGATGATTCTGGCGACTACGGCATCGAAATCGACCCGCGCGAAGCCGACTGGTCGACCATGGGCCTGCTGCGCGAACTTGGTTTCAACCGGGTCAGCATCGGCCTGCAGGATCTCGACCCGGCGGTGCAGCGGGCGGTCAATCGCCTGCAAAGCCTGGAAGAAACCCGCGCGGTGATCGACGCGGCGCGGACCCTGCAATTTCGCTCGATCAACATCGACCTGATTTACGGCCTGCCCAAACAGACCCCGGACAACTTCGCCCGCACCGTCGAGGAAGTCATCAGCCTGCAACCGGACCGGCTCTCGGTGTTCAACTACGCGCACCTGCCGGAACGCTTCATGCCGCAGCGGCGGATCAACGGCAACGAACTGCCGAGCCCGGCGCAGAAACTGGAAATGCTCCAGCGCACCATCGAACAACTGACCGTCGCCGGCTATCGCTACATCGGCATGGACCACTTCGCCCTGCCCGACGACGAACTGGCGATTGCTCAGGAAGAGTCGACCCTGCAACGCAATTTCCAGGGCTACACCACCCACGGCCATTGCGACTTGATCGGCCTGGGCGTGTCGGCCATCAGCCAGATCGGCGACCTGTACTGCCAGAACAGCAGCGACCTCAATCACTACCAGAACACCCTCGCCGGCGCGCAACTGGCCACCAGCCGGGGCCTGGTGTGCAACGCTGACGATCGACTGCGCCGCGCGGTAATTCAGCAACTGATCTGCAACTTCAGCCTGGATTTCGCCGAGATCGAGCGCAGTTTCAACATCGATTTTCAGGGCTACTTCGGCGCGCTCTGGCCGCAATTGCAGGGCATGGCGCAGGACGGGTTGATCGAACTGGATCGCGAGCGCATCACCGTGCTACCGGCCGGGCGCCTGCTGGTACGTTCGGTGTGCATGGTGTTCGACGCTTATCTGGAGCAGCAGAACCGCCAGCGTTTTTCGCGGGTGATCTAGCTCTTCATCAGCAGCGAGTTGGTTTTCAGGTTCTGGTCAGCGGTCAGGCTCGATTGGTCGATGACCTTGGCCAGGGACAGATTGGCAGTAATCAGACCGTTGTTGAGGGCGGAGATGGCGCTTTTGAGGGCAGCGACCTTGGCGAACCGCTCTTCGTTGGAAAGGGTCTTGTTGGCCATCAGCGCGTTGATCTGGGCGTTCTTTTCGGCGATCTGCTGGCGAAACTTGCGAATCATCTTCAGCAATTGCTGGACGTTCTCCGGCAGGCCACTTTCTTCGATATCGCGGTTTTTCCCGCCGGCACCGGCGGATTTTGCAATGGCGGCACCGGACAGCGACACTTTGACGCCCTCGACCAAGGTCGGGCTTCCCAAAGACGACGCGTCTGTGCCGGACTCATCGGCAACGGAGGTTTCAGCACTTTCCAGCAACGACGCAACGCCACTGTTACCGGGGGTCAGCGTACCAATAGCAGTCATCGAAGCGGTTCCTTGCATGCCGTCAGATACCTGTTTATCGGCCGTCATCCCTGCGGCTTTATGCCGAGGGGGCAATCTCGCCCCAAGCTGGCCTGAATGTCCTCCGCTGGGTTACCCTTACGCCTTATGTGTGTTTTCCCACAAGGATCCAAGAAATGTCCGAGCCAGTTAAACTGCGCGCTCACAACCAGGCTAATTGCAAGGATTGCAGCCTGGCCCCTCTCTGCCTGCCACTTTCGCTGAATCTGGAAGACATGGAAGCGCTGGACGAAATCGTTAAACGTGGCCGCCCGCTGAAAAAGGGTGAGTTCCTGTTTCGCCAGGGCGACACCTTCGATTCCGTTTATGCAGTACGCTCCGGCGCCCTGAAGACCTTCAGCCTGAGCGACACCGGCGAAGAGCAACTGACCGGCTTCCACCTGCCGAGCGAACTGGTCGGGCTGTCCGGCATGGACACCGAGAAACACCCGGTCTCCGCCCAGGCGCTGGAAACCACTTCGGTCTGCGAGATTCCGTTCGAACGCCTCGACGAACTGGCCCTGCAATTGCCGCAGCTGCGCCGTCAGTTGATGCGTGTGATGAGCCGCGAAATTCGCGACGACCAGCAAATGATGTTGCTGCTGTCGAAGAAAACCGCCGACGAGCGCATCGCCACCTTCCTGGTCAACCTGTCGGCGCGTTTCCGCGCTCGCGGCTTCTCGGCCAACCAGTTCCGCCTGAGCATGTCGCGCAATGAAATCGGCAACTACCTGGGGCTGGCGGTGGAAACCGTGTCCCGGGTCTTCACCCGCTTCCAACAGAACGAACTGATCGCCGCCGAGGGCAAGGAAATCCATATTCTCGACCCGATCCAGCTCTGTGCCCTGGCCGGCGGCTCGCTCGAAGTCTGATCTCGACCCGCGGCCGAGCGTATCGTTTCAGCCGCGGGTATACTGCGCCGTTTGCAGCCCTGCCAGGACACCTCGACGATGGTCTTCGACTCCTTCGACATCAAATCCCTGATCCGCCCCGTGATCGACTTCCCGAAACCGGGCGTGATCTTTCGCGACATCACCCCGCTGTTCCAGTCGCCCAAGGCCCTGCGCCTGGTGATGGACAGCTTCGCCCACCGCTATGTTGAAGCCGACTTCACCCACATCGGCGCGATGGATGCGCGTGGTTTCCTGATCGGTTCGGTGCTGGCTTATCAACTGAACAAGCCGCTGGTGCTGTTCCGCAAGCAAGGCAAACTGCCGGCGGACGTGCTGGCCGAAGGTTACGCGACCGAGTACGGCGAAGCGTTCCTCGAAGTGCACGCCGACAGCCTGTGCGAAGGCGATTCGGTGGTGATGTTCGATGACCTGATCGCCACCGGCGGCACGCTGATCGCGGCGGCCAACCTGATCCGCCGCATGGGCGCCCGCGTTCATGAAGCGGCGGCGATCATTGATCTGCCGGAGCTGGGTGGTTCGCAGCGTCTTGAGGACATGGGGATTCCTACGTTCTGCCTGACGCAGTTTGCGTTGACTGATAAGTAAAACCCCGCGCCTGATCGTTCCCACGCTCTGCGTGGGAATGCAGCCCGGGACGCTCCGCGTCCCTTCCAAAGCCGAACGCGGAGCGTCCGTTGAGGCATTCCCACGCAGAGCGTGGGAACGATCAGTCCTCCGTGTGGAGACGATCAGTCAAAGTCCCATCTGCTTGCTGATGATCTCGTTCATCACTTCCCGCGTCCCGCCGCCAATCGACAAAATGCGGTTATCCCGATAAAGCCGCTCCACCAGGCTTTCGCGCACGTAACCCAGCCCACCGAGAATCTGCACCGCTTCATTGGTGATGCGATCCGAAGTGTCCGTGGCAAAGTTCTTGGCCATGGAAATCTCCTTGATCACGCTCTGCCCCGCCGCCATCTTCGCCGCCTGCCGGTAGGTGAACTCCCGCGAGACTTCCAGCGTCGTGGCCATTTCCGCGAGGCGATGCTTGATCACCTGGAACTTGCCGATGGGTTTGCCGAACGCTTGCCGCTCCTTTGCCCACTTCAGGCTTTCTTCCAGGGCCAGTTGTGCGGTCATGTTGGCCATCAGCGCCAGCGCCAGACGCTCGCTCTGAAAGTTGCCCATGATGCAGGCAAAGCCCATGTTCTCCGCGCCAATCAGATTTCCTACAGGCACCCGGCAATCTTCGAAGAACAATTCAGCGGTGTCTGACGCCCACCAGCCCATTTTCTTCAGTTGCCGTCCGACAGTGAAACCTGGCGTACTCTTCTCGATCAGCAGCAGGCTGATGCCGCCAAAACCAGGCGCACCGGTACGTACCGCGACCGTGTAGTAGTCGGCGCGTACCCCACTGGTGATGAAGGTTTTGCTGCCACTGACCCGGTAATAATCGCCATCGCGTACGGCGCGGGTCTGCAGGTTGGCGACGTCGGAACCGCCGCCCGGCTCGGTGACGGCCAAGGCGCTGATCTTCTCGCCGCGGAGCACTTGGGGGACGACGCAGTCGCGGACTTCGGGCCGGGCCCATTTGACGATCGGCGGCAAACCGATGTCGAGCGAGCCAAGCCCGGCCACCAGCCCGCCGGAGCCGCAACGCATCAGTTCTTCGCTGGCGGCGATCTTGGCGAACAGATCACCTTCGTGACTGCCGCCCAGCGCTTCGGGGTAACCGATGCCGAGGATGCCGGCCGCGCCGGCCTTGAGGTACAGCTCACGGGGAAAGTTTTCGGCTTCTTCCCACGCGTCGATATCCGGCAGGATCTCGCGTTCGACGAAACGACCGACGCTGTCGCGGACCATTTGGTGGCTGGGATCGAAGTATTCCTGGAAGGCGGGCATCGGCGAACTCCATGGAAGGGTTCGCCGAACTTAACCGAGCGCTTGCTTGGTTTTCAACAGAATTGTGTGGCTCAGAGGGAAATCGGCTTGCGCCCGGCAAACGAGTGAGCCAGCGTGCCGCCGTCCACCAGCTCCAGTTCGCCGCCCAACGGCACGCCGTGGGCGATGCGCGAGGCGATCAGGCCTTTGTTCTGCAGCAACTGGGCAATGTAGTGGGCCGTCGCTTCGCCTTCCACGGTCGGGTTGGTGGCGAGGATGACTTCGGTGAAGGTGCCCGCCTCTTCGATCCGTGCCATCAATTGCGGAATGCCGATGGCCTCCGGGCCGAGCCCGTCCAACGGCGACAGGTGCCCCTTGAGCACGAAGTAACGACCGCGGAATCCGGTCTGCTCGACCGCGTAGACGTCCATCGGCCCTTCCACCACGCACAGTAGCGTGTCGTCGCGACGGGTGTCGGCGCATTGCGGGCACAGATCGTCTTCGGTCAACGTGCGGCACTGGCGGCAGTGTCCGACCCCTTCCATGGCCTGGCTCAAGGCCTGGGCCAGGCGCGTACCGCCGCTGCGGTCACGTTCGAGCAACTGCAACGCCATACGCTGGGCAGTTTTCTGACCCACGCCCGGCAAAGTTCGCAGGGCATCGATCAGTTGGCGAATCAAAGGGCTGAAGCTCATGGGGAAAAAGTCCGACAAAACAACGAGACGCGGTTTATACCCGCGCCTCCGGCCAGCGTCAAATCCTCAGTCCTGGGCGACCTTCACCACCAGTTTGCCGAAGTTGCGCCCCTCCAGCAGCCCGATAAACGCCTCAGGCGCCTGCTCCAGGCCCTCGACCACGTCCTCGCGGAATTTCACCTTGCCGTCGCGCACCCACGGCACCATCGCGCTGATGAATTCCGGCTGACGGTCGCCGTAGTCGTCGAACACGATGAAACCCTGAATCCGTACGCGTTTGGTCAGCAAGGTGCGTTGCAAGGCGGGCAAACGATCCGGGCCTTTCGGCGCTTCCGAGGCGTTGTAGCCGGCAATCAGGCCGCACAGCGGGATCCGCGCCTTGGGATTGAGCAGCGGCACGACCGCATCGAAGACATGGCCACCGACGTTTTCGTAATAGATGTCGATGCCATTGGGACAGGCCTTGGCCAGTTGCTCGGCGAAGTCCGGCGCCTTGTGATCGATACAGGCGTCGAAGCCCAGTTCCTCGACCACGTATTTGCATTTCTCGGCACCACCGGCCACGCCGACGGCGCGCAGACCCTTTATCTTCGCCACCTGGCCGACCACCGAGCCCACTGCGCCGGAAGCGGCGGCGACCACCAGGGTCTCCCCTTCTTTTGGCTGGCCGATGTCCATCAAACCCATGTACGCGGTCATGCCGGGCATGCCCAGCACGCCGAGGGCCATCGACGGACTCGGCAGGCCCGACGGGATCGGGATGATATTGCGGCCATCGCTGATGCTGTGGCTTTGCCACCCGGTGGCACCAACCACCAGATCGCCGGGGTGGAATTTCGGATGACGCGACTGTTCGACCCGGCTGACAGCCCCGCCGGTCATCACCTCGCCGATTTGTACCGGCGCCGCGTAGGACGGCGCGTCACTCATGCGCCCGCGCATGTAGGGATCGAGCGACAGGTACAGGGTCTTGAGCAACACCTGACCGTCTTCAAGGTCCGGCAGCGCCTCGCGCTCCAGACGGAAGTTCTCGGGCGTCGGCGCGCCCACCGGCCGCGAGGCCAGCACGAAGCGTTGATTGAGGGTCAGAGGGTCGGACATGTCAGCGTCTCCTTTGAAGGGTGAATTCGGTGGTATAGGGAGCAGACCGTTGCAGCTATTGCGCGTTCGATGTTTCGTCAGCCGGAAACAAAAATGCCAGGCGCGATGCCTGGCATTTTTTGTAGCTCATCCAACCCGCAAAGGCGAATCAGAACGGCAGTTTCATACCGGTCGGCAGGTTCATGCCAGCGGTCATGCTGCCCATTTTCGCCTGGCTGTTGGCTTCGATCTGACGTACGGCGGCGTTGACGGCAGCGGCCACCAGATCCTCGACCACTTCGCGGTCATCTTCGTCCAGGCCCGGCAGTACGCTCGGGTCGATGCTGACTTTTTTCACGTCATGACGACCAGTCATCACCACGGTGACCAGATCGCCACCGGCTTTGCCAGTGACTTCGGCGTTGGCCAGTTCTTCCTGCATCTTGGCCATTTTTTCCTGCATCTGCTGCGCCTGCTTCATCAGGCCGGCCATGCCACCTTTCATCATGGGAATCACCTCAAAAGTACTTGGATCAAAACAGCGCCCGGCCAGACAGGCCGGACGCCCTCAGTTATTAGCCCTGACTGACCAGGGCGTCGACAGGTTCAATAGTATCGTGTCGCACGACCGCACCGAACTGTTGGACCATCTGCTGGATGAACGGATCGCCGTGGATCGATTCCTCCGCCTCGCGCTGACGGTTGGCACGGCGCCGGGACGCCGCCTGGGCCGGAGTTTCCTGCTCGGGCTTGATCAGCTCGATGGTCAGGGTCAGCGTGCGCCCGTGGAACTGGTTCAGCGCATCGTTCAGACGACGCTGCTGGGTGGCGTTGAACAAGGCGCTGTGGGCCGGGTCCAGGTGCATCAGCCAGTTGTCGCCATCGGCCGCAATAAGCGTGCAGTTGGCGGCGATGCTGCCGGTCATGCCGGAAATCGGCAGTTGCGGGAACAGCTCCAGCCATTGCAGGGCCAGACCTGTGGCCGGCGCGGCGGCGGGTTCCGGCTCGGGCTCGGGAGCCGGTTCTGCGGCGTGCTCGCTGGCCAGATCATCGAGGTAACTGTAGGCCGAATCCATGTCCGGCTCGATGTAATCCTCGTCGAGCGGCGGCTCGTCGTCCATGTCCATGCCCGGTGTGGCGGCATCGACGTCGGCCACTGATGGCTCGGGGATCGGCGCGGCGGCCCACTCCGGCGCGTCCGGTACGACGCTGTCCGGAGTCGGCAGCGGCATGGGCGGCAGGTCAGGCTGTTCGGCGGTGGTTTCCAGCACCGGTTCTACCGCTGGCTGTTGCACAGGCGCCGGCTCTACCGGGTCATTCCACGGTAGATCGACGACTTCTTCGACGGCAACCGGCTCGGGCTCGGGCTCAGGAACGGGTTCCGGCGCAATCACCGGGGCGACCGGTGCAGGCTCGGGAGCCGGCGCAGGCGCAACCACCGGCGCTGGCGCAACAGCCGCAGCAACTACCGGCGCAGGTTTCGGCGCGGCAGCCACTGAGTTTGCGGAATCAACTGTGGCCTGGCTGATCCCCACTGGCTTTAGCGGTTGCCTCGGGGCGTCCGCCGTGTCTGCTGGCCGGAAGGCCAGCATCCGCAGCAGCACCATCTCGAAACCGCCTCGCGGGTCCGGCGCCAGCGGCAAGTCGCGGCGACCGATCAGGCCCATCTGGTAATAGAACTGCACGTCTTCGGCCGGCAAGGCCTGGGCCAGTGCCAGCACCCGGTCACGGTCGCCGTGGCCGTTGTCGACACCTTCCGGCAAGGCCTGGGCGATGGCGACGCGGTGCAGCACATTGAGAATTTCCGAGAGCACGCCGTTCCAGTCCGGCCCCTGTTCGGCCAGATGGCGCACGGCTTCGAGCAACGCCTTGGCGTCGCCTTCAATCAGCGCGTGCAACACGTCGTAGACCTGACCGTGATCCAGCGTACCGAGCATCGCCCGCACATCGGCGGCCAACACTTTGCCTTCACCGAAGGCGATGGCCTGGTCGGTCAGGCTCATGGCGTCACGCATCGAACCGTCCGCCGCGCGGCCGAGCAGCCACAGTGCGTCATCTTCGAACGGGACGTTTTCGGCGCCCAGAACGTGGGTGAGATGCTCGACCACCCGCTCAGGCGTCATGTTCTTCAGGGAGAACTGCAGGCATCGCGACAAAATCGTTGCCGGAAGTTTCTGCGGGTCGGTGGTCGCCAGGATGAACTTGACGTAGGGCGGCGGCTCTTCGAGGGTTTTGAGCAGCGCATTGAAGGAATGGCTGGAGAGCATGTGCACTTCGTCGATCAGGTAGACCTTGAAGCGCCCGCGGCTCGGGGCGTACTGCACGTTGTCGAGCAGCTCGCGGGTGTCCTCGACCTTGGTCCGGCTCGCGGCGTCGATCTCGATCAGGTCGACGAAACGGCCTTCATCGATCTCGCGGCACACCGAACACTCGCCACACGGGCTGGAAGTGATACCTGTTTCACAGTTCAGGCATTTGGCGATGATCCGCGCAATCGTGGTCTTGCCGACGCCCCGCGTACCCGTGAAGAGGTAGGCGTGGTGCAGGCGCTGGCTGTCCAAGGCATTGATCAGAGCCTTGAGCACATGGGTCTGGCCGACCATTTCGCGGAACGAGCGCGGACGCCATTTACGTGCAAGAACCTGATAACTCATCGAAAACCGTCGCGGCAAAGGAAGCAGAAGCGGCTAATGCTAGCGGAGCAAGGCCAAAATTGCATCCGGTGTGCTCGTCTATTCTGGCTAAGCTGCATGGGCAGGGGCTTTTATCGGTTCGGGATCGGGAATTACCGGAGCGTTTATGCGGTGGGCCGTGGGGGCAATACTGGGAATCAGCCTGAGCGCGATGGCGTCGCAACCGCCGCTGCGCTTCGCCGTTGCCGACAGCTGGGCGATGCCGATGGTGCAGATCGAACGCGGCCGTCCGACCCAGGGCATCCTCTACGACATGATGCTCAGCCTGGCGACCCAGGTCGGCATACCGGCGCAATTTCACGTCCTGCCCCGCGCCCGCGTGCAGAACGCCATGGAACATGGCGAAGTCGACGTGCGCTGCTATGCCGCGCAATCGTGGCTGCCGAACCAGTCCGGCGATTACATCTGGAGCATTCCGCTGCTGTTCCAGCGTGACCTGCTGATCAGCCGCCAGGACCAACCGCCCAGCGCTGATCCGGCCCACCTGCCCCGCCAGTCGATCGGCACCGTGCTTGGCTACAGCTATCCCACGCTGCAACCGATATTCGACGCCGATCGACTCTGGCGCGAAGACGCGCGCAACCAGGAGCAGGTGCTCGACAAACTGCTGGCCGGCCGCTACCGCTACGCCGTGAGCAATCAATGGACCCTGGACTGGTTCAACCAGCGCCTGCTCCCCGGGCAGCAACTGCAGGCGGTGGCGGTGTTGCAGGAGCAGAAGGTCGGCTGCTATGTGCGCAATGATCCGAATGTGCCGGTGCAGCGGATATTGAGGACGTTGCTGCGGATGAAAATGTCGGGGGAGATTGATGACATTATCCGGTTGTATACCGGTAGGTCTGGCGGCGAGCCGTGAGCCAGACCCTCAATGCCCCGCCGTATCACGAAACTGCTGGTACTCGTGATACTCGACCCACTCAACCACATCGTACGGCACGTAAAGCTTCAGCCTGGCGCGAGAGATGGCGATGTACACGGCGCAGATCCGCTGATCGAACGCGTAGGCGTCCTTGAATTTCTCGTTGGTCAGCAACCCCGGCGTCAGCAAGACCTTGTCGAACTCCATGCCCCCCGCCTCTTCCGCGAGCATCAGCAGGCAGCCGTTGCCGGCGTTGTCGATCATTCGGTTCAAGCGTGTCAGGTCGGCGATCATGAAGCCGTTTTCCAGCTTGGCCTTGACCCGCAGAAATGATTCGTCGAACTGATTGGCGTCACAAACGGCCTGCCAGTCGGGCAGGTCGCTGAAGTACGGATGCACGCCGTTTTCGCTGAATTCGGAACGGTAGAAATCAGGTTTGAACAGTTCGATGGCGGTGGCCATGAAATGCTTGAGTTCATCCTGAGTGCGCTTGTCCGGAAATCTGAACTTGCAGTTGGAGTCGTGCAGGTGGATGGCCCAGATCATGCTGTCCCAGGGCGATGCCGTCAGCACCACGCAACCCCCGGACGGTACGAAACCTTCCGGGTACTCCTTGATAACAACATCGGCGTCACTGGCGCCTTCGAACGGAATCTTGCCCTTCTGCGAATGCCGGGCGATCAGCGGATTGACCAGCCGTTCGACGTTGCGACCCGAGCGCACGGAATAGCTGATATCGCTTTGGCGAACCTCACGGTGCCGTTTGACCGGCACGCCACTGGCCTGCTGGTACTCGTCGCCGAGGGTGATCAACACCTGGCGGCCGCGTTCGATAATCTGCAACAGCGAGCCGGGAATGTCCTGGCTCTCGTCGATCAGCACGTGCGTGTAGCGCGCCGGCACCACACAGCCGGCGATGCAGGCGCGCTTGATCATCAGCAACGCTTCGAAGCCGGTCTGGCTGCCCCACGCCGGGTTGAGTTCGAGGTAGCCCCAAACCCGGCTCGAGTACTCCAGCAACACCTGAGCGTCGACGCTGGAGAGCGGCTGGTTGAAATGCGGCAGATGCTTCGCCGAAAAAGTGTGATCGCGGAAGCGGCAGTAGCGTTCGATCGCTTTGAGGCAGAGCTCAAGGGTCGCCGGCCCGTCGTAGTGGCGGAAACCGAAGATATTCAGTTCCTGCGCCAGCGCCTGGCGGGTCGGGATTCGCCCTCCCTCCGCCTGAGGCCTGCGACCGAGCATCAGCGACTGGGCAAACGTCAGGAAGGTCTTGCCGGCCCTCTTCTCGCTCGGCCCCACCATGCGCTGACGAAGGACTTCGAGCTTGGCCGGGGTGCGCGCCAGCAACAGGGTCTTTTCCGGGCGCAGATGCTCCAGCAACGCCACCAGCAGATGGCTTTTGCCGATCCCCGCGTAGCCTTGAACGTGCAGGTCTTCGTCCAGATTGGCGCGGAAGGTTCTGACCAGTTTGTCCTGTGCCGGGCTTAACCAGCGCTCGCGGTAACGGGGCGTCACGATCGGCTGGCTGAACGGGTCATGGCTGCGATGGCGCCGGACCTTGTATTCAAAATCCCACTGGCCGTCGGGCAATAGGTAATCGCGTGCCGATATTTCTTCGACCAACAGAAAACGCAGGTTCAGAGGATTCAGGACCTTCAGGCCGAAATACAGTTTGCGCGGGTCGAACAGTCGCTGCGCTTCGGACAGCAGGCTCGCATTCGTAGACTGACGAGTGTCGACAGCCCACGCCAACAGCTTGGCCAGAATCTTCTCTGCCGCCACGGCGCCGAGATCCTGCTCTTTCGTCTGCACCAGATTCTGGATGACCAGCACCGCCGCCAATTCCGGATCGGTCAGGCTTTCGAGCGCTTTTGCGCCACCCGCCTGCAACAGGTTCGCGCAGGTTTCATCCGTGACGGGCAAGAACACAGGGCTGGATAGATCGGAATGTTCCGGGAGCATAAAACCTCGCGGCCAGGGCGCAGACCTTGCAAGGTCGATCCTGGCCAGACTCTTCATTTATTTCGATGGCTGCGAGTATGCGGGATTGAAGAGCAAATGATTACCCCGTATCGACGCCATCGCGAGCAGGCTCGCTCCCACAGGGTGTGCTGACTCGAACGACAAATCGCAGGCATAAAAAAACCGCAGTGGGCGAAACCCATGCAGTTCGGTGTTTATTCGTTCGATGTTCGTTAAGGTGGTAACCCTACCAGCCACACCCCGGCACACAATGTTCCCGCTGTGGCTGCTGCCTTCCGGCTCTGACCAGGTTCACGGGTAATCGTTGCGGGGGGACCGATAGGGTCACCATAACGACACTCGCCTGTCGGCGAGCCGCGCCATTGTACCTATCTGAGACGAAGTTACAACCGCTCGTTGCAGATTAAAAATATGAAGGGCTTCAAGCACTTGCTATTGCGCCTGCAGCACCTCGTCCGCGCGGCCGCCCTCTTGCTGGATCACCAGATGAATGAAGTGCAGCTTGGCGATCGCCGCCGGCGGCAGGACGAAGGGATAGAAATCCGGCTGCCCCATGCTGCGCGACAGTTCGTTGAGCATGCCGGCCAGTTCGATCCACGCGTTGACGAACGACAGGAACGCTGCACCACCGGGATGCTCGGGGTCGTACAGCGTGCTCGGCGGAAACGGCTGGTAATCCAGGTCCATCTCCCGGGCGCTCATACCGAAACCCAGCGCGGTGTCCACCGCGTCCATCATGTGCAGGTAATGCGCCCAGGTTTCCGCCCAGTCTTCCCAGGGGTGCATGGTGGCGTAGGCGCTGACGTAGTGTTGCGACCAGTCCGCCGGCGCGCCCTGTTGATAATGCCGTTCCAGCGCCTCGGCATAACTGGCGCGCTCGTCGCCGAACAGATTGCGGAATGAACCGAGCCACGGACCGTTGGCGATCAACCGATCCCAGTAGTAATGCCCGACCTCATGGCGAAAGTGCCCGAGCAATGTGCGATAGGGTTCGTGCATCTGCGCCCGGACTCGCTCGCGGTGGGCGTCGTCGGCCTCTTCGATGTCGAGAGTGATCAGGCCGTTGGCGTGGCCGGTCATCGGCGCGTTGCCTTGCAGATCGACGCCGATGAAATCGAAGGCCAGGCCGGTGGCTTCGTCGACGGTTTTCGGGACGACCGGCAGGCCGAGGCTGATCAGTTGCGCCACCAGTCGCCGCTTGGCGATTTCCACCTTGCGCCAGCGTTCGGGGTTTTCCGGGACGGAAAGGTCGGGGATGGTGCGGTTCAGAGCGCACGCCGCGCACAGGCTGGCGTGATCGTTGGCGGGCAGCAGCCAGTTGCAGGCCGCAGGAGTATCGAGGTTGGCACAGCGCCGGAACAACCCGGCTTCGGGATCGACATCCAGCGTCCAGGTGCCCTCCTGCGGGCCCGGTTGCAGCGAGGTCAGCCGACTGTATTCCGGTTGATAGCCCAGCGCCGAGTTGCAGGCCAGGCACTGACTGTTGCGAAAGAACAGCGACTGGCCGCAACGGCACGGCCAGATTTTGCTGTTGCGCGAGGATTCGCCCATGAACGGCGCGACGATGCGGGAACTGAGCTGCTCGAAAAAGCGGTACATGGCGATCTCTCCCTTGGGCTTGCCAAGACTAGATCATTCCCGCGAGTCGATCGTTCCCGCGCGTTGCGTCAGGCGGAAATACCGTGTCCTTTCAGGAACGCGATAAACGCCTCTTCATCCATCACTTTCACGCCCAGTTCGTTGGCCTTGGTCAGTTTCGACCCGGCGCCCGGCCCGGCGACCACGCAATGAGTCTTGGCCGACACGGAGCCGGCGACCTTGGCGCCGAGGCTTTCCAGGTGTTCCTTGGCCACGTCGCGGCTCATCAGCTCGACCTTGCCGGTCAGTACCCATGTCTCCCCGGCCAATGGCAGGCCTTCGACGACTTTCTTTTCGCTCTGCCAGTGCATACCGAAATCGCGCAGTTGTTTTTCAGCGTCTTCAGCCAGCTGACGATGCTCGGGCAAGGCAAAGAACTCGCGAACCGAGTTGGCCTGCTTCTCCGGCAACGCCTGGCGCATGTCCAGCCAGTCCGCGTTCATCACCCCTTCCAGCGATTCGAACTTGTCCGCCAGCTTCTGCGCCCCGCCCGGCCCGACCGAAGGAATGTGCAGCTTGTCGAGGAAGCCACCCAGCGTGGTGCTGGCGGCAAACTCGGCACCCAGCTCGCCCTGATCCTGAATCTGCAAACCGTGGCCCAGCAGCTCGGTGATCACCTGCCGGTTGTGCGCATCTTCGAAGAAGCTGTGGATTTCGTGCGCCACTTCCAGGCCGATGTCCGGCAAGTACGTCAGCACTTGCGGCAAGGCTTGCTGAACACGCTCCAGCGACCCCAGCGAGCGGGCCAGAACCTTGGCCGTCTCTTCGCCGACATCTGGAATGCCCAGCGCATAGATGAAGCGCGCCAGACCCGGTTTCTTGCTGTCTTCAATCGCAGCCAGCAACTTGTTGCTCGACACCTCGGCAAAGCCCTCGAGGTCGACGATGTCCTCGAACTTCAGCGCGTAAAGATCGGCCGGCGAACTGACCAGCCCCTCATCGACCAACTGCTCGACGCTCTTGTCGCCGAGGCCTTCGATGTCCATCGCGCGACGGGAGACGAAGTGAATGATCGCCTGCTTCAGTTGCGCACCACAGGCCAGTCGGCCGACGCAGCGATACACCGCACCTTCGCTGATGGTTTCCTTGCCCTTGCTGCGCTTGACCAGTTGCGTGCGTTCGACGTGGGATCCGCAGACCGGGCAGCTCTCAGGAATCTGCACCGGCCGCGCATCTTCCGGGCGGCGCTCCATGACCACTTGCACCACTTGCGGGATCACATCGCCAGCGCGACGAATGATCACCGTGTCGCCGATCATCAGGCCCAGCCGGGCGACTTCATCCATGTTGTGCAATGTGGCGTTGGCCACCGTGACGCCAGCGACCTTGACCGGTTTCAAGCGCGCCACAGGGGTGACGGCGCCGGTACGGCCGACCTGGAACTCCACGTCGAGCAGCTCGGTGAGCTCTTCCATGGCCGGGAATTTGTGGGCGATGGCCCAGCGCGGTTCACGGGCGCGGAAGCCCAGTTCGCGCTGGTCGGCAATGCTGTTTACCTTGAACACCACGCCGTCGATTTCATAGGCCAGCGAATTACGGCGCTCACCGATATCGCGGTAATAATCCAGGCATTCGCCGATGCCCTTGGCCAGTTTCAATTCGTGGCTGATCGGCATGCCCCAGGCTTTCAGTTGCTGGAGGTTGCCGATGTGGGTGTCGGAAATATCGTGGGACACCTGGCCGATGCCGTAGCAGCAGAATTCCAGCGGCCGGTTGGCGGTGATCTTCGAATCCAGCTGACGCAGGCTGCCGGCGGCGGCGTTGCGCGGGTTGGCGAAAGTCTTGCCGCCGACTTCCAGTTGCGAAGCGTTGAGGCGTTCGAAACCGGCCTTGGACATGAACACTTCGCCACGCACTTCCAGGGTCGCCGGCCAGCCCGTGCCGTGCAGCTTCAGCGGAATGTTGCGCACGGTGCGCACGTTGACGCTGATGTCTTCGCCGGTGGTGCCGTCGCCGCGCGTGGCACCGCGCACCAGCACGCCGTCCTGATACAGCAGGCTGACCGCCAGACCATCGAGTTTCGGCTCGCAGCTGTATTCCACCGCCGCGCCACCACCGAACAGATCGCCGGCCGGCAGATCCAGACCTTCGGTCACCCGGCGGTCGAACTCGCGCATGTCGGTTTCTTCGAAGGCGTTGCCGAGGCTGAGCATCGGCACTTCGTGACGCACCTGGGTGAACGCGGTCAGCGCCACGCTGCCGACGCGCTGGGTCGGCGAGTCGCTGGTGATCAGTTCCGGGTTGGCCGCTTCCAGCGCCTTGAGCTCGTGGAACAACCGGTCGTACTCGGCATCCGGAATGCTCGGCTCATCGAGGACGTGGTAACGGTAGTTGTGCTGATCGAGTTCAGCGCGCAGCTCTAGAATGCGGTCTTTGGCGGCAGTCATGGGTGTTCTCTCATAAAGCAAAAGAGCAGCCGAGGCTGCTCAATCTATTTTGCCGATTGCCCCTTTATTGCGAGGCAACCTTTTCAATCAACGCTTCTGGGTCAGGGCGCGACGTTCGAATTCAACGATGCGCTGACGGTAGTGCTCGATGGTCTGCGCGGTCAGGACGCTGCGCTGGTCATCTTTCAATTCACCGTTCAGTTCCTGGGACAGCTTGCGGGCTGCCGCGACCATCACGTCGAAGGCCTGCTTCGGATGACGCGGGCCTGGCAGGCCGAGGAAGAAGCTCACCGCCGGGGTGCTGAAATGGTCGATGTCGTCCAGATCGAAGATGCCCGGCTTGACCGCGTTGGCCATGGAGAACAGCACTTCACCGTTGCCGGCCATGCTTTCGTGACGGTGGAAGATATCCATCTCGCCGAAACGCAGACCGCTTTCCAGAATGTTCTGCAGCAGTGCTGGGCCCTTGAAGCCGGCCGGATCGCGGCAGATCACGCTGATCACCAGCACTTCTTCGGCTTGCGGCTGATCTTTATCGGCAGCGGCAGGCGACGACTTGGCGGCAGGCTCGACGAAATCATCGTCGCGGCTGCTGAAACTCGGGCCGCCGTCCAGATCCAGATCGAGGTTCAGGTCGCCCTGGGCCGGACCGTTGCCGCCACGCTTGCCGCGCTTGGAACCGGATTCGCGAGGCTCGCGTGCTTCGCGGGCCGGCATGCTCACCGATGGCAAATCGTGTTCGTCCAGTTGCGGCTCTTTGTGGGTATCCAGCACGCGGGCCGGGCCCAACAGCTCGGCGCTGGTGTCCTCGTCCGGCAGGTTGGACAGACTTCGGTCAAGACGGAATTTCAGTTTTCCCTTGCCGCCGCGCATACGGCGCCAGCCATCGAAAAGAATACCGGCTATCACAATGATGCCGATGACGATCAGCCACTCGCGCAGACCGATTTCCATGTAATCCCGTGCCTCTATAAAAAATGCTGAAAAATAAGGGGTTTACACTGTGCAAACCGCTTTAAAACGTGGCGCCAACTCTATGTTCTGACAGGCGTTTTGCCCACGTATACGAAAAATTGACATTAAACTAGCACGACCAAAGACAACTTTACACCGTCTGTCTCATTGGCTTGCGCGATTATGTCGATTGGCCAGCAAGTCGAAGCCGGTAAATATGTCCTACAGACTACAAATACCTTTTCCGACAGCGCCGGCTCAGGCATCCACCATCGCCATCGCCTCCTCGACATCCACGGCTACCAGTCGCGAACAACCCGGCTCGTGCATCGTCACGCCCATCAACTGGTCAGCCATTTCCATGGCGATCTTGTTGTGGGTGATATAGATGAACTGCACGGTCTGCGACATCTCTTTGACCAATCGTGCGTAGCGTCCAACGTTAGCGTCATCCAGTGGTGCGTCAACTTCATCGAGCATGCAGAACGGCGCCGGATTCAATTTGAAGATCGCAAAAACCAGTGCCAGTGCCGTCAGGGCTTTCTC
This sequence comes from Pseudomonas sp. FG35, assembly GCF_057809295.1. Taxonomy (NCBI): domain Bacteria; kingdom Pseudomonadati; phylum Pseudomonadota; class Gammaproteobacteria; order Pseudomonadales; family Pseudomonadaceae; genus Pseudomonas; species Pseudomonas sp. FG35. The sequence goes on along the minus strand of NZ_JBMDJR010000011.1, from coordinate 65,245 downwards.
GCCGCCGGAGAGCAAATGGATGGTGCTGTTCTTCTTCCCGGGCGGTTGCGCCATGATCGTCACCCCTGTATCGAGTAGATCTTCGCCCGTCAGTTCCAAATACGCCCGCCCGCCACCGAAAACTTTCGGGAAAAGTGCCTGTAAACCGCCATTGATCTGATCAAAGGTATCTTTGAAACGGTTACGGGTTTCCTTGTCGATCTTGCGGATAACGTTTTCCAAGGTCTCCAGCGCCTCCACCAGATCGGCGTCCTGGGCATCCAGATAACGTTTACGCTCTGATTGTTGCTGGTATTCGTCGATCGCCGCGAGGTTGATCGCGCCCAGGCGCTGAATCCGCGCGGCGATGCGTTCAAGTTCTTCTTCGGCAGCCTTCTCGCGGGCCTCGGCAGTCAAGGTGCTGAGCACGCCGTGCAGATCGTAGCCGTCTTCCAGCAATTGATCCTGCAAGGCCTTGCGGCGCACGGTCAGGGCTTGCCATTCCATGCGTTGCTGTTCGAGCTGGCCACGGATCAATTGCGATTGCTGCTCGGCCTGGGTCCGGCGTTTTTCCGCGTCGCGCAGTTCGCGGTCGGCGTCTTCCAGGGCGATCTGCGCGGTCTTGAGTTCATCGTCGACGCTCATGCGCTTGTCGAGCAACTCTTCGAGTTTGAGGCGCAGTTCTTCCAGCGGCGCCTCGCCCTCCTCCAGATTCAGGCTGAGCTGTTCACGTTTTTCGGTGAGACGCTCGGCCTGCATTTCCAGACGCTCAAGGGCCTGGCGAGTCGAATCATGCTGGGCCCGCAGCGAGCCGAGGCGCACGGCCAATTGATGGGCGTGGTCCTTGTGCTGACGGGCTTCCTGACGCACCCGATCCAGCCGCTCGCGCAGGCTGTCACGTTGAGCCAGCAGCAATTCGCGCTGCTCGGTATCGAGGGCCATGGCGTCGAGGGCGTCCTGCAACTGGATCCGCGCTTCGCCGATGTTTTCGTGTTCCAGTTCGCGCTGCTCGGCGAGTTCGACCAGCTCTTCGTCGAGGCGGGTGCGACGCAGGTTCAACTGCTCGGCCTTGGCTTTGCCGGCGGACAACTGGGCTTTCAGTTCGCCTTGCTGACGGGCTTCGTCCTGCAACAGGCGACGCAAATGTTCGCGGCCGTTTTCCTGCTGACGCTGTTGCGCGCGCAGGGTCTGCAAACGGGCTTCCATAGCCTCGACCGTGGCTTCGCGCTCTTCGCGTTCCGCATGCAGCGATTCGATTTCCTGACCGCGTGCGAGCATGCCGCTTTCGGCTTCACTGGCGCGGCGCGCCCGCAGGAAATGCCGGCCGACCCAGTAACCGTCGCGGCTGATCAGACTCTGCCCGGCAGCCAGTTGGCCGCGCGAGGCGAGTGCCTGCTCAAGGCTGTCGACCGGTTTGACCTGAGCGAGCCAAGGCGACAAATCCACCTGCGCCTCGACCTTGTCCAACAGGCTGCCGGCGGCGCGCACGCCGTCGTTGCCGGGGCTGAGCAAACGCAGATCGCCCTGCTCGAAACCAGACAGATCGAAACCGTCGAAATCATCCACCAGCACCGCTTGCAGGTCGGCGCCGAGCACGGTTTCCACCGCCAGCTCCCAACCGGCCTCGACCTTCAGGCCTTCAGCCAGACGCGGACGTTCGGCGAGGTTGTGTTCCTTCAGCCATTCGGCAGTGCCGGTGCCCGGATCGAGCGCGGCCTGCTGCAAGGCTTCCAACGATGCGAGGCGACCATTGAGGCGCTGCAAATCGCCCTGCGCCTGTTGCTGCGCGGTCAGCGCCTGCTGCAATTCCTGGCGCAGTTGCTCAAGTTTTTCGACCTGGGCTGCTTCGCTGGTCTGCAAATCTTCAAGGGTGGCTTCGGACTCGGCGAGCTGCTCGCTGAGTTCCATGATCGCCGCATCTTCGGGATCGGCCGACAGCAGCGCCCGTTCTTCACTCAGGCGCTTTTGCCGATCGGCCAGACGCTCCATGCTGGTTTCCAGCTGCTGGATCCGCGACTGCTGCACTTCGGCCTGACGACGGGGTTCGGCGGCGGTCAGGTTGAAGGCATCCCACTGCTCCTGCCAGCCGTGCATGACGGTTTCGGAATCTTCAAGCGCCGCGGCGGCTTCTTCAGCGGCGGCGTTGGTGATTTCCTGCTCAGGGGTCAGTTGATCGAGTTCTTCGCCGAGGGTCAGCAGCAAGGTGCGGTCGTGGCCCAGGTGCGATTCGGTTTCCAGGCGTGCGCGTTCGGCTTCTTTCAGATCGTCCTGCAATTGGCGCAAGCGTTGCTGACCATGCTGGATGCTCTGCTCGACCCGGGCGATGTCGCCGCCGACCGAATAGAAGCGCCCCTGCACCAGATTGAAGCGCTCGGACAGGTCATGGTGACCGTCGCGCAGGCGTTCAATGGCGGCGTCGGCGTTACGTTGCTCGGCGACCAGCGCTTCGAAGCTGATTTCCTGGTTGCCGATGATCGATTCACGCTGGCTGACCTGATCGTTCAGATCCTGCCAGCGCAGGGCCGACAGTTGTGCCTTGAGCTGGCGTTCTTCGGCCTTGTATTCCTGATACTTCTTGGCGGCCTCGGCCTGCCGGTGCAGGCGTTCGAGCTGGCGCTCGAGCTCTTCACGCAGGTCGGTCAGACGGGCAAGATTTTCGTGAGTGCGGCGGATGCGGTTTTCGGTCTCGCGCCGGCGCTCCTTGTACTTGGAGATGCCGGCGGCTTCTTCGATGAAATTACGCAGGTCTTCGGGTTTGGACTCGATCAGCTTGGAGATCATCCCCTGCTCGATGATCGAGTAGCTGCGCGGCCCGAGGCCGGTGCCGAGGAAGATGTCGGTGATGTCGCGACGACGGCATTTGGCGCCATTGAGGTAATAAGTCGTCTGGCTGTCGCGGGTCACTTTGCGGCGGATCGAAATTTCCGCATACGCCGCCCACTCGCCCAGCAGCGTGCCGTCGGAGTTGTCGAACACCAGCTCGATGCTCGCCTGGCTCACCGGTTTGCGACTGGTCGAGCCGTTGAAGATGACGTCGGTCATCGACTCGCCGCGCAGGTTCTTGGCCGAGCTTTCGCCCATTACCCAGCGCACGGCGTCGATGATGTTCGACTTGCCGCAACCGTTCGGCCCGACGACCGCCGCCATGTTGCTGGGGAAGTTCACCGTGGTCGGATCGACGAAGGATTTGAACCCCGCCAGCTTGATGCACTTGAGCCGCAAGGTCAGGCAACCGTCAGGGCGGACACCACCAGATCGCAGCTGCGCTGGGCGTAAGCCGTCAGCACGATGCGGATCTGCGGCAGGTCACGGGCAAGGACGGCAGCGAGCAAGCGTTCGAACAGTTCGAGGAACTCGCTCATCTCGGCCTTGCGCTGCTCCAGCGCGAGGAAGTACGCACGGCTCATGGCCGGTTGCAGGTTCTCGACGGTTTCCTGCAGGTACGGGTTGTTGGCGAACGGATACGCGGCGCGCATCACGTTGAAGCTGTCGTCGACGAAGGTGCGGATGTCCTGACGCTCGTAGCTGGCGGTCAGGCGCTGCTGGATCTGCACGAACGGCGCCATGTCGGCCTGCGTCTGCCAGCCATTGGCCACGGCGTTGCCGAGCAGGATGTACAACTCGCTCATCAACGTGCACAGGCTCTGCACCTTGTGCGCCGTCAGTTCGGTGACGTGGGCGCCTCGGCGCGGCAGGATCGCGATCAGGTGACGGCGCTCGAGGATCAGCAAGGCTTCGCGGACAGAGCCGCGGCTGACGTTCAGCGCCAGCGTGACCTTTTGTTCCTGGATGCGCTCTCCCGGCTTCATTTCGCCGCGAATGATCCGTTCGGCGAGGTGGTGAGCGATTTGCTCGGCGAGGCTGTCCGGCGCCTTGAACGTCATGGTTGTCCTTCAAACTCTTCGATCTGCACAAGCGGCGCAGTGTAGCGCAATGCGCGGTCATGGCGGAGTGCCCGCACAGCGGTTTTTGGCACGAATCCCGCAAAAAAGCGCTTGATCCAATGAGGGTCAATACTGAAGAGACACGTGGTTGAGCGACAAAACGGTTTTTCCTGACCTTTAAGTCAGAAAACCATTGACCGAAAAGTCAGACCTGCTAAATTCGGCTCAAGTCGCTCAACAACAATAATGAGTCTGCGAGGCCTTCCGTGATCCAGTTTTTACTTAACCAGGAACTCCGTAGCGAGCACGCCCTGGACCCGAACCTGACTGTGCTCAACTACCTGCGCGAACACGTGGGTAAATCCGGCACCAAAGAAGGCTGCGCCAGCGGTGACTGCGGCGCGTGTACGGTGGTGGTCGGCGAGTTGCAGACGGATGACGATGGCCGCGAGCACATTCGCTATCGCAGCCTCAACTCGTGTCTGACGTTCGTTTCGTCGCTGCACGGCAAGCAATTGATCAGCGTCGAAGACCTCAAGCACAAGGGCGAACTGCACAGCGTGCAGAAAGCCATGGTCGAGTGCCACGGTTCGCAGTGCGGTTTCTGCACCCCCGGTTTCGTGATGTCGCTGTTCGCCCTGCAAAAGAACAGCGATGCACCGGATCAGGCCAAGGCCCACGAAGCGCTGGCCGGCAACCTCTGCCGCTGTACCGGCTACCGGCCGATTCTGGCCGCTGCCGAGCAATCCTGCTGCGGCAAGCAACCGGACCAGTTCGACGCCCGCGAAGCCGAAACCATCGCCCGCCTCAAAGCCATTGCCCCGACGTCGATCGGCGAACTCAACAGCGGCGACAAACGTTGCCTGGTGCCGCTGACCGTGGCCGATCTGGCCGATCTCTACGACGCTTATCCACAGGCCCGCCTGCTGGCGGGCGGCACCGATCTGGCGCTGGAAGTCACGCAGTTCCACCGCACCCTGCCGGTGATGATCTACGTCGGCAACGTCGCCGAAATGAAGCGCATCGAGCACTTCGATGACCGCATCGAAATCGGCGCCGCCACCGCCCTCTCCGACTGCTACGAAGCGCTGAACGCCGAGTATCCGGACTTCGGCGAACTGCTGCACCGCTTCGCCTCCCTGCAGATCCGCAACCAGGGCACCCTGGGTGGCAATATCGGCAACGCCTCGCCGATCGGTGACTCGCCGCCCCTGCTGATCGCCCTCGGTGCGCAGATCGTGCTGTGCAAGGGCGAGACCCGCCGCACGCTGGCCCTCGAGGATTACTTCATCGATTACCGGGTCACTGCGCGTCAGGAAAGCGAGTTCATCGAGAAAATCATCGTCCCTCGCGCCACGGCCGAGCAGCGCTTCCGCGCCTACAAAGTCTCCAAGCGTCTGGACGACGACATCTCTGCCGTCTGCGCCGCGTTCAACCTGCGGGTTGAGAACGACGTGATCACCGACGCCCGCGTCGCCTTCGGCGGCATGGCAGCGATCCCGAAACGCGCCGCTCACTGTGAAGCCGTACTGCTCGGTCAGCCGTTCAACAACGCTGTAATCGAACGTGCCTGCACCGCGCTGGGCGAGGATTTCACCCCGCTCTCGGACTTCCGCGCCAGCAAGGAATACCGCCTGCTCAGCGCGCAGAACCTGCTGCGCAAATACTTCATCGAACTGCAAACACCGCACATCGAGACTCGGGTGACCGCTTATGTCTAACCATCACGGCGTAGAGAAAACGCAAGCTGAACTGGCTGAACTGTTCGCCAAAGACCTGACCACCGGCGTCGGCCGCAGCGTCAAGCACGACAGCGCCGCCAAGCATGTGTCCGGTGAAGCGCAGTACATCGATGACCGCCTGGAATTCCCCAACCAGTTGCACGTTTACGCGCGGCTGTCGGATCGCGCCCACGCGAAAATCATCAGCATCGACACCCAGCCTTGCTACGCCTTCGAAGGCGTACGCATCGCCATCACCCACGAAGACGTGCCGGGCCTGAAAGACATCGGCCCGTTGCTGCCGGGCGATCCGCTGCTGGCCATCGATGACGTGCAGTTTGTCGGTCAACCGGTGCTGGCCGTGGCCGCGAAAGACCTGGAAACCGCACGCAAGGCCGCCATGGCCGCGATCATCGAATACGAAGATCTGGAGCCAGTGCTGGACGTGGTCGAAGCCCTGCGCAAACGCCACTTCGTGCTCGACAGCCATACCCATCAACGCGGCGATTCAGCCAATGCGTTGGCCACGGCCGAGCATCGCATTCAAGGCACGCTACACATCGGCGGTCAGGAACACTTCTATCTGGAGACCCAGATCTCCTCGGTGATGCCAACCGAAGACGGCGGCATGATCGTCTACTGCTCGACCCAGAACCCCACCGAAGTGCAGAAACTGGTGGCCGAAGTCCTCGACGTTTCGATGAACAAGATCGTGGTCGACATGCGCCGCATGGGCGGTGGTTTCGGCGGCAAGGAAACCCAGGCCGCGAGCCCGGCGTGCCTGTGCGCAGTGATCGCGCACCTCACCGGCCAGCCGACCAAGATGCGCCTGCCGCGGGTCGAAGACATGCTGATGACCGGCAAGCGTCACCCGTTCTACGTCGAGTACGACGTCGGCTTCGACAGCACCGGCCGCCTGCACGGCATCGCCATGGATCTGGCCGGTAACTGCGGCTGCTCGCCTGACCTGTCGGCCTCGATCGTTGACCGGGCGATGTTCCACTCGGACAACTCGTACTACCTCGGAGATGCGACCATCAACGGTCACCGCTGCAAGACCAACACCGCGTCGAACACTGCGTACCGTGGTTTCGGCGGCCCGCAAGGGATGGTCGCGATCGAAGAAGTGATGGACGCCATCGCCCGTCACCTGAACCTCGATCCGCTGGCCGTGCGCAAGGCCAACTACTACGGCAAGACCGAGCGCAACGTCACCCATTACTACCAGACCGTCGAGCACAACATGCTCGAAGAGATGACCGCCGAACTGGAAGAAAGCAGCCAGTACGCCGAGCGCCGCGAAGCGATCCGTCGCTACAACGCCAACAGCCCGATCCTGAAAAAAGGCCTGGCGCTGACCCCGGTGAAATTCGGCATTTCCTTCACCGCCAGCTTCCTCAACCAGGCAGGTGCCTTGGTGCACGTCTACACCGACGGCAGCATTCACCTGAACCACGGCGGCACGGAAATGGGTCAGGGCCTGAACACCAAGGTTGCGCAGGTCGTGGCCGAAGTGTTCCAGGTGGAAATGGACCGCGTGCAGATCACCGCGACCAACACCGACAAGGTGCCAAACACCTCGCCGACCGCGGCCTCCAGCGGCGCCGACCTCAACGGCAAAGCGGCGCAGAACGCTGCCGAGACAATCAAGCAGCGGCTGGTCGAATTCGCCGCGCGGCACTACAAGGTCAGCGAAGAGGACGTGGAATTCCACAACGGCCACGTGCGCGTTCGTGACCATATCCTGACCTTCGAAGCGCTGATCCAGCTGGCGTATTTCAACCAGGTTTCGCTGTCGAGCACCGGGTTCTACAAGACCCCGAAAATCTACTACGACCGCAGCCAGGCCCGTGGCCGGCCGTTCTACTACTTCGCCTTCGGCGCGGCGTGCTGCGAAGTGATCGTCGACACCCTGACCGGCGAGTACAAGATGCTGCGTACCGACATCCTCCACGATGTCGGCGCCTCGCTGAACCCGGCCATCGACATCGGTCAGGTCGAGGGCGGTTTCGTTCAGGGCATGGGCTGGCTGACCATGGAAGAACTGGTGTGGAACAACAAGGGCAAGCTGATGACCAACGGCCCGGCCAGCTACAAGATCCCGGCCGTGGCGGACATGCCGCTGGACCTGCGGGTGAAGCTGGTGGAAAACCGCAAGAACCCGGAGGACACGGTGTTCCACTCCAAGGCTGTGGGTGAGCCGCCGTTCATGCTCGGCATCGCCGCGTGGTGCGCAATCAAGGATGCGGTGGCCAGTCTGGGCGACTACAAGCATCAGCCGAAGATCGACGCGCCGGCGACCCCGGAGCGGGTGTTGTGGGGTTGCGAGCAGATGCGTCAGCTCAAGGCGGTGAAAGCCGTAGAAGCTGAAACCGAGGTTGTTTGATGATCGCTCCCACGCTCTGCGTGGGAATGCAGCCCGCGACGCTCTGCGTCGCATCCTGAACAGCGGACGCGGAGCGTCCAGTGATGCATTCCCACGCAGAGCGTGGGAACGATCTGAGAGGTGAGATATGTACAACTGGATCGACGCCCTCGCCGACCTGCAGAACCAGGGCGAACCCTGCGTTCTGGTGACGATCATCGAAGAGCTCGGCTCGACGCCGCGCAATGCCGGCTCGAAAATGGTCGTCAGCGCCCGCCAGACGTTCGACACCATCGGTGGCGGGCACCTGGAATACAAAGCCATGCAGATCGCCCGCGAGATGCTCGCCAGCGGCAAGCAGGACACCCATCTGGAGCGCTTCAGCCTCGGCGCCAGTCTTGGCCAGTGCTGCGGCGGCGCCACGGTGCTGCTATTCGAACCGATGGGCCAGGTGCAGGCGCAGATCGCCGTGTTCGGCGCCGGTCATGTGGGTCGCGCGCTGGTACCCTTGCTCGCCAGCCTGCCCTGCCGGGTACGCTGGATCGATTCCCGGGAAGAGGAATTCCCCGAGCAGATTCCCCACGGCGTGCGCAAGATCGTCGCCGAGGACCCGGTGGATGAAATCGACGACCTGCCCGCCGGCAGCTACTGCATCGTCATGACCCACAACCATCAGCTGGATCTGGAACTCACCGCCGCGATCCTCAAGCGCAACGACTTCACCTGGTTTGGCCTGATCGGCTCGAAGACCAAACGGGCCAAGTTCGAACATCGCCTGCGTGACCGTGGCTTCGACGCCAGCGTCGTGCAACGCATGCGCTGCCCGATGGGCATCGGCGAAGTCAAAGGCAAGTTGCCTGTGGAAATCGCCATTTCCATCGCCGGCGAAATCATCGCCACCTATAACGCCAATTTCGGCCAGCACACCGCCAGTGCCGAACCGATTGCCAAACTGCTGCCGGTTTCGCGCCGCAGTCAGGCCGCCACACTCAAAGCCTCAAACTGATTAGAGAACCCTCATGCCTCTGACTCGCAAAGCCTACCGCGCCGCCATCCTGCACAGCATTGCCGACCCCGCCGAGGTCGGCATCGAAGCCTCCTACGAGTATTTCGAGGACGGCCTGCTGGTGGTCGATGACGGCAAGATCAGCGCCCTCGGCCACGCCAGTGAACTGCTGCCGACACTGCCGGCGGACATCGAGATCACCCATCACAAGGATGCGCTGATCACTCCGGGCTTCATCGACACCCACATCCACCTTCCGCAGACCGGCATGGTCGGCGCCTATGGTGAGCAACTGCTGGACTGGCTGAACACCTACACCTTCCCGTGCGAAAGCCAGTTCGCCGACAAGGCCCACGCCGATGAAGTGGCGGATATTTTCATCAAGGAACTGCTGCGCAACGGCACCACCACCGCGCTGGTGTTCGGCAGCGTGCACCCGCAGTCGGTGAACTCGTTCTTCGAAGCGGCCGAAAAGCTGGATCTGCGAATGATCGCCGGCAAGGTGATGATGGACCGCAACGCGCCGGACTACCTGACCGACACCCCGGAATCGAGCTACGTCGACAGCAAGGCGCTGATCGAGCGCTGGCACGGCAAGGGTCGTCTGCACTATGCGGTCACCCCGCGTTTCGCCCCAACCAGCACCCCGGAACAGCTGACGCTCGCCGGCCAGCTGCTCAGCGAATACCCGGATCTGTACATGCAGACCCACATCAGCGAAAACCTCAAGGAAGTCGAGTGGGTCAAGGCGCTGTTCCCGGAGCGCAAGGGCTATCTGGACGTCTACGATCACTACCAATTGCTCGGCGAGCGCTCGGTGTTCGCCCACGGCGTGCACCTGTGCGACGACGAGTGCGCGCGTCTGGCGGAGACCGGTTCGGCGGTCGCGTTCTGCCCGACCTCGAACTTCTTCCTCGGCAGCGGCCTGTTCAACCTGCCGATGGCCGAGAAGCACAAACTGAACGTCGGTCTCGGCACTGACGTCGGTGGCGGCACCAGTTTCTCGCTGCTGCAAACCCTGAACGAAGCCTACAAGGTGATGCAGCTGCAAGGTGCGCGCCTGAGCCCGTTCAAATCGCTGTACCTCGCTACCCTCGGCGGCGCGCGGGCGCTGCGTCTGGAAGACAGGATCGGCAACCTGCAACCGGGCTCCGACGCCGACTTCCTGGTGCTGGACTACAACGCCACGCCGCTGCTGAGCTACCGCTTGAAGCAGGCCAACAATATTGCCGAAACGTTGTTTGTGCTGATGACCCTGGGCGATGACCGCACTGTGGCCCAGACCTATGCGGCGGGTGGGCTGGTACACCAGCGCTAACTGATTGCTCGATCGTTCCCACGCTCTGCGTGGGAATGCCTCTGGGGACGCTCCGCGTCCAGTGACGCAGAGCGTCACGGGCTGCATTCCCACGCGGAGCGTGGGAACGATCATCACGATCAGACGGACAAAAAAATCCCCCGGTACTTTGCAGTCCGGGGGATTTTTGTTGCCTGTCGATTCGCCTCAGAGCTTGGCCGCAGGCCGCCCCGGCTTCTTGGTCTGCAACAGGTGCGAGAACACTGCATGCAGATCGTCGGACGCGCTTTCCTCGTCGAGGTTGAGCTTGCTGTCGATGTGGTCCATGTGATGCATCATCAGGTCCACTGCCAGCTCGCCGTTGCGCGCTTCGATGGCGTCGATCAACTGAGTGTGCTCGTCGTAGGAACAGTGCGAACGGTTGCCGCTTTCATATTGGGCGATGATCAGCGAGGTCTGCGAAACCAGGCTGCGCTGGAAACTGATCAACGGCGCGTTCTTCGCCGCTTCGGCCAGTTTCAGGTGGAATTCGCCGGAGAGACGGATGCCGGCGCCGCGATCGCCACGGGAGAAGCTGTCGCGTTCGTCGTTGACCATCTGGCGCAGTTCGGCGATCTGCTCGGCGGTGGCGTGTTGCACCGCCAGTTCAGTGATCGCGCGTTCCACCAGACGCCGGGCGAGGAACACCTGACGCGCTTCTTCGACGCTCGGGCTGGCGACGACCGCGCCACGGTTCGGCCGCAACAGCACCACGCCTTCATGGGCCAGACGCGACAGCGCACGGCGAATGATGGTCCGGCTGACCCCGAAAATTTCCCCCAGCGCTTCTTCGCTCAACTTGGTGCCGGGCGCCAGGCGTTGTTCGAGGATGGCCTCGAAGATATGCGCATAGACAATATCGTCCTGGGTTCCGCTGCGGCCGGCTTTGCCTGCTCGCGGTTGTTTCTTGAGGGGTTGCAACTGTTCGTTCATGGGCACTCGAGTCGGGAAGAACGGCGGCGAATTGACCGTGACTGTAATACGGCACAGTAGGTCGCTGGCAAGTATCGCGTAAAAAACAGCGCGATTGTACACAATGGAAGGTGGCAACACGACTGTACGGCTGTTTGCGGCTTCGGCTGTATTGCAACGCTCCGTTACGTTTGAGTTTAGGCTTAAACCCGAAATCCGTGGCTTGAACAAGGAACACCGCTGTCATGAACGAAATCACCCACACCCGACTGCGCCCGCTGGCGGACACATCGCCCTCCGCCATCGTCGCCGGGTTCATTGCGATGATGACCGGCTACACCAGTTCGCTGGTGCTGATGTTCCAGGCCGGACAGGCGGCGGGCCTGACCAGCGGGCAGATCTCGTCGTGGATCTGGGCGATTTCCATCGGCATGGCGGTCTGTTCAATCGGCCTGTCGTTGCGTTATCGCACGCCGATCACGATTGCCTGGTCAACGCCCGGCGCAGCGCTGTTGATCACCAGCCTTAGCGGCGTTACCTACGGCGAAGCCATCGGCGCCTACATCACCTGCGCGGTGCTGGTGACCATTTGCGGCCTGACCGGCAGCTTCGAACGGCTGGTGAAAAAGATCCCGGCCTCCCTCGCCGCCGCGCTGCTGGCGGGGATTCTGTTCAAGATCGGCAGCGAAATCTTCGTCGCCGCGCAACACCGCACCGGCCTGGTGCTGGGGATGTTCTTCACTTATCTCATCGTCAAACGCCTGTCGCCGCGTTATGCGGTGCTCGCCGCGCTGCTGATCGGCACCGCGCTGTCGGGTTTCATGGGGCTGCTGGACTTCAGCGGTTTTCATCTGGAAGTGGCGACACCGGTCTGGACCACGCCGCACTTTTCCCTGGCTGCGACCATCAGCATCGGCATCCCGCTGTTTGTCGTAGCGATGACCTCGCAAAACATGCCCGGCATCGCCGTGCTGCGGGCCGACGGCTACAACGTCCCGGCCTCGCCGCTGATCACCGCCACCGGCATCGCGTCCCTGCTGCTGGCGCCGTTCGGTTCCCACGGCATCAACCTCGCGGCCATCAGCGCGGCGATCTGCACCGGGCCGCATGCCCATGAGGATCGCAACAAACGCTACACCGCGGCGGTGTGGTGCGGGATTTTCTACGGGATTGCCGGGGTATTCGGCGCCACGCTGGCGGCGCTGTTTGCCGCGCTGCCCAAGGAGCTGGTGCTTTCGATTGCCGCGCTGGCGCTGTTCGGCTCGATCATCAACGGTTTGAGCATCGCCATGACCGAGGTGAAGGAACGGGAAGCGGCGCTGATCACCTTCATGGTCACGGCGTCGGGGCTGACGCTGTTTTCCATCGGTTCGGCGTTCTGGGGGATTGTCGCGGGGGTGCTGACCTTGCTGATCCTCAACTGGCGCAAGGCCTGATTAAAAAGCAGGCATAAAAAAACGGCGACCCTTGGGTCGCCGTTTTTTTAGTATCACTTGGCCGCGTTGATCGGCTTTTCCGGATACCAGACGTCCAGCAGCGGGCTGATTTCAGTGGTGGTCAGCTCGGAGCGGGTTTTCAGCCAGGCTTCAACAGCAGCGCGCTGCTCTTCGGAGACCGAGCCGCGCTTCTGCAGGCAAACCAGACCGAAGTCGTCGCCGCCGACATAGCCCAGACCATTGGCTTCCATGGCTTCTTTGATGAATGCTTCGAGGAAAGCGTCAATGGCTTCTTCGGACAGGTCTTCTTTGAAGCCCAGGTTCAGTTCGAAACCCAGCTCTTGAAATTCATCGACGCACAGTTTTTTGCGCAGACGCTGGGAACGGTTAGTCGCCATTGGAACAATCCTCTTAAGTAATAACGGCCGGCACTTTACCAGTTTAAGCCGGCGATTGCCCGACTCTCTGGGACGTGCGTGCGACCGCCTGTAAAAAAATAACGAATTGGCGCCCTTGCGAAAGGCCCAAGCTGTTGCACCTTGGGGCATAATGCCGACACTTTCATGACCACTGAGGGCCTTTTCATCCATGTCCTCGTCTTTTTTCCCCTCGGCTGTAGGGTTTTATTTCATATGATCAAATCGTTGCGTCCTCTGCTCCTGGCCGGTCTTCTTCTGCCGCTGGCCCTGCCCGTCTCCGCTGCCACCATCAACACCGCCCTGACCCCCAACGTCGAAAAAGCCCTCAAGGCCAGCAAGCTGCAGCCCTCTGCCCTGTCGCTGGTGATGGTGCCGCTGGACGGCCCGGGCACGCCGACCGTGTACAACGCCGATGTGTCGGTCAACCCGGCCTCGACCATGAAGCTGGTCACCACTTACGCGGCGCTGGAAATGCTCGGCCCCAACCATCAGTGGAAAACCGAGTTCTATACCGACGGCGACCTGAACGGCGGGATCCTCAACGGCAACCTCTACCTCAAGGGTGGCGGCGATCCGAAGCTGAACATGGAAAAACTCTGGCTGCTGATGCGCGACCTGCGCGCCAACGGCGTGACCCAGGTCACCGGTGATCTGGTACTCGATCGCAGCTTCTTCGTGCAGCCGCAACTGCCGGAATTCAACGATGACGGCAACGACGAGAACAAGCCGTTCCTGGTCAAGCCGGATTCGCTGCTGGTCAACCTCAAGGCCTTGCGTTTCGTGGCCCGCAACGACAACGGCCGGGTGCTGATCTCGGTCGAACCGCCGATTGCCAGCATCAACATCGAAAACACTGTCAAAGCGCTCAACTCCAAACAATGCACCGGCGGCGTGCGCTACAACCCGGTGCCGCAGGCCGATGGCAGCGTGACCGTGACCGTGGCCGGCCAGTTGGGCGAAGGCTGCAGCTCGCAGACTTACCTGTCGCTGCTTGACCACGCGACCTACACCGCCGGCGCCGTGCGGGCGATCTGGAAAGAATTGGGCGGCAGCATCCAGGGCAAGGATCGTCTGGCCCCGACCCCGAGCAGCGCGAAAGTGCTGGCCCGTGCGTTCTCGCCGGATCTGGCGGAAATCATCCGCGACATCAACAAATACAGTAACAACACCATGGCTCAGCAGCTGTTCCTGAGCCTGGGCCAGAAATTCCGCAACGACGCCGACGGCGATGACGCCAAAGCCGCGCAACGGGTGGTGCGTCAGTGGCTGGCGAAGAAAGGCATCACCGCGCCGCATCTGGTGATGGAGAACGGTTCCGGTCTGTCGCGTTCCGAGCGGGTCAGCGCCCGGGAAATGGCCAACATGCTGCAAGCGGCCTGGCACAGCCCTTACGCCGCCGAGTACATCAGCTCGCTGCCGATTGCCGGCACCGACGGCACCATGCGCAAACGCCTGAAGACCACCGCGATGCGCGGAGAGGCCCACGTCAAGACCGGCACTCTGAACACGGTACGGGCAATCGCCGGCTTCAGCCGCGACGTCAACGGCAACACTTGGGCGGTGGTGGCGATCCTCAACGACAAGGCCCCGTTCGGCGCGTCGTCGGTGCTGGATCAGGTACTGCTGGATCTCTATAAACAGCCGCGGACGGCGCAGACTGCTTCGGTTCTGTAAGCACACCACAAAACACTGTGGGAGCGACGGTGCGACGACTCGACTTGCTCGCGAAGACGTCCATTCAGTCGATGAAGATGTCGACTTTGATGGCCCCTTCGCAAGCAAGCTCGCTCCCACAGGGATTCAGCGGCAAACCGGATCAGTTCATCTGCCGCTCGACCCGATCCCGTCCGCCCTGCTTCGCCGCATACACCCCGGAATCCGCCCGCAGCAACAGCGCATCCGCGCCCTCTCCCGGTCGCCAGCTGGCAATCCCGAAACTGGCCGTCACCACCCCCACCACGTCGATCGGTGCACTGCGCAGGCTGTGCCATAACTCTTCGGCCAGCATGTGGGCGTGATCGCCGTCGATGTCCGGGCACAGCACCATGAACTCTTCGCCACCCAAGCGGCAGAATACGTCGGTACGCCGCAGACGATGGCCGATGCGCTCGCAGACCGCCTGCAACACGCGGTCACCTACCGCGTGACCGTACTGATCGTTGATCCGCTTGAAGTGGTCGATGTCGAGCATGATCACCGACAACTCGCCTCCGCCGCGCTCGACCCGGGCCATTTCGGTGGTCAGGCGCTCCTGGAAATAGCGCCGGTTGTGAATCCCGGTCAGCGAATCGGTCACCGACAGCGCGCGCAGCTCTTCTTCCACCCGTTTCAGGTCGGAAATATCCGAAATATAGCCATGCCACAGCACCCCGCCGCCCGGCAGTTCCTCCGGCGTCGCCTCGCCGCGAACCCAGCGCAGGCCACGCTCGGGCAATTGCACACGATACTCCTCACGCCATGGGCTGAGATTGTCCGCCGAAGCACGGATCGACTTGCGCACGCGGCTGACGTCCTGCGGGTGGATACGGGTGAAGATCGCCTCGGCGTTGAGCAGCAGCACGTCCGGCTCCAGCTCGTAGATCTCGCGGATGCCGTCGCTGGCGTAGATCACGCTGAAACGCCCGTCGAACTCCATCTTGAATTGATAGATCCCGCCGGGAACATGGGCGCTGAGCTTCTTCAACAGCACATCCCGCGCGGCCAGCGCTTCGTGCACGCGCTTGCGCTCGGTGATGTCGATGCAGATCGCCAGGTGCCCGACCCACAGCCCCTGCTCGTCCAGCACCGGCGTGGCCAGCATGTTCACTGGAATGTGGCTGCCGTCCTTGCGCACCAGCGTCCACTCCCGCGCCTCGTGCCCACCGACTTCGCCACCCTCCACCAGCATCGCCTGGCAGGTCGGAATGGTTTTGCCATAGCGGGCGCTGAGCTCCGCCGCGCGGGCCACCAGTTCCCGGGGAAAGTGCAGGTTTTCCAGGGTCATGTGGCCGACCACTTCGTTGCTGTGATAACCGAGCATCTGCTCGGCACCGGGGTTGAACGTGTTGATCACGCCGCGCAGGTCGGTGGCGATGATTGCCACTTGAGTTGCCGCGTTGAGCACCCCGCGCAACTGACCGTGGGTGCCACGCAGTTCCTGCTCGCGCTCATGCAGCTCCTGAGTGCGCAACTCGACCATGCGCAACGCACGCTGACGCTGGCTGACCAGCACATAAAGCAGCGCGCTCAGCAGCAGACTGAGCAACCCGCCCAGCACCACTACGCTGCCCACCGACGAATGGTTGGCCTGCATGAACGCTTCGCTGGGCAGGATATCTACCTGATAGTCGTGATCGGCCATGCGCACCAGCCGGGTCGCCGACAGATCACTCTGCGCCGGTTCATTGGTCGATTCGAACAGCACTTCATGCTGATCGTCGGTGGACAGATCGAGGATGCGCACCGACAGATAGTCATGAAATGCATCCGGCAAGCCGTCTGCCAGCAGTTGACGCATGCTGATGACAGCCATCACGTAGCCGTATGATATGGGCTCGCCTTCGCGCAACACCGGTGCCACCAGCAATACGCCGCGTGCGTATGCCGGCTCTATACCGACCAGATGCATCGGCTGCGAGACTGCCAGACTGCGAAGCTGGTCGGCGCGCTCCAGGGTCGAGCGGCGCAAAGGCTGAGCCAGCAAGTCGTAACCCAGCGGAGAACCGAGCCGGCTCTGGGTCTGGCTGTACACCACGACGACGTACTCATCGCGGGCCGAGGCCAGTTGCAGTTCGCCGCGCGCATTGAGTTCGCGCACGCTGAAGGTGCTCAGGCCCTCATCTCGCACGCGCTGCTCGAAGGCGGCACGTTCGGCACCGCTCACCCGCAAGGCAAACGAATAAGCCTGGGTGCGCAGCAATAGAGGATGGGTGTAACCGTCGAACTCGGCGCGGGACACCGATTCGGAGTTGGCGAAGAACCGGCGCAGGCCATCGAGACGTTGCTCCTGATCCTGAAAACGTTCTTCGATGCGGCTATAGCGTTCGTTGGCCAGCAGCTGAAAGCGTTGGCGCAACTGGCTGTGAAACTGATTGAGGGTGCCCCAGGCGAGCAGCCCCGTGAGAATTCCGCCGGCGAGCAATACCAGCACCCCGACCAGCCAGGCCGAGACGTCTTCGCTGATAAAACCCAATATCTTCGGGCGCACGGGGTGCAACGACATAAAAGCCACTCACTACGTCAGCATCTGCGGGAAAAACCCCATCGGCCGTGTGTGAGTTATAGCTATTAGCCACTAATTTGGCTAGCTCTGAACGGATCCAAGAGCCTTTAAAAATCAAGGCTCTGTGGATCCAATTTTGCAGAGTGTCAACGAGCCGTGATTTTCCAGGCGCGGTGGATCTTGCCGTTGCGGGCGAAATCCGGGTCGATGGTGCTGGCGGTGATTTCCTCGACCGCGTAGCGCTCGGCCAGGTTGTCTTCGAGCTGGAACTTGCGGAAGTTGTTGGAGAAGTACAACACCCCGCCCGCCGCCAGACGGGCCATGGCCAGATCGATCAACTGCACCTGGTCACGCTGCACGTCGAAGATGCCTTCCATGCGCTTGGAGTTGGAAAAGGTCGGCGGATCGATGAAGATCAGGTCGTATTCGTCGCGGGAGTTTTCCAGCCACGCCATCACGTCGCCCTGCTCCAGACGGTTCTTGTCGGAGAAACCGTTGAGCGACAGGTTGCGGCGCGCCCAGTCGAGGTAGGTTTTCGACAGGTCGACGCTGGTGGTGCTGCGCGCGCCGCCCTTGGCCGCGTGCACGCTGGCGGTCGCGGTGTAGCAGAACAGGTTGAGGAAGCGCTTGCCGGCGGCCTCTTTCTGGATACGCATGCGCATCGGCCGATGATCGAGGAACAGTCCGGTGTCGAGGTAGTCGGTGAGGTTGACCAGCAACTTCACGCCGCCCTCGGTCACTTCATTGAACTTGCCCTGGGCCGCCTGACGCTCGTACTGCTTGGTGCCGCTCTGACGCTCGCGGCGCTTCACCACCACGCGGCTCTTGTCGATGTTCAGCGCCTGCGGAATGGCCGCCAGGGCGTCGAACATGCGGATCGAAGCTTTTTCCGGGTCGATCGACTTCGGCGCGGCGTATTCCTGAACGTGCACCCAGTCGTGGTACAGGTCGATGGCCATGGCGTATTCCGGCATGTCCGCATCGTAGACGCGGTAGCAATCGATGCCTTCACGCTTGACCCACTTGCTCATGGCCTTGAGGTTCTTTTGCAGGCGGTTGGCAAACATCTGCCCGCCTTCGCTCAGGCGCGGTTGCTCGATCACTGGCGCCGGGGCCGGCGTCGGTTTGATCGGGTTGCCGTTCTTGTTGAACTTGCGCTCCTGCGGCTCGTTCGGCGTCTGGTCGTAGGCGGCTTGCTCGCGCTCGGCCTGACGTTGTTCCGGGGTGCGGCGCTCGCCGGTGACGAACTGATCCGGCAGGACTTTGATCAACAGCAGCTTGCACGGCAACGCGCCGTTCCAGAACGAATATTGTTTATGGCTGCGGATGCCCATGCGCTTGCCCAGATCCGGCGCGCCGGTGAACACCGCCGCTTCCCAGTTCAGGCAGGCCTGACGCAGACGCTCGCCGAGGTTCTGGTAGAGGTACAACAGACTCGCTTCATCACCCAGACGCTCGCCGTACGGCGGGTTGCAGATGACCAGACCTTTCTGGTTCTGATCCGGACGCGGTTCGAACGTCGCCACTTCGCCCTGATAGATCTTGATCCACTCGCTCAGGCCGGCGCGCTCGACGTTGTTGCGGCCCGGCTGAATCAGCCGTGGGTCGGCTTCATAACCACGAATCCACAGCGGCGGCTTGGCCAGACCGGCAGCAGCACGCTCGACGGCTTCTTCATGCAGTTTTTTCCACAGCGCCGGCACGTGACCGAGCCAGGCGGTGAAGCCCCACTGCTCGCGACGCAGGTTCGGCGCCATGTCGGCGGCGATCATGCCGGCTTCGACCAGGAACGTACCGACACCGCACATCGGGTCAGCCAGCGCGCCACCTTCGGCGGCAATGCGCGGCCAGCCGGAACGGATCAGGATCGCGGCTGCAAGGTTCTCCTTCAGCGGCGCAGCGCCCTGCTGCAAGCGGTAACCGCGCTGGTGCAGGCTGTGGCCGGAGAGGTCGAGGGACAGAATCGCTTCGCCACGATCCAGACGCAGGTGAATGCGCAGGTCCGGGTTGAGTTTGTCGATGCTCGGGCGGTCGCCCTGCGGTGTGCGCAGTTTGTCGACGATGGCGTCCTTGACCTTCAGGGCGCCGAAATGAGTGTTGTCGATGCCCGAACCATGACCGCTGAATTCCACCGCCAGGGTGCCGTCGGCCAGCATGTGATCCTGCCAGTCGACGTCGAGTACGCCGTGGTACAGGTCTTCGGCGTTTTTCATCGGGAAGCGCTTGAGCACCAGCAGCACCCGGTTGGCCAGACGCGACCAGAGGCACAGGCGATAAGCGGTTTCCATGGTCGCCATGCCACGCACGGCGGAGGTGTGTTCGCGGGCCTCTTCAAGGCCAAGCCCGACGGCTTCCTCGATGAGCAGGCCTTCAAGGCCTTTGGGGCAAGTGAGGAAGAGTTCGAAACGGTCGGACATGGTTTTTCCAGAGCCTTTGGCTGATGAACCGGCAACGCATTGCCGATCCGGTTTTCAATCAGGCGCTTTTCTACAAGAGCGCCCGCGTGGCACGAAGGTGTGCCGTTCCATCCCCGCTGCTCGGGTTAAAAGAGCTTAGATGCCGGGACAGAGAAAAAAGTTGAAGCAACAAAATGACTCAAAGCAACCCTTCGTCGAATAGTACCCCAGTGTAAACGTGGGTCATTCTCACTAAAGGATTAACCTCATCATCCAGCGCGGGGCCGATCATACCGGGGTTTGGCCAACAAACGCTGGATAAATACGCGGTTACTTATGGCCATAGCATCTTTTTCGTTACGTCCTTATGACAAAACGGTCATTCCATCGATGTGACTCATTGGTTAGAACTGGACACAGGTTGACGTCGCAACGGCGTCAACACCTTGGCTCGCCACGCCGGCAGCGAGCCGCCAACGGCAGAGTTTTTCTGCCAGACCTCAGTTGAGGTCGACGCGACAAAAACAGTCAACAAGTGAGGGAAACACCCTATGAGAAGACTTAAGCGTGATCCGTTGGAAAGAGCATTTTTGCGCGGATATCAATATGGCGTTGGTGGCAAATCCCGTGAGCTTTGCCCATTTACTCTACCGTCGGTACGTCAAGCCTGGATCAACGGCTGGCGAGAAGGACGCGGCGACAACTGGGACGGTATGACCGGCACTGCGGGAATCCACAGACTCAACGAACTTCACGCCGTCGGCTGACACAGGGCACTTATTGCGACACGACAATCTGATTTCGTAACGACCTGATCACCATGCACGTCCTTCCCGGACGGCGGGCTACGGCCCAGGGGCTCCTTCGAGGAGCCCTTTTTTATGCCTGCCTTTTAAATCCGCAAATCAGCGCTTGGCGGCGATCGCGTCCACGGACTCGCGGATCAGCGCCGGGCCCTTATAGATGAAGCCGGAGTAGATCTGCACCAGGCTCGCGCCGGCAGCGATCTTCTCGGCCGCATGCTTGCCTTCGGTGATGCCGCCCGCCGCGATGATCGGCAGCTTGCCGCCCAGCTCGGACGCCAGCACTTTCACGGTGTGGGTGCTCTTCTCACGCACCGGCGCGCCGGACAGACCGCCCGCCTCGTCACCGTGTTCCATGCCTTCGACGCCCACGCGGCTGAGGGTGGTGTTGGTGGCGATCACCGCGTCCATCCCGGTTTCGATCAGCGCCTGGGCGACTTGCGCGGTTTCTTCGTCGGTCATGTCCGGCGCGATCTTGATCGCCAGCGGTACATGTTTGCCGTGGCGCAGGGCCAGTTCGGCGCGGCGCGTGGCCAGGTCCGCCAGCAATTGCTTGAGCGAATCACCGAATTGCAGGCTGCGCAGGCCCGGAGTGTTCGGCGAGCTGACGTTGACCGTGACGTAACTGGCGTGGGCGTAGACCTTGTCCAGGCAGATCAGGTAGTCATCCACGGCGCGCTCGACCGGGGTGTCGAAGTTCTTGCCGATGTTGATCCCCAGCACGCCCTTGTATTTGGCCGCCGCCACCCGCGCCAGCAGGTTATCCACACCGAGGTTGTTGAAACCCATGCGGTTGATGATCGCCTCGGCTTCCGGCAGGCGGAAAATCCGTGGTTTCGGATTGCCCGGCTGCGGGCGCGGGGTCACGGTGCCGATTTCGACAAAACCGAACCCCAGCTGGGCGAAGCCATCGATGGCCGCGCCGTTCTTGTCCAGACCGGCCGCCAGACCGACAGGGTTCGGGAACTGCAGGCCCATGACGTTTACCGGCAACGACGCCGGCGCCTTGCACAGCAAGCCATTGAGGCCCAAACGCCCGCCCGCGCCGATCAGATCCAGCGACAGATCGTGGGAGGTTTCCGGGGAAAGTTTGAACAACAGCTGACGGGCCAGGGTGTACATGGGCGGCTATGACTCGGGCGGCGAAAAGAGGCGGCGATTATAGCCGGGCATCGCCCCGCCGCGCGAGGCGCACGGGTAAATCGGTGCGCATGGCATATGCCTTGCACCCTCCTCGGCATCAGCCCGCAGGCCAATGGTGGCGCGCAGGCAAAGACAATGGCGTCGTCTCTCGGTTTTGCGCGGGCAAAGCCTGGGACGACGTTTTTTTTGAGGGTGGCTTTCATGACTCAAACCTCCGCCGGGCCGCTGGCCTGGGTCAACGGCAGCGATGCCCCGGAAAAAAGTGCGATCAACCTGGGCTTCATGGCCCTGAGCGACTGCGCCTCGCTGGTGGTCGCCGCCACCCAGGGCTTTGCCCAGCCTTACGGCCTGACCCTGAACCTCAAGCGCCAGAGTTCCTGGGCCAACCTGCGGGACAATCTGGTCAGCGGCGAACTCGATGCCGCCCACAGCCTTTACGGCCTGATCTACGCGGTGCATCTGGGCATCGGCGGCGTCGCGTCAACCGACATGGCGGTACTGATGGGCCTGAACCAGAACGGCCAGAGCCTGAACCTGTCCCACGGTTTGCAGGGCCTGGGCGTGACCGGTCCTGAAGCGCTGCACCACCATGTGCACCAAACCCGCGCAAAACTGACCTTCGCCCAGACCTTCCCGACCGGCACCCATGCCATGTGGTTGTATTACTGGCTGGCGAGCCAGGGCATTCATCCGTTGCAGGATGTCGACAGCGTGGTGGTGCCGCCACCGCAAATGGTCGCGCACCTGCAGGCCGGGCGCATCGATGGCTTCTGCGTCGGCGAGCCGTGGGCGGCCAGCGCCGTGCAGCAGAATCTAGGCTTCACGCTGGCCACCAGCCAGACCATCTGGCCCGATCATCCGGAGAAAGTTCTCGGCTGCACCCGCGCGTTCGTCGAGCAGTACCCCAACACCGCCCGCGCGTTGGTGATGGCGATCCTCGAAGCCAGCCGTTTCATCGAAGAAAGCCCGGAAAACCGCCGCAGCACCGCGCAGTTGCTGAGCGCTGCGGAATACCTCGACGCCCCGGTGTCCTGCATCGAACCACGCTTTCTCGGCGACTACGACGATGGCCTGGGCAATCGCTGGCAGGACCCGCACGCCCTGCGCTTTCACGGCGATGGCGCGGTGAATCTGCCGTACCTGTCGGACGGCATGTGGTTCATGACCCAGTTCCGCCGCTGGGGCTTGCTGCGCGATGACCCGGACTACCTCGCCGTCGCCCGGCAGGTGCAACAACTGGAGATCTATCGCGACGCGGCGACTGCTGTGGGCGTCGCAGCTTGGGGCAAAGACATGCGCAGCAGCCAGTTGATCGACGGCAAAATCTGGGACGGCAGCGATCCGGCCACCTACGCCCGGAGCTTCAAGCTCCATGCGCTGAGCGACAGCGCGCCCCTTCTTGCCCAGCGCTGACAGGAGACCGCGAATATGTTGCGCATTCTGCTGATCAACGACACCGCGAAAAAAGTCGGACGCCTGAAAGCCGCGCTGACCGAGGCCGGTTTCGAGGTGATCGACGAGTCGGGCCTGACCATCGATTTGCCGGCGCGCGTCGAAACGGTGCGTCCGGACGTGATCCTGATCGATACCGAGTCACCGAGCCGCGATGTGATGGAGCAAGTGGTGCTGGTCAGCCGCGACCAGCCCCGGCCGATCGTGATGTTCACCGACGAACATGACCCCGGCGTGATGCGTCAGGCGATCAAGTCCGGGGTCAGTGCCTACATCGTCGAAGGCATTCATGCACAACGCTTGCAGCCGATTCTCGACGTGGCGATGGCCCGCTTCGAAAGCGACCAGGCCTTGCGCGCCCAGCTTCAGGCGCGCGACCAGCAACTGGCCGAGCGCAAGCGCATCGAACTGGCCAAAGGACTGCTGATGAAAATGAAGGACTGCAACGAAGAAGAGGCCTACACCCTGATGCGCCGCCAGGCCATGAGCCGCCAGCAGAAACTGATTCAGGTGGCAGAGCAGATCATCGCGATGAGCGAGTTGCTTGGCTGAGCTGGCACAAATCTCGCTAGGCAATCCCTACAGGTAACCAACGGCGGTTGCCCCACCTACGACAAAGACGTCGCTCACCTTCTTCGCCCCTTTCGGCGATCCGGGTAGCGGCGTTTTTTCGTTTTGGCCCCACAGCCCGGGGCCGGTGGTGCGGCCGTGGCGGCGCCCCACTGTGCTGGTTCTGACTCCTTCTCGAGATTCTCTACAGCTGAGGTGCGCGATGAATAAAAGCTTCTGGAAATCCGGCCACACCCCGACCCTGTTCGCGGCCTTCCTGTATTTCGACCTGAGCTTCATGGTCTGGTACCTGCTCGGCCCGCTGGCGGTGCAGATTGCTGGCGACCTGCACCTGACCACCCAGCAGCGCGGTCTTGTGGTCGCCACGCCGATTCTGGCTGGCGCGGTATTGCGTTTTGCGATGGGCATGCTCGCCGATCGCCTGTCGCCGAAAACCGCCGGGCTGATCGGCCAGGTGATCGTGATCTGTGCGCTGTTCGGTGCCTGGAAGCTGGGCATCCACAGTTACGAACAGGCCCTGCTGCTCGGCCTCTTCCTCGGCATGGCCGGTGCGTCGTTCGCCGTGGCCCTGCCGCTGGCCTCGCAATGGTATCCGCCGGAACATCAGGGCAAGGCGATGGGCATCGCCGGGGCCGGCAATTCCGGGACTGTGTTCGCGGCACTGATCGCCCCGGTGCTGGCGGCGGCGTTTGGCTGGAGCAATGTATTCGGGTTCGCCCTGATCCCGTTGATCCTGACCCTGGTGCTGTTCGCCTGGCTGGCGAAAAACGCGCCGGAGCGGCCGAAAGCCAAATCCATGGCCGACTACTTCAAGGCCCTGGGCGATCGCGACAGCTGGTGGTTCATGTTTTTCTACAGCGTCACCTTCGGCGGCTTCATCGGCCTGGCCAGCGCCCTGCCCGGTTACTTCAACGATCAATACGGCCTGAGCCCGGTGACCGCCGGTTACTACACCGCCGCCTGCGTCTTCGGCGGCAGCCTGATGCGTCCCCTCGGTGGCGCACTGGCTGACCGATTCGGTGGTATTCGCACGCTTTTGGCGATGTACACGGTCGCCGCAGTTTGTATCGCGGCGGTCGGTTTCAACCTGCCAAGTTCCTACGCGGCGCTGGCACTTTTCGTCTGCACCATGCTCGGTCTCGGCGCGGGTAATGGCGCGGTGTTCCAACTGGTGCCGCAACGTTTCCGTCGCGAAATCGGCGTGATGACCGGACTGATCGGCATGGCCGGCGGCATCGGCGGCTTTGCCCTGGCGGCAGGCATGGGCGCGATCAAACAGAGCACCGGCAGCTATCAACTGGCGCTGTGGTTGTTCGCCAGCCTTGGCGTATTGGCCTGGTTCGGTCTGCACGGGGTCAAACGTCGCTGGAGAACCACTTGGGGTTCGGCGGCCGTGACCGCTGCCCGGGTCTGAGGCCCGAATGGCTCTGCAACTGAGCTTCGCCGAAGCCAGCGCCACAGGCCCCCGCGCGGAAAATCAGGACGCCTTGCGCCTGGTGACCCCGGCTCCGGCGCTGGCTGCCAGCAAAGGCTTTCTGTTCGCCATCGCCGACGGCGTGAGCCAGTGCGCCGATGGCGGGCTGGCCGCACGTTCGACCTTGCAGGCGCTGGCACTGGACTATTACGCCACTCCGGAAACCTGGAGCGTGGCCCAGGCCCTCGATCGTCTGCTGCTCGCGCAAAACCGCTGGTT
Organism: Pseudomonas sp. FG35; assembly: GCF_057809295.1. Lineage (NCBI taxonomy): Bacteria > Pseudomonadati > Pseudomonadota > Gammaproteobacteria > Pseudomonadales > Pseudomonadaceae > Pseudomonas > Pseudomonas sp. FG35. The sequence goes on along the minus strand of NZ_JBMDJR010000011.1, from coordinate 39,929 downwards.
GCAGGCCAACGGTGGCGGCCAGCCGCTGCTCACCACCGTCAGCGCGCTGGTCCTGCGCGGCCGGCGGTTTACCCTGGCGCACGTCGGTGATTGCCGGGTCTATCGCTGGCACGCCGAGACCTTGCAACGGATCAGCGAGGATCACGTCTGGGATCAACCGGGCATGCAGCACGTGCTCAAGCGCGCCATGGGGCTGGATCAGCATCTGGTGCTGGATTTTCTCGACGGCGAACTGCGTGACGGCGAATGTTTTGTGCTGCTCAGTGATGGCGTTTGGGCGGCGCTCGGCGATACCGCCATTGCCGGAATCCTGCGCGATCAACCGGATCTTCACAGTGCCGCGCAAACCTTGGTCAATGCCGCGCATCTGGCCGGCAGTCAGGACAATGCCAGTGCGCTGTTGGTGCGGGTGGATGCTGTTGGCGAGGCCAGCCTCGGCGATGCGCTGATTCATTTGCAGCAGTGGCCGCTGCCCACGTCGTTGAAACCGGGTCAGGTCTTTGAAGGCTGGCGGGTTCAAGAGGTTATAAGCCGGAGCCAGCAATCGTTGTTGTATCGCGTGCTCGATGGTCAGGGCCAGGCGTGGCTTTTGAAGACGTTGCCTGCACAACTGGCAGACGATGCCCAGGCCGGTCAGGCCTTGCTGGCAGAGGAATGGTTTCTCAAACGCGTCGCCGGGCGGCACTTCCCTGAAGTCCATAGCGCCGGTCAGCGTCAGCATTTGTACTACGTGATGCGTGAATATTCGGGGACGACCCTGGCTCAGTTGTTCGGGCAAAACGGCCCGCTGCCGCTGGCTCAGTGGCAGGATCTGGCCGAACGCCTTCTGCGGGCTGTCGGCCTGTTGCATCGACGGCAGATCCTGCACCGCGACATCAAACCGGAAAACCTGCACCTGGGGGACGACGGCGAGTTGCGCCTGCTGGATTTCGGTCTGGCGTATTGTCCCGGTCTGTCGCAGGACGCACCGTCGACCTTGCCCGGAACCCCGAGCTTCATCGCGCCGGAAGCCTTTCAAGGCACGGCGCCCAGCACACACCAGGATCTGTATGCGGTAGGCGTGACCTTGTATTTCCTGCTTATCGGGCATTTTCCCTACGGCGAGATAGAAGCCTTCCAGCGCCCGCGTTTCGGGGTGCCGGTGAGTGCCGGTCGCTATCGCCCGGATCTGCCGGAATGGCTGGCGCAATGCCTGGAGCGCGGGGTCTTGGCCGACCCATTGCAACGTTATGAAACTGCTGAAGAATGGCTGCTGGCTCTGGAACAAGGTGAACGCCGCAGCCTGAATGTGCGCCCTCGTCCCTTGCTGGAGCGTGAGCCGCTGAAGGTCTGGCGGACACTGGCGCTACTGGCACTGCTGGGCAATCTGGTGCTGCTGTTCCTGCTGTTTCATGGCTGACGCGGCGCTCCATTAACGGGCGTGCCGCTTCCATTCAGTGCAAAAACCACAATGAACATCTGGCCAATTCCAGCCTTACCCCAGTGAATTCGCGGCCCGCCGCGACTTGGCACAACCACTGCATTAACGTTTTCAACTGACATAAAGCCCGACCTTCAACGACGAAGGCCAGGCTTCCCGAGAGAACGGGACAAGGACAAAGGCGTCCTCGCTAGGTAACTGGCGGGACGCCTTTTTTGTTTGCGCCATTTTTGTCGAGCAAGGCCTGACTGCCCACAAGAGGCAAGCCCGATGCTCCCGGAGAACCTGATGAAAAAACTCAAACTGGTGATGATCGGCAATGGCATGGCCGGGGTTCGCACCCTGGAAGAACTGCTGAAACTGAGCAACGAGCTGTACGACATCACGGTCTTCGGCGCCGAACCGCACACCAACTACAACCGCATCCTGTTGTCGCCGGTACTGGCCGGCGAACAGACCTTCGAAGAGATCGTGCTCAACGACCTCGACTGGTATCTGGAAAACAACATCAAACTGCTGCTCAACCGCAAAGTGGTGGAGATCGACCGGGTCAAACGCCGAGTGATCGCCGAGGATGGCACCGAGGCCGAATACGATCGTCTGCTGATCGCCACAGGTTCGACCCCGTTCATCCTGCCGATCCCCGGCAACACCTTGCAGGGCGTGATCGGCTACCGCGACATCGCCGACACCCAGGCGATGATCGACACTGCCAAGACCCACAAGCACGCCGTGGTGATCGGCGGCGGCCTGCTCGGTCTCGAAGCGGCCAACGGCCTGATGCTGCGCGGCATGCACGTCACCGTGGTGCACCTCGGTGAATGGCTGCTGGAGCGGCAACTGGACAAGACCAGCGGCCAGCTCCTGCAAACCGCCCTCGAATCCCGTGGCCTGCACTTTCGCCTGTGTGAACAGACCCAGGCCCTGCACGACGCTGGCAATGGTCGGGTCGGCTCGGTGCAATTCAAGAACGGCGACATCATCCCCGCCGATCTGGTGGTCATGGCCGCCGGCATCCGCCCCAATACCGAACTGGCGGAAAAGGCCGGCATCCCGTGCAACCGCGGGATTCTGGTCAATGACACCCTGCAAACCTATGACCCGCGCATCTATGCCATCGGCGAATGCGCCAGCCATCGCGGCATTGCCTACGGCCTGGTGGCGCCGTTGTTCGAACAGGCCAAAGTCTGCGCCAACCACCTGGCGCAACTGGGCTTCGCCCGTTATCAGGGCTCGGTGACGTCGACCAAACTGAAAGTTACCGGCATCGATCTGTTTTCCGCCGGTGACTTCATGGGCGGCGAAGGCACCGAAACCATCACTCTCTCCGACCCGATCGGCGGGGTGTACAAAAAACTGGTGATCAAGGATGACGTGCTGGTCGGCGCCTGTCTGTACGGCGATACGGCAGATGGCGGTTGGTATTTCCGGCAGATTCGTGAGAATCACGCCATCGGCGAGATCCGCGATCACCTCATGTTCGGAGAAAACGCACTTGGCGACGTAGGACATCAGGGCCAGGACAAAGCCATGAGCATGGCCGACAACGCCGAAGTCTGCGGCTGCAACGGCGTATGCAAGGGCACCATCGTCAAGGCGATTCAGGAACACGGCCTGTTCAGCGTCGACGAAGTGAAGAAACACACCAAGGCTGCCAGCTCCTGTGGCTCCTGCGCCGGGCTGGTCGAGCAGATCCTGATCAACACCGTTGGCGGCGCGGCGGACGTCAAACCGAAAAGCGAAAAAGCCATCTGCGGATGCAGCGACCTCAACCACGGCCAGATCCGCCAGGCCATTCGCGAACAGCATTTGCTGACCATCGCCGGCACCATGAGCTACCTCAACTGGCGCACTCCGAACGGCTGCGCCACCTGCCGCCCGGCCCTCAACTATTACCTGATTTCCACCTGGCCAGGCGAAGCCAAGGACGATCCGCAGTCGCGCCTGATCAACGAGCGGGCCCACGCCAACATCCAGAAGGACGGCACTTATTCGGTGGTGCCGCGGATGTGGGGCGGCGTGACCAACCCGTCGGAACTGCGGCGGATCGCCGACGTGGCGGACAAATACCAGGTGCCAATGGTCAAGGTCACCGGCGGCCAGCGCATCGACTTGCTGGGGATCAAGAAACAGGATTTGCCCGGCGTATGGAAAGACCTCGACATGCCGTCCGGCCACGCCTATGGCAAATCCATCCGCACGGTGAAAACCTGCGTCGGCAGCGAGTTCTGCCGCTTCGGCACGCAGAACTCGACCCAGTTGGGCATCGACCTCGAACACGACCTGTTCAACATGTGGTCGCCGCACAAAGTGAAGCTGGCGGTCTCCGGATGCCCACGCAACTGCTCGGAAGCGGGGATCAAGGATGTAGGCATCATCGGCGTCGATTCCGGCTGGGAGATGTACATCGGTGGCAACGGCGGGATCAAGACCGAAGTCGCCGAGTTCTTCGTCAAGCTCAAGACGGCCGAGGAAGTGCGCGAGTACAACGGCGCGTTCCTGCAGCTGTACCGCGAAGAAGCCTTCTACCTCGAACGCACCGTGCACTACCTGCAACGGGTCGGCATGGAGCACATCAAGAAAGCCGTGCTGGAAGACCCCGAGCGCCGCAAGGCCCTGAACGAGCGCCTGCAGTTCTCCCTGTCGTTCGAACAAGACCCGTGGAAAGAGCGCCTGGCGCAGCCGCAACTGAAGAAAGAATTCGACGTGATCCCCGTGAAAAACCTGGAGGTGCCGGCATGAACTGGCTCGATATCTGTGCCCTGGAAGAGATCAACGCCCTCGGTTCGCGGATCATCGCCGGGCCCAAAGGTGACATTGCGATCTTTCGCACAAGCGACGACGAAGTTTTCGCACTGGATGACCGCTGCCCGCACAAGGGCGGCCCATTGTCCCAAGGACTGATCTACGGCAAACGCGTCGCCTGCCCGCTGCACAACTGGCAGATCGACCTGCAATCCGGCGAAGCCCAGGCGCCGGACGTCGGCTGCGCGCACCATCACCCGGCCCGGGTCGAAAACGGCCGCGTGCAACTGGCCCTGCGGGATGCCGTCTGATGAACCGCCAGACGACCGCCTCGACCTGCTGCTACTGCGGGGTCGGCTGCGGCGTGCTGATCGAGCATGACGGCGAGCGCATCCTCGGCGTCAGCGGCGATCCGGCGCATCCGGCCAACTTCGGCAAACTGTGCAGCAAAGGCTCGACCCTGCACCTGACCGGCGATCTGGCGGCCCGGGCGTTGTATCCGGAATTGCGCCTGGGCAAAGGCCTGGCACGCAGTCGTTGCGACTGGGACACCGCGCTGGATCACGCCACCAACGTGTTCGCCGACACCATCGCCGAACACGGCCCGGACAGCGTGGCGTTCTATATCTCCGGGCAGTTGCTGACCGAGGATTACTACGCCTTCAACAAACTGGCGCGGGCGCTGGTCGGCACCAATAACATCGACAGCAATTCGCGGCTGTGCATGTCTTCGGCGGTGGTCGGCTACAAACACAGCCTCGGCGCCGACGCACCGCCATGCAGCTATGAAGACCTGGAGTTGAGCGATTGCGTGGTGATCGTCGGCAGTAACATGGCCTACGCCCATCCGGTGCTTTTTCGCCGTATCGAAGAAGCCAAATCCCGCCGCCCGCAGATGAAAGTCGTCGTCATTGATCCACGGCGCACCGACACCTGCGATCTGGCGGGCCTGCATCTGGCGATTCTGCCGGGCACCGATGTCGCGCTGTTCCATGGGATTTTGCATCTGCTGTTGTGGGAAGACTGGATCGACCGCGATTTCATCAAGGCCCACACCGATGGCCTCGCCGAGCTGAAAAGCCTGGTGCGCGATTACACCCCGGCGATGGTTTCGCAGCTGTGCGGGATCAGCGTCGAGCAGTTGCAGCAATGCGCCGAGTGGATCGGCACCGCGCCGAGTTTCCTGTCGCTGTGGTGCATGGGCCTGAACCAGTCCACCGCTGGCAGTGCCAAGAACAGCGCGCTGATCAATCTGCATCTGGCCACCGGGCAAATCGGCCGGCCGGGTGCAGGACCTTTCTCCCTGACCGGTCAGCCCAATGCCATGGGCGGGCGCGAAACCGGCAGCCTCTCAAACCTTTTGCCCGGTCATCGTGAGGTAGCCAATCCAGAGCACCGCGCCGAAGTCGCGGCGTATTGGGGTGTGGATAAGCTGCCGGAAAACACCGGGCTCAGCGCCATCGAACTGTTTGAACAAGTGCGCAGCGGCAAGATCAAGGCGCTGTGGATTGCCTGCACCAACCCGGCGCAATCGATGCCGGATCAGAACGCCGTGCGCGCCGCGCTGGAGGCTTGTCCGTTCGTGGTTTTGCAGGAGGCGTTCCGTACCACCGAAACCGCAGCGTTTGCCGATCTACTGTTGCCGGCGGCCAGTTGGGGCGAGAAGGAAGGTTCGGTGACCAACTCCGAGCGGCGGATTTCCCACGTCCGCCAAGCCATTGCCGCACCGGGTGAAGCGCGTCCGGACTGGACGATTACCGTTGATTTCGCACAACGCCTGGAGAAACGTCTGCGCCCGCAACAGCCCGGTCTGTTTGCCTTCGAGCAACCGGCGCAGTTGTTTGACGAGTACAAACAACTGACCCGGGGGCGCGATCTGGATTTGTCCGGGATCAGCCATGGGTTGATTGATGAGCTGGGGCCACAGCAATGGCCCTTCCCCGCTGGCGCTCGCCAAGGTACAGCCCGGCTGTATGGCGACGGGATCTTTCCTACAGCGAACGGGCGCGCGCGGTTCGTTGCCGATCCCTATCGCGCCGCCAAGGAACAACGCGACGCGCGCTTTCCCCTGACCCTGATCACCGGCCGCCTGCGTGATCAATGGCACGGTATGAGCCGCACCGGCACGGCGGCGCAGTTGTTCGGCCATGTCAGCGAAGCCGTGTTGAGCCTGCATCCGGACGAATTGCGCCGTCACCGCTTGCAGCCGGGGGATCTGGTGAATCTGAAAAGTCGTCGGGGCGCGGTGATTGTGGCGGTCGCCAGCGATGACAGCGTGCGTCCGGGCCAGGCGTTCCTGCCGATGCACTGGGGCGATCGTTTCCTCAAGGGCGGCGTGAACAGCCTGACCCTGCCCGCCTTCGATCCTTTGTCGAAACAGCCGGAACTCAAGCACAGCGGTGTACGGCTGGAACCGGTGGATTTGCCATGGCAACTGTTCGCACTGATCGAGGGCGATGTTCAACGGCATTTCGAGGCGCTTCGACCGCTCTGTGAGGCGTTTTCCTACGCAAGTCTCAGCCTTGTCGGACGTGAACGGCCTGCGCTGCTGATACGCGCAGCCAGCGCCGTGGCGCCAGAACCGCAATTACTGCGTGAAATCGACCAGTGCCTGGCCCTGATCGACGGGCCGGTGCTGGCTTATGACGATCCTCGCCGCGCCATCGGCAAACGGGTGCGCATTGAAAACGGGCGCATCACTGCGATCCGCCTCGCTGGCGAAACCCTCGCTCAGCACTGGTTGCAAGGCCTGTGGCTGGAAGGTCGTGCCGACGAACAACTGCGGCGCTGGCTGCTGGCGCCGATGAGTGCACCGCCGGGCAATGCCGGGGCGCAGGTTGTGGCGGACAAAACCCTGTGCAACTGCAAGAACGTCAGCCACAGCGCGGTCTGCGCCGGTATCCGTGAAGGTCTGGATCTGCAGGGTTTGAAAAACAAGTTGGGGTGCGGCACGCAATGCGGCTCCTGCGTCCCGGAAATCAAGCGTTTGCTGGCCGCCGAAGTGCGTCCGGTCGCCGTTATCTGAAGAGGAAAACACCATGAACGCGAAAGTCTGGCTGGTGGGCGCGGGCCCCGGTGATCCTGAACTGCTGACGCTAAAAGCCGTACGTGCCTTGCGCGAGGCCGAGGTGGTACTGATCGACGATCTGGTCAATGACGCGGTGCTCGAACACTGCCCTGCTGCACGGATCATCGCGGTCGGCAAACGCGGCGGCTGCCGCTCGACGCCCCAGGCGTTCATCCATCGGCTGATGCTGCGATATGCCCGTCAGGGCAAATGCGTGGTGCGGCTCAAGGGCGGCGATCCGTGCATTTTCGGGCGTGGAGGTGAGGAAGCGCAGTGGTTGCGCGAGCGCGGGGTCGAGGTGGAACTGGTCAATGGCATCACCGCCGGACTGGCCGGCGCGACCCAGTGTGATATTCCGCTGACGTTGCGCGGCGTGGCCCGAGGCGTGACGCTGGTCACGGCCCATACCCAGGACGACAGCCACTTGAACTGGCGGGCGCTGGCGCAAGGCGGGACGACGCTGGTGATTTACATGGGAGTGGCGAAGCTCGGAGAGATTCGCGAGCAGCTGTTGGCTGGGGGGATGGCAGCGGATACGCCGGTGGCGATGATCGAGAACGCCTCGTTGCCAGAGCAGCGCGAATGCCGCAGCGATCTGACAGCGATGGAAGACGACGCCCTTGGTTTCCAGCTCAAGAGCCCTGCGATTCTGGTCATAGGCGCCGTCGCAGCAGCGGCGACCCAGGTCGGTTCGATTGGCTGGGCAGCCGATCGCCTGGCCTGACAATCTCTGGATTCACCAAACCGCAGGCAAAGAAAAGCCCGGCCTAAGCCGGGCTTTTCTCGTAGCGGCAGCTAATTACTTAGCTTGAGCTTCAACCTGCGCTTCTACGCGACGGTTAACAGCACGGCCAGCTTCAGTTTTGTTGTCAGCAACTGGGCGGGATTCGCCGTAGCCGATCGACTGAACGCGGGACGATTCAACACCGTACTGGTTGGTCAGAACTTGCTTAACGGCGTTTGCACGACGCTCGGACAGTTTCTGGTTGTAAGCGTCAGGACCGACGGAGTCAGTGTGACCTTCAACAGTAGTGGTGGTGGATGGGTACTGCTTCATGAAGTCAGCCAGGTTTTTGATGTCGCCGTAGCTGTTTGGCTTCACAACCGACTTGTCGAAGTCGAACTTAACGTCCAGCTCAACACGAACAACTTCAGCAACTGCAGGGCAGCCATCAGCGTCAACAGTTACGTTGGCTGGGGTGTCCGGGCACTTGTCAACGTTGTCGCAAACGCCGTCGTTGTCGCTGTCGGAGCAGACTTCAGCTGGTGCTGGAACTGGAGCAGCGGCTGGCTTGGAGCCGCCACCGAAGTTCACACCGATACCGACGCTAGGAGCCCACTCGGTGTCGCCCTGGTCGATGTTGTACTGAGCTTCAACGCCAGCACGGGCGTAGAAGTTGTCAGTGAAGTACAGCTTGGCACCGGCGCCCAGGTTGGCGAAGGTGGAACGGTTGCGACCGTTCGAACCGTTCTGGTCGATGCTCTGGTCAGAGAAACCGGCCGAAACGTATGGACGCAGCATGTCGCCTGGGTTGTTGAAGTGGTACAGAGCGTCCAGAGCGGTGTTGGCGCCCTTGACGTTCTTGCCATCGTCGGCACGCACGTTGTGCACTTCGTCGTAGCCCAGACGCAGTTCAACGTCGTCGGTCAGGAAGTAACCGATCGAACCGCCGAACAGGTTGCCGTTGTTCTTGAAGTTACGAGCGCTGTCGAATTGTTCTTTCTTTGCGAAGCCTTCGATTTCAACTGCGCCTTGGCCTTGTGCCAGAGCGCCGAAAGAAGTGGCGGCAATCAAAGAACCAATGGCCAAGCCCAAGGTGTTTTTCAGTTTCATCCGTTAAATCCCCATCTGGTGATTGTGAAGCAGTCCCGCAAACCGGGGGACAACTCGGCGGCAAGTCTATCAGAACTTGCCTACACGTAAGAGATATTTGCGCCGAACTAAGTTTCAGCAATGCCTGCAAATTTCTCACGCAATTTATCAAGAGCGCGTTTGTAACGCATTTTTGTCGCACTCAACCCCATGTGCATGATGTCTGCGATCTCCTGAAACTCCAGCTCTGCGACAAATCGTAGCACCAGAATTTCCCGATCAATCGGGTTCACATACACCAGCCAGCGATCCAGTCCGCCCTTCTCCTCGGGTTTCGGCGCCTTTTCTTCGGACGCTTCCTCGAGGGGGTCAAGACTCAGTGCGTCCATCAAGCGACGCTTTCGCCGTTCCTTCCGATACTGTGTGATGCATTCGTTGTAGGTGATGCTGTACAGCCATGTCTTGAACTTCGATTTCCCCTCGAAGTTCTTCAGCCCGTACAGCACCTTCAACATCACTTCCTGACAGACATCGTCTGCATCGCGATCGTTCCCAAGATATCGTGCGCACACGTTAAATAATGTCCGCTGGTAACGCCGCATCAGTTCTTCATACGCACGCGTCACGTGAAAAAGCTCGGTATGCGAGCGCGCGACCAACTCCTCATCAGAGAGCTCGCGGGGGTCGTAGCGCGTGGATAGCGTTTGGGCTTTATTCAAAACAAGTCGTGCCGACAGTCAGGTCAATGTCCACCGCAGCCAGCGACAGCTGGCATTTTGCGGCGGCATACATTAGCAGGGTTTGCCGGGTTAGCGGCTACTCACATGCTGCTCCAGCAGGATCCGATTGGAGAGAGAGACTAGCTCACCCTCATCGGTCAGCAATGTGGTCTTAACCGTGCCGATCTCTTCGATCTGGCCTTCGACCTCGCCAATACGCACTTGTTGCCCAACCTGATACAACTCACGCACATAGATTCCCGCAAGAATCTGACCGGCAATTTCCCGGCTTCCCAAGCCCATGGCCAGCGCAACCGCCAGACCAACGGTAATCAATACGATGACGATCACATGGTTCAGCAGGTCGGTCTTGACCTCCAGCTGACTGATCGCGACCGAAATGCTGATGATGATCACCAAGCCCTGGGCAATTCGCCCAAGGCCGGAAGCGTAGTCCAGGCCTACGCCTTCTGCCGCCCCGCGAACCAGGCCATTGGCCAGTTGCGCAAGAAGGACACCCACCAGCAACACCAGCGCCGCGCCGAACACTTTTGGCAAATACAGCGCGAGCATGTCAAGCGTAGCTGAAACTCGCTCAAGTCCAAGGGATTCTGCTGCCGAAACCAGAAAAATCAGCAGAACGAACCAATAGACGATTTTACCGATCAACGTGGAGATCGGCACTTGCAGCCCCGCGCGGGACATCAATTTGGTCAGGCCGGTGCCGCCCATCAGGCGATCAAGCCCCAGTTTGGCCAGCAATTTGGACAGCAAGGTGTCCAGCAGCTTGGCCACGACAAAACCCAATAGCAACACAACCAGTGCGCCGAACAGGTTCGGAATGAAGTTAGCGACTTTGGTCCACAACGCAGTCATTGCAGTGACGAGGCTCTGAGTCCAGAGATCAAGTTCCATATTCAATCAGCCTTATCAGCAGTGCGAGCGGTAGGTTTACGGAGACGGGAGACCGGCGCGACATGGGCCGAGCCATTATTCAGGGCGATCATCAGCGCGGGCAGCCAGCGGCCCAGCAGGCTGAACAGATCGCCGGCGCCAACCTGGCGGTTGGCGGTTTTGAGTACGCGGCCCAGACAGGCATCGTCGTCGCGGCTGGACGGCGAGGCGTTGAGCATGTCGCGCAAAGACTGTTCAAACGGATCGTGCATACGCACCTCTCGTGATGTCTGTGAAAGACGCGGGCAAATTTGGTCGGGTCACATGGCGCATCGTCATACCCAGCGCAAACGGCGGAACAACCACCATTGTCCGAACGCCAGGGCGAGCACCGTCAGACAGGCGATCAGGAAACCATAAGGGCTGCTCGAGAATGGAATGCCGCCGACATTGATGCCCAGCAGACCGGTAATAAAACTCATCGGCAAGAAGATGCAGGTAATGATGCCGAAGCGATACATCGTGCGATTCATGTGCACGCTCAAGCGCCGGTCTTCGGCCTCCAGCACAAGCCCCACGCGCTCTCGGGTCAATTCGAGCTCTTCAAGATAACGGGTCAGGCTGTTGTTCAATTCGTTCCAGTAGTCGGCATCGTCATCGACGAACCACGGCAGTTTTATCCGCGTCAGCTGTCCGAAAATATCCCGCTGCGGTGCCAGAAAACGCTTCAGTCCGGCGGCCCGGCGACGGATGTGCAAAATGGCGCCGTGCTCGGGGGTATACCGTTCGTCGGCATCCAGTTTTTCTTCCTCTTCATCGACCACTTCGGAGAGGCAAGTCACCAGATCCTGCACCTTGTTGGTGAGGAATTGCGCCAGATAGAGCATCAATTCGGACGAGGTTTTCGGCCCCTTGCCCTCGCCCAGCATCACCAGCAACTCGTCGGTGGCGCGCAACGGACGCAAACGCAGGGAAATCACCCGCTGGGCCGAAGCAAAAATCCGCACCGATACCATGTCTTCCGGCTCGGCGCCCGGGTTGAGATTGACCCCGCGCAAAAACAGCAACAGCTCGGAATCCGGCAGCGGCAACAGGCGTGGGCGGGTGTTTTCTTCCAGCAGCAGATCGCAGGTGAACTCGTTGAGCCCACTGGATTTGCGCAGCCAGGTCTGGGTCTGCGGGTGACTGCGATCCCAGTGCAGCCACAGGCTTTCATGAGCCTGCAGCTGCAGATCGTCGAGATCAGTCCGGGCTATCGAACGCGCACCGCCTTTACCGTCCAGCACCAGGGCATGCACCAGCCCCCATTGCGCGTTTTCTTCCTCGAACATCCTCACCCCTGTGATGACCGCGATTTATTCAGGCATTTTCAACGGACTTGGCGAGATGATCACGCCATTGTTGTCCGCATAGATGTACTGACCGGGATGGAAGGTCACACCCGCGAAGGTCACCGGCACGTTGAGGTCGCCGAGACCGCGTTTTTCAGTCTTTTTCGGATGGCTGGCCAGGGCCTGCACGCCAAGATCGGTCTGGGCGATGACGTCCACATCACGGATGCAGCCGTAGATGACCAGCCCTTCCCAACCGTTTTTCGCGGCTTTCTCGGCGATCATGTCGCCCAGCAGTGCGCAGCGCAGCGAGCCACCGCCATCGACCACCAGCACCTTGCCGTTGCCCTTGAGCTCGGCTTGTTCCTTGACCAGCGAGTTGTCTTCGAAGCATTTGATGGTCACGATTTCGCCACCGAACGAATCACGGCCGCCGAAATTGCTGAACATCGGTTCCAGCACCTGAACCAGCTCCGGATAGGCGTCGCACAGGTCAGGCGTAAGGTAATGGTTCATCGAAAAACTCCTGTAACAAGGAAGACGATCAAGGATGTCGCACTCTTTTGAAACGAGTTCCGGCGGTCGCTGTTTACCTTAGCCCATGTCATGGTCGCTGAACGAACCTGAACACAAGCTGAAACGTAATAGCGAAACAGTCACCAAATATGACCAGAACCGTCCAATGCGTCATATCTTAGCCGCAAGCCGACGCGAACGAAATGCCCTTTTCAGGGCGCCGCGTTCAGACCGCTGCCGCCAGATCCGGCTTCTCGCCAAGCAATGGCGTGTGCTGATCTGCCAGCCAGCGCGCCACCAGCGGCCAGACCTCAGCCTGCGCCGCCTTGCTGACCAGCATTTCGACATGGCCGAACTGATCGTTGAAGCCCTGCTCTCGGCCCAGATTGATGAACTGCTTGTGCTCGGAGCCAATCTGTTCGAACAGCTTCCGGCAGGCCCAGGCCGGATCCTGATGATCCCCCGCAGCGCTCACCGCCAGCACCGGCACCTGCACATCGGCCAGGCCTGCCCACCAATCCTTGTCCTTGTCGCCGAAACGACCGAACAGCCCGTACCAGCGCATGCTTTCCAGCGCCAGACCGATCGGCTCGTCCTCGGGGCCGCGCTTGAGTCGCGAGCCGGACAACTGGGCAAAACGCTTGAGAATGAAGCGCCCGCTCCATTCCACCGGCGGAATCTTCAACGGCCAGTAGGTGCGGCTGACCTGGGTGCCGAAAAACGCCGCCGACGCCACCGCAGGCTCACCGAGGTATTCGCCGCCCAACGCGGCTGCCAGCGTGATGCCACCCAGCGAGTGGCCGATCCAGTGCGGAATCTGCCCGCTCTGCTCACGGACGAACGCGGCAATCGCCGGCAGATCGTAACGGGCATAGTCGGCGACCCGGTTGCGGCGGTAGTCCTCGTTGCGCTGGGACAGGCCATGACCGCGCATTTCCGGGATCCACACATCGAAGCCCAGTCGCGTCAGATAGGCGCCAAGGCCTAGGCCTTTTGGCGAAAACCAGAAGCGCCGGTTGGAAAAACTGCCGTGCAGCAAGATCACCGGCACGCCGCGCGACGCCGGCTCATCGGCCATGCCGAGACGGGTCACCGCGATTTCCACGGACCAGTCAGGGCTGTTGCCCGGTTTCAAACGATAAACGTCTTCGCTCAGATCACCGCGTCGCTCGGCGCTGATCAGGGCGACAGGAAATAGGTTGCTGCTGCTTTGCATAATGCTCTTGCACAAAAAAGGGCGGCATCCGGAGAGCTCGCCCTACTTCAATCTTAAAGCCCCGACCCGGTTCAACGGGCCGGGGCTTCATTCACGGCTTATTCCGCCGCCTGGCCTTCGGCAAGGAAGAACCAGGTTTCCAGCACGGTGTCCGGGTTCAGCGACACGCTTTCGATGCCCTGCTCCATCAGCCACTTGGCCAGGTCCGGGTGGTCCGAAGGACCCTGACCGCAGATGCCGATGTACTTGCCGGCCTTGTTGCACGCGGCAATCGCGTTGGCCAGCAGTTTCTTGACCGCCGGATTACGCTCGTCGAACAGGTGCGCGATGATCCCGGAGTCACGGTCCAGACCCAGTGTCAGCTGAGTCAGGTCGTTGGAGCCGATCGAGAAACCATCGAAGAATTCGAGGAATTCTTCCGCCAGGATCGCGTTGGACGGCAGTTCGCACATCATGATCACGCGCAGACCGTTGTCGCCACGGGCCAGGCCGTTTTCGGCGAGCAGATCCACCACCTGGCTGGCTTCGCCGAGGGTACGGACGAACGGCACCATGATTTCGACGTTGGTCAGGCCCATCTCGTTGCGTACGCGTTTCAGCGCACGGCACTCGAGTTCGAAGCAGTCACGGAACGATTCACTGATGTAACGCGAAGCGCCACGGAAGCCCAGCATCGGGTTTTCTTCTTCCGGCTCGTACAGCTTGCCGCCGATCAGGTTGGCGTACTCGTTGGACTTGAAGTCCGACAGACGCACGATGACCTTCTTCGGTGCAAACGCAGCGGCCAGGGTGCTGATGCCTTCAACCAGCTTCTCGACATAGAAGCCGACCGGATCGTCGTAACCGGCGATGCGCTTGTCGACGCTTTCCTTGATGTCCTGCGGCAGGCCGTCGTAGTTCAACAGCGCTTTCGGGTGGACGCCGATCATGCGGTTGATGATGAACTCCAGACGGGCCAGGCCCACACCGGCGTTCGGTAGCTGCGCGAAGTCGAAGGCGCGATCCGGGTTGCCGACGTTCATCATGATCTTGAACGGCAGCTCCGGCATGGCGTCGACGGAGTTCTTCTTGATGTCGAAGCCCAGTTCGCCTTCGAAGATGTAACCGGTGTCGCCTTCGGCGCAGGACACGGTCACGCCTTGGCCATCCTTCAGCAGTTGGGTGGCGTTGCCGCAACCCACGACTGCAGGAATCCCCAGCTCACGGGCGATGATCGCCGCGTGGCAGGTACGGCCACCACGGTTGGTGACGATGGCGCTGGCGCGCTTCATGACCGGCTCCCAGTCCGGGTCGGTCATGTCGGAGACCAGCACGTCTCCCGGCTGGACCTTGTCCATCTCGGAGACGTCCTTGATGATCCGCACCTTGCCGGCGCCGATGCGCTGGCCGATGGCACGACCTTCCACCAGCACGGTGCCGGTTTCTTTCAGCAGGTAACGTTCCATGACGTTGGCCTGGGTGCGACTTTTCACGGTTTCCGGACGGGCCTGCACGATGTACAGCTTGCCGTCGTCACCGTCCTTGGCCCACTCGATGTCCATCGGGCAGCCATAATGCTTCTCGATGATCATCGCCTGCTTGGCCAGCTCGCTGACTTCAGCGTCGGTCAGGCAGAAACGCGCGCGCTCGGCCTTGTCGACATCAACGGTTTTCACGGAACGACCGGCCTTGGCCTCGTCGCCGTAGATCATCTTGATGGCCTTGCTGCCCAGGTTGCGACGCAGGATCGCCGGGCGACCGGCCTCCAGCGTGCCCTTGTGGACATAGAATTCGTCCGGGTTCACCGCGCCTTGCACGACGGTTTCGCCCAGGCCGTAGGCGCCGGTGATGAACACCACGTCACGGAAGCCGGATTCGGTATCGAGGGTGAACATCACGCCGGCGGTGCCGGTTTCCGAACGCACCATGCGCTGCACGCCGGCCGACAGGGCGACCAGCTTGTGGTCGAAGCCCTGGTGCACGCGGTAGGAAATGGCGCGGTCGTTGAACAGGGAAGCGAACACTTCCTTGGCCGCGCGGATGACGTTTTCCACGCCACGGATGTTCAGGAAGGTTTCCTGCTGACCGGCGAACGAAGCGTCCGGCAAGTCTTCGGCGGTGGCGGAGGAACGCACGGCCACGGCCACGTCAGGGTTACCGGCCGACAGCGCGGCGAACGCGGTGCGGATCTCGGTGTTCAGTTTTTCAGGGAATTCGGCTTCCATGATCCATTGGCGGATCTGGGCGCCGGTCTTGGCCAGGGCATTGACGTCATCGACGTCCAGCGCATCGAGGGCCTTGTGGATCTGATCGTTCAGACCGCTCAGTTCCAGGAAATCACGATAGGCCTGCGCCGTGGTGGCGAAGCCGCCGGGGACCGAAACACCGGCACCGGCCAGGTTACTGATCATCTCGCCCAGGGATGCGTTCTTGCCCCCCACATGCTCAACATCGTGTTTGCCGAGCTTATCGAGGGAAACTACGTACTCTACCAAGGTGATCTCTCCACTAACTGTGTTGGAAAAGCTCAGAAACCGGCGGCTCGGGGGAGCGTTGGCCGGCTGTATGGCCTGGACCTGGAAAATAAGTGAGAATGCGGGCCAATGGCGGCCGGCAAATCGCGCCTATCATATCCAAGATTCGTCACTAGCTTAAGGCCCAAGGTGCAAATGAAACGATCTGCTTTCTTTATCTCCGATGGCACCGGCATCACCGCCGAAACCCTGGGTCAAAGCCTTCTGGCGCAGTTCGAAAACATTACCTTCAGCAAATTCACGCGGCCGTACATCGACAGCGTTGAAAAAGCGCGGGCCATGGTACAACAAATCAACAAAGCCGCTGAAACCGACGGTTTCCGGCCGATCATCTTCGACACCATCGTCAACCAGGACATCCGTGAGATTCTCGCAACCTCCAATGGTTTCATGATCGACATTTTCTCGACGTTCCTCGCCCCGCTCGAGCAGGAACTGACCGAGCATTCTTCCTACACCGTCGGCAAATCCCACTCCATCGGCCACAACTCCAATTACATGGAGCGGATCGAGGCGGTGAACTTCGCCCTCGACAACGACGACGGCGCCCGCACCCACTATTACGACAAGGCCGACCTGATACTAGTGGGCGTGTCGCGTTGTGGTAAGACGCCGACGTGTCTGTACATGGCGATGCAGTTCGGCATCCGTGCGGCCAACTACCCGCTGACCGAAGACGACATGGAACGCCTGCAACTGCCGGCCGCCCTGCGTGCTCACCAGCACAAGCTGTTCGGCCTGACTATCGATCCGGACCGCCTCACCGCGATCCGCAACGAACGCAAGCCCAACAGCCGCTATTCGAGCTACGCCCAGTGCGAGTTCGAAGTGCGCGAAGTGGAAAACCTGTTCCGCCGCGAGAACATTCCGCACATCAACTCCACGCATTTCTCCGTTGAAGAAATCTCCGCGAAGATCCTCGTGGAAAAAGGCGTGGAGCGGCGCTTCAAATAACCAATAAATCCATAAACCGATTCACCGGCGTGGCTTCAAGCCGCGCCGAATCCTTGCACAGCGCAAGAATCTCCCCGCTGCGCTGCCCGGTGAAACGGGTGGCCAGATTTGCCCTGAACTTGTCCTCCAGCAATGGAATGCCCTCGGCGCGACGCCGGCGATGGCCGATCGGGTATTCCACCACCACGTTTTCCGTGCTCGAACCGTCCTTGAAAAACACCTGCACCGCGTTGGCAATCGAGCGTTTGTCGGCCTCCAGATATTCACGGGTGAAGCGCGGATCTTCGACGATGACCATTTTCTCGCGCAGCACATCGATGATCGGATGGGCCTTGTGGAAATCATCCTCGTACTGCTCCGCTACCAGATTGCCGAACGCCAGCGGCACGGCGGTCATGTACTGGAGGCAGTGATCGCGGTCGGCGGCATTGGCCAACGGCCCGACCTTGGAAATGATGCGGATCGCCGACTCGTGGGTAGTGATGACGATCCGATCAATTTCATGCAGACGATTGCGTACCTGCGGATGCAGGGTCACGGCGGCCTCGCAGGCGGTTTGCGCGTGAAACTCGGCGGGGAAGCTGATCTTGAACAGCACGTTTTCCATCACGTAACTGCCGAACGGTCGCGAGAAGCTGAAGGTGCGTTTGTCTTCGGGTTTGAGCGCCAGATCGTTGTTGGTGTGGCTGAACAGAACGTCGTAAAAGCCCCACTGTCTGGCACTCAAGACGCCGGGAATGCCCATTTCGCCGCGCATCGCGATATCCGCCAGCCGCACGCCCCGGCTCGATGCATCCCCTGCCGCCCAGGATTTACGCGAGCCGGCGTTTGGTGCATGGCGGTAAGTGCGCAATGCCTGGCCGTCGGCGAACGCGTGAGACAACGCCGATAACAACTGCTCACGGTTGGCGCCCATCAGCTTGGCGGTCACGGCGGTCGAGGCGACTTTCACCAGAATGACATGGTCGAGGCCTACGCGATTGAAGGAGTTCTCCAGCGCGATCACGCCCTGGATTTCGTGGGCCATGATCATGGCTTCAAGTACATCGCGCACGGTCAGCGGCGCTTCGCCGTTGGCCAGACGCTTTTGCGACAGGTGATCGGCCACCGCGAGAATCCCACCGAGGTTGTCCGACGGATGGCCCCATTCGGCGGCGAGCCAGGTGTCGTTGTAATCGAGCCAGCGCACGATGCAACCGATGTCCCACGCCGCTTTCACTGGGTCGAGGCGATAGGAGGTGCCAGGGACTCGGGCGCCGAATGGGACGACGGTGCCTTCGACGATTGGGCCAAGGTGTTTGGTGCATTCGGGGAAACGCAGGGCCAGCAGGCCGCAGCCCAGGGTGTCCATCAGGCAGTTGCGGGCGGTGTCGAGGGCTTCGGCGGATGTGATTTTGTAGCTGAGGACGTAATCGGCGATATCCTGCAGGACATGGTCGTAGTCGGGGCGGTTGTTCAGGTCGACGTTGGCGCTCATTGCGGTTCTCCTGGTGGGGAATGATGAGTGGTGGGGTCTTCCTCAGGGGCTGGTTGTTTTTTTGTTTAGAGCAGATCGTGGGTGTCTGCTTTGGGGTGTTTCTTCAGTTGGATTGTTGCCCTCACCCTAGCCCTCTCCCGGGGGGAGAGGGGTCCGAATGGGGGATATTCAAGCGTTACGCCGACCTGAACGTCTTTCTGTGAATCCATAATCGCCAAGATGCTTCAGGTCGCAGGACATCTAATTACAACTCGGTCAGCCCCCTCTCCCTCCGGGAGAGGGCTGGGGTGAGGGTAGGCTCTTGATCTTAAAAAGAGTCGCCAGGAACGCGCACGTAACCTTCCATCAGGACGCGCGCACTGCGGCTCATGATCGCCTTCTTCACGACCCACTCACCGTTTTCCAGGCTGGCCTCAGCCCCCACGCGCAGGGTTCCGGACGGATGTCCAAAGCGCACAGCATTCCGCTCCACACCACCAGCCGCCAGATTCACCAAGGTGCCGGAGATAGCTGCTGCGGTACCAATCGCCACTGCCGCCGTCCCCATCATCGCGTGGTGCAGCTTGCCCATCGACAACGCCCGCACCAGCAAATCCACATCCCCGGCGCCAATGGCTTTGCCACTGGACGCGACGTAATCCGCAGGCTTGGCGACGAACGCTACCTTAGGCGTGTGCTGACGCCTGGCCGCTTCATCCAGACTGGAAATCAGCCCCATACGCAAAGCACCGTAGGCACGAATGGTCTCAAACATCTGCAACGCTTTCGGATCGCTGTTGATCGCGCTCTGCAATTCAGTACCGGTGTAACCGATGTCTTCGGCGTTGACGAAGATCGTCGGGATCCCTGCATTGATCATGGTCGCCTTGAACGTACCGACACCCGGAACTTCCAGCTCGTCGATCAGGTTGCCGGTGGGGAACATCGAGCCACCGCCGCCCTCTTCTTCCGCCGCCGGGTCCATGAATTCGACCTGGACTTCGGCGGCCGGAAAGGTCACGCCGTCGAGTTCGAAATCGCCGGTTTCCTGGACTTCGCCGTTGGTGATTGGCACATGGGCAATGATGGTTTTGCCGATGTTGGCCTGCCACACGCGAACCACCGCCACACCGTTGTGCGGAATGCGACTGGCGTCCACCAGACCGTTGCTGATGGCAAACGAGCCGACCGCCGCCGACAGGTTGCCGCAGTTGCCACTCCAGTCCACAAACGGCTTGTCGATCGACACCTGACCGAACAGGTAATCGACGTCGTGATCGGCCTTGATGCTTTTCGACAGGATTACGGTTTTGCTGGTGCTCGAGGTGGCGCCGCCCATGCCGTCGATCTGCTTGTCGTACGGATCAGGGCTGCCGATGACCCGCAGCAACAGCGCATCGCGGGCCGGGCCGGGAATCTGCGCGGCTTCGGGCAGCTCCTTGAGGCTGAAAAACACGCCTTTGCTGGTGCCACCACGCATGTAGGTGGCGGGGATTTTTATTTGCGGTGCGTGAGCCATGGTGCTCCTTAACGAAGACATGGGACTTGAAGTCCCATGCCCACATCAGTTGATTTAAACGGCAACCGCCGACTCTTCGAGGAAGTCCTGAGCGAAGCGCTGCAACACGCCGCCAGCCTCGTAGATCGACACTTCTTCGGCGGTGTCGAGGCGACAGGTCACCGGCACGTCGACGCGTTCGCCGTTCTTGCGATGGATCACCAGCGTCAGGTCGGCGCGCGGCGTGCGCTCACCGATCACGTCGTAGGTTTCACTGCCGTCGATGCCCAGAGTCTTGCGGTCAGTGCCCGGTTTGAATTCCAGTGGCAACACGCCCATGCCCACCAGGTTGGTGCGGTGAATGCGCTCGAAACCTTCGGCGGCAATCGCTTCCACCCCCGCCAGACGCACGCCTTTGGCCGCCCAGTCGCGGGACGAGCCCTGGCCGTAGTCGGCGCCGGCGATGATGATCAGCGGCTGCTTGCGCTCCATGTAGGTTTCGATGGCTTCCCACATGCGCATCACTTTGCCCTCCGGCTCGACACGGGCCAGCGAGCCCTGCCTGACCTTGCCGTTTTCCACGACCATTTCGTTGAACAGTTTCGGGTTGGCGAAGGTCGCGCGCTGTGCGGTCAAGTGGTCGCCCCGGTGGGTCGCGTAAGAGTTGAAGTCCTCTTCCGGCAGGCCCATTTTCGCCAGGTACTCACCGGCGGCGCTGTCGAGCATGATCGCGTTCGACGGCGACAGGTGATCGGTGGTGATGTTGTCCGGCAACACCGCCAGCGGGCGCATGCCTTTGAGCGGACGTGCCCCGGCCAGCGCGCCTTCCCAGTACGGCGGACGGCGGATGTAGGTGCTCATTTCGCGCCAGTCGTACAGCGGCGTGACTTTCGGGCCGGTGTCTTCATGAATGGCGAACATCGGGATGTAGACCTGACGGAACTGCTCAGGCTTGACCGAAGATTTCACCACCGCGTCGATTTCTTCGTCGCTCGGCCAGATGTCTTTCAGGCGGATTTCCTTGCCGTCGACCACGCCCAGCACATCTTTCTCGATATCGAAACGAATGGTGCCGGCGATCGCGTAGGCCACCACCAGCGGCGGCGAAGCGAGGAACGCCTGCTTGGCGTACGGGTGAATCCGCCCGTCGAAGTTACGGTTACCGGACAGCACAGCAGTGGCGTACAGGTCGCGGTCGATGATCTCTTGCTGGATCACCGGATCCAGCGCGCCGGACATGCCGTTGCAGGTGGTGCAGGCAAACGCGACAACGCCGAAACCGAGCTGCTCCAGCTCCGTGGTCAGCCCCGCTTCATCGAGGTACAGCGCCACGGTTTTCGAACCCGGCGCCAGCGACGACTTGACCCATGGCTTGCGGGTCAGCCCGAGCTTGTTGGCGTTGCGCGCCAGCAGGCCGGCGGCAATCACGTTGCGCGGGTTGCTGGTGTTGGTGCAACTGGTGATGGCGGCGATGATCACCGCGCCGTCAGGCATTTGCCCCGGCACTTCTTCCCACTGACCGGCGATGCCTTTGGCCGCCAGATCCGACACCGCCACGCGAGCGTGCGGGTTGCTCGGGCCGGCCATGTTGCGCACCACCGAAGACAGATCGAAGGTCAGGCCGCGCTCGTATTGCGCGCCTTTCAGGCTGTCGGCCCACAGGCCGATCTGCTTGGCGTATTGCTCGACCAGTTGCACTTGCTGGTCTTCGCGACCGGTGAGTTTCAGGTAATCGATGGTCTGCTGGTCG
Organism: Pseudomonas sp. FG35; assembly: GCF_057809295.1. Lineage (NCBI taxonomy): Bacteria > Pseudomonadati > Pseudomonadota > Gammaproteobacteria > Pseudomonadales > Pseudomonadaceae > Pseudomonas > Pseudomonas sp. FG35. Next base: position 18,037 of record NZ_JBMDJR010000011.1, on the reverse strand, counting down.
ATGTAGAACATCGCCGCGGTGGCGCCGTATTCCGGGGCCATGTTGGAGATGGTCGCGCGGTCGCCGAGGGTCAGCGCGGAAGCACCTTCGCCGAAAAACTCCAGCCATGCGCCGACCACTTTCTGTTTGCGCAGATATTCGGTCAGCGCCAGCACCATGTCGGTGGCGGTGATGCCCGGTTGCAGCTTGCCGGTCAGTTCGACGCCGACGCTTTCCGGCAGGCGCATCCACGAGGCGCGGCCGAGCATCACGCTCTCGGCTTCAAGCCCACCGACGCCGATGGCGATCACGCCCAGCGCATCAACGTGCGGGGTGTGGCTGTCGGTGCCGACGCAGGTATCCGGGAACGCCACGCCGTCGCGCACCTGGATCACCGGAGACATTTTCTCCAGATTGATCTGGTGCATGATGCCGTTGCCCGGCGGGATGACGTCGACGTTCTTGAACGCCTTCTTGGTCCAGTTGATGAAGTGGAAACGGTCTTCGTTGCGACGGTCTTCGATGGCGCGGTTCTTCTCGAACGCCTGGGCGTCAAAACCGCCCGCCTCCACCGCCAGCGAGTGGTCGACGATGAGTTGCGTCGGCACCACCGGGTTGACCTGCGCCGGGTCGCCGCCCTGCTGGGCAATCGCGTCGCGCAGGCCGGCCAGGTCCACCAGCGCGGTCTGGCCGAGAATGTCGTGGCACACCACGCGGGCCGGGAACCACGGGAAGTCGAGGTCGCGTTTGCGCTCGATCAGCTGTTTCAGGGAATCGGTGAGCGTGGCCGGGTCGCAGCGCCGCACGAGGTTTTCCGCCAGCACGCGAGAGGTGTACGGCAGGGTGTCGTAGCTGCCCGGCTGGATCGCATCGACTGCCGCGCGGACGTCGAAGAAGTCCAGCGGCGTGCCGGGCAGGTTCTTGCGAAATTCTGTGTTCATCGGTCAGGACTCGGTCACGGTAGTTTCAAAGAGGGGGCGCCTGTGCCGGCGCCCTCCCCGGTCAGCGCTGTTCGATGGGCACGAACTTGCGCTGTTCGACGCCGGTGTACTCGGCGCTTGGACGGATGATGCGGTTGTTGGCGCGCTGTTCGAATACGTGCGCCGCCCAGCCGGTCAGGCGCGAGCAGACGAAGATCGGGGTGAACAGCTTGGTCGGGATGCCCATGAAGTGATACGCCGAGGCATGGTAGAAATCGGCGTTGGGGAACAGTTTCTTCTGTTCCCACATGGTCTTGTCGATGGCTTCCGAAACCGCGAACAACACCTTGTCGCCCACTTCGTCGGCGAGTTTTTTCGACCAGCCCTTGATCACCTCGTTGCGCGGATCGCTGTCCTTATAGATCGCGTGGCCGAAGCCCATGATCTTGTCCTTGCGCTCGAGCATGCGGAGGGTGCCCTTGATCGCCTCTTCCGGCGACGAGAAGCGCTCGATCATTTCCATCGCCGCTTCGTTGGCGCCGCCATGCAGCGGGCCGCGCAGCGAGCCGATGGCCGCCGTGACGCAGGAATACAGATCGGACAAGGTCGAAGCACACACCCGAGCGGTGAAGGTCGAGGCGTTGAATTCGTGCTCGGCGTAGAGGATCAGCGACACGTTCATCACTTTGACGTGCAGCTCGCTCGGCTTCTTGTCGTGCAGCAGGTGCAGGAAGTGGCCGCCGATGGACGGCTCGTCGCTCACGCAGTTGATGCGTTTGCCGTCGTGGCTGAAGCGATACCAGTAGCACATGATCGCCGGAAACGCGGCCAGCAGGCGGTCGGTCTTGTCGCGTTGCTCGGAGAAGTCTTTCTCCGGCTCGATGTTGCCAAGGAACGAGCAACCGGTGCGCATCACGTCCATCGGGTGGGCGTCGGCGGGGATGCGCTCCAGCACTTCTTTCAGCGCTTGCGGCAGGTCGCGCAGCTTGCTCAGCTTGCCTTGATAGTCGGCGAGTTGCGCCTTGGTCGGCAGCTCCCCGTAGAGCAGCAGGTACGCCACCTCTTCAAATTGTGCGTCGGCTGCCAGTTCGCGCACGTCGTAGCCGCGATAGGTCAGCCCGGCACCGGCCTGGCCCACGGTGGACAGTGCGGTTTGCCCGGCGACCTGGCCCCGGAGCCCGGCGCCACTGAGTACTTTTGCTTCGGCCATTGTTGTCTCCAATCTTGAATTTATTAGGGAGTACGGTTGCGGCTTACTTCTTCGCCGCAAACAACGCGTCGAGCTTCTGCTCGAAGGTGTGGTAATCGATGCGATCGTAAAGCTCCATGCGAGTCTGCATGGTGTCGATGACATTCTGTTGGGTGCCGTCGCGGCGGATCGCGGTGTAGACGTTTTCCGCAGCCTTGTTCATCGCGCGGAACGCCGATAGCGGGTACAGCACCAGCGAAACGTCGGCGCCCGCCAGTTGCTCGGTGGTGTACAGCGGCGTCGAGCCGAATTCGGTGATGTTGGCCAGAATCGGCGCTTTCACGCGGCTGGCGAACAGCTTGTACATCTCAAGCTCAGTGATGGCTTCCGGGAAGATCATGTCGGCGCCGGCCTCGATGCACGCGGCGGCGCGATCCAGTGCCGATTCCAGACCCTCAACGGCCAGCGCATCGGTGCGGGCCATGATCACGAAGCTGTCGTCGGTGCGGGCATCGACGGCGGCCTTGATGCGGTCGACCATTTCCTGCTGGGTCACGATTTCTTTGTTCGGACGGTGGCCGCAGCGCTTGGCGCCGACCTGGTCTTCGATGTGAATCGCCGCCGCGCCGAACTTGATCATCGACTTGACGGTGCGGGCCACGTTGAACGCCGAGGCTCCGAAACCGGTGTCCACGTCCACCAGCAGCGGCAGGTCGCAGACGTCGGTGATGCGGCGCACGTCTGTCAGCACGTCATCCAGGCCGGTGATGCCCAGGTCCGGCACGCCGAGGGAGCCGGCCGCCACCCCGCCACCCGACAGGTAGATCGCCTTGAAACCGGCGCGCTTGGCCAGCAGCGCGTGGTTGGCGTTGATCGCGCCGACCACTTGCAGCGGATGTTCGCTGGCGACCGCATCGCGGAAACGCTGGCCTGGAGTGCTCTTGTTGGAACTCATGACTCACCTCGTTCAGTGGCTGTCTTATTGTCGGCGCCGTCCTGGTAGTGACGGGCGATGTTGCGTTTCGAGGCGCCGATGTGACGGCGCATCAACAATTCCGCCAGCTCGCCGTCACGGTCGGCGATGGCATCGAGAATCCGGTGGTGTTCGGCAAAGGCCTGGCGCGGGCGGTTGGGCGTGGTGGAAAACTGGATGCGGTACATGCGCACCAGTTGATAGAGCTCGCCGCAGAGCATTTGCGTGAGGGTGCGGTTGCCGCTGCCCTGGATGATCCGGTAGTGAAAGTCGAAATCGCCTTCCTGCTGGTAGTAGCCGACCCCGGCCTGGAACGCTGCATCGCGTTCGTGGGTTTCCAGCACCCGGCGCAGTTCGTCGATTTCTTCGACGCTCATGCGCTCGGCCGCCAAACGGCAGGCCATGCCTTCGAGGGATTCACGGATTTCGTAGAGTTCTAGCAATTCGGCGTGGCTCAGCGACACCACCCGCGCACCGACATGCGGTACGCGCACCAGCAGGCGCTGGCCTTCCAGTCGATGGATCGCCTCGCGCAGCGGCCCGCGGCTGATGCCGTAGGTGCGCGCCAGTTCCGGCTCGGAGATCTTGCTGCCCGGGGCGATCTCACCTTTGACGATGGCCGCCTGAATGCGCCGGAAGACGTTTTCCGAGAGCGTCTCGGAATCGTCACCGCTGATCACCGGGGGATCGAGTTGATCCAGCATATTGTCGACACCTTAAAATCCAATGCGGCAAAAACTAGCGAATCAGCTCACACCAGTCAAAGGATAAATGCAGATTGTCGACAATCGTCTAATAAGCCTTCATATCAGCCCCAAGGGTTATAGACCGGCACCGGCGCTGGCGCCATAAAACCACCGTGCTAGAATGCCGCCCGCATTTGCGAGTCATTTGCACGGCTTGTCATAAAAAGCTGATAGGCACACGAAGGCGCATGGGCAGACAGGATTTCCTGATGCCATGGCCCTGAACCGAGAACGGAACGCTGCTCGCCAGGATTTATGAGACTCAAGCCCTTCCCCACATTCTTTGCATTGTTTTGCCTGCCCGGCCTCGCCGCGGCGGGGGAAAAGACCGTGTACGGCCTCAACGAATACGCTGCCCTCGACGGGATCAACCTGGAAGTGGCGGCGAAACTCGACACCGGGGCGAAAACCGCCTCCCTGAGCGCCCGCGACATCAAACGCTTCAAACGCAACGGCGAGTCCTGGGTACGTTTCTACCTGGCCATCGACGCCGCGCATTCGCACCCGATCGAACGGCCGCTGGCCCGGGTCAGCAAGATCAAGCGCCGCGCCGGCGACTACGACCCGGAAGAAGGCAAGAAGTACACCGCCCGCCCGGTGATCGAGCTGGACATCTGCATGGGTTCGGCAATGCGCAGCATCGAAGTGAACCTGACCGACCGTAGTGCGTTCCAATACCCGCTTTTGATCGGCTCCGAGGCGTTGAAACGCTTCGATGCGCTGGTCGATCCCAGTCTTAAATACGCTGCCGGCAAACCCGCCTGCGCCATCGCCGCTCATACCGCCGAGTAATTTCCATGCGTTCTCTAACCTTCCACCTGAAAGTCCTGATCACCATCCTGGTGTTGCTGGGCGTTTCGGTTACGGCCTATCAGATTTTCGTGCTCGGCATCCCGGTGACCGAAGACGCCACCGACGACCTGTGGAACATCGACGCCAAGGTCGAGTTCGTCGCCAGCACCAAGGATCCGGTGAAGATCCAGATGTTCGTGCCGCCCCTGAGTCGCGATTACGTCAGCCTCAATGAAAGCTTCATCTCCAACAACTATGGCGTGGCGGTCAACCGTGTCGACGGCAACCGCAAGGTCACCTGGTCGGCACGCCGGGCCAAGGGTAACCAGACGCTTTATTACCGTCTGGTGCTGACCAAGCGTTACACCGCCGAGAAAACCAAGGTCAAAGGCCCGACCTTCCGCGACAGCATGGCCATCGAAGGCCCGGAAAAGATCGCCGCCGAAGCCCTGCTCGCTCCGATCCGCCAGCACTCGGCGGACGTCGAGACCTTCATTGGCGAGGCGATCAAACGCGTCAACAACGTCAACGACGACAACGTGAAACTGCTGCTGGCCGGCGATCCGTCGACGCCGCACAAAGCCAAAATCGTCGAGCTGCTGCTGTCTATCGCCCACGTGCCGGTGGAGAAAGTCCACACCATCCGCCTCGTCGCCGATCAGCCGCAAACCCCGGAACTGTGGCTGCGCAGCTTCAACGGCACCGACTGGCTGTACTTCAACCCGGAAACCGGTGAACAAGGCCTGCCGACCGATCGCCTGCTGTGGTGGAGCGGTGATGAAAACCTGATCACCGTCGACGGCGGCAAGAAAGCCAACGTGACCTTCAGCCTGAACAACAGCGAAATGAACGCTATTCGTCTGGCCAAGCTGACCGACGAAAACACCGACGCCAACTTCCTCGAATACTCGCTGTACGGCCTGCCGCTGCAAACCCAGCAGACCTTCATGATCATGGTAATGATCCCGATCGGCGTGCTGGTGATCCTGATCCTGCGCAACCTGATCGGCCTGCAGACCCTCGGCACGTTCACGCCGGTGCTGATCGCCCTGGCTTTTCGCGAGACACAACTGGGCTTCGGCATCCTGCTGTTCACCGTGATCACGGCGCTCGGGTTATCGCTGCGTTCGTACCTGGAACACTTGAAGCTGCAAATGCTTCCGCGCCTGTCGGTGGTGTTGACCTTCGTGGTGGTGCTGATTGCGGCGATCAGTCTGTTCAGTCACAAGCTCGGTCTTGAGCGTGGCCTGTCGGTGGCGCTGTTCCCGATGGTGATTCTGACCATGACTATCGAACGCCTGTCGATCACCTGGGAAGAACGCGGCGCCAGCCATGCCATGAAAGTGGCGATCGGCACGCTGTTCGCGGCGTCCCTGGCGCACCTGATCATGACCGTTCCGGAGCTGGTGTACTTCGTGTTCACCTTCCCGGCGATCCTGCTGATTCTGGTGGGCTTCATGCTGGCCATGGGTCGCTATCGCGGCTACCGCCTGACTGAACTGGTGCGTTTCAAGGCTTTCCTGAAGAAGGCTGACGCCTGATGTTCGGTTTCTGGAAGACCTGGAAAGCCCTGGAAGCCCGGGGCATCATGGGCATCAATCGGCGTAACGCCGACTACGTGCTCAAGTACAACAAGCGCAGCCTGTACCCGATCGTCGATGACAAGATCATCACCAAGGAACGCGCGATCAAGGCCGGCATTCACGTGCCGGAACTGTATGGCGTGATTTCCACGGAGAAAGAAATCGACAAGCTCGGCGAGATCATCGGCGGGCGCAGCGACTTCGTGATCAAGCCGGCCCAGGGTGCCGGCGGTGACGGCATCATCGTCATCGCCGACCGTTTCGAAGGCCGCTATCGCACGGTATCGGGCAAGATCCTCAGCCACGAAGAGCTGGAGCACCATATTTCCAGCATCCTCACCGGCCTGTATTCGCTGGGCGGCCACCGCGACCGGGCGCTGATCGAGTATCGAGTGACCCCGGACCAGATCTTCAAGAGCATCAGCTACGAAGGCGTGCCGGACATCCGCATCATCGTGCTGATGGGGTACCCGGTGATGGCGATGCTGCGGCTGCCGACCCGTCAGTCCGGCGGCAAGGCCAACCTGCACCAGGGCGCCATCGGCGTCGGGGTCGACCTGGCCACCGGCCTGACCCTGCGCGGCACCTGGCTGAACAACATCATCGCCAAACACCCGGACACCACCAACGCGGTGGACGGTGTGCAATTGCCCTACTGGGACGGATTCATGAAGCTCGCCGCCGGTTGCTATGAGCTGTGCGGCCTGGGTTACATCGGCGTGGACATGGTGCTGGACCAAGAGAAAGGCCCGCTGATTCTGGAGCTGAATGCGCGGCCGGGGCTGAATATCCAGATTGCCAACGATTGCGGGCTGACGTTGCGCACCCATGCGGTGGAAGCGCATCTGGAAGAGCTCAAGGCACGTGGTGTGACGGAGTCGGTTGAAGAGCGGGTGGCGTTTGCTCAGGAATTGTTTGGGCATATTCCGGCGGTCGAGGGCTGAGTCGCACTTCCTGCCGCCAATCTGCCAATCACCGACATCCCCTCTAGGAGCAATTCCCGGAGGGGACTACAATCCCCACCCCGCCTCGATGGCCGATCTGCCCCGCCCATGTTGACCTGTTCCGTACACCCGCTGCCCTACCGCGCCAACCCCGCCGACTATTTTGCGGCCGTCCGCCATGCGCCCGGCGCCGTGCTGCTCGACAGTGGCCGGCCGAGTGCCGATCGTGGCCGTTATGACTTGCTCAGCGCCTGGCCGCTGGAACAACCGGCGGTGTTGCCGGACGAGCGCGGGGAAGATTTCCTGCAACGCCTACGGACCAATCTGACCCGGTTGGGCGACGCGCAATTGCCCGACGACTACGAATTGCCTTTCGCTGGTGGCCTGATTGGTTACCTGAGCTACGACTTCGGTCGGCATCTGGAAAACCTGCCGAGCCACGCCCGGGATGACCTGCAATTGCCCGATGCGCGATTTGGTCTGTACGACTGGGCCTTGATCAGCGATCACCAATCGGCCACCAGCCAGTTGGTATTTCACCCGTCGGTCAGCGCCAGCGAGAAACAGCGGCTGATCGAAGTATTCAGCCAACCGGTGGGCGCCGAACTCACCCCGTTCAAGCTGAGCAGCCCGATGGCGGCAGACCTTTCAGCCGACGAGTACCGTCAGGCCTTCGAGCGTATCCAGCACTACATACAGGCCGGTGACTGCTATCAGGTCAATTTCGCTCAGCGTTTCCGCGCGCCATGCCAGGGCGATCCATGGCTGGCCTACTGCAAACTGCGTGAGGCCTGTCCGACGCCGTTTTCCGGGTTCCAGAGCCTGCCCGACGGCAACGCAGTGCTGAGCCTGTCGCCCGAGCGTTTCGTCAAAGTCAGCCAGCGTCAGGTGGAAACCCGCCCGATCAAGGGCACCCGCCCCCGTGGCGCGACCCCGGCCGAAGACGCGGCGAACGCCGCCGAACTGCTGGCCAGCCCCAAGGATCGCGCGGAAAACCTGATGATCGTCGACCTGCTGCGCAACGACCTGGGCCGCACCTGCCGCATCGGTTCGGTGCGGGTGCCGGAGTTGTTCAGCCTGGAAAGCTATCCGAACGTGCATCACCTGGTCAGCAGCGTGACCGGTGAGCTGGCGGATGATCGCGATGCGCTGGATCTAATTGCCGGCAGCTTCCCCGGCGGCTCGATCACTGGCGCGCCGAAGATCCGCGCGATGCAGATCATCGATGAGCTGGAGCCGACCCGACGCGGTTTGTATTGCGGTTCGTTGCTGTATCTGGATGTGCGCGGCGAGATGGACAGCTCCATCGCCATTCGCAGTCTGCTGGTGAAGGATGGACAAGTGTGTTGCTGGGGCGGTGGCGGAATCGTCGCCGATTCGAACTGGCAGGCGGAGTATCAGGAGTCGATTACCAAGGTCAGAGTCCTGCTCGAAACCCTGCAGAACCTTTAATCGCCGATCGCTTGATCGTTCCCACGCAGAGCGCGGGAACGATCATCAAAGGGTTACAGGGACAGATCGCGGTTCGAGGCTTTGAGGAATTCCTGCTTCAACTCGGCAAACGTATGCACCGCCGGAAACTGCGGAAACTCGCGGATCACGTTATCCGGCGCATGGAACAGAATCCCCGCATCCGCCTCGCCCAGCATGCTCGTGTCGTTGTAGGAATCCCCCGCCGCAATCACCCGGTAATACAAACTCTTGAAGGCCAGGACCGACTGCCGCTTCGGATCTTTCTGACGCAACTGGTAGCTCGTCACCCGCCCGCTGTCATCGGTAATCAGTCGATGGCACAGCAAGGTCGGAAAGCCCAACTGACGCATCAGCGGCTGGGAGAACTCATAGAAAGTGTCCGACAGAATCACCACCTGAAACCGCTCGCGCAGCCAGTTGACGAACTCTACCGCGCCGTTGAGCGGCTTGAGGGTCGCGATCACTTCCTGGATGTCCGACAGCTTCAGGCCATGCTCGTCGAGGATGCGCAGGCGCTGTTTCATCAGCACATCGTAGTCGGGAATGTCCCGGGTGGTGGCCTTGAGCGATTCGATTCCGGTTTTTTCGGCGAAGGCGATCCAGATTTCCGGCACCAGCACCCCTTCAAGATCAAGACAGGCAATTTCCACAGGACACTCCATTTGTAATGTTTATTGAGCCGAGCGAGCCCGAACTCTAGCGGCTCGACCTGGAGCGCGCAACGCAGAGGCTGCCCCGGCGCGCGTTGCTTTTTGTTACCATCGCCGCCATATAGAGCGCCCAGCGCCACCGACCTGTAGGAAGCCGCCCTGATGAGCCCAACGTTCGACGTCGTGGAACTCGCCACGACCTATGCCAACAAATCCGCGCAGGACATCCTCAAACTCGCGTTCGCCGAGTTCGGCGATGACCTGTGGATATCTTTCAGCGGCGCCGAGGATGTGGTGCTGGTGGACATGGCCTGGAAGCTGAACAAGAACGTCAAGGTGTTCAGTCTCGACACCGGCCGCCTGCATCCGGAAACCTACCGCTTCATCGATCAGGTGCGCGAGCACTACAAGATCGATATCGAACTGGTCTCGCCGGACTACACGAAACTCGAACCGTTCGTGAAGGAAAAAGGCCTGTTCAGTTTCTACAAGGACGGTCACGGCGAATGCTGCGGTATCCGCAAGATCGAGCCCCTGCGCCGCAAGCTGTCCGGCGTCAAAGCCTGGGCCACCGGCCAGCGCCGCGATCAAAGCCCTGGCACCCGCAGCGCTGTGGCGGTGATGGAAATCGATACAGCGTTCTCCACCCCGGAGCGCACCCTGTACAAGTTCAACCCGCTGGCACAGATGACCAGCGAGGAAATCTGGGGCTACATCCGCATGCTGGAGCTGCCGTACAACAGCCTGCACGAGCGCGGCTTTATCAGCATCGGCTGCGAACCGTGCACTCGTCCTGTCCTGCCGAACCAGCACGAACGTGAAGGTCGCTGGTGGTGGGAAGAAGCGACCCAAAAAGAATGCGGGTTGCATGCCGGGAACATCATCAGCAAGGCATAAGCATCCCTGTTGCCCTTTGGGAGCAAGTCAGCTCCCACAGTGTTCACCACCCGTTTTGAAAAATGTGTACACACGAATGTCACCATCGGTGCCATTTATGTGTGCACTTTTCGTTTCTGCGCCCTGAAAAGTTACATCAAGCTCCAAAAACACTCCCTCCTCGCACTCGCCAAAATCCCTCCCGAAAAATAAATACCTGTTCGAACGGTCAATTTATATCGCTCGTATTTCAACGACTTGGCTCGCCTCAATAACTTTTCGAAATCAGCGATGGTTTTCATAGATCGCCGACTGGCACAGATCTGGCTTTAGTGCATACATGTTTTGTATACAAAACCGCAAAACATGAACCCACACTTTCGATCCGCAAGCCTGAAGCGCCCTATCCCGTACAGGCTGCAGATGCCCCGTAACCAGTGATGTTTTCACCGCCGCGAGAAGATCTGCCGAGCCCGAACGCTCATGCACAGTCATCGCGGCCCGAACATCAGGAGCCTGCCGGAATGCGTACGAGTCTCTCCAATAACAACATCGCGCTGAATCTGCCCGCCTCTTCACCCCTCGACCACAGCGTGCCCGGTGATGGCATCGCCGAACCGCTGCAACTGAGCCCGCGTCTGCACAACAGCGACCTCGCGCCGACCAAGGTCGAAGGACGGCGCTGGGGCAAATACAGCATCTTTGCCCTGTGGACCAACGATGTGCACAACATCGCCAACTACTCGTTTGCCATCGGTCTGTACGCCTTGGGCCTGGGCGGCTGGCAGATTCTGCTGTCGCTGGGGATCGGCGCGGCGCTGGTGTACTTCTTCATGAACCTGTCCGGCTACATGGGGCAGAAAACCGGGGTGCCGTTTCCGGTGATCAGCCGGATCAGTTTCGGCATTCACGGGGCACAGATTCCTGCATTGATCCGGGCGGTGATCGCCATCGCCTGGTTCGGGATTCAGACGTACCTGGCGTCGGTGGTGTTTCGCGTGTTGCTCACGGCAATCCATCCCGGTTTCGCCGACTACGACCACAACTCGATCCTCGGCCTGTCGAGCCTGGGCTGGGTGTGTTTCGTGGCGATCTGGTTCGTGCAGCTGGCGATCCTCGCCTACGGCATGGAAATGGTCCGCCGCTACGAAGCCTTCGCCGGGCCGGTGATTCTGCTGACCGTCGCCTGCCTCGCCGCGTGGATGTACACCCAGGCCAACGCGACCATCGCCTGGTCAATCCGCGAACCACTGACCGGCGCCGAGATGTGGCGCAACATCTTCGCCGGCGGCGCCTTGTGGCTGGCGATCTACGGCACGCTGATCCTCAATTTCTGCGACTTCGCCCGCTCTTCGCCATGCCGCAAGACGATCAAGATCGGAAACTTCTGGGGCCTGCCGGTCAATATTCTGGTGTTCGCCGGGATCACCGTCCTGCTGTGCGGTGCGCAATTTCAGATCAACGGCCGGATCATCGAAAGCCCGACCGAAATCATTGCGTCGATTCCCAACACGTTCTTTCTGGTACTCGGTTGCCTGGCGTTCCTGATCGTCACCGTGGCGGTGAACATCATGGCCAACTTCGTCGCCCCGGCCTTCGTGCTCAGCAATCTGGCGCCGAAATACCTGACCTTCCGCCGCGCCGGGCTGATCAGCGCAACGATTGCCGTGCTGATCCTGCCGTGGAATCTCTACAACAGTCCGCTGGTGATCGTGTATTTCCTGTCCGGCCTCGGCGCCCTGCTCGGCCCGTTGTATGGCGTGATCATGGTCGACTACTGGCTGATCCGCAAAGGCAGGATCCACGTGCCGCAGTTGTACAGCGAACATCCTGACGGTGCGTATTACTACAGCCGAGGGGTCAACCTGCGGGCGGTGGCGGCGTTCATTCCGGCCGCGCTGATCGCGATCGTCCTGGCACTGGTGCCGGGCTTCCACAGCGTTTCGCCCTTCTCCTGGCTGATTGGTGCCGGCATTGCCGGAATGCTCTACCTGATCATCGCCAAACGCCAGCCGCACTACGCCGACGTCGACGGTGAAGCCATCGCCGTCGACAACCTCAGCCACTGAATCTTTTGGCGGCCCTTCGCGGGGCCGCAGAACCAACCGTAATAAGGACTTCCCATGCGCATTCTCGTGGTCAACGTCAACACCACCGAATCCATCACCCAGGCCATCGCCCGCTCGGCGCAGGCTGTCGCTTCCCCCGGCACCGAGATTGTCGGCCTGACGCCGTACTTCGGCGCCGATTCAGTCGAAGGCAATTTCGAAAGTTACCTGGCCGCCATCGCCGTGATGGACCGGGTGATGTCCTACGACCAGCCGTTCGACGCGGTGATTCAGGCCGGCTACGGCGAACACGGTCGCGAAGGTTTGCAGGAATTGCTTAACGTGCCGGTGGTGGACATCACCGACGCGGCCGCCAGCACCGCGATGTTTCTCGGCCACGCCTATTCGGTGGTTACCACGTTGGATCGCACCGTGCCGTTGATCGAGGATCGGCTGAAACTGTCCGGCCTGTGGGATCGCTGCGCCTCGGTGCGCGCCAGTGGCCTGGCGGTGCTGGAGCTGGAACACGAGCCGCAACGGGCGCTGGAAGCGATCGTGCATCAGGCGGAACTGGCGGTGACTCAGGATAAAGCCGAAGTGATCTGCCTCGGTTGCGGCGGCATGGCCGGGCTCGACGAGAAGATTCGCCAGCGCACCGGCGTGCCGGTGGTGGATGGCGTCACTGCGGCCGTGACCATTGCCGAATCGCTGGTGCGCCTCGGCCTGTCGACCTCCAAGGTGCGCACCTATGCGACGCCACGGCCGAAAACCATCATTGGCTGGCCAGCACGTTTTGCGCGTTGAACCGTTCGGCGAGGCCCAGGGTTGAAAACTGCTCGATGACAAAATCGACGAACGCCCGGGTCTTGCCCGGCAGCAGTTTGTGTTCGGCGTAATAAATGGAGATGTTGCCGTCGTCGACGTACCAGTCCGGCAGGACCCGCTGCAAGGTCCCCACCTCAAGGTAACCGACGGCAAACGGCATGCTCACCAACGCAATCCCCAACCCCTGCGCCGCCGTGGCGCAGGCGGCTTCGGAATCACTCATGGTCATTCGTGCCTTGAGGGTCAGCGGGCTGTGTTGCCGGGTGCGATGGGTCAACTGCCAGGAGCGCACGCGACCGGTCTGCGGTGAGCGGATCAGGATGCCGTCGTGCAGCTTGAGGTCGTCCGGCTCGCTGATCGGCGCGTATCGATCCAGATAATCCGCAGAAGCCACCAACACCCGATGCGCCGGTGTGAGCCTGCGCGCTACCACGCCTTGGGGCAGTTCGAAGCCTCCACCAATCGCCGCATCGAAACCCTGGCCGATCAGATCGACCTGGCGGTTATCGAAGTGCCAGTCCGGGTTGATCGCCGGAAATCTTTTCAGGAATTCCCCCAGCAACGGCACGATGTACAAACGGCCGAACACCGTACCCATGCTGACTTTCAGCGTGCCCGCCGGTTGACCGCCGGCACTGGCCAGATTGTTCACCGCGTTCTGGATGGTGGTCAGGCTGCCGCTGACCTCACTCAGAAACAATTGCCCCGCTTCCGTCAGGGTCAAGCGACGGGTGCTACGCTGGAACAGCCTCACGCCGAGGCGCGCTTCCAGTTTCGCCACGCTTTTGCCCACGGCGGCCGGTGTCAGGCTCAGTCGTCGCGCGGCCTCGGCAAAGCTGCCGACTTCGGCGCTGCGCACGAAGCATTCGATACTGCTGAAGGTTTCCATGGCCGCCACTCTAAACTTTTGGTTTACACAGACTATAGCAACCACGGTCTACCCGCCTATTGGCGAGGGGCAGATACTCGACACCACACCAAGGCAGCCTGCCTTGAAACTTCTGGAGATCGAACATGACCACTCAACACCTCAGCGGTAAAGTCGCTCTGATTCAAGGCGGCTCTCGCGGCATCGGTGCCGCCATCGTCAAACGCCTGGCCGCTGAAGGCGCCGCGGTTGCCTTTACCTACGTCAGCTCGGCCGCCAAGGCTGAGGAACTGCAAAACAGCATCACCGCTACCGGCGGCAAAGCTCTGGCAATCAAGGCTGACAGCGCCGACGCCAACGCCATCCGCAACGCGGTGAACGCCACTGTCGAAACCTTTGGCCGCCTCGACATTCTGGTCAACAACGCCGGCGTGCTGGCCGTCGCGCCGCTGGAAGACTTCAAACTGGAAGACTTCGACCAGACCCTGGCAATCAACGTGCGCAGCGTGTTCATCGCCAGCCAGGAAGCCGCCAAACACATGGGCGAAGGCTCGCGCATCATCAACATCGGCAGCACCAACGCCGACCGCATGCCCTTCGCCGGTGGCGGCGTGTATGCGATGAGCAAATCCGCACTGGTCGGCCTGACCAAAGGCCTGGCCCGCGACCTCGGCCCACGGGGCATCACCATCAACAACGTGCAGCCCGGCCCGGTCGATACAGACATGAACCCGGCCCACGGCGAGTTCGCCGACAGCCTGATTCCGCTGATGGCCGTCGGTCGTTATGGCACGGCCGAGGAAATCGCCAGCTTCGTCGCCTACCTCGCAAGCCCGGAGGCCGGTTATATCACCGGGGCCAGCCTGACCATCGACGGTGGTTTCGGCGCCTGATTGATCAGATAGTCGATAACGAAAAACGCCGCCCCTCCTTTGACAGAGGGGCGGCGTTTTTTTGTTCGGGATTTGATCAGGCCCAGTCGAGCGCCGGCAATCCGCATGCACTCGGCGTAAACGCCTTCAACGTACGAAGAATCCCGTCGGCGTGTGCGTATTTTTCATCGGCCATGGCGGCATCGGGAATGGCGATGGCAGTCATACCGGCCGCTTTCGCCGCCGTCACGCCGAATGGCGAATCTTCGAACACCAGGCAATCTTCCGGCGCTACACCCAGGCGGCGCGCGGCGGTGAGGAAGATGTCAGGCGCCGGTTTGGCCGCGCCGACTTCCGGGTCGTCAGCGGTGACGATGAAGTCGAACAACGCGAACCAGTCGCGGTGCAACGTGGTTTTCTGACCGAACGACTGACGCGACGAACTGGTGCCGACGGCAATCGGAATGTTGTGCGCCTTGAGGTGGCGGATCAGTTCCTCGGCGCCCGGCATCGCTTGCGCGGTGGGAAAACGCTCGCGCATCAGCGGCTCGCGGATCACCAGAAACTCTTCGGCGGTGATCGGCAGGTCCAGCGCTTCAACCACATAACGCGCCAGATCGCCGGCGCCACGGCCGATGATGTTCTGCTTGATGCTCCAGTCGAAGGTGCGCCCGTAACGCTCGGCAATCAGCGAGGTGACCTCGGTGTAAATGCCCTCGGTGTCCAGCAGCAAACCGTCCATATCGAAAATCACGGCCTTGATCGGGCCGAACGCCTTCAGCGGTGCATTCATCATCGGATCCGTTATCAAAGACATCCCGGGCGGCGTGGATAGCGCCGCCGCTCGGATCTGATTAAAGGGTTCAGCAGCATAACGAGCGCGGCCGAGGTTGAGCAACGGACAATGTCGGTTGTCCGCCGAACGCCCTCCTGCACATTTAGAGAATCGCCCTACAGACATCACCTACTCGGCTGACTTCTTTCCTGTTTGATCCCCCGCAAAGTTTCGCGCCATTCCCCTGATGCGCGCGAGTGACTGCGAATGCTTCCATCCGACCAACTCCTGAAACTGAACAACAGCATTGGTTTGCTGGTGGTCGCTGCGCTGAACCCTGATCAGCCCGACGTCGAAAAACTGTTTCAGGAGTTTCGCCTCTGCCTCAACAACTATGACGCCTGGGCCGAGCAGTTCTGGACGGGCACCGCGTTGGATGTCGAACAGGTGTTCCAGGTCGGCAACGATGTCCGGCTCAGTGCACCGGTTGCCAGCCGCAAGCCCATCAGTTCCTCTGTCGCCATGTGTTCCGCCAGCGGCTCCCTGACGCTGGTGCACATGTTCGAAGCCGCGAGGTTTGTGCCGATCGGTGATACGCCGGTGATTCTTGAACCGGTCATTTCCGATGTCGACGGTGTTTTGGGTTTCGGCGAACCGCTGCATTACACCATCGGCCCCAGCGGCATTCTCAAGGTCGACGATTGCGACCGGGGCCAGCGTTATCGCATCACCTTCTTTCCCGATGTTTCTACCGCGCATGTCCAGACGTTGTATGCCTCGTATCAGGGTCTTCTTGATGTTCTGGAAGGCTGGCTGCGTGAGGAATGGGAAGGGTTTCAACCGCAGTGGACAGAGTTTTCCAGCGCCGGTTTCACCGAGCGTTACAGGCAGTTGCAACGGGCTGACTGGCACGGTTTTGAAACTGCCCTGAATGGTGTCTGGGATGACGTAAAGCAACTGTTCGCGTTGCTCGCCGATTTGCAGGCCAACAGCGAAAAGCTTCTGCAGTACCTCTCCAGCGCTGAACTGGATGCCTTGCTTGAAGCGTCCTCCGAGGCCATCGCCAATGGCCTGCTGATGCTCGGCGATGAGCCGTTGCTGTTCATTTATCTGGCGGCCTTTACCAGTTGGCTGAAGATGTTGCCGCCGCAGTGTCTGGCCGAGGTGGTGGCTGAGGTTCGGGCCGAATTGCTGGTCAGTTTTCTGCTGATGTGCGTGTCGGGTGGCATGGGTGTGCCGCTGCGGTTGAGCACCAAGGTATTGGGCAAGATCAAGTCACCCCGTGCGCGGGCATGGCTTGCGGCATCGGCGTTGCGGCTGGCGGAGCTGACCTCCGCGCCTGATCTGACCCGGCATGCGAGCGCGTTGAAACCGCTGATGGTCAATGCAGGTCCGGCACCGTTGCGGCCGACACCGGCTATTCCGCTTGAAGTTCGCACGGGGGATGCGCTGGTGCTGACGGTACCCAATCCGGCGGCCATTGCCCGTGACAAGTCCCACGGCATGACGCGAATGGAACGGCATGAGCCTCGCGATGAGGCTTCGGATCAGGCGAAAAATCCCAACGGTGACAGCGCCGATTGTGCGCCGCGGACCTGCACCAACGGGTGTCCGGTGTCGATGGTCACCGGTGAGGAATTGCTGACCCTCACCGATGGCGTGCTCGACGGGCTGCTGCCGTTCGAGTTCAGCCGCTTGTATCGCACCAGTGCGGTCGAGATCGATGTCGGGCTGGGGTTTGGCTGGAGTCACTCGCTGGCGCATCGGCTGGAGGTCGAGGGCGCTTCGGTGGTCTGGGTTGACCATGAGAACCGGCGCACGCCGTTTCCGTTGCCGAGTATCGAGAGGCCGGCGATTCACAACAGCTTGTCGCGGGCGGCGATCTTTCTGGGGGATGAGCCGGAGGAGTTGATCGTTGCGCTGGCGGGTGAGACGGCGCGGTTTTATCACTTTCGGGCTGGGCGTCTGACGGCGGTCAGCGATGCCTATGGCAACCGGTTGCGTATTACGCGGGATCGTCTGGATCGCGTTGAGCGCCTCGACAACGGGGCCGGTCGTTCCCTGTTGCTGCGCTATGAGCGGGCGCATCTGGTCGCGGTCGACTATCAGGTTTTTCGGGAGTCTGCCTGGCGCACCGAGCAGACGCTGGTCAGCTACCGCTTCGATGCCCGTCATCGATTGATCGAGGCGACCAACGCCGTCGGCGAGAGCGAGCGTTACGACTACGACGACCAGCACGTCATCCTGCAACGGCAGTTAACGGGCGGCGCGAGTTTCTTCTGGGCGTGGGAGCGTGGCGGCAAGGCCGCGCGTTGCGTGCGGCACTGGGCCTCGTTTTCGCAGATGGACACGCGCTACGTCTGGGATGACGCCGGCCGTGTCACCGTGCAGTACGTCGACGGTCGCGAAGAGGTTTATGTCCACGACGACACGGCGCGGCTGGTGCGTCAGGTGTCGGCGGACGGTGGCGAGCAGCTCAAGGCCTATGACGCGCAAGGTCGGTTGGTCGCCGAGCAGGATGCGC